>NZ_MOYN02000015.1:0-384523 GCF_001896795.1 Thermomonospora sp. CIF 1
GACTCCACGCTGTAGGTCTGGAACTGCCCGTCCGGCGTGGTGTTCATCTTGTTGACCAGCACGCCGTCGACGTCCTTGGCCAGCAGCGGGTCCCAGTCGCGGCCCCAGATGACCTTGATGACGTTCCAGCCGGCGCCGCGGAAGAACGCCTCCAGCTCCTGGATGATCTTGCCGTTGCCGCGGACCGGGCCGTCGAGCTGCTGCAGGTTGCAGTTGATGACGAAGGTGAGGTTGTCCAGCTCCTCGCGCGCGGCCAGCCCGATGGCGCCCAGCGACTCCGGCTCGCCCATCTCGCCGTCGCCCAGGAACGCCCACACGTGCGAGCGCGAGGTGTCCTTGATCTTGCGGTTGTACAGGTAGCGGTTGAAACGGGCCTGGTAGATGGCGTTGATGGGAGCCAGCCCCATGGAGACGGTGGGGAACTCCCAAAAGTCGGGCATCAGCCGCGGGTGCGGGTAGGAGCTGAGCCCCCCGCCGGGATGGGAGATCTCCTGGCGGAACCCGTCCAGCTGCTGCTCGGTCAGCCGTCCCTCCAGGAAGGCGCGGGCGTAGATGCCCGGCGCGGCATGCCCCTGGATGAACACCTGGTCGCCGGATTCGCCGTGGTCCTTGCCACGGAAGAAGTGGTTGAAGCCGACCTCATACAGCGAGGCGGCCGAGGCGTAGGTGGCGATGTGCCCGCCGACGCTCAGTTCGGGCCGGTTGGCCCGGGAGACCATGACGGCCGCGTTCCAGCGGATGTAGGCGCGGATGCGGCGCTCAATGTGCTCATCACCGGGGAACCACGGCTCCCGCTCCGGCGGGATGGTGTTGATGTAGTCGGTGCTGCGCAGCCCTGGCACGCCCACCTGCTGCTCGCGGGCCCGCTCCAGCAGGCGGAGCATCAGGTAGCGCGCGCGAGTGCGGCCCTCGGTCTTGATGACCGTGTCGAGCGATTCCAGCCACTCCCGGGTCTCGTCAGGGTTGACGTCCGGGAGCTGGCTCGGCAGCCCGTCGCTGATGATCGAAAAGCGTTGGCGTCCGGAAGCCACGGGGTCCCCTCTGTGCTCACCGTTTCGGGTCGGGCGGCGTTCGACGGTCGTCGGTTGGTGCACCGCCCCAACCCCCATGGTCGTCTGTTATGACGGCTAACGCATCTCTACTGCCCGGTAACCATTTGCGCCGGTCAGCCCGGTGACGAACCCGCTCGGCGGGGAAGGCTTCCTGCAGGCGGCCCTGCGGCCGCGAGGAACGCATCAAGGCTCAGTGACCGATTGCGGGAAGGTGTGCGATGCAGGCATCAGTGGGCGACCGGCTGCACGTGCGCGGCAACGCCGTGGGGCAGCCGGACCGCAGCGGCGAGATCATCGAAGTGCGCGGCGGCGAGGGCGGCCCGCCTTATGTGGTGCGGTTCGACGACGGACACACCGGCCTGGTCTTCCCCGGCCCGGACGCCGTGGTCGAGTCGCCCCGCAAGGCCTCCCGCAAGACCGGGCGGGTGCCGCAGCGGAGCTGACCGCCGGCCGCCCGGCCCGGCCGAGCAGCCCCCGCCGGACGGCCGGCGGGCCGCCCGGCGGGGCGCGGGCCGGTGGGCTCTCCCGGCTCGCCCGGCCGCCGAGAACCGGTCCCACCGGCGCTGAACGCGGCCCTGACCATAGTGGGACGGGATCTTTGCTCCGGCGCCGCCGTCCGGGTAGACAGATCTTCATGAAGAGCACGGTGATCCGGGTCGCCACCGGCGGGCGCGAGACGGTGCACGACATCACCGCCGAGTGCGCGGCGTTCGCCGCCGAGGCCGGCGGCGACGGGTTGCTGCACGTGTTCGTGCCGCACGCGACCGCGGGGGTGGCGCTGATCGAGCTGGGCGCCGGCAGCGACGCCGACCTGCTGGCGGCGCTGCGGGAGCTGCTGCCGGCCGACGACCGCTGGCGGCACCGGCACGGCTCGCCCGGCCACGGCCGCTCCCATGTGATGCCGGCGCTGATCCCGCCGTACGCCACGATTCCGGTGATCGACGGCCGGATGGCGTTGGGGACCTGGCAATCCGTGGCGATCGTGGACCTGAACGTGGACAACCCCGAACGGCAGGTCCGGCTGTCTTTCCTGGCGGGCTGAATCGGACCGGTTTGTTACGCTCGGTGTGGACCTTGCCACATGAAACGCTCCGATCAGGCAGACGAAGCCGCCAAAGCGCCCAAGGCACTTGCGTTGGGGCCGTCACTTGTGTGAACTGTCCCGCAACGCCACACCGAGTGGCCTATCGACATTGGGAGGACGTTCGTGAGCGCGACCGCGGGTCAGGCGCAGTCTGAGCGCAGCCTGGCCGAACGGCTCGGCTTCAAGCCAGGCCAGGTGGTGCAGGAGATCGGCTACGACGATGATTGCGACGAGGAGCTGCGTGCCTCCATCGAGGCGGTCATCGGCAGCGAGCTGGTCGACGAGGATTACGAGGACGCCGTCGACGTCGTGGTGCTGTGGTGGCGCGAGGACGACGGCGACCTGGTCGACGGGCTGGTCGACGCGCGCACCCCGCTGGCCGACGGCGGCCACATCTGGCTGCTGACGCCCAAGGCGGGCCGGGCCGGTCACGTGGAGCCCAGCGACATCGGGGAGGCCGCCCCGACCGCGGGTCTGGCGCAGACCAGCAGCATGAGCGCGGCCCGGGACTGGTCGGGCACCCGGCTGGTGGCTCCCAAGGTCCGCAAGTAGACCCGGGCGCGCACGACGGCCGGGGGTGTGCGCCGCACCGCGCCGCCTCGGTGGCAGACTGGACGGGCCGGCCCGTCCCCGGGCCGGTGGCGGGCCGGCCCGTGACGGCCGGCGCGCCCGTCCTTCCCCCGGCCGCGGGGAGCCGGCGGGCGGGTCCCGTCCGGCGGGGTCGATCGGCAGGAGCGCCATGGCGGTAGAAGTGGGCGATGTCGCCCCGGACTTCGAGCTGACGGACCAGCACGGCACGCCGGTGCGGCTGTCGGAGCATCGCGGCCGCCACAACGTCGTCGTGGTGTTCTTCCCGCTGGCCTTCAGCGGGGTGTGCACCGGCGAGCTGGGCGCCATCCGCGATGAGCTGGAGTCCCTGGGGCGGGACACGCGGGTGCTGGCGGTGTCGGTGGACTCCAAGTTCGCCCTGCGGGCATGGGCCGACAAGGAGGGGTACACCTTCCCGCTGCTGTCGGATTTCTGGCCGCACGGCGAGGTGGCCCGGACGTACGGCGTCTTCGACGCCGAGCTCGGGGTGGCCCTGCGCGGCACCTTCATCATCGACCGCGAGGGCGTGGTGCGCTGGAAGGTCGTGCACCCGTTGCCCGAGGCGCGCGACATCGACGAGTACCGCAAGGCGCTCGCCGCGCTGTGATCATGGGTGGCCGGGGCGCGCCCCGGCCGAGGCTGTGGGAGGCGTGATGCCCTGCTTCCGTTGCGGGGCCCGGCAAAGCGACCCCGTCCGCGGCGCCAGCCCGTGGAAACGCGGGGTGCGGGCGGACCGGCAGGTGCTGATCTGTCCCGGTTGCCAAAGCTCCCCGAACTGGACCGCGGAGCTGGACCGGTGCGCCGAGTGCGGCTCGACCGCGCTGATCTGCCGGCTGGGCGAAGTGGAGTGCCGCTCCTGCGGGTATGTGCGCGAGGCCAGGCCGCAAGAGCGCCCCGGCGATCTGGTGACCTCCGGGGCTCCCGGCCTGTCGGAGGAGGTCGCCGCCGCGCTCAGCCGCGTCCTCAAACGCGGCCCGATCGGCTGACTTCCGGCCCGGCGGGGCGGCGTCCGGCCGGTTCGAAGACGGTCGGTGGGATAGGTCGCCGCGAAGAGAATCCAGCGCGGATTTCCCCGCTGCACAGCGGGGACTCCGAGGGCTTGTGAAAGCATTCTTTCCTCGTCATGGCCTTCGTTCCCTCCG
Organism: Thermomonospora sp. CIF 1; assembly: GCF_001896795.1. Classification (NCBI taxonomy): domain Bacteria; kingdom Bacillati; phylum Actinomycetota; class Actinomycetes; order Streptosporangiales; family Thermomonosporaceae; genus Thermomonospora; species Thermomonospora sp. CIF 1. Next base: position 3,867 of record NZ_MOYN02000015.1, read on the forward strand.
AAGAGGGGCGAGCGTGCTCTCTTGGTGTGGAACGGCGGCGGTCGAGGCGGGGAAATCGGCAACGGCTCCGCCCGCGTTTGGCGAACGCCGTGGTCTTCAGCGGCCGACGAAAGGTCTTTTCGGTCGGGACGGTCTTTCAGAATTCGTAGGCGCCGGTGAATCCTCCGGCCCGATATTCGGCGGAATGCGGTCGGAGTCGAGGAGATCGTGCAGCGCCGCCGGGTCGCGCGTACCCGAGCCGGCGGAAAACCCGCTGCGAGGGCGCCGGAAAGGGTTCAGGAGGGCGCCGACGACGGTCCAGCGAAATCGTCGGCGCCCTCCCGGGGCCGCGGCCGCGCGGCCGGAGCACACCGCTCCGGGCCTCCCCGCGTCGGCCACGGCGGCAGGCCGCCCAGAGGGGCGTCATCCCAGGGGGATTAGGCGGCCTGACGTCGGTTGGCCTCCAGCAGGTGGTACAGCAGCAGCAACTGGGTGATGGCCAGCGGACCGCTGTCGGTGCCGTCGGAGAGCTTGCCGAGGGCCTCGGGGATCTCGGTCCCGGTGCCCAGGCGTTCCCAGATCGCCTTCTTGACCACCTGACATTCTTCCGAAGAGACGTAACCGTGGATGTGCAGGGCGTCCACGGGACGGCCGTCGGTATCGCGGTGCAGCTTCAGGTGCATCGCCCGGTGCTCGGCGTCGTCGAGCACCCCGCGCAGCTCGGGATGGTCGATGGTGGGCCGCAGCAGCAGCTCGGCCGACAGCGGCGTGCCCGGCGGGTCGGTGCGGCCGGCGACCGGGGCGAAGCGCACCACGATGTCGGCCCAGCGGCGCTGCGGGCGGATGAAGGCGGCGCTCTCCGGCTCGCGGCGCTCCAGCTCGGCGCGCACCTGGTCGGGGGTGTAGCCGCGCTTGGCGCAGTCCCGCTCGATCTTCCACCGGTGGCGCAGCGTCTCCGGAGGGTCCAGGTAGACGGTGATGTCGAAGCAGGCGCGCGCCAGACGGGTGTGCAGCGGCAGCAGCCCCTCCACGATCACGAAGTCCCGCGGCTCGACCAGCTCCGGACGCACCAGCTGCCCGGTGGAGTGGTCATAGACCGGCTTGAGGATCGGCTCGCCCATCGACAGCAGCTGCAGGTGCTGCTCCATGATCTCGATGTAGTTGCAGTCCGGATGCAGCGCCGTGAACGGCTTGTCCCGGCGTTCGACGCGGTCGTAGCGGTGGTAGTCGTCCACGCACACCGCGGTCATCCGGTCGGCCCCCAGGCACTCGACGAGCCCCCTGGTCAGCGTCGTCTTGCCCGCCGCGCTGTCCCCGGCGATGGCGAGCATGACGGGGCGGCGCCGGCCGCGCGCCCTGAGCATGTGGACGATCCGATGGGGCACCTGAAGTCCTCCGTCCGAGCCGTTTGCCTGCCGGGGCATGACGGTAGGGCGTCCGTTTTCTGGCGGTCCTCACCCATCTAGGGGAATCGGGGGGTGAAACCGTGGGGGGTGCGGTGGGGGAGGCGGGCGTTCGAATGCGGTCTCCCCGTAACGGGGCGGGGGCCTACTGACCGGTAATTCATAATTGTTATGTTGCTCGAATGGTCCCCCCTGTGCGAGTAGTCCTTGTCGACGACCACGAGATGATCCTCGCCGGTCTGCAGGCGATGCTGGCCGGGTTCTCCGGGCGGGTGCGCGTCATCGGCCAGGCGAGCACCTCGCGGGAGGCCGTCCGACTGGTCACCGCGCTGCAGCCGGACGTGGTGCTGCTGGATGTGCGGCTCGGCGCGGAAAGCGGCCTGGATCTGTGCCGCGACCTGACCGGCCGCTCACCGGACACCCGCGTGGTGTTCTTGTCGGTCTACGACGATGAGCAGTACGTCTTCGAGGCGCTGCGGGCGGGCGCCCGCGGCTACCTGCTCAAACGGGTCGACGGGCTGGAACTGGTCCGGCGGCTGGAGGAGGTCGCCCAGGGCGAGACCGTGGTCGACCCCACGCTGGCGGGCCGGATGGCCGCCAGCGCGGCCCGGCTCAACCGCGGCGAGTTCTGGCCCGGCGCCCACCGCGGTCTCACCCAGCGCGAGAGCGAGGTGCTGTCGCTGCTGGTGGCCGGGCTGTCCAACAAGGCGATGGCGGCCCGGTTGGTGGTCAGCGAGGAGACGATCAAAAGCCACCTGCGGGCGCTGTACCGCAAGCTGGAGGTCACCGACCGCTCGGGAGCCATCGCCGTGGCACTGCGGGAAGGGCTGTTCCGATGAGCGCGCCCGGCCCGAAGGCGCCTGAGACGCCGCCTGCCCGGCGGCCGGGCGGCACCCGCCTGCGTGCGGTGCCCGCCGTACCCGTGCACCGGCGGGGCGGCGGCGCGGCCGGACGGCCCTCGGCGGGCGCCCGGTGGAGGGGGCCGCGGTGACGCCGCTGGAGCTGCTGGCCGGGCGCGGCAGCGACCTGCTGGTGCGGATCGTCACCGTGGCCTGCTCCGGCCGGGTGCTGCCGGACATGGCCGTCGAGCTGGCCGGGCTGGTGGTGCGCTCAGCGGCCGACCTGCCTTTTTGCGACGTGTACGTGCTGGACGAGGAGGAGCGGGCGCTGGAGTGCCCCGGGCGCGAGCCCGTCCCGCTCGGGGAGGGCGACGTCGGCTGGGTCGCCGCGCACGGCAGGCCGCGCCGGCACGCCGACGGGCGGGGCGCGGCGCTGCCGGTGCTGGCCGACCGGCGCGCCACCATCGCGGTGATCGACGTCCGCTCGGCCGGGCCCTGCCGGCAGGAGGACCTGGACCTGGTCACCGCGCTGGCCGCATTGTTCGCCCCGGTGCTGCACTCCTGCCGCCGGCTGCGCAACGCCCAAGAGCGCGAGCACTCGGCCGAGCGGTTCGCCGAACGGGCCGTGGAGGTGCAGGAGGCCGAACGGGCCCGCCTGGTGCGCGACATCCACGACGGCATCGCCCAGCGCCTGGCCAGCTTGGGCTTCCACCTGTCGGCCTGCGAGCAGGCGCTGGCCCAGGGCGCGACCGCCGAGGCGCAGGCCCAGCTGGGGCTGGCGCGGGAGCTGTGCGACCTGGCGGCGGCCGAGACCCGGGCGGCCATCGGCGGGCTGCGCCCCCCGGTGCTGGACGACCTGGGGCTGACGGCGGCGCTGGCCACGCTGGCCCGCGAGGCCGGCTCCCGGCAGCCGTCGCTGGACGTCACCGTCACCGTCTCCGGGGAGCTGGAGGACGCGCTGCCCGACCACATCCAAACGGCGCTGTACCGCATCGCCCAGGAGGCGGTGGGCAACTGCCTGCGGCACGCCAAGGCCTCGGTCGTCCACGTGCTGCTGGAACACGACGACGACCGGGTGCGGCTGCGGGTGTCCGACGACGGCGTCGGCTTTTCCATCCAGGACGTGTTCGCCGCCGGCCGCCGCCCCGACTCCTACGGCCTGCGGGGCATGTCCGAGCGCGCCGAGCTGCTGGGCGGGCGGGTGCACATCTCCAGCCGTCCGGGCGGCGGCACCACCGTGGAGGCCCTGGTGCCGCTACGCCGCGCTTGAGCGCACCACGCGGAAGGAGATCCCCGCCCTGGTCAGCCGGTCGATGAGGGCGTCGCCCATGGCCACGGCGGTGGTCACCTGCCCGCGCGTCGGCGGCAGGTCGTCGTGCGCCAGGCACAGCGCCGACTCCGCCAGCATCTTGGCGGTCTCCCCGTAGCCGGGGTCGCCGCCGGAGACCTCGGTGACGACCTCCCGCCCCGCGTGCGCCCCGCCGGTGACCCGTCCGGCGAAGGTGACGCGGAACCAGTGCCGGGCCATCTGCTCGGCCGTGGGGCCCTCCCCGGAGCCGCGCAGCCGCAGCAGCAGCGACCGGGTGGGCGGCAGCTGGGCCAGCGCGGTGGCCGCGCCCACGCCCGCGGTGAGCGCGGCCGCCGTGGCCGCCCGCCGCACCGCCAGGTAGTGGCCGTAGCTGAAGTCGGGGCCGTAGCGGTCCAGCGCGGCGGCCGAGCGGGCCACGATCTGCGGGTCGATCGTCGGCAGCGGCAGCGCCCAGCCCTTGATGGGGGTGTGCGGGACGGGACGGCGGGAGATGCGGATCCGCCGTCCCGCCGGGCGCGGCTCGACGCGGCGGCGGGCCTGCTCGGCGCGCATCATGCCGGGCAGGTCGGCCAGCACCTCCACGAACGAGTGCAGCGTGCCGCCGGAGAAGTCGGCCTCGAGCCGCAGGAACCCCTCCACCTGCAGCGGCGCGCCCTCGGGAAGCTGCTTGACGGTGTAGTAGACGCCCAGGTCGTGGGGGACGGAGTCGAACCCGCAGGCGTGCACGATCCGCGCCCCGCTGCGCACCGCCTCCTCGTGGTGGCGGACGTACATCAGGTCCACGAACGTCGGCTCGCCGGTGAGGTCCACATAGTCGGTGCCGGCCCGGGCGCAGGCGGCCACCAGCGGCTCGCCGTAGCGCAGGTAGGGGCCGACGGTGGTGATGACCACGCGGGCGGACTCGGCGACCTTGCGCAGCGAGGCGGGGTCGGCGGCGTCGGCGTGCAGCAGCGGCAGCTGGCCGCAGGCGGGGGAGATCGCCGCCAGGCGGTCGCGGACGGCCTCCAGCTTGGCCCGATTGCGCCCGGCCAGCGCCCACCGGGTGTGCGGCGGGGCGTGCTCGGCCAGGTACTCGGCGGTCAGCCCGCCGGTGTACCCGGTGGCACCGAACAGGACGATGTCGTAGGCGCGGTCATCGGCCATGGGTCCTCCTGCAGACGTCTTGGGCGGCTTTCATCCGGCGGGGGGTGCGGCCCCGCCCGCGAGGACCCGGCCCTGCACCGCTGTGAGTCCTCGGCGCCGTCCCACCCCGGCGGCGGCGCCGCAGCGGGCTCGCCGCGCCGAATCCGGTTCTTTCGTTCCCGGTGGAGTCCCTGAGACGGCGATCCACGAAAGCTATTGATAACACATCCAATACCGTCGGCGGAGTCCGGCCCGTGCCCGCCGTCAGGCGGTGCGCGCAGCGGGCCGTCCCGGCGCCGGGCTCCAGGCCGGGTCCTCCAGCAGGTGCTCGATGAACAGCCGGGTGGTGGCGGTGGGCGTCGCCCCGCAGACCGCGTGCCAGGGCCGGTGCAGCGGAGTGCCGGGGGCGTCGATCACCACCAGCCGTCCGGCCTTCAGCTCGGCGCCGACCGCATCGCGCGACACCAGCGCCGCGCCCAGCCCGGCCGCCGCCCCGGCGATCACCGCGCCGTTGGAGCCCAGCACCAGCTGCGGCGGGTCGGCCTCCCGCTCGGCCAGGTAGGCCTCGGCGGTGGCGCGGGTGCCCGAGCCCGGCTCCCGCATCACCCACGGGGTGGTGTGCAGGTCGAAGGGCACCCCCGGCGCGGTCACCACCACCAGCTCGTTGGGGCGGGTGGCCAGCACGGTGGCGGGGACGCCGGCCGGCGGCCGCCCGCCCAGCACCAGGTCGGCCTCGTGGTCGGCCAGGCGCTGCCACACCACCCGGCTGGGCCCCACCTCCAAGGTCAGCTCCACCTGCGGCCAGCGCTTGCGGAAGCCCGCCAGCAGGCGCGGCAGGATCTGGTCGGCGGCGGTGGTCACGGCCGCCAGCCGCAGCGAGCCGCGGCCGGGGTCGGCCTCGCCGCGCGCCGCCGCCCGGCCCTGCTCCAGCAGCCCCAGCACCTTGCGGGCATACGAGGCGTACACCTCGCCGGCCGGGGTGAGCCGCACCCCCCGGCCCTGCCGCTCGACCACCGCCACCCCCAGGTCCCGGGCCAGCGCGGAGACCGCCGCCGAGACCGCCGACTCGGTCACGTACAGGCGTTCGGCGGCGGCGCGCACCGAGCCGGTGTCGGCCAGCGCCACGAAGGTCCGCAGACGTGACTCGGTCATCCCGTCCTTTCAATAGTTGAGCGTTCACTTAATAGTGATCGCAGAACACTTGATGGACAGGCAAACTATCATTGCCGCACTCTTGGTGCCGTCCGCATTCGGTACGGCACGGGAGCACGTGATGTCAGGCAACGCAGGTACGGGCGGCCGCTGGTCGGCGGGGGTGATCCCGTACGCGGAAATGGGCTATTGGCGACCGGACTACCAGCCCAAGGACAGCGACATCCTGGCGGCGTTCCGGATCACGCCCCAGCCGGGGGTGCCGCCGGAGGAGGCCGGCGCCGCCGTGGCGGGGGAGTCCTCCACCGCCACCTGGACCGTGGTGTGGACCGACCGGCTCACCAGCTACGAGAACTACCAGGCCAAGTGCTACCGGGTCGAACCGGTGCCGGGCCAGGAAGGGCAGTTCATCGCCTACATCGCCTACGACCTGGACCTTTTTGAAGAAGGCTCGATCGCCAACCTCACCTCCTCCATCATCGGCAACGTCTTCGGCTTCAAGGCCCTCAAGGCGCTGCGGCTGGAGGACATGCGCATCCCCCCGCACTACGTCAAGACCTTCCAGGGCCCGCCGCACGGCATCGTCATGGAGCGCGAGTACCTGGGCAAATACGGCCGTCCCCTGCTGGGCGCCACCGTCAAGCCCAAGCTGGGCCTGTCGGCCCGCAACTACGGCCGGGTGGTCTATGAGGCGCTGCGCGGCGGGCTGGACTTCACCAAGGACGACGAGAACATCAACTCCCAGCCCTTCATGCGCTGGCGCGACCGCTTCCTGTTCTGCATGGAGGCGGTCAACAAGGCCCAGGCCGCCACCGGCGAGATCAAGGGCCACTACCTCAACGTCACCGCCGCCACCATGGAGGACATGTACGAGCGCGCCGAGTTCGCCAAGGAGCTCGGCAGCGTCATCGTCATGATCGACCTGACCATCGGCTACACCGCCATCCAGTCGATGGCCAAGTGGGCGCGCCGCAACGGCGTGCTGCTGCACCTGCACCGCGCCGGGCACTCCACCTACACCCGGCAAAAGACCCACGGGGTCAGCTTCCGCGTCATCGCCAAGTGGATGCGCCTGGCCGGCGTCGACCACATCCACGCCGGCACCGTGGTCGGCAAGCTGGAGGGCGACCCCAACTCCGTGGCCGGCTACTACGACACCCTGCGGCTGGGCAAGGTCCCCGCCGACCCGGTCAAGGGCCTGTACTTCGACCAGGACTGGGCCTCCCTGCCCGGCGTCATGCCGGTGGCCTCCGGCGGCATCCACGCCGGCCAGATGCACCAGCTGCTGCACTACCTGGGCGAGGACGTGATCTTGCAGTTCGGCGGCGGCACCATCGGCCACCCCATGGGCATCGCGGCCGGCGCCACCGCCAACCGGGTCGCCCTGGAGGCGATGATCAAGGCGCGCAACGAGGGCCGCGACTTCCTCAAGGAAGGCCCCGACATCCTGCGCGCCGCCGCCAAGCACAGCCGCGAGCTGGACGTCGCCCTGTCCACCTGGGGCGATGTCACCTTCACCTACGAATCCACCGACACCCCCGACGTCGTCGAGACCCCCGTGAGCGTCTGATGCGGATCACCCAAGGCACCTTCTCCTACCTGCCCGACCTGACCGACGAGGAGATCGCCGCGCAGATCTCCTACGCCCTGGAGCGGGGCTGGCCGTGCTCGGTGGAGTTCACCGACGACCCCCACCCGCGCAACTCCTACTGGGAGATGTGGGGCCTGCCGATGTTCGACCTCAAGGACCCGGCGGGGGTGCTCCAGGAGATCAACGAGTGCCGCAAGGCCTACCCCAACCACTACATCCGGCTCAACGCCTACGACGCCAGCTACGGGCGGCAGACCATCGCGCTGTCGTTCATCGTCCACCGCCCGCCGTCCGAGCCGGGCTTCCGCATCGACCGGCAGGAGACCAGCGACCGCCGCGTCCGGGTCTCGCTGCATCCCTACGCCACCGACCGTCCCGAAGGCGAGCGCTACGGCGACTCCTGAGGGAACGGCCGCGGTCTTCCGCCCGCCGCGCACCGGTTGCGGCGGGCGGAAGACCGTCCACGGGCACCGAGGAACGAGGGGGCATGACAGAGCGCATGGAGTTCGGGATGCGGCCACCGGCCGGCGGCCCCGCCGAGCCGCCGCAGCCCGCCGAGCCGGCCTTCGAGCCGCTGCCGCCGGATGCGCGCATCGACCTGGCCGAGGACGGCGCGCAGGTGAACGAGATCCTGGACGCCCTGGACAGCGATCTGGTGGGGCTGGCCCCGGTCAAGACCCGCATCCGGGAGATCGCCGCGCTGCTGCTGGTGGACCGGGCCCGCGCCCGCTTCGGCATCGACTCCGGACGGCCCAACCTGCACATGTGCTTCACCGGCGGCCCCGGCACCGGCAAGACCACCGTGGCGATGCGGATGGCCGAGCTGCTGCACCGCCTCGGCTACGTCCGCAAGGGCCACCTGGTGTCGGTCACCCGCGACGACCTGGTCGGCCAGTACGTCGGGCACACCGCGCCCAAGACCAAGGAGGTCCTCAAACGGGCGATGGGCGGGGTGCTGTTCATCGACGAGGCCTACTACCTGTACCGGGCCGAGAACGAGCGCGACTACGGGCAGGAGGCCATCGAGATCCTGCTGCAGGTGATGGAGAACCGGCGCGACGACCTGGTGGTGGTGCTGGCCGGTTACAAGGACCGCATGGACTCCTTCTTCTCCTCCAACCCCGGGATGAGCTCCCGCATCGCCCACCACATCCACTTCCCCGACTACACCGCCGAAGAACTGGAGGCCATCGGGCGCCTGATGCTGGAACGCCAGGGATACGCGCTGGCACCCGAGGCCGAACCGGTCTTCCGCGAATACCTGAGGCGGCGCCGGACCCAGCCGCGTTTCGCCAACGCCCGTTCGGTGCGCAACGCCATCGAACGGGCCCGGCTGCGGCACGCCGGCCGGCTGGTCGCCCGGGGCGGGCTGGTCGGGCGGCAGGAGCTGATGACGCTGCACCCCGACGACTTCCTGGCCAGCCGGGTCTTCGCCGAGCCCGCCGCCCAGGCGGGATAGCCGCAGCGGCTCACCGGCGCCGAGGGCGGGCGGTTTCCGGGAACCCCGGCGGCCGCCCGCCCCGGTGTCCGGCGACGCGGCGCATGCTCTTCCCCACGGCCGGCCGGGCCGCGGCTCTTGCGGCCGGCCCGGTGAGCCGCTCCCGCGGCGGCCCGCTGCGCGAGGCGCGCCGGATCGGCGGCTGCGTCTTGAGCAGTGGGCCGCCGCGGCGATGGCGGGTTTTCTGAACCTTGCGGCCCCCAGCGCGCGCCCGTCATGCCGCCTTGGGAGACAACGCCGCTTTCACCCTTCCGCGCCCTATGCGTCACCTGCGGAAACGGCGGACCGAAAAGGCATGGCGCACAAGGGCGGCGAGCCGCCTCGACCGCGGCGCGCCGCCTTTGAGCAAAGGTCGAAGTCGCGATGTCCTATGTTGGGGACCAGTGATAACGGACGAGTTGGGGAAGATGGTGCGCAACCCTGAGGACCTGTACGAGCTTTCCGGAGACCTGCCGGAAATGACCGGTCCCGTCATGCTGTACTGCCTGGACGGCTTCGTGGACGCCGGATCGGTCGGTCAGCTCGTGCGCGAGCACCTGCTGAACTCGCTGGAACACCGGGTGATCGCCCGGTTCGACGCCGACTCCCTGATCGACTACCGGGCCCGCCGCCCGCCGATGACCTTCGACCGCGACCGCTGGCTGGACTACCAGGCCCCCGAGCTGGTCGTTCACCTGCTCCGCGACGAGGCCGGCACCCCGTTTCTGTTCCTGACCGGCCCCGAGCCGGACCGGCAGTGGGAGGCCTTCGCCGCCGCCGTCCGCTCCCTGGTGGAACGCCTGGGCGTCAGGCTCTCGGTCACCTTCCACGGCATCCCGATGGGCGTCCCGCACACCCGCCCGGTGGGCCTGACCATGCACGCCACACGTCCGGAGCTGGTCAACCGCGTGTCCTTCTTCGACCGCGTCCAGGTTCCCGGCAGCGCCGCGGCCCTGCTGGAGTACCGCCTGGGGCAGGCCGGCCACGACGTCATCGGCTACGCCGTGCACGTCCCCCACTACCTGGCCCAGGCCGCCTACCCGACCGCCGCCGTGGCCGCACTGGACGCCGTCATCGGCTGCACCGGCCTGGTGCTGCCCTCGGACGCGCTGCGGGAGGCGTCCGTCCGCACCGAGACCGAGATCGCCGAACAGGTCGCCGGCAACGACGAGGTCGAAAAGGTCGTCCGCGCCCTGGAGCAGCAGTACGACGCCTTCACCGGCGCCACCGGGCGCCAGAGCCTGCTGGCCGAGGAAGCCGAGATGCCCACCGCCGAGGAGCTGGGCGCCCAGTTCGAGCGTTTCCTGGCCCAGCAGCGCCGCGCCGACGGCTCCGACACCTAGTGAACCTTGGGCAACACGCGGTCCAAGGCGCCGGGGAAGGGAGCCCCGATGGTCCCCGGTGCCGCGACTTGCAGGTCACGGCCTCGCCTCAGGCAGCGAGGCCCTGCAAGGCACCTGCGGAGACGGCGTGGTGAAAAAGGTTCGGCGGTGAGATTCCACGCTCGCGCACGCGCTTTTCCCAGCGGACGCCTCCGCCCGGGCACCGGTCACGGCGCCCGGGCGGAGGCGCGTTTCAGGCGCCCACGTAGGCCGCCAGGTGCTCGCCGGTGAGGGTGCTGCGGGCGGCGACCAGCTCGGCGGGGGTGCCCTGGAAGACGACCCGGCCGCCGTCGTGGCCGGCGCCGGGGCCCAGGTCGATGATCCAGTCGGCGTGGGCCATGACGGCCTGGTGATGCTCGATGACGATGACGGAGCGGCCGGTGTCCACCAGCTTGTCCAGCAGGCCCAGCAGGTACGCCACGTCGGCCGGGTGCAGGCCGGTGGTGGGCTCGTCCAGCACGTAGATGCCGCCGTCGGTGCCCATGTGGGTGGCCAGCTTCAGACGCTGCCGCTCCCCGCCCGACAGGGTGGTCAAAGGCTGCCCGAGGGTGAGGTAGCCCAGCCCGACGTCGATGAGCCGAGTGAGGATGGCGTGGGCGGCGGGGGTGCGGGCCGGCCCGCCGGCGAAGAACTCCGCGGCCTCGCTCGCCGACATCGCCAGCACCTGGCTGATGTCCCGGCCGCCCAGCTTGTAGTCCAGCACCGCGGGCTGAAAACGCTTGCCCTCGCACTCTTCGCAGGTGGTGGCCACGCCGGCCATCATCGCCAGGTCGGTGTAGATGACGCCGGCGCCGTTGCAGGCCGGGCAGGCGCCCTCGGAGTTGGCGCTGAACAGGGCGGGTTTGACGCCGTTGGCCTTGGCGAAGGCCTTGCGGATCGGGTCCAGCAGCCCGGTGTAGGTGGCCGGGTTGCTGCGCCGCGAGCCCTTGATGGGGGACTGGTCCACGACCACCACCCCGTCCCTGGAGGCCACCGAGCCGTGGATGAGGGAGCTTTTGCCCGAGCCGGCCACCCCGGTGACGGCCACCAGCACCCCCAGCGGGATGTCCACGTCCACGTTCTGGAGGTTGTGGGTGGAGGCGCCGCGGACCTCCAGGACCCCCTTCGGCTCCCGGACCTTGTCCTTGAGCGAGGCCCGGTCGTCCAGGTGGCGGCCGGTGAGGGTGCCGCTGGCCCGCAGTTCCGCCACGCTGCCTTCGAAGCAGACGGTGCCGCCGTCGTGGCCGGCGCCCGGGCCCAGGTCGACCACGTGGTCGGCGATGGCGATCGTCTCCGGCTTGTGCTCGATGACCAGCACCGTGTTGCCCTTGTCGCGCAGCTGCAGCAGCAGCTTGTTCATCCGCTGGATGTCATGGGGGTGCAACCCGATGGTGGGCTCGTCGAAGACGTAGGTGACATCGGTCAGCGGGGAGCCCAGGTGCCGGATCATCTTCACCCGCTGGGCCTCGCCCCCCGACAGCGTGCCGGAGGGACGGTCCAGCGACAGGTACCCCAGCCCGATCTCCACGAACGAGTCCAGGGTGTGGGTGAGCTTGGCCAGCAGCGGCGCCACCGACGGCTCGTCCAGCTCGCGCAGCCACCGGGCCAGGTCCCGCACCTCCATCGCGCAGGCGTCGGCGATGTTGATCCCCCTGATCTTGGAGGACCGGGCGGTCTCGTTCAGCCGGGTGCCGTCGCAGTCGGGGCAGGTGATGAAGGTGATGGCCCGGTCCACGAAGGCCCGGATGTGCGGCTGCATCGCCTCCCGGTCCTTCGACAGCATCGATTTGCGGATTTTGGGGATCAGGCCCTCGTAGGTGACGTTGATGCCGTCGATCTTGATCTTGGTCGGTTCCTTGTAGAGCAGATCGTGCAGTTCCCGGTCGGTGAACTTGCGGATCGGCTTGTCGGGGTCGAAGAAACCGCAGCCCAGGAAGATACGGCCGTACCAGCCCGACATGCTGTAGCCGGGGACCGTGATCGCGCCCTCGCGCAGGGATTTGCTGTCGTCATACAGCTGGGACAGGTCGAAGTCGTTGATCTGGCCCATCCCCTCGCAGCGCGGGCACATGCCGCCGGTGCGGGTGAAGGACACCTTCTCGGCCTTCTGCGCCTTGGCGCCGCGTTCGACGGTGATCGCGCCGGACGCCTGGACCGAGGCGACGTTGAACGAGAACGCCTGGGGCGGCCCGATGTGCGGCTCTCCCAGGCGGCTGAACAGGATGCGCAGCATCGCATGGGCGTCGGTGACGGTGCCGACCGTGGAGCGGGGATTGGCCCCCAGCCGCTCCTGGTCGATCACGATCGCCGTGGTCAGCCCCTCCAGCACGTCCACGTCCGGCCGGGACAGCGACGGCATGAAGCCCTGCACGAACGCGCTGTAGGTCTCGTTGATCAGCCGCTGCGACTCCGCCGCGATGGTGCCGAACACCAGCGAGCTCTTGCCCGACCCGGAGACTCCGGTGAAGACCGTCAGCCGGCGTTTGGGGATCTCCACGCTGATGTTCTTGAGGTTGTTCTCACGCGCGCCCTGCACGCGGATCAGGTCGTGGGTGTCGGCGATGTGCGCGTCCGTTCTCGTGGCCGGGCCCATTGCGTCTCCGTCCCTGGTGAGGATGGTTTTTATGGATTTCGTCCGCTTCTGTCTGAGCGACGTGGAGTAGTGTGCCTGGTCTCTGTTCGCCGGTGCGGTCGCAACAGGCGGTTTCCCAGCCGATCCGGACGGCCGATATAGGCCAAAAATGACGCGCATGAGTACGGCGCGCATCACGGACGAAAGGGCTGGGAGGGGCCTGCAGGGAGATGACGGTAACAGCCGGGGGTGACATTCCCACGCCGCGCGAAAGCCCGGCCGCTCACGGCCCGCCCTCCTCGGGCCGTGCCCGGCGGGCGACCCGAGGAGGGCGGGGAAGGGTGGGGCTGGCCGGATTCGAACCGACGACCTACGAGGTGTAAGCTCGCCGCGCTGCCAACTGCGCCACAGCCCCTCGGCTGCAAGAGACCATACAACCTCAACCGGCCATGGCAGTAAACGAGACCGAGGCGGCCCTGCTCTTCCCCGGGGTCGCCGGGGCCCGGGACGGTCCCAAGAGGGGTCTGCGCGGCCCGCCGCCGCTCACCGGCCGTCCCGCCGCGCCGCATCCGGCGGGGCCGCCGGGCCGGCCGGCCGGATCGCTTCGCGCGGTTCGAACACCGTGGACCGCACCGCCACCGGCGCGCCTTGGCGGGCGGTGACCCACTGCCCGGTCACCTCACGGATCCGCCGGCCCGGGAACTGCCGGCACAGCGCCGCCTCACAGCGGGACGCCGGCGCCTTGCCCACCGGTTCCATCTCCGTGTCCGGACGGGGGAGCGGCCGCGTTCCCGCGCTGGCGGGCCAGCGCCAGCAGCACCGCCACGGCCCCTGGTATGTCGTCGGCGGAGTGCCGCCGCAATGACGGCCGGAACACCAGCCGCTCCCCGTCCTCGTCCACTCGTACGTCCACCACGGAGCCGCCGGGCCCGGCCACCTCCAGGCGCGGGATCGCGTCCCGCAGGGCGGGCCGCACCTCGGGCCATGCGACGCGGACGGCCTCCCGGAGCAATGCCGACAGCACCCGCATCGCGCGTGCCTCGGCCTCGTGGGCGTCGCTCATCACATCGTCCGCAACCGGACGCGGAGGCGGGCCTGCGCAGGTGGCCGGCCGAGCGGGCCCGGGCCGTTCCCGCAGCTCATCAGGCCGCCGGTGAGCTTTGCGGCAGGCCGTGGCCGGCCGGGGAAACCGGACGGGCCACGGGTCCGGCCGCCTGGTTCGGCCTGTTTTGTCATTGAAAAGGGGTTCCTATTCGCCCGACTCCGTGCCATATTGACCAAGATCAGCTAAGAGGGCGGCTTCAGTCAATTACATGGTGATATCTCGCCGTGGGATATCCGACCTCCGGGGACGGCCGAAGACCGCCGGGTGAAGCGCCGGAGGGGCCATGCCGGGACGCGCCCAAGATCCACTGGTGGTCCCCGACGCCCTGTGGGAACACCCGGAGACCATCCGGGCGCTGCGGGAACGGGACATGGGCCGCCTGTTCCACCTGCTGCGCCAGTACGCCGGGGCCAGCCAGACCCAGATCGCCATCGCCTGCGGCATGACCCAGGGGCGGGTCAGCGAGACCATGAAGGCCGGCGGGCGCCGGATCCACACCCTGGAGGTGTTCGAACGCATCGCCGACGGGCTGGGCATGCCCGACTCCGCCCGGCTCGCCCTCGGGCTGGCCCCGCGGGCCCACGCTCCTGCCACCGAGCCGCCCGCGCCGCAGGACGCCCCCTCCGCCGCCGAACCCGCCTCCGGCCTTGTGGACTCGCTCGGCGTCTTCGCGGCCGCGCCCGGCGACCGGACGGCACCGGACGCGGCCCGCCCCTTCGTCCCCGGCGCCGACCCGGAGGCGGGGGAGCGGCTCGCCCATGCCGCCCGGCGGCCGGCCCGCCTCGACGCCCACGCCATCGCGGCCTTGTCCACCATGCTGGCCGGCCAGCGCCGCCTGGAGGACCGCATCGGCCCGGCGGCACTGGTCGCCCCGGCCACCGCACAGCTCCCCCTGCTCGCGCAGATGCTGCGGGAGGCCCCCTCGGCGCACCGCGCCGCCCTGGCCGAGGTGGTCTCCGAATGGGCCACTTTCGCCGGCTGGCTGCACCTGGCCACGGGACGGGACGAGACGGCCAAGCTCCTGTTCCGGCGCGCCGAGGAACTGGCCGACGAGGGCTCCGACGGCACCCTGGCCGCCACCGCCGTCAGCTTCCGCGGCTACCTGGAGCGCCTCCGCGGCCGGCCCCGCGCCGTGGTCCGCTGGACCGCCGCCGCCCTGGAGACTCCCGGCTCCCACCCCGCTCAGCGCGCCTACGACTGCATCCAGCTCGCCCAGGGCCACGCCGCGCTCGGCGACCTGGAGCAGATGCGCCGCCACCTCGACCGGGCCGCCGAGCTGGCGGCCCGCACCGCGGAGCCCCCGCCGTCGGTCTACTGGTACAACGAGCCGTTCTTCCACGTGCAGATCGGCCTGGCCCACCTGGAGGCCCGCCAGTACCGCCAGGCCGCCGACATGATCGCCACCGGCCTGGCCGGCATGTCCCCGGAGCAGCGGGCCGCCCAGTGGGTCGCCGAATACGACGAGGCTCTGACCGTCGCGCGGGATCGCGCGTGAAGTCATTTCGGTGGTGGTGACAGTCAGCGGCGGAGTTTTATATGCCTGGGCGTGCCATAGGAGATGAGGAGCGTCAGCAGCATGGCCACTAAGCAGTTCGAATCAGGTGTGCTGTTCGCGCCGTCGGTTCCGCAGTGGGCTCGCCGGGCCTTGCGTGAATGCTCGCAAGAAGGATCCCTGATCCTCGCATCAGATCCCCCTCCGAAAAAGGTGTATTGGGTCGTCCCTTTGCTGGGATCCCTCCTCAGAGGTCTGGCCGGGGCGCTCGCCGCCCCCGTACTGGTCTATGTGTGCATGGCCGTGGGCGGGGCTCTCGTAAGCACGCCCTCCGAAGATGTTTTCGAAGTCGTCGACGAGTGGGCGGATCGGTTTCAATGGGTGTTCGTCGTCGCCGGGGTGGCGGGGGCATTGTGGGGGGCCGTCACACCCTGGCGGGGCGTCGGCAAAGAGAGGGCGCAGCAGAAATACCACGGCAGGTATCTGACCGCGGACGACCTGGACGGGCCCGCATGCGAGCTGCTGACACGGGCGGCCGCCGCCGTGGACCGGGTGCTCGGCTCGGCGGTGCATCGCGACGGGCTGCTTGACCGGATCGGCAATGACGTGGTGCTTCCCCAACGGCTCTGGGAAATCGCCCGGCTCCTGCACCGGCAGACGCTGCTTCGCGCAGAGCAGGAGGCGGCCTGGAAACAGGCGCGGTCGGCGGAGCTGGAGGCGGTCACCGCGCCGCAGCGGGAAGCGTTGAGACAATCGGAGGCCGCAGTCCTCAAGCAGGTCGAGGAGCTTGAGGGCTATGCCGCACGCGTCGCTGAGGTCGAATCCGTCTACACCGCGCAGAAGATGCTGGGGGACAACCACAAGTACATGGACCTGCTGGCGGCGACCAGTGACGAAGAATCCGTCGCCGAACTCGCCGCGCACGCCGATGGCGTCTCCAAGCAGTTCACCGAAAGCCTCAGGGAGGCCATCGAAGCCGGACAGGTTCTGGCACTGCCGAAATGAGCTTCTTGTTGAACGATCGGCGGAGTTACACAACAGGAGAACCGTGATCTGCACGGTCCCGGTCTCGAATCCGCGCGGCCCCTGGCGGGAGCGGGCCGGGGGAAGGCGCGCCGGCGACCTGGGCTTCAGCCGAAGAAGCGCAAAGTCGCCGTGGCGGTGGACAGCTCGGCTCGCACGCCGAACGGCAGCGTCAGCTGGGTGGGGCCGTGGCCTGCGGGAAAGCCCCACAGGATCGGCACGCCCAGCGGGCCGAGGCGGTCTGTCAGCATCGCGCGCAGCTCCTCTTCGGGGCCGCAGTCGACGAACGAGCCCAGCACGATGCCGGTCACGCCCTCGAACCAGCCGGCGCGCAGCAGCTGGGTGAGGGAGCGGTCGAGCCGGTAGGGGGCCTCGGTGACGTCCTCCAGGAAGACGATGCGGTCCCCGGCGGGGGGAGCGCCCTCCGGCGCGCCCAGGCTGGTGGCCAGCAGCGTGATCGTCCCGCCGTGCAGCACGCCGCGCGCGGTGCCGGGGACCAGGGCCTCGCCCGCCGGCGCGCGCAGCGCGTCCAGCCCGGTGAAGAGCGCCCGGTGCAGGGTGTCGGCGGTCAGCCGGTCCCGGCTGAGGGCCGTCCCGGCCGGCATCGGGCCGAAGTAGGTCACCTGCCCCAGGTGGTGCGCCAGGGCCGCGTGCAGGGCGGTGATGTCGCTGGAGCCCACGAAGACCTTCGGGCCCGCCTGCCGCAGGCGCTCCCAGTCGATCAGGTCGAGCATGCGCTGGGTGCCGTAGCCGCCGCGGGCGCACAGGACGCCCCGCACCCGCGGGTCGGTCCACGCCTCGGTGAAGTCCGCGGCGCGCGCGGCGTCCGGACCGGCCAGATACCCCGAGACCGCCGCCACGTGCGGGGCCACCCGCACGCGCAGTCCCCAGCCTTTGAGGATCGCCACCCCGCGGCGCAGCGCCGCCGCCCCCACGGGGCCGCTCGGCGCCACGATCGCGACCAGGTCGCCCGGTGCAAGCTTCACTTCCCCGCCCCTTCGCCGCCGGTCACCCAAGAGCCTGCCACGCCGGGCGTCCTCACCGGCCGACCCCCTTCCCGGCCTTTGACCGGCCGGCTCGCGCAGCGGGATCGCGGCTGCGCCGCCGCACACGCGGAACGGGCAGGGAAAGCAGGTTCGGGCAGCTCGCTCGTTGAACCTTTTCAACACGACCTTCCCGCAGGCGGGGCCGGGGGCGATGCCGTGACCTGCAATGCCATGGCCTCGGATGCCGCCCCGGCTCCCGTCTTCGATGCCCGGGACCACGTGTTGAAAAAGGTTCATTGCCTACGCCTGGGCCGTCCTTGGTCTTGAGGGTCTTCGCGGCGGCAACGAGTGCAGGGACGGAATGTGCCGTTTGGTGCATCACGTGGCTGTTTGGGGGACGGCATGCCCAAGGTGCCTTTCGGGTCGCATCCAGGCGGCGGTCCGGGACCGCGCGCCCACCCCCTTGGGCGGTCGCGTCCGCCGCTGATCGGCTCCTACCGCTGCCCGGCGACGGTGGCCCGGCCGCGTCCGGAGCCGGTCGCCGAACGCTACCGGGGGTTCGCCGCGCTGCACAGCGCGCTGGCGGCCGGCCCGGAGATCAGGCTCGGGCGGCTGTGGGCGGGAGGCGCGGTCGCCGCCGTATGCGCGGCCATGGTGACGGTGCTCGGCGGGCTGGTGGCGCGGGGCCTGCTGGAGGTGGCCGTGCCCGCCCCCGTGAGCCCGCAGGCCGATGGTGCGGTGGTGGGGCTCGTCTACGCCCTGTGCGCGGTGGCGCTGACCTTGCAGGCCACCGGGCTGCTGCAGGTGCTGATGACGGTCTCGGCCCGGCCGGTGCGCGCCCTGGTGTGGATCTGCGGGGCGGGGACCGGGGTCGCCGCGCTGCTGCCGCTGGTCGTGCGGGCCGACCCGCAGGCCAGGCTCGCCACCGCGGCCATCCACCTGACGGCGGGGATCGTGGTGATCGCGGTGCTGGCCGTCACCGCGTCCCTGGCGGCCCGCTGGCCGGGGCCGCCGGGGCTCGACCCGGGCCGGTGACCGCGGGGCGCCGCGCGCCTCAGGCGCCGGCGAAGCGGGTGACCAGCTCCTCCAGGGAGAGCGAACCGGAGGCCAGGGCGGCGTACATCTGGTCGACCTCCGCATACCCAAGGTCGCGGGCGATGGCCAGCGACTCGCCGTGGGCCTCGGCCGCCAGCAGGTCGACCTGCCGGTCGGCCAGGGCCTGCACCAGGCGGCGGCGGCCCTGGGCGGAGACCTCCTCGGCCTGCCGGTGGGCCAGCCAGCGCTGGATGTGGACGCGGGCGGGCGCGGTGGCGGCGATCTGGAGCCAGTCGGCCGACGGGCAGCCTTCCGGGTCGGTGAGGATCTCCACCACATAGCCGCTGCGCAGCTCGGCCGACAGCGGCGCCAGCCGCCCGTTGATCAGGGCGCCGATGCTGTGGTTGCCGGTCTCCGAGCCCAGCGCGTAGGCGAAGTCCAGCGCGGTGGCCGAGGCCGGCAGCAGCACGATCTCCCCGCGCGGGGTGAAGACCGGCATGGAGTCGCCGGCCAGGTCGGTGCGCAGCCCGTCCAGGAAGTCCGCCGAGAGGGCGTCGGACTGCCAGGCCAGCAGCCGGCTCAGCCACACCAGGTCGCGGCGGCCGGAGACGGCGTCGGCGGTGGCCGTCCCGGCGTCGCGGATGTGCGCCACGATCCCGTACTCGGCGACCGGGTGCATGGCCCGGCTCTGGATGATCACCTCCAGCGGGTCCCCCTCCGGGCCGATCACCCGGGTGTGCAGGGCCTGGTACATGTTGAACTTCGGCAGCGCGATGTAGTCCCTGACCCGGCCCGGGCACGGGCGCAGCGCGGCGTGCACCGCCCCCAGCGCGATGTAGCAGTCCTGCTCGTCGCCGTCCACCACGACCAGCACCCGGGCCGCCTCGCACGGCCGCAGCCCCACCACCCGTTCGCCGAAGTCCTGGTGGACCGCGTACAGGTGCCGCGGGCGCACCGACACCCGCGCCGACAGCCCGTGCCCGGCCAGGGAGCGGCGCAGCCGCTCCGTCGCCGGGCCGAACACCTGCTCGGCCCCGGCCAGCGCCCGGGCCATCGCGGCGGCGGTGGCGGCGTGCGCATCCGGGTCGCGGTGGGCGAAGGCCAGGTCGTCCATCTCCCGTTTGAGGACGTGGATGCCCAGCCGCTCGGCGAAGGGGACCAGCAGTTCCAGGGACGCGGTGGCGTAGCGGGCCCGTTTGTGCGGCGGCTGGAAGCCCAGCGTGCGCAGGTTGTGCAGGCGGTCGGCCAGCTTGATCACCAGCACCCGCAGGTCCGCCGCCGCGGCCAGCACGATCTTGCGGAAGGTCTCGGCCTCCCGCCGGTCGCCCCAGCGCTCGCCGTCCAGCTTGGTCACCCCATCGACCAGCACGGCGACCTCCTCGCCGAAGTCGGCGCGCAGCTCGCCCAGCGTGTAGGGGGTGTCCTCGACGGTGTCGTGCAGCAGGGCGGCCACCAGGGTGGTGGTGTCCAGCCCCATTCCGGCCAGGATCATCGCCACGGCCAGCGGGTGGGTGATGTAGGGGGCGCCCGACTTGCGCAGCTGGCCCCGGTGCATGCGCTCGGCCACGTCGTAGGCCCACTCCAGGAGGCGGACGTCCTCGTCGGTGAACGCGGGGCGGCGCGCCTGCAGCAGCGGCGCCAGGGCGGCCCGCACCGCGGCGCGCCGGCCGGCGCGGTCTTTGGGCGCAAGGAGGCGCCTGCGGTGCCCGCCGTGCGGGGTGAGCTTGGCTTCCTGCGGATTCAGCGACGTCATCGCGCCATCCGGTGCCCTTTCAGGTAGCGCGGTTGCTACCGCCTGTAGCGGTCATTATGTGTGACGGGCGCTTTCCGGCGCGAGCATTGACGGCGACTCGGTCTGTTTTACACGCCCTTCATTGGGGCGTGATATGTGACCTCTCGTATACATGTATCTATAACTGGGGGAAACATTCCGTTATGTCACACGAATGGAGTTGATCATCGCGAAATGATCCTTTCGCCCAGAAGCCTGCGCTCGGCTGCGGTGAACGTCGCTTCCATGCTGCTCAACGGCCAGCTCGCCGATCTGAGCCCGATGCCGGCGGACCGGCTCGGAGAGGGGAGCGGGCGCGCGGTGCTGCGCTACCGGTTTCCCGAGTGGCTGGTCCCGGCCGGGCCGCCGGTGCTGCTGGTGCCGTCGCCGGGCGTCCCCGCACGCTGCTATGACCTGCGCCGAGGCGGCAGCCTGGTCGAGCATGTCGTCGACGCCGGGCGGCTGACCTACCTGCTGGAGGGGCCGGCCGGGCCGGCGGACCCGCGGGCCGGAGCGGCCCAGTGGGCCGGGGAGATCCTGCCGTCGGTGATCCGCCGGGTGAGCAGCGATGCGGGCGGGCAGCCGGTGCAGCTGGTCGGCTGGAGTCTGGGCGGCACACTGGCGCTGCTGACCGCCGCCGCCGACCCCTCGCTGCCGATCGCCTCGGTCGCCGCGATCGCCCCCGCCACCGGCGCCGGGCTGCCGGGCACGGTGGACCAGATCATCGCGGCGGGCCATGGGCTGCTGCGCGCCTACCACGTCCTGGCGCGCATCGACGACCGCGACCACCTGGCCCAGCGCGAGGCGCTCGACCGCTTCGCCGCCGCACTGCGCGCCCACCCCGGCCGCGGGCTCACCGAATCGTACGCGGCCTACCTCGGCGCGGCGCTGGCCGGGGAGGAGGAGCTGTCGATCGGCGGCCGCGAGGTGAGCCTGGCGCGGATCGGCGTCCCGGTGCTGGCCATCGCCGGTGACGGCGACCGGATCGCGCCGCCCAGGGCGGTCCGCGATCTGACTTTGTCGATGGTCTCCTCGCCGCGGGTGCGCTTTGAGATCGCCTCCGGCGACCATCTGGGGGTGCTGACCGGCGGCCAGGCGCGCACCACCACCTGGACGTACCTGGACCGCTGGCTGGATGAGGGCATTCTGCGGCACGGCCTGCGCCCCCACCACCAGGAGGAGGCCGCCGCCATGTGACCCGGCCGCCGGGGCCGGGCCGGCTCCATGCG
This sequence comes from Thermomonospora sp. CIF 1, assembly GCF_001896795.1. Classification (NCBI taxonomy): domain Bacteria; kingdom Bacillati; phylum Actinomycetota; class Actinomycetes; order Streptosporangiales; family Thermomonosporaceae; genus Thermomonospora; species Thermomonospora sp. CIF 1. The sequence continues at coordinate 25,313 of NZ_MOYN02000015.1, forward strand.
GCTCACCACGGGCGCCCACCGGCACGCGCCGGGCGGGCGCCCGTTTTCGTGCCGTCGGCGTCCAAGCCCGCAGGGACCAGGAGCGGGCCGGTGAAGCGTCGTTTTTCGGTAAGGCCATGGCCATCTCCCCACCACCCCCCGCCACCAGGCGTGTCGCCTGAGTGAGTGAATATTGACCGACAGTAATGTTGCGCAGCGTCGCGGGCCGTGCCCGCGGCGTTGACGCTGCAACGGGACGTCGGGGGACGCAGATGACGGCTGACAAGTCCGGTGACCTGGCCTGGACGCGCGCTGACCGGATCATCGGGGTGACGCCGTTCGGGCTGGCCGAGGCCCGCCTGGCGGTCGCCGTGGCCCGGGCCGGCGGTCTGGGGACGCTGGACCTGGGACGCGACCGGGACGCGGCGCTGACCGCGCTGGAGCTGGTGGAACGCTGGTGGGGCGGGCCGTTTGCGATCCGCATCGGCGGTGCCTGCCCGGTGCGGCCCGAAGAGGTGCCCAAGACCGTCCACACCGTGCTGGTGGACCTGCCCGCCCTGCAGGAGGCCCAGCCCTACCTGCCGGGCCGCCGGCTGCTGGTGGAGGTCGTCGACCCCGGCGAGGCGCGCGCGGCGGCGCGGCTGGGCGCCGACGGGCTGATCGCCCGCGGCTGCGAGGCCGGCGGCCGGGTCGGCGAGCTGACCACGTTCGTGCTGCTGCAGCACCTGCTCGGCGACGCCGAGCTGGACCGCCCGGTGTGGGCGGCCGGGGGCATCGGCCCGCACACCGCCGCGGCGGCCATCGCGGGCGGGGCCGCGGGAGTGGTGCTGGACGCCCAGCTGGCATTGGTGCGGGAACTGGACCTGCCCGCGGAGGTCGCCCGGGCGATCGAGACGATGGACGGCGGCGAGACCCGCCTGGTCGCCGGGCACCGCATCTACGCCCACCCGGACCTGCCGGTCCCCGACGGCACGGCCCCCTCCGACCTGGCCGCCCGCCTGGGCGTCGGCGACCTGCACGAGCAGCTGCTGCCGGTCGGCCAGGACGGGGCGCTCGCCCGCCCGCTGGCCGAGCGGTACAAGACCGCCGGGGGCGTCGTGCAGGCCGTCGCCGCGCACATCGACGAGCACCTGGCCGCCGCCGTCCGCGCCGAGCCGCTGGCCGCGGCCGCCGCAGCGGACGGGGCCGCCTATCCCGTGCTGCAGGGGCCGATGACCAGGGTCAGCGACCGGCCCGAGTTCGCCGCCGCCGTCGCCGCCGCCGGCGGGGTGCCGTTTGTGGCGCTGGCGCTGATGACCGGGGAGGAGGCCGGGCGGCTGCTGGCCGAGACCGCCCGGCGGCTGGGCGGCCGCCCCTGGGGGGCGGGTGTGCTGGGATTCGCCCCCCGCGAGATCCGCGCCGCCCAGCTGGAGGCCATCCGCCTGGCCCGGCCCCCCTACGCGCTGATCGCCGGGGGACGCCCCGCCCAGGCCGCGCCGCTGGAGGAGGCCGGGATCGCCACCTACCTGCACGTCCCCTCCCCGGCCCTGCTGGAACGCTTCCTGGCCGAAGGCGCCCGCCGCTTCGTCTTCGAAGGCATGGAATGCGGCGGCCACATCGGCCCGCGCGCCGCCTTCCCGCTGTGGGAGGCGCAGGTGGACGTGCTGCTGGCGTTCCTGGCCGAGCACCCGCAGGAGGCCGCGCGCACATCGGTGGCCTTCGCCGGCGGCGTGCACGACGCCCGTTCGGCGGCGATGGTCGCCGCGCTGGCCGGGCCGCTGGCCGAGCGCGGCGTGCAGATCCGCGTGCTGATGGGCACCGCCTACCTGTTCACCGAGGAGGCGGTGGCGACCGGGGCGATCGTGCCGGGCTTCCAGCAGGTCGCCGTGGAGTGCGAGCGCACCGTGCTGCTGGAGACCGCCCCCGGCAACGCCGTCCGCTGCGCCCACACCCCCTACGCCGACGCCTTCCAGCGGGCCCGGCGGGACCTGGCCGCCTCCGGGGTGCCCCGCCAGGAGGTGTGGGCCAAGCTGGAGCGCCACAACCTGGGCCGGCTGCGCCTGGCCTCCCGCGGGCTGCGGCGCGAGGGGGAGGAACTGCGGCAGATCGAAGGCACCGAGCAGTACCGCGAGGGCATGTTCATGATGGGCCAGGCGGCGGTGCTGCGCTCGGCCGTCACCACCATCGCCGACCTGCACGAGCAGGTCAGCGCCGGAGCCGGGGCCTTCCTGGCCGAACGGGCGCGGCGGCTGCGGTCGGCCCCCGAGGAGGAGCCCGCACCGCGTCCGCTGGACATCGCGATCGTGGGGATCGGCTGCGCCTTCCCCGGGGCGCGCGACGCCGAGGAGTACTGGGCCAACGTCCTCTGCGGCGCCGATGCGGTCACCGAGGTCCCCGGCGGCCGCCGCGACGGCGGCGAAGCGGAGGACACCCCCGCCGCACAGGGCGGCTTCCTGCCCGCCATCCCCTTCGACGCCGAGGCCCGCGGCATCCCGCCCGGCTCGCTCGGCGACATCGCACCGGCGCACCTGCTGGCGCTGGAAGTCGCCGCGCGCGCCTTGGACGACGCCGGGTATGCCGACCGGCCCTTCGACCGCTCCCGCGCCGCGGTGATCTTCGCCGCCGGGACGGGGGATGCGCCGTCGCCGCAGGCGGCCGACGGCGCATCCCCCGCCACGATCACCGGGTGGATCGCCGAGCGGCTGGATCTGGGCGGCGCCGAGTGCACCATCGCCGACGCCTCCCCGGCCGCGTTGGACGCCGCCTGCAAGGAACTGGTCTGCGGCGGCGCCGACCTGGTGCTGTGCGGCGGCGTCGAGCTGCGGGACGAGGCCCCCGGCGGCCCGCCGTCGGGACGGTGCGCCCCGTTCGACGCCGGGGACGACGGCGTGGCGCCGGGGGAGGGCGCGGCGTGCGTGGCGCTCAAACGGCTGGCCGACGCCGAACGCGACGGCGACCGCATCTACGCCGTCATCAAGGCGGTCGCCGCGGCCGGCGACGGGCGGTCGGCCTCCCGCGCCGAGGGACGGCGGCGGGCGCTGCAGCGGGCCCACCGCGACGCCGGCATCCCCCCGTCCCGGATCGGGCTGGTGGAGGCCCGCGGCACCGGCGCCGCCGGCGACCGCGCCGAGCTGACCGCGCTGACCCGGGCGTTCACCGGAACCACGCCGGGCGGCGTCACGCTCGGCTCGGTCGCCTCGCAGATCGGCCACACCGGGCGGGCGGCCGGGCTGGCCGGGCTGATCAAAACCGCCCGCGCCCTGCACGCCGGCGTCCGCCCCGGCACCCTGCACCTGAACGAGCCCACTGCCGCCTGGGACCCGGAGACCAGCCCGTTCGTCTTCTCCCACACCCCGCGGCCCTGGCCCGCCGAACCCGGCGAACGCTGCGCCGGCCTCAGCGCCTCCGGCCTGGGCGGCACCGCCTTCCACGCGGTGCTGGCCGGATACGGCGGCGCCCCCGAACCGGTGTCGGGGACCGCCGCATGGCCCGCCGAGCTGTTCCTGTTCCGGGGCGCCGACCGCGCCGAGGCGCGCGAGCGCATGGACCGGATCGCCGCCCTGGGCACCGGCGCCAGGCTGCGGGACCTGGCCCGCACCGCCGCCGAACAGCACAGCGGACCCGTCCAGGTGGCCCTGGTGGCCACCAGCCCTGAGGACCTGGCCGCCAAGCTGGAGCCGGCCCGCCGCTTCGAGGCGGCGCCGGGCGTGTACCCGGCCGTCGGGGAGCGGCCCGGCCGGGTGGCGTTTCTGTTCCCCGGCCACGGCGGCCTGCGGCCCGGGATGCTCGCCGACCTGTTCGTGGCCTTCCCCCGGCTGCAGCGGCTGCTGCGGCTGTCCGGCGGCCGGTACGCCGAGGCGATGTTCCCGCCCGCCGCCTTCACCGCCGAGGAGGAGGCACGGCAGCGGCAGGCCCTCGGCGACATCCGCATCGCCCAGCCCGCCCTGGCCATCGCCGGCATCGCCGTCCACCGGCTGCTCACCGAGCTGGGCGTGCGCCCCGACATGGCGGCCGGGCACGGGTGCGGCGAGCTGACCGCCCTGTGCGCCGCCGGGGTCTTCGGCGAGACCGACCTGCTGGAGCTGGCCGCCGCCCGCGCCGAGGCGATCCTGCGCGCCGTCGAAAGCGGCGAGAGCGGCGACCCGGGCGCCATGGCCGTCGTCACCGGAACCCCGCAGGAGGTGCAGGCGGTGCTGGAGACGGTGCCCCGGGTGGTCCTGGCCGCCCACGAGGCGCCCCGGCAGGTGGTGATCTCCGGCCCCGCCGCCGCCGTCTGCGACGCGATGCGGGCGCTGAACGCCTGCGGGCTGGCGGCCGAGCCGATCCCGGGCTCCTGCGCCCTGCACAGCCCGCTGGCCGCCGGCGCGGCGACGGGGCTGAGCGTGGAACTGGCCGGCCGGCGGCTGAGCCCGCCCGCCTTCCCGGTGTGGTCCAACCTCACCGCCGCCCCCTACCGGCATTCTCCGGAGCTGCTGGCCGCCACCTTGGCCGAGCAGGTCGCCGCGCCGGTGCGCTTCGCCGAGCAGATCGAGGCCATGTACGAGGCCGGGGCCCGGGTGTTCGTCGAGACCGGCCCCGGACGGTCGCTGACTCGCCTGGTCGGCCGGATCCTGGAGGGCCTGCCGCACACGGTGGTCACCTGCGACCGTCCCGCCGGGCGGGGCCTGCCCGGCCTGCACGCCCTGCTGACGGCCCTGGCCGAACTGGCCGCCCTCGGGGTGGAGGTGGACCCGCTGCCGCTGTTCACCGGCCGCGACGCCGTCGTGCTGTCCGCCCCGCCCGCCCGGCCCGCCTGGACCATCGGCCGCCCCGCCCGCCCGGCGGACGCGCCGCGGCCGTCCGGAACGCACCCGGCCGCTGCGCCGGACCGGGCCGACCGCGACGCCGCCGTCCTGGAGTACCTGCGGACCGGCCGGGAGCTGCTGGCCGCCCAACGCGACGTGCTGCTCGGCTACCTGGGGATCTCCCTCCCGCAGCCGCGCGAGGACCGGGCACCGGCCGCTTCTGCCGCGCCCCATGTGCCCGCGCCCCGTCCCGTTCCCGGTCAAGAGGCACCCGCGCCCGGCGGTGAGACATCCGCCCCGGAGGAGGATGTGCACTTTTCCCGGGGCGCGGTGGCCTCACCCGGCGAGGACACGCCGGCTTCGGAGGACGACGCGCCCGCCCTCAAGGAGGCGGCGCTGCTTTCCGCAGGCGGCGTGTCGGCCGCGGAAGATGTCGTGTCCGCCCCCGATGAGGTGGCGGCCGTTTCCGCCGAAACCCCGTCCGCTCCCGGCGTCGCGGACGATGTATCCGCTTTCGAACCCGCCCTCGAAGACGCCCCGCCCGGCGGTGAGGACGGCACGGCGGCGCCGGAGAGCGATGCGTCGGTCTCCGCCGACGCCGCATCCGCCTCTAGCGGCCAGGCGCCTCCTGCCGGCGAGGACCTGACCGTTTCCGGCGGTGAGGCGCCCGCTCCCCAAGGCGTCTCCGGTGGCGGGACGTCCGCCCTTGAGGACGTGTTCCTTCCCCGGGACGCCGTCTCCGCCGCCGAGGAGACGGCGGGCGGCGTGGCCGTTCTTGAGACGACGCCGCCCGGCCCTGCCGGTGAGGCGTCTGCGCTCAGCGAGGATCAGCCTGCCGCCGGTGGCGGGGTGTCCGTCTTCGAAGGCGTGTTCCTTCCCCCGGAGGCCGTGTCCGCCGTTGAAGAGGAGACGGCCGTTCCGGCAGGCGGCGCGTCCGCTGTGGAAGAGACGGCGTCCGGCACCGGCGGCGAGGCGGCCGTCCCCGATGACGGCCTGCCCGCTGGCGACGGCGAGGCGCCTGCCCTCGAGGAGGACATGCGCGCCTCCCGGGAGACCGAGTCCGCTCCTGCCGGGGACGTGCCCGCCTGGAGGGACGGCACGCCCGCCCCGGAGGACGGGGCGTCGGGCCCGGGCGGTGAGGCATCGGCTCCCGGCGACGGCCGGCCCGCTTCCGGCGACCAGAGGACTGCCGTTGCAGAGGACGTGTTCCACGTCGGGGAAGCTGCGCCGGAGACCGGTGAGAACGCGTCTGTCGGTGAGGACGGCCCCTTTGACCTGAAGGAAGAGAAGCCGGACTCAGACGGTGGGACGGCCGCTCCCGGCAACGGCCTGAGCGAGACATCGGCTCTCAGCGAAGAGGTGTTCTTCTCCCCGGTGGCCGCCGCCATTCCCGGAGGGGACGCGACGTCCGCTGAAAGCACTGTGCCCCTTCCCAGTGGTGGCCTTCCCGTTTCCGATGGTGAGGCGCCCGCTCTTGCGGAGGAGCCCTCCCCGCATAAGGCCGTCTTCGTGTTCGACGGGAACGTGTCCGTTTCGGAAGACGGCGTATCCGCCCTGGAAAGCGCGGTGCCCGGACCCGCCGGGGAGACCACCGCCCCCGACGGTGACGTGCCCGCCTCCCATGGCGGTACATCCTCTCCGGGAGAGGAGGCATCCGGGGAGGACGCATCCGTTTCCGGCGCTCTGCCCCCGCCAGGCGATGACGCGTCCGAGGACGGCACGTCCGTCTCCCAGGACGCCGAGGCCGCCGCCGATGACCCCCTCGCCTTTGCCGAGGGGACGCCCAAACCCGGAGGTGACGCACCGGGCTCCGCGGACGTTCCCGGAGATGAGGCATCCGCTTCCACGGCCGAAGCATCTGGAGGCGGTGCATCCGCCCCTCGCTCCGGGCTGCTCGCCAGAGGCCCCGTCGCCCGCACCGCGACGCTCGCCGGCGACGCGGAAACGCCCCCCGACGACGGGGACGGGGCATGGTGGACGCTGGACGCGGACGCCACCCGGGCGTTCCCCGTGGTGCCGCCGGTCGCGCCGATGCCCGTGCCGCCCAGCCGGCACGTGGTGCGGCCGGTGGAACTGCCCGCGGCGGGACCGGTGCCGGTGCCCGGGCCGCTGAGCGGACGGCGGTGCCTGATCGTCAACGACGGGCTCGGCGTGGCGCCCGAGCTGGTGACGCTGCTGGAATCGCACGGCGTGCACGCCGGCATCGCCGCCGACGCCGACGAGCCGGCCGACGCGGTGATCCACCTGGCGGCGCTGCGCCCGGGCGGCCCGCCCGTGCTGCCCAGGTCCTATGAGAAGATCCGCAACGCGCTGCACGGCGGCACGAGCCGGCTGCTGCTGGTGACCGGCACCGGCGGCATGTTCGGCCGGGACGGGCGTCCGGACGTCGTCACCGGGGCCGGGCTGCGCGGGCTGGCCCGCACGCTCGCCCTGGAGCACCCGGCCGCCCTGGTGCGGGCCGTGGACGTCAACACCGCCTGCGGCCCCCGCGCCCTCGCCGAGCAGCTGGTCGTCGAGCTGATGAGCGAGCCCGGCGCCCCCGTCGTGGTCGGCCACGACGGCTGGACCCGCCGCACCCTCGAACTCGTCCCGCAGGAACTGACCGGCGAGGCCCCGCTGCCGCTGGACCGGGACGGGGTCGTCCTGCTCACCGGGGAGGCCCGGGGCGTCACCGCCCGCCTGGCCCGGGCGCTCGCCGGCGCCGCCGGCTGCCACATCGAGATCATCGGCCGCACCCCGCCGGACGAGGACGACGAACCCGACCCGGCCACCGCCCCGGCCGGGCGGCGGCTGCGGGCCGTCTTGGCCAGGCTGGAGGGCTCGGCCGCCTCCGTCCGCTACCAGGCGCTCGACCTCGGCGACCCGCAGGCCGTGCGCGCCGCCGTCGCCGACGTCTACGCCCGGTACGGCCGGCTGGACGGGGTGATCCACGGCACCGGCACGCCGCAGCAGCACCGGCCGCCTCGCGAGGCCGGCTCGTTCGCCCGGCTGTGGCAGACCACCGCCGGCGCCGCCGCGACCCTGGCCGAGGCCGTCCGCGAGGACCTGGGATTCTTCGTCGTCCTCGGCAGCGCCTCGGGAATGCTGGGCGAGGAGGGACAGGCCGCCCACGCCGCCGCCGGCGACGCCTGCCAGACCCTGGCCCCGCTGTGGGGGACACGGCTGCGCGGCCGGGTGCTGGCGGCCTGCTGGGGGCCGTGGGCCTGCGACGACCCCGCCTCCGGCGAGGCGGCCCGCGACCAGGCCCGGCGGCGCGGCGCGCCGCTCGACCCCGACGCCGCCGTGGGCGCCCTGCTCCGCGAGATCGCCGTCGGCGCCGACTCGCAGGTCGTCTTCACCGGAGCCGCGCCATGACACCGATCGCGATCGTGGGAATGGGGGCGGTGTTCCCCAAAGCGGCCACGGCCCGCCAGTTCTGGGACAACATCCGGGCGGGCGTGGACGCCGTCACCGAGGTCCCCCCGCAGCGGTGGGACCCGCGGATCTACTACGACCCCGCCTGCTACGGGCGGCCCTCGTGCGGCGACCGGGTCTACTGCCGCCGCGGCGGATTCGTCGACGACCTGACCGCCTTCGACCCCACCCGGTTCGGGATCACACCCGCCGCCGTGGACGGCATCGAACCCGACCAGCTGCTGGCGCTGCGCACCGCCGCCGAGGCCATCGCCGACGCCGGCGGACCCGAAAGGCTGCCCGACCGCTCCAGGGTGGGCGTCATCCTCGGCCGCGGCGGCTACCTCACCACCGGAACGGCCCGCCTCGACCAGCGGGTGCACACCTCCCACCAGCTGGTGGCCGTCCTGGCGGACCTGGTGCCCGACCTGGGGGAGGAACGGCTGGAGGAGATCCGGCGGGCGTTCTGCCGGCAGCTGGGACCGGAGCCGCCGGACGTCCCCACCGGGCTGCTGCCCGGCTTCGCCGTCGCCACCGGCATCGCCGCCCACTTCGATCTGCGCGGCCCCGCCTACACCGTGGACGCCGCCTGCGCTTCGGCCCTGCTGGCCGTCGAGCACGCGGTGCGGGCGCTGCGCTGCGGGCAGTGCGACGCGGTGCTGGCCGGCGCCGTCCACCACGCCCACCACATCACCGTCTGGAACCTGTTCAGCCGGCTGCGGGCGCTGAGCCCCAGCGAACGGGTGCGCCCCTTCGACCGGTCGGCCGACGGCACCCTGCTGGCCGAGGGCACCGGCATGGTGCTGCTCAAACGGCTGGAGGACGCCCAGCGCGCCGGGGACCGCATCTACGCGGTGATCTGCGGGGTGGGCAGCGCCGGCGACGGGCAGGCCGCCACGCTGCTGAACCCGCCGGTCGACGGCCGGGAACTGGCGGTGCGGCGGGCCTGGCGGGACGCCGGGCTGGACCCGCGCGAACCGGCGGCCCTGGGCCTGGTGGAGGCGCACGGCGCCGGCACCCCGCTGGCGGACGGCGCCGAGGTGCAGACCCTGCGCCGCGTCTTCGGCACCGACGGCCCGCCGATCGCCCTGGGCTCGGTCAAGTCGATGATCGGTCACGCCATGCCCGCCGCCGGCATCGCCGGATTGATCAAGGCGGCGTTCGCGCTGCACGAGGGGGTGCTGCCGCCCACCCTGCACGTCACCGACCCGCACCCGGCGCTGGAGGGCACCCGCTTCCGCCTCCCGGGCCAGGCCGCCGACTGGGAGGCCGAATCGGAGCTGCCCCGCCGCGCCGCCGTCAACGCCTTCGGTTTCGGCGGTTTCAACGCCCACGTCGTGCTGGAGGAGGCACCCGGTTCGGTGCGTGCCCGGGGCCGCAGACCCTCCCGGGCCCGCAGCGGCGAAGACGGCGACGGCGGCCGCCTGCTGCGGCTGGCCGCCGCCTCGCCCGAGGAACTGGCCGCGCTGCTGGCCGGCCTGGACCGGGCGCCGGCGGGCGAAGTCATCGGAGAAGGACCCTGCCGGCTGGCGATCGCCGACCCCACGCCGCGGCGCCTGTCGCTGGCCCGCGCCGTGGTGGGCCGGGGGGAGCCCTGGCGGGGACGCAACGACATCTGGTTTTCGCCCCGGCCGCTGCTGGCCTCCGGCGGCCGCCTGGCCTTCCTGTTCCCGGGCTTCGAACCGGTCTTCCACCCGCGCCTTGACGGCGTCGCCGAGCACTTCGGGCTGCCGGCACCGGCCCTGACCGGCCGTGAGGACCTGCCCGGCCGCGCCGCCGACGTGATCGCCTGCGGCCGGCTGCTGGCCGAGGCGCTGAACGCGCTGGGGATCGAACCGGACCTGGCGGCCGGGCACGGCCTCGGCGAGTGGGCCGCCCTGGTCGCCACCGGGATGTGCCCGCAGCAGCCGATCCAGGACCTCGCCGCCGCCCTGCAGGAGCGGGCCTCGAACGCCCCCGACATGATCTACGGGGCGCTGGGCTGCGGGGCGGTCCGGGCCGCCGAGGCCATCGCCGACCTGGAGGGCGTGACCGTCACCCACGACAACTGCCCTCACCAGTCGGTCATCTGCGGCCCTCCCGGCGCCGTCCGGCAGGTGCTGCGAAGACTCGGCGCCGAAGGCGTGCTCGGCCAGGAACTGCCGCTGCGCCCCGGCTTCCACACGCCCATGGCGGCCGGCTGCGTGGAGGCGGCCCGCGAATCCTTCGACGCCCTGCCCGTCGAGCGGCCCACCGTGCCGCTGTGGTCGGCCACCACGTTGGCGCCGTTCCCGCACCGCCCCCATGAGGTGCGCGGGCTGCTCGTGCGGCACCTGCTGGAACCGGTGCGCTTCAAGGACCTGGTCGAACGCCTCTACACCGAGGCCGGGGTCCGGGTGTTCGTGCAGGTGGGTCCGGGCGGGCTGCCCGCTTTCGTCGGCGATGCGCTGGGGGCGCGCGAGCACCTGGCCATCGCCGCCGACGTCCCCTCCCGGGACGGCCTGACCCAGCTGCGCTGCGTGGCCGCCGCCCTGTGGGTGGAGGGCCACGGCGCCGACCGTCCCGCCGCCGCCTTCACCGAACCGGTCAGACCCGCCGGCTCGCAGGGTGTGCGGCTGGACCTGGGCACCCCGCTGATCCGCCTGAAGGACACGGTGCCCCCGCTGGTCGTCGCGGCCTCCCGGCCATCCGCCGGCATCCCGGTGACGGCCGGACACGACGCACCGACACGCGACGCCGCGACCGGTGCACACGCCGTCCAGGAGAACCCGGCCGCGGAACCGGCCTCCCAGGCCCCCGCCACCGCCCCTTTGGCGATTCAACGGGATGAGGGAACCGAGTCCGCCGTCCAAGAGCCCGGCGGGGGAAGACCCGTGCCCCAGGAAGCGGGAATGCCCGTTGCCGAGGGTGGTGCCGATCGGCGATCGGTGACGACCGAGACGCCGCGATCCGCATCTCGGCAGGGAGCGGAGCACGAACCCGCCCTCCAGGAGACAGGGGAGCAACCCTTCTCCGGCGACGTCTCGGACGCTGAAGCGGCCGCCGATGAGCGGCCGGTGACCGTGCCTGGAGGGGACGAGAGGTCAGAGTCCGTCGTCCAGGGGGTGGGGGAGCGGTCTTTGTCCGCCTCCATCCGAGAGTCTGGAACGGTTGTCGGCGAGGATGTCGGTGGTCGGCGGCCGGTGGCCGTGCCTGGAGAGGGCGGGGACTCAGAGTCTGCCGCCCGGGGAGCGGAGGAGGAGTCCTTGTCCGCCTCCGTCCAAGAGCCTGGAACGGTCGTCGGTGGAGATGTCGGTGGTCGGCGGCCGGTGGCCGTGCCCGGAGGGGACGAGGACTCAGAGTCTGCCGCCCAGGGGGTGGGGGAGCGGTCCTTGTCTGCCTCCATCCGAGAGTCTGGAACGGTTGTCGGCGAGGATGTCGGTGGTCGGCGGCCGGTGGCCGTGCCTGGAGAGGGCGGGGACTCAGAGTCTGCCGCCCGGGGAGCGGAGGAGGGGCCCTTGTCCGCCTCCGCCCGGGACGCTGAAGCGGTCGCCGGTGAGCGGCGGCCGGTGGCCGTGCCCCGGCAAGGGGAAGGCGCAGAGCCCGCCGTCCGGGAGACGGCTGCGGCCGGGAAGGCGGAGGGCCGGCGGGTCGAGGTGATGGACGGCGAGGACGGGCCGGCCGGAGCCCGTGCGGCCGCGGAGGGGCGGCCCGGGAAGCGCGGGAGCGCGGCCGGGGAACCGGCGGCCGAGATGAGCCGGTCGCTGGTCTTCTCGCTGGAGACGATGCCGTATCTGGCCGACCACTGCCTGATCCCGCAGCGCGCCGACTGGCCCGAGCCCGCCGACCGGTTCCCCGTCGTCCCGACGGCCACCTTGGTGGAGGTGATGGCCGAGGCCGCCCGCCGGCTGCTGCCCGGGCGGGTCGTCGTCGGGGTCACCGGTGTGCGGGTGTCGCGCTGGGTGGTCGCCGCCCCGCCGACCACCGCGCTCGTCCACGCCCGGCACAGCGCCCCGGGGCGGGTCGAGGTCCGCATCAACGGGCATGCCGAGGGGACCGTTCTGCTGTCCGACGGCTACCCGCCGGCGCCCGAGCCGGACCGCGCCCCACCGCAGGTGCAGGGGCCGCCTCCGGTGCCGGCCGAGCGGTTCTACGCCGAGCGGTGGACCTTCCACGGTCCCCGCTACCAGGGCGTCCGGGAGATCGGCGGGCTGTCGGCCGAAGGGCTGCGCGGCCAGGTGATCGCGCTGCCCGCCCCGGGGGCGCTGCTGGACTCGGCCGGGCAGCTGTGCGGCCACTGGTTCCAGGTGTACGGGGACAAGGACCAGACGGTGTTCCCCATCGGGTTCGACCAGATCACCTGGTACGGCCCGCACCCGCCCGAAGGGGAGCAGCTGAAGGTCACCGTCTGGAGGAGATCGGTCACCGACAGCGCCGTCCGCTGCGACGCCGAGCTGGTCCGCGCCGACGGCACGGTGTGGGCCCGCATCGCGGGCTGGACGGCCCACCGGTTCTACACCGACGAGCAGGTCTGGCGGATGAGGTTCACCCCTGAGCTGTCGGGTGTCGGCGAGCCGCAGCCCGGCGGCTGGTGCCTGGCCCGCCGGCACTGGGACTCCCGGCCCTCGCGGGATCTGCTGATGCGGCAGTACCTGGGCGCCGCCGAACGCGCCGACTATGAGCGGCTCCCCGAACGCGCCCGGGACTCGTGGCTGCTGGGCCGGATCGCCGTCAAGGACGCCGTCCGGCACTGGCTGTGGGAGCAGGGGCACGGCCCGCTGTTCCCGGCCGAGCTGACCGTCCGCAACGACGCCACCGGCCGCCCGCAGGTCACCGGCCCCTTCGAGGCGCCGCTGTCGGTGTCGATCGCCCACACCGCCGAGCTGGGCGTCGCCTTGGTCCGCCCCGCCCCGCAGCCGTCCGGGATCGACCTGGAGGCGCTCACCGCCGAGGCCGGGGCGCTGGAGTCGACGGTGCTGACCGCCTCCGAGCGGACGCTGCTGGAGCGCCAGGCCGACCGGCTCGCCGCCGCGACCCGGCTGTGGACCGCCAAGCAGGCCGCCGTCAAGGCCCTCGGCACCGGCCCGGACGAGGTGACCGTCACCGCAGCCGACGGCGACCGGCTGCAGGTGACCTGCGGCGACACCGTGCTGACCGTGCAGTCCCGCCTGGTGGACGGGCACGTCGTCACCTGGACCGCCGCGGCGGAACTGGGGCGGAACTCGGGATAGGCGAAGCGGAAGATCCCCAGGTCACAGGCGGGGCGGCGGACGAGTCGGCCTGTAGGCCGGGTTCTGTACCCGCCGGAGTCGGCGGGCGGCGGTCATCCATCTCGGACTGCCGTTGCCGACAGCCTCTAGCGGTCTACCCGCAGGCTCGGACGGGCCGCCCTCAGGCGCCTGCGCGGGAAGCCGGGGCTTCCCTTCTTGACCTTGCTCCGGGTGGGGTTTACCTAGCCGCCCAGGTCACCCTGGGCGCTGGTGAGCTCTTACCTCACCGTTTCACCCTTACCACCGCGCGCGGCGATGGCGGTCTGTTTTCTGTGGCACTTTCCCGCGGGTCACCCCGGGTCGGTGTTACCGACCACCCTGCCCTGTGGAGCCCGGACCTTCCTCGGCGGGGACCTGCAGGCCCCCGACGCGACCGCCCGGCCGGCTCGTCCGCCGTACTCTCCAGGTTACGCCGTGCGGGGCCGGCTCCGCATATCGGAAGATCGATGCACGGAGCCGGTCGCGCCTCCACCGGCATCGGCCCGTGTCCCAAGTCGGACGCGCCTTGAGCGGCTGCTTCGGCGAGCGTCACGCCGGCGTCCGGGATCTTTGAGACGGCGCGGCCGCAGCCACGTCGCGCCGGACGAGGGCGTGCGGCGCTTCAGCCGCCGAGTGCCGCCTTCGGCTCGCCCGGTGCGGGCAGCGGCCGGGCGAGCTGGGGGAACGGCTGGTGGATCCCGTGGGCGGCGAACGTCTGCGACCAGGCGGCCACGGCGTCCCCCAGCAGCTCCGGAGAGGCGACGCCGACGCGGGCCGAGGGGGACAGGGTGAACTTCTCGCCCTCGACGTCGGCGAGCGTGCGGTCCTCGGTGATGCGGAACGCGGTCACCGCGTCGCCGTCCTCGCTCACCCACACCAGGCTCCGGGCGAGCCGGCACATCAGCGGATGACCGAGGATGAAGTCGCCGAACTCGCCGGCCGTCCACCGCCGCCCGGACGCCATGGCCGTCTCCAGCCGCCGGATCTGGTCGGCGACGGCCGCGCGCGCCTCTTTCCGGAAGGCGGTGAACCTCTGGTGGGCGGCGGGCGCCAGCAGCAGGTCGTCCTTGGCGCCGGGGCTGGGAGGGGTCTTGCGCGTCCTTCCCTTCTGGTCGGTCACGACCGGCTTGAAACGCTCGTCGAGATCGACCGTGAAGCGTCGCGGCCCATAGTCCAGCACCAGACCGCCATCGACCGCCAACCCCAGGTCGGGGACGGTCCGGTCGGCCAGCTGCTCGGCGGACAGCCCCCTGCGGCCGGCGATCCGGCGCATTCCCCTTTGCGCCTCCTGCCGCAGTTTCTTGGACGTGGCCTTGCGGGGAACGTCGTGCAGGTGCTTCAGGGCCGCATCGGAGCCGATGTCGGCGAGCACGCCCAGCGCTTTGGCCGCGTCCTTGTGCCTGCCCTCCTCGGCCCACAGCGGGATGAGCGCCGCCAGCTGCTCCACGGTCTCCTCGTTGCCGGTCCAGGCCAGCTGCGTCAGGGCCCAGTCGTCTTGGGCCGGTGCGCCGCCTTCCCGCCACTGCCGCAGCAGCGCCCAGCCGAACCTCGCCAGCGACCGCGGGTCACAGGCCCGCCTGATCTCCCGCACCCCGTGGGGGAACGGCAGCGCCAGCAGGGCGACCAGCCGCTCGGCCGCTGCTGCGGGCAGGGCCAGCCGCCGGTCGCGCAGCAGCACCTGGGGGAGGGACGCCGGGTCCAGCCAGTCGCCAATCTTCGGCGTCGGGCACAGGCCGGTCTCCACCGGGTGCGCGCTCAGCAACGCCTCCAGCGCGTCGGCGGCCCGCCGGCCGTGAACCGCCTGCGCGGCCCGGACGATCTCCTCCAGGTCGTGCCGGAGCAGCAGGTACCGCAGCGCCCATTCGGCCGGACGCCGTTCGGCGGTTTTGCCGAGCGCCGCGGGAGCCAGCAGCGGCGCCGCCGCCGGGCCGTGCCGGTCCAGCCACCGGCGGGCCGTGTCGGCGCGGTCGCCGCCGCGGGTCAGCCAGCCGGCGGCCATGAGCGCCACATCGGCGTGCCAGAAGGGCAGCAGCGCCGTCCCGCAGTGCGCGGGATCCGCCTCGGCCATCTCCACCGCCACCGGCAGCGCCCGCAGCCCGTGGCGGGCGACGAGCGGTTTGAGCCAGGGGACCTCCTCCCGCGCCCGGCGGTCCCGCTCTTCGTCCGGCGGCCAGGCCAGTTCCTCGGGCCCGTACACCACGAGCTGGGCGATGCTGATCGACGGGGTGCCGGACCGGAACTCCCCGATGAGCGCCTTCCAGTCCGCATCCGGCGGCACGGGGAGCAGGCCCGGAACGTCCTCCAGCCACTGCCGCCGCTCGCCCGCACCCCACGCGACGCGCGGCGCGGGCGCCTGCAGCTCTTCCAGGACGGGCCGGGACCGCGGGCCGGCGGGCCCGGCCAGGACCGCGGGCACCGCCTCCGCCGGCGCCTCCGGGACCCGGGCGAGGGACGCCATCGCCGACTCCGCCGCCGTGCGCGTCCCGGGCGGGAGCCTGCGGAGCGCGGCCGCGGCCAGTTCGGCGTCGGCCGACAGGTGATCGGCCAGCAGCAGGGCGGCGTCGAAGGAGACCGGGGCGGCCTCGGCCAGCAACCGCAGCGCCCGGACGGGGAAGCGCCGCGCCATCGCCTGCAGCACCGGCCGGACGCCCCGGCGGTCGAGCCGGCCCAGCAGCCCCTTGAACGCCTCGTCCGTGGGCAGCTCGGCGATCAGGCCGAGGACGTACTGGCGCTTTTCTTCGCCCAGATCGCCCCGGTCGAGCACGTCCAAGAGCAGGGGAAGGGCGGCCGGGCCCATGCCTTCGAGCAGCGTGGGGAGCACGCTGTAAATGGAGACGCGCCCGGCGTCGAAACCCACCCTGTTGTGGAGGGTGAGATATTGCTTCCTGGTGCGCAGCGAGTAATACAGCAAGTGGGAGACGTTCGGCCCCATGGACCGGTCGGCGCAGCACTCCTCCACCCAGTCCTGCCGGGTGGGCACCAGGTAGGACACCAGCCCTCGCTGCGTCGCGGAGCGCCGGTGGCCGGCCAGGGCCGCTTCGGCCTCCGGGTAGACGCCGTCCGCGGCGGATGCCAGCAGGCTGCGGGCGCGGCGCAGGGTGACGGGACAGTGCTGGTAGATGTCCCCCTTCGGCTCGACCAGGACATGCGGCTTTCATCCCAGCCGCCTCTCCAGTGGACGGCGTAGAGCCCGCTCAGCTCCACCACCGCGCAGGCGGCGAAACCGAGCCCGTGCGTGACGACCCAGGAGTCGAAGAAGGCCTGGCTCTCCTCCATCTTCCGCATCACGGACCGCTGCGTGATGACGGCCGCGATCGCCGCCGCGCCCAGCGGGTCGGGATCGCCGTCCAGATGCCGCCCGACGGCCGCGACGAGCTCAGGATCGCAGTCGCCCCCCGTCACCAGCAGGTCGATCAGTTCGGCGTGCTCCTCGATGAGCGCACGCACGGTGCCGGCCGCCTGCGGATCGGGGTGAATGGGGGGCGCCGGCGTGCCGTCGCGCCTGGGATGCAACTGGGAGCGCCAGGACGCCGGGATCTCGAAGGTGTGCTCATCGGGCAGAGGGCGGTTGTTCACGCCCGCGCACACTAGTCGGCCCGGGTGACATCCGGCCCGCCCGTCCGGGAAGGGACCGGCGGCCCCTTCCCGGACGGTCAGGTGTCACGGCAGGCGGGCCAGGGACTGCTCGATGCGCTCCTGCGGCAGGTCGAAGTCCTCCATCTCGCCGGACAGGTAGCGCTCGTACGAGCTCATGTCGAAGTGGCCGTGGCCGGACAGGGCGGTCAAGATGACCTTCTCCTCGCCGGTCTCGGCGCAGCGGCGGGCCTCCTCGATGGCCCCGGCCAGGGCGTGGGTGCCCTCGGGGGCCGGGACGATGCCTTCTGCGCGGGCGAACAGGATGCCCGCCTCGAAGCACTCGCGCTGCCGCTTGGCCACGGCCTCGAACAGGCCCAGCTCGTAGATGTGCGACAGCAGCGGCGCCATGCCGTGGTAGCGCAGCCCGCCGGCGTGGATGGGGTCGGGGACGAAGTCGTGCCCGAGGGTGTGCATCTTCATCAGCGGGGTGAGCCCGGCGGTGTCGCCGAAGTCGTACTCATAGCGGCCCCGGGTCAGCGACGGGCAGGCCGCCGGCTCCACCGCGCGCAGCACCGGGTCGATCCGCCCGGCCAGCTTCTCGCGCAGGAACGGGAAGATCAGCCCGGCGAAGTTGGAGCCGCCGCCGGTGCAGCCGACGATCACATCCGGGGTCTCGCCGACCGAGGCCAGCTGCTCCAGCGCCTCCTCGCCGATCACCGTCTGGTGCAGCAGCACGTGGTTGAGCACGCTGCCCAGGGCGTAGCGGGTGTCGTCGGCGCCGGCGGCGACCTCCACGGCCTCGCTGATGGCGATGCCCAGCGAGCCGGGGGAGTCGGCGTCCTCGGCCAGGATCTTGGCGCCCGCCGTGGTCAGCGGCGAGGGACTGGCGTGCACCCGGGCGCCGTAGGTCTCCATCATCAGCCGCCGGTAGGGCTTTTGGTCATAGGAGGCGCGGACCATCCACACCTCGCACTCCAGCCCGTACATCGAGCAGGCGAACGCCAGCGAGCTGCCCCACTGCCCGGCCCCGGTCTCGGTGGTCAGCCGCCGGATGCCGTGCTTGGCGTTGTAGAACGCCTGCGGGACGGCGGTGTTGGGCTTGTGCGAGCCGGACGGGGAGACGCCCTCGTACTTGTAGTAGATCCGCGCCGGGGTGCCCAGCGCCTTCTCCAGCCGCCGGGCCCGGTACAGCGGGGTCGGCCGCCACAGCCGGTAGACCTCCCGGACCTCCTCGGGGATGTCCAGGTAGCGCTCCAGGCTGACCTCCTGCTCGATGAGGTCGATGGGGAACAGCGGCGCCAGGTCCTCCGGCCCCACCGGCTCCCGCGTCCCCGGGTGCAGCGGCGGGGGCGGCGGCGCCGGCAGGTCGGCGACCACGTTGTACCACCGGCGCGGGATGCGCGACTCGTCCAGCAGGATCTTGGTCGACCCCGTTTCGTCGGCCACGGGCCCTCCATAACGTCGTGACATGCGTCCGAACGCACCTTAATGCCCAGGTCGCGCACCGTCACCGACGACTCTCCAGGGCCTTTGGACACAGACCGAAGCGGGTCGGGCGGCAACCCGGGAGAGCGCGAAATCCGGCGACCACCGGACGGTCGCGGTGCCCGACGGGGTTGGTGCCGGCGTGCCGTCGCCGGTGGTTCTTCGGGTCTGTCGGGATGTGAGCCGGAGTGGGTCAGGCGGCGGCCAGGAGGGCGCGGAAGTCGGCGACCGCCGGGTGGTCGCGGTGCTCGGCCGGGACGGCGCGCAGGATCATCCGGCCCGTCTCGGTGATCATTCGGCTGTGGCGGGCGGCGGGCATGGTGTCGAAGATCGTCGCCGCGTGCCGTGCGCCCGCCTCGAAGCCGCCCTGGGCGACCGTGCACAGCGCCTCGTGCAGCCGGACGTTGACGTCGTACTGGTAGTCGCCCTTGAACGCCAGCACCCGCTCCCGGGCCTCGTCCGCCTCGGCCTCGTTCCCGGCGGCGGCGTGGACCCAGCTTTCGGCGAAGTGCACCTGATCTTCCCGCCACAGGTTGGGGATCGGGCCGGACGAGGAGGTGTGCGGTGTGCTGCCGGCGAGGACCAGCAGCTCTCGTTTCGCCTCCGCGTGCCTGCCGAGCAGACTGAACGCCTTCGCCCGGGTGCCGGCCAGGGAGGCGACTCCGGCGAACGGCCGACCTGCGGCGAGCCGCCGTGCCTCCTCGGTGAGGCGCAGCACGGTCACCGGATCCCGCTGACCGTAAAGACCGAACCCGGCCTCTTCGGAACGGACCTGCACCCGCAGCTCCAGATCCCCGGAGGCGTCGGCGGCGTCGCGGGCGGTGCGCCACCAGCGCAGGGCCGCGCCGTGCTCGCCCAGGCGGGTCAGCACGTTGGCGTACAGGGTGGACAGCGCGGCGGCTATCCGCTGCAGTTCGGTGACGTCCTGGTCGCCGGGGTCGGCGATCTGCCGCTGCAGGACCAGCAGGTCGGCCGGCAGATCGTCGCGGATCTGGGCCGGGGGGCGGGTGCGGATCGCATGCAGGTGGTCGGCGCAGGCGATCTCCCAGTCGCCGACCGACCGGGGAGCACGGGCCAGGATCTGCTCAAGGAGCAGCCGGACTGGTTCGCCGGTGGCGGCGAGCGCGCCGGCGCCCCCCACCGCGGCCAGTTGCAGCAGCAGACGACGCTTCATCTCGTCCCAATCGCTGGAGGAGTCCGCGTTCTCCACGCTACGCGCCGGGCCGTCCCATGGCGTGGCCGGAATCTGCCGCATGGTCTCGTCCCGGACGGGCGCCGGGGGAGCGAACAGTTCGTCATGCCGCACCTCGAACGCAGCGGCCAGGGCGAGCCGGTAACGCTTGCTGACTGTGCTCTTGCCCGACTCCCAGCGCTTGATGTAGGTGATCAAGCAGTCGAGCTCGGGACACTGCTCGGTCACCTGCTGGGCGAGCCTGTCGGCCAGGTCCCGCTGGGTCCAGCCGCGGGCCCGGCGTTCGTTCCGCAACCGGACCGCCCACCATGGGCGCACCCGCTCGGCCATCGGTCCCTCTTTCCCGTTCCCCGGACCGATTGGACACGCTCTGTGTTCGCCTGATTCCTGACTATCACGGTGAAGGGGCGGATGCGGGGCGTTCACCGCGATCGGCGGACCGGATGCGGCCACAGAACCTGCAGTGCGGCCGGGCGCACCGATACCGCGCGTCGGGCCGCCGCCCGGCCGGATGTGGCCTGAGCCCTCCTTTCCCGATGAGCGGGGCTTCTTCGGCGGTGGGACGACGCGGCCGGGCCTGCCCGGACGCGGTGCGGAATCGGGAGCGGGCGAGGCGTCCCGGCCGCCCGGGCCGTCGTCAGCGCGCGGGCAGGTGGTGGGTGTCGTTGAAGGCGCGCAGCACCGCCGGGCCGTCGGCGTACCAGTCGATCTGCGTCAGCGACGACACGTCCAGGTGCATGCGGTACAGCGCGTCCATGGGGGCCTGCAGGGCCTCGCGGACCAGCAGCTTGATGGGGGTGACGTGGGAGACCACCAGCACCTTCTGGTGGCGGTGGCGGACGGTGAGCTTGTCCAGGGCGGTGCGGACCCGGCGGGCCACCTGCTCGAAGCTCTCCCCGCCCGGAGGCGCCGCCGCCGGATCGGCCAGCCAGGCCTCCATCTCCCGCGGCCAGCGCTCGCGGACCTCGCCGAAGGTCAGGCCCTCCCAGGCGCCGAAGTCGGTCTCCCGGAAGCCCTCCTCGATCCGGACGGGGGCGCCGGTGGCGGCGGCGACCTCGGCGGCGGTGTCGCGGCAGCGCGTCAGCGGCGAGGTGACGATGACGTCCAGGCCGCGGTCCTTGAGGGCCCGCGCGGCGGCGCGGGCCTGCTCCCGGCCGACCTCGGTGAGCGGCACGTCCCCGGTCCCGGCGAAGCGCCGCTCGATCGACAGCGGGGTCTGGCCGTGCCGCAGCAGCAGCGTCGTGGTGGGGGCGGAGGCGGCCTTCGACCAGGCCGGTGCGGTGGAGGCGGCCGGCTTGGGGGAGTCGTTCCCGGTGACCTTGCGGGTCCACGGCTCGCCGCGGGCGGCGGCGTCCATCGCCTCGTTGGCCAGCCGGTCGGCGTGGGCGTTGCGGTCGCGCGGCACCCACGTGTAGGAGACCGCGCCCAGCGCGGCCGCCGCGTCCCTGGCCTGCAGGGCCAGCGGCATCAGGTCCGGGTGCCGGATCTTCCAGCGCCCGGACATCTGCTCGACCACCAGCTTGGAGTCCATGCGGACCTCGACCCGGGCGGCGGGGTCCACCTCGGCGGCGGCGCGCAGCCCGGCGATCAGCCCCCGGTACTCGGCGACGTTGTTGGTGGCGTGCCCGATGGCCTCGGCGACCTCGGCCAGCACCTCGCCGGTGAGGGCGTCGCGGACCAGCGCCCCGTACCCGGCGGGCCCCGGGTTGCCCCGTGACCCCCCGTCGGCCTCGACGATCAGCTTGCGGGGCGGGCGTGCGGGCGCGGCGCTCACGCGGCGCCCCCGGCGGGACGGTGACGGCACGTCACGGCGGATTCCTTCGGTCGGGGTCTGCGGAACGGGCTGCCGGCGGCGGCTCTCACGCCTCGCCTCCGGCGGCGGCGCGGCGGGCGGGCCGCAGGGACGGGCACGGCGGCCCCTGCGGCCGCGGCCTTGCGGACCGGGCGGCTCGGCATGGCCAGGGCTGCGGCGGGCTTTCCGGGCGGGTCACAGGCCCGACTCGGGGGTGCGGATGAGGATGCGGCGGCACTCCTCGCAGCGCACCACCTCGTCTTCGGCGGCGGCCCGGATCCGGTTGAGGTCCACGGTGTTGAGCGCCAGGTGGCAGCCCTGGCAGCGGCCGCGGTGCAGCGCCGCGGCGCCCACCCCGCCGAACTGGCCGCGCAGCTTCTCATACAGGGCCAGCAGGTCCTCGGGGATCTCCTTGGCCACCTCGGTGCGGGCGGCGCTGGTGGTTCCGCTCTCTTCGTCGATCTGCCGCCAGGCCTCGTCGCGGCGCTTGGTGACCTCGGCCAGCTCCCGCTCGGCGGCCTCGCGCTCGGCCCGCAGGCCGGCGGCCTTGGCCTCGGCCTCCTCGCGGCGCTCCATGATCTCCAGCACCACCTCCTCCAGGTCGGACTGGCGGCGCTGCAGCGAGGCGATCTCCGCCTGCAGGCTGGACAGCTCCTTGGCGGAGGTGATCATTCCCGAGTCCAGCCGCTCCTGGTCGCGCCGGGCCCGGGTGCGGACCTGCTCGACGTCCTGCTCGGCCTTCTTCTGCTCCCGGTCCAGATCGCCGACCTCGGTCTCGGCGGCCACGATCGCATCGCGCAGTTCGGCCAGCCGGGCCTGCAGGCGTTCGATCTCCGCCTTCTCCGGCAGCGTGCGGCGGCGGTGCGCCAGCCGGTCCAGCGCGGTGTCCAGCTCCTGCAACTTGAGCAGTCTCTGCTGGGCTTGCGGTGCTGCTTTCACTTGGCTCCTTCGAAGTGCAGCGTCCAGGCGTCGGTGACGAGCGTGGAGACCCGGGTGGTCAGGTCCAGGTGGCTCAGCAGCCGCCGGGCGTCCTCCAGCCAGGGCCACTCGGTGGCCCAGTGCGCGGCGTCGATCAGCGCCGGCCCGCCCGCCTCGCACGACTCCGAGGCCGGGTGGTGACGCAGGTCGGCGGTCAGGTAGACGTCCACCCCGGCGCGGCGGGCGGTCTCCAGCAGCGAGTCGCCGGCGCCGCCGCAGACCGCCACCCGGCGCACCGGGCGGTCGGGGTCGCCGGCCACCCGCAGTCCCCAGGCGGTGGCCGGCAGCCCGGCGGCGGCGCGGGCGGCGAACTCCTTCAGCGGCATCGGCCGCTCCAGCTCACCGATCCGGCCCAGCCCGCGCTCCGGATCGTCGGCGGCGGGCGCCAGCGGGACCAGCGGGCCGGTCAGCCCCACCGCCCGGGCCAGGGCGTCGGAGACCCCGGGCCGGGCCACATCGGCGTTGGTGTGCGCGGTGTACAGCGCGATGCCCGAGGAGATCAGCCGGTGCACCATCCGGCCCTTGAAGGTGGTGGCGGCGACGCTGTGCACCGGGCGCAGCAGCAGCGGATGGTGGGTGATGATCAGGTCGGCGCCCCATGCGGCGGCCTCGTCGGCGACGGCGGCCACCGGGTCCACCGCCAGCAGCACCCGGCCGATCTCGGCGTCCGGATCGCCGCACACCAAACCCACGGCGTCCCATGATTCGGCCCATGCGGGCGGGTAGAGCTCTTCCAGGACGGCGATCACTTGGGACAGACGCACAGTCGGCAGGTTACCGCTCCGCCGAGGGGACGCGGGCGCCCCGGCGCCGGGCAGGCGATCCGATGACACCCGGCGGATCGTGGCTTGGCGCCGCTCGGGCTATCGTGAGGTGTCCCTCGGCCCGATCCCGGGCAAGATCGCCTGGGCGGACGGCCCGCTGGGCCGGGCCGGGAGCAAAACGGCGTTCCGGAACGTTGGAGTCTGCGTGAAGTCACCTTTTCGCCGCCGCCGCAAGCGGCCCAAGGGCCGTGCGGTCAAGCCGAAGCCCCCGCAGCAGCCGGAGGTCGTGGACTGGCCGTCGGAGGGCACCGGACGCACCTCGATGATGGCCGCGATCCGCGGTGACGGGGAGACCGGTGCGGGGTTCGGCGCCGGCATGTTCGAGGAGCTGCACGCCGCCTTCTCCGGGGCCAAGAAGATCCAGCTTCAGGAGCAGGAGGCGCAGAAGCTGCGCCGGGGGGACGACCACCACCTGGAGGGCAAGGGCAGTCTCCGCGACAATCTGGACTCCGGCAAGATCCGCATCCGCCGCATCACGCCCGCCGCGCCGCAGCCGGCCGAGGACGGCTCCGCCGACGACGATACGGGCGGCGATTCGGCGAAGTAGGTTTTCCGCCGCCCATCCCGCCGCATTGCCGCAGACGGCCTGCCGGGGGTCGCTCAAGACATGGCCAAGTGCGTTCGTCCGCTTGTCCTGAACGGACGCTGAAAGGCCCGGTGAGCCCTGCCCTCCGGGTGAAACAGGCCATAAACCTTCCATTGGAAACCACTTGTTCTCGAACGGGCATTCGAGCGCTGGATATCGTGGACCTGTGAGCGCTCACCCGCCCCCGGGATGGCCTGTCCAGGTGCACCCGCCGGGCACCGAGCGGTTCGAGGAGACCGCGATGGCCTGGCTGCTGGAATTGGTGCCCCCCGAATACCGCCGCTACGGAGTACTGCGCCGCCATCCCCTCGCCCTGGCCCGGCTGGCCCGCCAGCACATCGAGGCGTGCGTCGCGGCGGCGCGCCAGGGCTTTCGCACCGCCCGCGCCGACCTGGGCGGCGACGTCCCCCCGCACGGCATCGAGGCGTTGCTGGAGGTCTACCGCCGCGAGGGCGCCCGGCTGGCCGCCCTTGCCGAGGCGGTGGCCGCGGTCGAGGCCGAACTGCGGGCCTCGGCCGCCTCTTCCTCCCATGAGCGGCCGGACTGAAAATCCGGCCGAACAATTTCTGGGATTCACGTCAGGCGACACAAACAGTCAGAAACGGGGCTCTTATGGTCATGACATGAGCCGGTCGAAAGGGGGGCCGGTGGCAGGGCGGGCAGCGCGGGGCCCGCAAGGGAGGAAGCGGCCATGTTGTTCATGATCATCGCAGCGGTCGCGCTTATCGCGTTCGTTTTGTCGCTCGTTTACCTGGTCGAATTCGCACGGGTCAGCCGGTACGACGCGCTGTTCTCCCCGGCGGACCGCGCCGCCGTCCGCCGGGCGCGCTGGGTCACCGGGATGTACGTCCGCACGTACGCGCCCAGCGCCCACGAGCCGGAGCAGCGGGAACTGCTGCACCGCTGAGCTTCTCCAGGCGCCGTCCCGGCGGATCGGGCGAGGGGCACGCGTCAAGGGCGACGCGATGAGCCGGGACGCCGCGGGGACGGGCGCCGCCGAGGCGTCCGTCCCCCAAGCCGTGAAGCCCTGCGCCGCAAGGGCTCACCGCAGGGCTCGGGGCCGAGCGAACGCAACGCCGGGGATCTGCACGGGGCGGCCCCGGCCCGGACACCGCACGGGCCGTCCCGGGAGGGGCGGCCCATCGGCTTGAGAAGAACCACCGACGGGCCGGACGCCTCTGAGGACACGCCGTCGCCTTGCCCTCGGCTCCGCGAGGTCCCGCTCAGGTGGCGGTGGACAGGTTCTCGACGTCACCGGAGGCATCGTCGGGAATCGGGACGAACTTCGATGCCTGCCGGTCGAGGATGTGCACCTTGGCCGTCTCCAGATCCAGATAGAGACCGACCAGCTCCAGCTCGCCGGCCTCCACCAGCCGGCGCAGCCACGGGTAGGTCAGCAGGTTGTCCAGCTGCTGCTGGACGTTGATCTGGCACAGCCGGCTGAGCGGGGACTGCCCGTCGTTGGGCTCGGCCTCCACGAAGCGGGCCAGGCTGTGGTTGGCGTGCTTGAGCCACCGCGACAGGCCGGGCAGATGCTCCACTTCGGTACCGCCGGCCAGCACACCGGCCATGGCGCCGCAGTTGGAGTGCCCGCACACCGTGATCGTTTTGATGCGCAGCACATTGGTGGCGTATTCCACCGCCGCCATCACCGAGTCGTCGGCCAGCCGGGAGCCGTGACGGGGCACCAGGTTGCCCACGTTGCGGAGGATGAACAGGTCTCCCGGCCCGCTGGCGGTGATGATGTTGGGCACCACCCGGGAGTCCACGCAGGTGATGAACAGGTGCTCGGGCGTTTGCTGGAAGGCCAGCTCGGCCAGGATCGGACGGACCAGCGGCGCCATCTGGCCGTGGTACTCGCGCACCCCCGCCAGCAGCAGCGAACGCGGAGACATCTCCGAAGCGTCGGGGCTGCTCCTGTTGTTCCGCCGCCACCGATTCGCCCAAGGCGCCCACCAGCGCCCGGGTGGGGGTGATTTACGCGCTGGGGACGTTTCTCCGGTCACAGCCCTTTCGTACCAACATTCGTGGATTTCATCTATGTCTACTTCGCCACCCTGCCGCTCGTGCGACAGCCGCCAGTCGTGCACGGCCTCGAAGGCGGCGTGGTCCATGAAGTCCACGTTCAGGTCCAGATCGACCGACGCGCCGGCCGGGACCTGGCGCAGCACGCCCATCAGCTGGGGCACCCCCAGGAAGGTCAGCGAGCCGGTCACCGCCACATGCCAGCGCCCGGCCGCCTCCTCCACGCTCACCGACAGCCGGGTCAGCCGCCGCAGCGCCATCCAGGCCGTCAGCACGATCCCCAGCAGCACGCCCTCGCCCAGGCCCAGCAGCACCACCCCGCCCAGCGTGACGAAGTACACCGGCGCCTCGCGGTGGTTGCGCAGGTCCCGGACGCGGGCGATGTCGATCAGCTTGTAACCCATCGCCACCAGCAGCGCGGCCAGCGCCGACAGCGGAACCAGCTCGATCACCGGCCCGCACAGCAGCGCCAGCAGCAGCACCCACGCCCCGTGCATGACGGTGGCGGCCCGGGTGCGCGCCCCGGCGTTGATGTTGGCCGTGCTGCGCACCGCCACGCCCGCCACCGGCAGCCCGCCCAGCAGGCCGGAGAGCACATTGGCCGCGCCCTGCCCGGCCAGCTCCCGGTCCAGGTCGCTGCGCGGCGTCCCCGGCGGGCGCATCCGGTCCACGCCCAGGCTGCACAGCAGCGTCTCCACTCCGGCGACCACGGCCACCGCCACCACCGCCCCGGTGATCGCCAGCGGTGATCCCGACGGCATGGCCGGGGCCTGCCAGTCGTCGAACAGACCGTCGGGCAGCTCCACACGGGGCACGTCCCAGCCCAGCGCCCAGGCGGTGACGGTGGCCGCGACGACGGCGGGCAGCGGGGCGGGCACCCAGCGCGCCACCGCACCGGCCGTGCCCCGCCACGGCAGCGGCAGCCGCCCCCAGCTCACCAGCACGGCGATGGTCAACAGCCCGACCAGCACCGCGTGGGAGTGGTGGCCGACCAGCTGGCCGGGCAGTTCCAGCACGTTGTGCAGGGCCGAGTGCTGCGGGCTGCCGCCCAGCACCACGTGGATCTGGGCCAGGATCAGCACCACTCCGATCCCGGCCAGCATGCCGTACACCACGGCCGGGGAGACCGCCAGGGCCGCCCGGGCGACCCGCCCGGCCCCCAGCAGCAGCTGCACCAGCCCGGCCAGGAGGGTGATGGTGCAGGTGGCCCGCCACCCATAGGTCTGCACCAGCGAGGCCACCAGCAGTGTCAGTCCCGCGGCGGGGCCGCTGACCTGCAGCGGCGAGCCGCCGAGCGCGCCTGCTGCGATCCCGCCGACGATGGCGGCGATCAGCCCGGCGGCGACGGGGGCGCCGGAGGCGACGGCGATCCCCAGCGACAGCGGGACCGCGACCAGGAAGACGACGAACGAGGCGGGCAGATCCCGCCGGACGACTGTTGCAGTGAGTGGTTTCAGGGTCACCTAACGTATGGAATCACGGCCCGCGCGGCCTCACCCCGGATTAGGGCGAATGCCGTGCGGGCCATGACTCACCTGCGGTGATCGCGGTGACTCTCCCAGTCGTCGATGGTGCGCTGCGGGTCCTGATGCCCGTAGGGGGAGCCGGGCTCGCTGCGCGGCGCCCCGCTCTCGCCGGAGCCGCCGAGCGGTCCGTAGCCGCCCGGCTGCGTGCCGCTCAGGTAGCCGCCGCCCAGCGCCTGGGTGGCGTTCGGGTCGCCGCCTGCGGCGGTGTAGCTGCTGCCGCTGAAGTCGCCGTAGCGGCCGGGCTCGGCGGTGCCGGAACCCGCGGGCCCCGACAGGGTGGACGACTCGCTGGCACCCGTGCCGAACGTCCCGTAGGAGTCGCGGCCCGCCGACGGGGGAGCGCTCAGCGGGTCGTCGTAGCGCGGGGTGTCGTAGGCCGGAGCGGTCGGGTAGGAGTCGCCGGAGTAGCTCGAGGAGGCGGACCCGCCGGAGGTGGTGGAGCCGTACCCGGACGAGCCGCCCAGCCCCGAAAAGCCGCCCGGCAGCGAGCTGCCCGACAGCTGCCCGCCGGCCAGCTCGTCGGTGTGGCCGCGCCCGGGCTGGTCGTAGCCGCCGGAGGAGGCCGGCGCGGACGTCGCCGGAGGCGACCACGGTCCGCTCGCCCCGTAGGAGGGGTCGTGGGTGGTGCTGAGCGGGTCGTTCAGCGGGTCGGTCAGCGGCCCCGTGGCGGCCGGTTTGGCGCCGCCGGCCGCCGAGCGCTGCCGGTCGGACTGGATGCGCTGCAGCAGCTCATCGACGGTGGGCAGGCGGTGCCCACCGGATTCGCCCTGCCGCCTGGAGGTCCCGCTCGAGGCGCCGGCGGAGGCGCCGGGGGTAGCGGGGGTAGCGGGCGCGGACGGGGTGGCGCCCAGGTGGGGGAAGCCGCCGGGGTCGGTGCGGGGACGGCTGTGCTCGCCGAACCCGCTGTGCAGCGGGTTCGAGCCGACCGGCGGCAGATCCGTCCCGTAGGAGGGGGCGCTCTCCCCGCCGCTGTAGGAGGGCTTCTCGGCGGAGGCGCTGTAGGAAGGGGTCTCGGTGGGGGTGCTGCCGTAGGGGCTGTCGGCCGGCTTGCTCCCGTAGGAGGGGGTCTCGGTGGAGCCGCCGCCGTAGGAGGGGGTCTCCAGCGGGCTGCCGTAGTCGTCGGAGCGGTTGACCGGCAGCCCGAGCGGGTCGGCGGACGGGGGCGGCGACATCGGCAGGTCGAAGGGCTCCCGCAGGATCGGCCCGGCCGGGTCGCCCGCCGCCGGGGAGGCGGGCGAAGGGGTGCCCGCGGGGGGAGTGCTCGCCGCGGGAGGGCTCATCGGGTCGCCGTCGCCGCGGAAGTGCGAGGCGACCGGCACGTCGTGGGAGTCGGGCGTGCCGGAGAAGGAGGGCGAGGGCATCGACTGCGGCCCGGTCGTCCCATAGGAGCCCGCCGCCGCGGGCTCGGAGTAACGGCCGGGCTCTGCCCCGTAGGCCGGCTGCTCGGCGCCGTAACCGGGCTCGCCGCCATAGCCGGGCTCATTGGCATAGCCGGATTCGCCGCCGTAACCGGGCTCGTTGCCATAGGGGGCCGGCTCACCGCCGTACTGCCCGCCGTCGGCGCCGTAGCCGTCGTTGTCATAGCCGGCGGAGTCGGAGCCGCCCAGCGCGACCGTCTGGGTCGCGGCCGCGGGATCGGCGGGGGCGTGCGGCTGCTCCTGCGGCTCCCCGGCCTCCTCCTTGTGCTCGTTCACCGGGGCGCCGAGCGGGTCGGCGGCCAGCTCGGCCTCTGAGCGCTTGTCGTCGCGGTCGTGCTGCCAGGGGAACTTGGGCTTGTCGAAGGTGATGGTCGCCCAGTAGTCGTCGTCGGGCATCTCGTCGCCGGCCTCGGGCAGGTCGTCGTCGGCCGCCCGGGACCGGCGGCGGCGCGGGGGCGGCGGGCCGGCGGGCGATGCCTGCGGGCCACCGGCGACCCGGCGGTCATAGCCGGTGCCGTGGTCGTCGTAGCCGTCCTCGACGCCTTCCTGTCCGGGTGGGGGGACGGCCCGGCGTCCTCGGGAGGGGGGCGCCTGATCGTCGGCCATCCAGTCGTCGGAATCGGTCCGGTTGGCCCGCATGCCCAAGACCACCAGGACCACCACGAGGATGACGACCACGATGAGGCCGGGGACGACGATGTACATCATCATTGCGTAACCATCCAATGCCATGGCCCAGCGAGGATCGCCGGCGTGGCCTGTCGGGACGGGCTCTGAAAGCCCTTGCTGACTGCCGCTAGCGCTTGGGCGCAAAGGGGCCTGTGCTGATTCTCGCCGACCGCCATGACGCCTGTCACACCGTTCGTCGACATCTGCACCCCCAGGCTCGCGGACCCTTGTCGAACGCCGTCACCGGGTGCCGAAGTTCCCGGTGATCCGTCCCCGGCCCACCGTGTGCTCGGCGATGGTGCGCAGCGCCTCCTTGAGCGGCGCGCCCTGCTGCAGGGGCAGCCGCTCGTCCAACGCATACAGCGTGAAGCGGTACCGGTGCCGCTCGCCCTTGGGCGGGCACGGCGGCACGTACGCGGTCTTCTTGCTGGTGTTCAGTGCCTCCACCGCCTTTTCCGGACGCGCCCCCTCGACGAGCTCGTTGGTCGTCCCGTCGATGTTCACCAGGACCCAGTTGACGAAGGCCCCGTCCGAACCGTCGGGGTTGTCCACCACGATCGCGAACGCCTTGGTCGTCTGGCTCGGCGCCCCCGACCACCGCAGCGGTGGCGTCCTGCCCTGGCCACCAGGGTACGCCGGACAGGCGAATCTCGCGGGCAGGTCTTTACCGTCGTGGAAGGCGGGGCTGGTGACGGTGAACTCGGCGATGTCAACGCCGGTGCCGGTGGCGTGGCCGGTGAGGCCGCAACCGGTCACCGCGCCCGCCAGCGCGACCGCTGCCGCGGCGGCCACATGCGGACGCCGGCTCGTGCTCTTCATTCCTTCAATGCTCCCGGGCGATCATCGCGGGTTCCGCCCCGTGGCGTGGATGCGGGGCGGGTGCCTTCCTCGCGGGTCCACCCTAGAGCCTCCGGGCGGGTGTATCCGCGTGGAATCGGCAGGTGGGGTCCCTCCGGCCGCCGCCGGGGCCGGATCGATGTCCGGAGTGTCCGGATCGCCGCGCCTGCGGCACTGTGACATCGGCCATGACCGGTATGCGCCTTTGTGGCGGGATCTGTGTGAAGGAGTGGCATAGTTCACTCGTTAAGGCGCGGTCCACTTTGCCCTGATGAGAAAATGTGTCGTTCTTAACGGGGAATGGATTGGTGTCGGGGAGTGTTGTTCCGATAGCTTGTGAACGCCTTCACAAGCTATCCATCCACCGTCATCCCAGGAGGCCGTGACCGATGGCCAGGCGACCCCAGGCCCCCGACGCCCCCCACATCCTCATCGTGGGCGGCGGCTACGTGGGCATGTACACCGCGTTGCGCCTGGAAAAGAAGCTGCGGCGCGAGCTCAGACGCGGCGAGGTCAAGATCACCGTCGTGGACCCGCAGTCCTACATGACCTACCAGCCCTTCCTCCCCGAGGCCGCCGCCGGCAACCTCTCCCCCCGGCACGTGGTGACCCCGCTGCGCCGGGTGCTGCCCCACTGCACCGTGCTGGGCGCCCGGGTCACCGAGATCAACCACGCCGAGCGGTGGGCCATCGTCCAGCCGGTGGCCGGCCCGCCCGAGCGGATCTCCTACGACTACCTGGTGATGGCCGCCGGCTCGGTCTCCCGGACGCTGCCGATCCCGGGCCTGGCCGAGCACGGCATCGGCTTCAAGACCATCGGCGAGGCCATCCACCTGCGCAACCACGTGCTCGCCCAGCTCGACATCGCCGAGTCCACCCGCGATGAGGAGATCCGCCGCAAGGCGCTGACCTTCGTGTTCGTCGGCGGCGGGTTCGCCGGGGTGGAGGCGCTGGCCGAGCTGGAGGACATGGCCCGCACCGCGGTCAAGTACTACCGCAACGTCAGCGTCGAGGACATGCGGTGGGTGCTGGTGGAGGCCTCCGACCGGATCCTCCCCGAGGTCGGCCCCGACATGGGCAAGTGGACCGCCGAGCAGCTGCGCGGGCGCGGCATCGACGTGAAGATGAAGACCTTCCTGCAGTCGGCCGTCGACGGCGTGGTCGAGCTGTCGGACGGCAGCCGCTTCCCCGCCGGCACCCTGGTGTGGACCGCCGGCGTCAAGGCCGCCCCGGTGGTGCGCCACTCGGACCTGCCGCTGGATGAGCGCGGCCGCATCAAGGCCACCGAGTTCCTCACCATCGAGGGCCTGGTGCGGGCCTATGCCGCCGGCGACAACGCCGCGGTGCCCGACCTGACCAACGAGGGCCGCCCCTGCGCCCCCAACGCCCAGCACGCCGTCCGCCAGGCCAAGGTGCTGGCCGACAACATCGTCCGGTCGCTGCGCGGCAAGACCCTCAAGCCGTACGTGCACGACTCGGTCGGCTCGGTCGCCGGGCTCGGCCTGTACAAGGGCGTCGCCCACGTCTACGGGATCAAGCTCAAGGGCTTCCCCGCCTGGTTCCTGCACCGCACCTACCACGTCTCGCGGGTGCCGACCTTCAACCGCAAGGTCCGGGTGCTGGCCGACTGGACGCTGGCGCTGATCTTCAAGCGCGAGACCGTGTCGCTGGGCAGCATCGAGCAGCCCCGCGCCGAGTTCGAGCTGGCCAGCCGGGACGAGGTCAAGCCCCGTTCGCACGCGGCCTGACCGGCCTGATTTCCGCGATCGGTCCCCCGGGAACGTTCCCGGGGGACCGATCTTTGCCCGCCCTCCGTCGCCGGGCCGCCCGTCGGCCCACCGCCGGATGCGCTCCGGGGATGCCGTTTTCCCGCCGGCATGCCTCCGCCTCGCCCCGTCCGCCCCCGGGGCGAGGCGGAGGCATGCCCCGCCCCGGGACGCTTCGACGGACGGCTGCCCTCAGCCGCGCCGGCGGAAGGCCCGCAGCGACAGCGGGACGAAGATGGCCGCCATCAGCACGCCCCAGCCCAGCGCGATGGCCGCGTGCTCGGCCACCGTGCCGCCGCTTTGGGAGCCGACCAGCAGCCCGCGCACCGCCTCCACCAGGTGGGTCATCGGGTTGTTGCGCATCACGAACTGCAGCGCCTGCGGGGCGCCGGGGGAGATCGGCACGAACGCCGAGCTGAGGAAGGTGACCGGGAAGATGATGGTGAACCCGAAGATCTGCACCTTCTCCGGCTCGTTGACCGACAGGCCGATGTAGACCGACGCCCAGGCGAACAGCGAGGTGAACGCCAGCAGCAGCGCCAGCGCCCCCAGCAGGTGCGGCACGCCGGTCTCGATCCGGAAACCGATCGCCATGCCGACCGTCAGCAGCACCGCCAGCGACCACACCTGCTTGACGGTGTCGGCCAGCATCCGGCCCGCCAGCGGGGCCAGCCGGGAGATCGGCAGGCTGCGCAGCCGGTCGAACACCCCCTTGGTGACGTCCACGTTCAGCCCGAACCCGGTGGTCATCGTGGCGAACAGCGCGTTCTGGGCGATGATGCCGGGGATCACGATCGGCAGGTAGTCCGCCACGGTGCCGCCGATGGACGGCCCGAAGACGTAGGCGAACAGCAGCACGAACATGATCGGCTGGATGCTCAGGTCGAGCAGCTCCATCGGGTTGTGCTTGATCTGCACCAGGTTCCGCCACGCCAGGGTCAGCACGTTGCGGACCGCGGTGCCGGGGGAGACCCGCCTGCCCGAGGTCATCGGGAGGGAAGAGGCCGCGGTGGTCATGGGGTCTGCTCCGTTTCAGTGCGGGGGCTGGGTCATACGGCGGTGGTGAGCGTTCCGGCCGGTGCGTCCGGGCCGGCCTCCGCGGAGCCGGCGGGGTGGCCGGTGAGGGCGAGGAACACCTCATCGAGGCTGGACTTGCGCAGCGACAGCTCGGCCACCGCCACCCCGGCCTCATCCAGCCTGCGGACGATCACGGGCATCACCGCCGGGTCGGCCAGCGGCGCGCGGACCAGGCCGCCTTCGACCGTGGGCCGGGCCCCGGTCAGCTCGGCCACGATCCGGCGGACCGTCACCTGGTCCGGCTCGGTGAGCGGGCGGACCTCCAGCACCTGGCCGCCGATGCGGGTCTTGAGCTCATCGGGCGTGCCCCGGGCGATCACCCGGCCGTGGTCGATGACCGCGATGTCGTCGGCGAGCTGGTCGGCCTCCTCCAGGTACTGCGTGGTCAGCAGCACGGTCACCCCGTCGTCGGTGAGCCGGCGCACGATGTCCCACAGCCCGCTGCGGCTGCGCGGGTCCAGCCCGGTGGTGGGCTCGTCCAGGAACAGCACCTGCGGGTGGCCGACCAGGCTGGCGGCCAGGTCCAGACGGCGGCGCATGCCGCCGGAGTAGGTCTTGGCGGCCCGGTCGGCGGCCTCGGTCAGCGCAAAGCGCTCCAGCAGCTCGGCGGCGCGGCGGCGGGCCGCACCGCGCCGCAGCCCCAGCAGCCGGCCGATCATGATCAGGTTCTCGGTGCCGGTGAGCATCTCGTCGACCGCGGCGTACTGCCCGGTCAGCCCGATCAGCCGGCGCACCCGGTGCGGGTCGGTGACCACGTCGTGCCCGCAGACCCGGGCGCGCCCGGCGTCCGGCCGCAGCAAGGTGGCCAGCACCCGCACGGTGGTGGTCTTGCCGGCGCCGTTGGGCCCCAGCACCCCCAGCACGCTGCCGGCCCGGGCGGTCAGGTCGACCCCGGCCAGCGCCCGGGTCTCCCCGAAGCGTTTCTCCAGGCCCTCGGCTTCGATGGCGAAAGTCATGTTCGAAAAACTCCCTGAAAGCGGGTGGGCGGGACGATGCGGGACATTGCACGACCTTGACGCAGCGGCATGTCAAGCTATACGGGATTCGTGTGGGGGCGCATCAGGTTTTTCGCCGCGTCCACCAGCCTCGCACGCGGCTCTGACGGAACCGGAAAGCCGCGCCTTGCCCCAGGTGGGGGACACGGGTGAGGCGATGATGACCCGGGAGCGGTACCGCCGCCGACCTAGACTCCAGTTGTGACGGCGGTCAGTGACTTCTCCGAAGCGGGGCCGGCCGGCGGTGCGCCGCCGCGGCTGCGTCCGCCCGCGCACCGGGTCTCGCCTCGCGCCATCGCGCACTGGGCGATCGACTACCTGCTGGGCTGGGGGCTGGCGTTCGCGATCGCGCTGGGGGCCGCCGCCTGGGCGGACTCGGCCCGTCCCGCGCAACTGCCCGCCTGGGCGGCCGAGCGGATCTGGTGGGCGCCCCTGGCGGTGGGGGCCGCCGGGCTGCTGACGGCGACGGTGGCGCCCGCCTGGCGCTACCGGGTGCACCGCTGGGAGGTCAGCGCCGACGTCGTCTACACCCGCACCGGCTGGTTCTCCCGCCAGTGGCTGCTGGTGCCGGTCAGCCGGATCCAGACCGTCGACACCGCCCAGGGACCCGTTGAACGGCTGCTCGGCCTGGCCACCATCAAGATCAACACGGCCTCGCACGCCGGCTCCTCGGAGGTGGCCGGCCTGCCGGTGGAGGTGGCCACGCACCTGGCCGGGGAGCTGGCCCGCCGGGCCCACGACCTGCGCGACGACGCCACATGATCCCCGGCGGGGCGCAAGGGGGAGGCGGCGGGACCGGAACCCGCCCCGTGCCGCCGCCGGCGCAGGCCGGCCCGGCGGCCAGGCGGCTGCATCCGCTGACCTTCGTGGTGGGGGCGGTCCGCGAGATGGCGGCGCTGGTGATGGCCGGGGCCGCCGGGCTGGCGGTCGGCGGGCTGTCGACGGCCTTCTACTTCGCGCTCTCCGGCCTGGTGTTCGGCCTGGGATACCACCTGATCAAGTGGGCGACCTTCACCTACACCCTCCATGAGGACCGCATCGAGCTGCGGCGGGCGCTGGTCAGACGGTCGGTCAAGGCCATACCGCGCGAGCGGATCCGGGGCGTGGACATCAGCGCCCCGCCGGCGCACCGGCTGCTGGGCATGGCGATCGTCCGCATCGACGCCGGCTCCGAAGGCGGCGAGGGGGAGCTGCGGGCCGTCTCCAAGGCGGAGGCCGAACGGCTGCGCGCCGCGCTGATGCGCGGGGACGAGCCCGCCGCGCGCAACGCGGCCGCCCCCGGCGGGGCGCGGGAGGAGACGGCGGTGGTGGCCCGTGCCCGGCCCCGCTGGTACCTGCTCGCCCCGCTCAGCGGCGCCTACCTGCTCACCCCGTTCGCCCTGGCGGGCAGCCTGCTGGGGGCGCTGTACAACCTCGGGGACGACCTGGGCCTGATCGATGAGCGGCTGCCGGCCCGGCTCGGGGGCGGCGTGGCCGGGCTGCCCCCGGCGGCGATCATCGCCCTGGCGGTGTGCGGGGTGCTGCTGATGCCCCTCGGCTCCGTGATCGCCTTCGCCCTGCTCAACTGGGACTTCACGCTGCGGGCCGGTGAGGGCGGGCCGGGCGGCGGCCGCGACGGCGCGGCGCTGATCGCCGAACGGGGGCTGATCAGCCGGCGCAGCGTGACGCTGGAGCGCCGCCGCATCCGGGGGGTGACGCTGACCGACAACCCCCTGGAGCGCGCCGCCGGGGCCGTCCGGCTCGGCGCGCTGGTCACCGGGCTGGACGATGCCGCGCACCGGGGGACGCTGCTGCCGGTCGCGCCGCGCCCGGTGGCCCTGCGGACGGCCCGCCGGGTGCTGGGCGGCGCGCTGCCCGGGCCGCTGCGCGGGCATCCGCCGGCGGCCCTGCGGCGCCGTCTGGCGAGGGCCCTGGCGGCGCCGCTGGCGCTGGCCGCACTGGCCCTGCTCACCGGGCGGTCCTGGGAGCTGGGCGTGGCGCTGCTGCTGGCGGTGGCCGCGGTGCCGCTCGGCCTGGACCGCTACCGGCAGCTGGGGCATGCCACGGACGGCCGGCGCCTGACCCTGCGGTCGGGATCGCTGCGCCGCCGCCAGGCGGTCATCGAGCACCGGGCCGTGGTGGCCTGGCGGCTGCGGCAGACGCTTTTCCAGCGCCGGGCGGGCCTGGCCACCCTGGTGGTGGGCGTGGGCGCGGGAGAGGGCGGCTACCCGTCGGCCGACATGGGCGAACACGACGCCGTCGCGTTCGCCCACGCCGTCACCCCCGACTGGGTGGCCCCGTTCCTGGAGCGCGACCCGGCCGAAGCGGCCCGCGGCGGGACGGGACCGGTCAGTCGGGACGGCGAGCGCCGAACATGATCTCGTCCCACGACGGCACCGAGGCGCGCTTGCCCTTGGGCCTGCGGCGCCGCGGGGCGGACTGCCGCTGCTGGGCGGCGGGCACCGCGGGAACGTCGCGGGCGGCCACGGCCGGCTGCGCGGGCGGCGTCTCGGCCGCCGCGGCGGGCGGCACGGGCGGCTTCTGCCGGGACCGCTCCCGGGGCGGGGCGGGCTTGACCGCCGCCGCTGCGACGGGCCGCTCGGCCTCGGTCGCCGCGGCGGCGGGCGCCGCCTTGGGCGCGGGATCGGGCTTGGCGGAGGCCGGTTCGGCGGCGGGCGTCGCCTCCGGAGCGGTCTCCGCCGAGCCGGCGGGCGCCGCCTTGGGGGCCTCAGGCTCGCTCTGCGCCGTCTGGGACGCCGAAGCCGTCTCCCGCGGCTCCTCACCCTCGGGCGCGGGCGCGGGCGGCCTGGACGGCGGCTCGGCGACGTGCGGCGGCGGCGCCGGAGGCCGGCCGAGAGCCGGCGGTGCGGGCGGCGCCGGGGCCAGCGGGGCGGGCCGCCGGGCGGGATCCGGCACGGGGGCGGGCCCGGGCCGCAGCGGCTGGGCGGGGGAGACCTCCCGCGGGTCGGAGACGACCTTCATGGTGGGGCGGCGCGGCACCAGCGGCGTCACCGTGTCGGAGGAGTCCTCGCCGTCGCCCTCCCACTCCATGTCGCTGAGCCGGGCGGCCAGCTCGTCCATCGGGGACAGGTGGCGGCGACGGGGGTCGAACAGCCACTCGGCGGCCCGCGGGCGGCCCTCCTCAAAGAACGACAGCCGCACCCGCCAGCTGCTGCTTTCGCACTTCCAGGAGTCCCACTCCACGTCCTCGATGTCGACGCCGCCGCGGTTGAGCCGCTCTTCGACCAGCTCGCCCAGCGGCGGGCCGGGGGCCGACTCGCCCGGCCGGCGCACCGGCACGCGCTGGGCCTGCTGGGCCATGTACTCGCGCTCTTGCAGGACGGGGCCCTCGAACCAGCGGACGCGCTCGACCGGGATGCCCGCGGACTCGGCTATCTCCTCCGCCGTCTCACCGGCCCGGATGCGTGCCTGGATCTCCTTGGGGCGCAAGGGACTCTCCACTTCGATCTCGAACTGGCCGAGTCGGGAGAAGTGCCCACGGACCGCGGCGCGCAGCCGGTCGTCGACGGGCAGGGTGAACCGGGTGCCTCGGCCCGCGGTGGCCAGCACGAGGTAGGTACCGTCCTCGCTGACCGCGACGAGGCGCAGTTCCTGCATGCGTGTCCTTCCTGCCAGTCCGGCGACGGCGTTGGAAGGACGCCGAACGACCCGGTGCCACCGTGGACGCCGTCACCGGCGCTTTCACGGGGCGCCGGTATGGTACGACGCCCATCCAAGGGCGCATGCGTGCCCTTCCCCCGGTTCTCGAGTTTCTCTGGTCGGACACGCCTGCTGCTAGCACCGTACCCGGCATGTCCGCACATCGTCGCTCCCAGCGCGCCGAAGATCCCATCTCCCGGGCCCGGGAACGGACGGCGAAGCGAGCGCGGCCCGGTGCCGCCCGTCCCTGATCGCCGTCCGCTCCAGCTTGCCGTTTCCGGGGGCCGGATGGGGACGGGCCGCCATGATCCTTGTCTTTCCTTTGCCCGCCGGATGCCTCCGCAAGGCCTCTCAGGGGCCGAAGACCCGGGAAAGGTAGCGGTTGGCAAAGCGGCGGTCGGGATCCAGCTCCTCCCGCAACGCCCGGAAGTCGGCGAACTTGGGATAGACCTGCTCCAGGTAGGCCGCGTCGCGGGTGTGCAGCTTGCCCCAGTGCGGCCGCCCGCCCACCGCGGTCATCAGCTCCTCGACCCCGGCGAAGTAGTCCTCGTGGGGGTTGCGGTGGTAGACGTGGACGGCGATGAAGGCGCTGGGCCGGTCGTAGGCCATCGACAGCCAGGCGTCCTCCGGCGGCAGCACCCGCACCTCGATGGGGAAGCTGATCCGCCAGTCCCGCCGGTCGAACAGGGCCTTCAGCTCGCGCAGCGTGTCGGCCAGGTGCTCGCGGGGGATGGCGTACTCCTGCTCCTTGAAGCGCACCCGGCGCGGGCTGGTGAACACCTTGTAGGAGGTGTCGATGTAGGTCCGGGCGCCCAGCGCCTTGGCCGAGACGGCGTTGACCGGGCCGATCGCGGCCGGCACGCGGCGGGTCAGGCGCTGCAGCCCGCCGAACACCGTGTTGGACAGCAGTTCGTCGTCCAGCCAGTAGCGCAGCGGCGACAGCGGGGCGGCGGGCCGGTCGGTGCGGTTGTTGCGCTTGGTCAGGCAGCCTTCGGTGTGCGGGAACCAGTAGAACTCGAAGTGCTCGTTGGCCTCGGTCAGCTCATCGAGGCGCTCGAGCACCTCGCCCCAGCGCATCGGCTCCTCCCGGGCGTGCAGCCGGAAGGCCGGGACGGTCTGCCAGGTGATGGCGGTGACCACGCCGAGCGCGCCCAGCGACACCCGGGCGGCGTCGAACAGCTCCGGGCGCTCGGTGCGCGAGCAGGTGACGATGCTGCCGTCGGCCAGCACCAGTTCCAGCGCGGCCACCTGGGAGGCCAGCCCGGCGTGGTCGCGGCCGGTGCCGTGGGTGCCGGTCTGCAGCGCCCCGGCCACGGTCTGCTGCTGGATGTCGCCCATGTTGGCCAGCGCCAGCCCGTGCTCGTCCAGTACCCGGTTCAGCTCGTGCAGCGGCAGGCCGGCCTCCACGGTGACCAGGCCGGTGGCGGTGTCGACCGAGCGCACCGCCCGCAGCCGGTCGGGCCGCAGCAGCAGCCCGTCGGTGACCGCGGCGGCGGTGAAGGAGTGGCCGGTGCCGGTCATCCGCACGGTCAGCCCCTCGGCGGCGGCGGTGCGGACGGCCTCGGCGACCTCTTCGGTGCTGCGCGGGGCGAGCGTGCGGGCGGGCACCGCGCGCTGGTTGCCCGCCCAGTTGCGCCAGATGTGGTCCTGGGTGCCGAAAGTGCGTGCGGGGGACATGGGCCGACTCTATCGACCCGATTAATGCGAAGGAAATTCACGTTTCCCGGGGTTCACGCAATCGTGACCTGCCCGCCAGGCCCGCCGCCACCGCCACCACGCCCGCGCCCACCGGCAGCAGCAGCGCCGCACCCGGGCCGCGGGCGTCCACCAGCCGGCCCGTCACCGAGGCGCCCACCGCCACGCCCACCCCGATCGCCGTGCCCACCAGCGCCAGCCCCTCGGTCAGCCGCCGGGCCGGCACCAGCCGCTCGACCAGCCCGTAGCCGGGGATGAGCGTCGGGGAGATGGCCAGCCCGGAAACGAAGATCACCACCAGCATCACCGGCCACAGCGCCGGATGGGCGCCCAGCGGCGGCAGCGGCACCAGCCCGGCCACCAGCAGCGCCAGCCCGGCCAGGAAACGGCGATGCAGCGGCGACCGCCACGGGCGCGCCCCGTACCACAGCCCCGCCGCGCAGCTGCCCAGCGCATAGGAGGCCAGCAGCACGCCCGCCAGCCCCCGGTGCCCGCCCGCCTCGGCGAAGGCGATCACGCTCACCTCCACCCCGCCGAACACCGTCCCCACCAGCAGGAAGACCAGCACCAGCAGCAGCACGCCGGGCAGCGCCAAAACCCCGGCCAGACCGCCGCCGCCGGCGGTGCGCGGCGGCGGCTCGGTGCCCCGCTGCGCCGCCATGGCCAGGCTGCCGCCCATCGTCAGCGCCCCGGCGGCCAGCACCCCGCCCGCCGGATGCACCCCGGTGGCCAGCAGCGTCACCAGCATCGGACCGGTGATGAAGATGACCTCATCCAGCACCGACTCCAGCGAGAACGCGGTGTGCAGCCGCCCGTCGCCGTTTCGGTGCAGGACGTTGATCCAGCGGGCGCGCACCATCGCGCCCAGCCCCGGCGAGGTGACGCCGCCCAGCACCGCGGCGGGAAAGAGCGTCCAGGTGGGAAGGTCCAGCAGGGCGCACGCCACCAGCAGCGTCATGGCCACCCCGTTGGCCGGGCCCAGCGGCAGCAGCACCCGGCGCTGCCCATGGCGGTCCGCCAGCCGCCCCACCAGGGGCGAGGCCACGGCGAACGCCAGGGCGAAGACCGCCGACACCGAACCGGCGATACCGTACGATCCGGTAACCGCGGAGACAAGAAGGACAATGCCGATCCCCACCATGGACATCGACATCCGGCCGACGAAACCCGCCGCGACGAACACCCGCGCCCCGGGAACCTTCAGCAGGGCCAGGTACGGATTGGACACCGACGACCCCTCCAGTCCTCCCTGACCTGCGTCGCGGCGGCCACCCCGGCCCGCCCGGCGATGCGCGGCGCGGCGAGCGCGCCCTGTCCGAAACTACCGATCCGCCGGTGACCCCGGCGGCAGCGATCTCGTTGGGATTGGTTGTGGCTGCCTCCTCTCCACCGCCTGACCTCGGGGCCCGGACCGCCGGCCCGGCGGCCTCCTGGCGTCCGGACGAACCGTCCCCGGCACCGGGCACCGCGCACGGCGCCGGCGAGTCCCCGCGCAGAAGGCGCCCCCGGCCCGAAAAGAAGGCCCGGACGGTGACGCGGCCCCGCCCGGCCGCCCCTCCCCGGCGGCAGCGGCGGCGCCCGGTGGTGGCGCTGCTGGCGCTGGCCAGCGCGGCGACCCTCACCGCCGGGGTGCTCGCCGCGCTCGGCCTCGACCGGGACCGGGACACGGGCCGGGCCACCGCCGATCCCACCGCGCCCGCCCAGCGCTCCGGCACCGTCACCAACGTCGTCGACACCACCCAGCTCGCCCCGCTCAAACGGGTGGTGCCCCCCGACGTGCTGGTGGTGGGCGCCTCCTCGCTGACCGCCGCCGAGGTCCGCAAGGTGTCGCGGCTGCGCGGCGTGCAGGACGTGGCGCTGGTGGCCGGCGGCGCGGTGCAGCTGCAAAACCGCCTGGTCAACACCTTCGCGGTCGACCCCTCGACGTTCCGCTCCTGGACCCCGCCGGCCACCGCCCGCAAGACCGAGCTGTGGGAGGCGCTGGCCGCCGACAAGTTCGTCGCCTCCGACAAGGCGGTCCGCGAGCTGAGGCTTCACCAGGGGCTGCGGTACCCGGTCGTGGCCAAGACGATCCCCACCATGACGATGGGCGGCTCGGGGGATTTCGGGCTGCCCGGCATCGACATGCTGGTCAGCCGCAAGATGGGGGAGCAGCTGGGCCTCATCCCCAACCTGGCGCTGC
The DNA here is from genome assembly GCF_001896795.1 of Thermomonospora sp. CIF 1. Lineage (NCBI taxonomy): Bacteria > Bacillati > Actinomycetota > Actinomycetes > Streptosporangiales > Thermomonosporaceae > Thermomonospora > Thermomonospora sp. CIF 1. The sequence goes on from NZ_MOYN02000015.1 coordinate 66,917, forward strand.
TGGTCAACGCCCCCGGCGCCGACCCGGCCGCGCTCACCCGGGCGATGGACAGGATCTTCCGGGGCGGCGCCAAGGTGGTCAACCTCAACGAGCCCCAGTACCGGCAGGCCGTCAGCTACCTGGAGCTGTACCGGCGGGCCGCGACCACCTGCCCGGGGCTGTCGTGGACGGTGCTGGCCGCCATCGGCCAGGTCGAAAGCAACCACGGCCGCAACAACGGCCCCTCCAGCGCCGGCGCTCTGGGCCCCATGCAGTTCCTGCCGTCCACCTGGAAGGCCTACGGGGTGGACGGCGACGGGGACGGCAAGGCCGACATCATGAACCCCTACGACGCCATTCCCGCCGCCGCCAAGTACCTGTGCGCCCACGGCGCCGGGCGCGGCGGCCGGTCGCTGTACCAGGCGATCTACGCCTACAACCACGCCCACTGGTACGTGCAGAAAGTCCTCGCCCTGGCCAAGGCCTACGCCGCCCGCTACCGGTGAACCCTTTTCCACACGCGGCCCAAAGCACCGAGGACGGGAGCCCCGATGCTCTCCGGTGCCGCGGCCTTGCGGTCATGGCTGCGCCCCTGACCGCAAGGCCCCCGTCTCGACCTGCGGAGACGGCGTGTTGAAAAGGGTTCGGTGAAGGCGGTGATCTGAAGCACTCCCGGCGGCTGGTTGGATGGAGGGCATGACGTCCTACGACGCGCTGCTGCTCGTATCCTTCGGCGGACCGGAGGGGCCGCAGGACGTTATGCCGTTCCTGGAGAACGTCACGCGCGGCCGCAACGTCCCCCGGCGGCGGCTGGAAGAGGTGGCCGAGCACTACCACCACTTCGGCGGAGTGAGCCCGATCAACGACCACTGCCGGCGCCTGAAGGCCGCCATCGAGGCCGACTTCGCCGCCCACGGCCTGGACCTGCCGGTCTACTGGGGCAACCGGAACTGGACGCCCTACCTGACCGACACGGTCCGCCAGATGGCCGCCGACGGCGTGCGACGGGCCGCGGCGTTCGTCACCTCCGCCTACAGCGGCTACTCCAGCTGCGGGCAGTACCGGGACGACATCGCCCGGGCCCGCGAGCAGGTCCCCGGCGCCCCGGAGATCGACAAGCTGCGGGTCTACTACAACCACCCCGGCTTCGTGGAGCCGTTCGTCGAGGCCACCCGCGCCGCGCTGGACCGCCTGCCGGCCGGCCTGCGCCAGGCGGCGCACCTGGCGTTCACCGCCCACAGCGTCCCGCTGGCCCAGCCCGGGCGCGAACGCTACGCCGCCGAGCTGGCCGACATCACCGAGGTCGTCGCCGAACGGGCCGCCCCCGGGCACGAGCGGGCGCTGGTCTACCAGAGCCGCAGCGGCCCGCCCACCCAGCCGTGGCTGGAGCCCGACATCTGCGACCACCTGCGCAAGCTGCACGCCGCCGGAACCGAAGCGGTGGTGGTCGTGCCGATCGGGTTCGTCAGCGACCACATGGAGGTCAAATACGACCTCGACGTGGAGGCCGCCGCCGTGGCCGCCGAGCTGGGCCTGGCCTTCGAGCGCGCCGCCACGCCCGGCACCCACCCCGCCTATGTGGCGATGGTCCGCCAGCTGCTGACCGAACGCATGGCCGGCCCCGGCGCGGAACGGCCCGCGCTGGGCGCGCTGGGCGCGCGCCCCGACGACTGCCCGGAAGAGTGCTGCCGCGCCCGCCGCTGAACCCCGGCGGGGCGGTGCCGACCCCTGGAAAGGACCCATGAGCCTGCACGAGGAGCTGCTGGAGCTGGCGCTGGAGATCGCCGGCGAGACCGGCCGGATGCTGGTCGGCAAGCGGCCGGTGGAGGGACCGGCCGTGGTGCAGACCAAGTCCAGCCCCACCGACGTGGTCACCCAGATGGACCGGGCCGCCGAGCAGCTGATCGTCGAACGCATCCGCGCCGCCCGGCCCGCCGATGCGATCCTCGGTGAGGAAAGCGGCGCCAGCGCCGGCGGCAGCGCAGTCCGCTGGGTGGTCGACCCCATCGACGGCACCGTCAACTACCTGTACGACCTGCCCGACTGGAGCGTCAGCATCGCCGCCGAGATCGACGGGCGGACCGCCGTCGGCGTGGTGGAGGTCCCCCGCCGCGGGGAGACCTACCTGGCGGTCCGGGGCGGCGGCGCCCGGCTGCGCGACGCCGCCGGGGAACGCCCGCTGCGCTGCACCGCCGACGTCCCGCTGAACCGGGCGCTGGTGGCCACCGGGTTCGGCTATGAGTCACGGCGCCGCGCCCACCAGGCCCGGGTGCTGACCGGGGTGCTGCCGCACGTGCGCGACATCCGCCGCGGCGGGGCCTGCTCGGTGGACCTGTGCACGCTGGCGGCCGGACGGGTGGACGGCTACTACGAGCGCGGCGTCCAGCTGTGGGACATCGCCGCCGGGACGCTCATCGTGGAGGAGGCCGGCGGGCGGGTCGGCGGGCTGCACGGGGCGGCTCCGGGACCGGAGTTCGTCCTGGCGGCGGGCCCGGGAACGTTCGAGGCGCTGCACGACCTGCTGGCGCCGCTCGACCCCGCCCGGGACTGACCGGTCCGCCCCCTCGGGGAACGCGGCCGCCCGGACTCCGGAGGGCCGGCCGCCGAGCGCGCAGCGGCGGGTGTTGCGAAACTCACTCCATTTCGGGGGCGGGGGGAATGCCGATGTCGTGGTTGGCCGCTATCCGGCGGAGCTCTTCGATCTCGGCCTGCCGGATGTCGGCCAGGTAGGTGTCACCCTCGGCCTGCGCCCTGCGCAGCGACGCGTACGCGTCGGAAAGCCGCTGCTGGATCGTGCGTGACAACTCACCCATGGGGATTTTCCTCTCTACAGCGGCTGTTCCTTACCCAAACCGGCTTCCGCCGTAAACCTTTCGTTTGAATGGTGATACGCACCGTAGAGGACGCTCCGCCCACCCCGGAACAGGGGGCATGCTTACAGGGGGCTTACAGGCGCTATGGCATATCTGGGAACGCCGGTCCGGCGCACCGGCATGTGAGATCCGGATCTGAAGGGGGACGGATGCGTGTTCTCGTCGTCGAGGACGAGCGCGTGCTCGCCGACGCGATCGCCACGGGACTGCGCCGCCAGGCCCACGCCGTGGACGTCGCCTACGACGGTGCCGGTGCGCTGGAGCGGACCAGCGTCAACGAGTACGACGTGGTGGTCTTGGACCGCGACCTGCCCAAGGTCCACGGCGACGACGTCTGCCGCGACCTGGCCGGCCGGCGCTACCCGGCCCGGATCCTCATGCTGACCGCCGCCGGCGACCTGGAGGACCGGGTGGCGGGGCTGAACCTGGGCGCCGACGACTACCTGGCCAAGCCGTTCGCCTTCGCCGAGCTGGTGGCCCGGGTGCAGGCGCTGGGCCGGCGGGCCGCCCCGCCGCTGCCGCCCGTCCTGGAACGCGCCGGGATCACCCTCGACCCCGCCCGGCGGGAGGTGCACCGCGACGGCCGCCCGATCGAGCTGACCCGCAAGGAATTCGCGGTGCTGGAGGTGCTCATGCGGGCCGAGGGCGCCGTGGTCAGCTCCGAGCGGCTTTTGGAGAAGGCGTGGGACGAGCACATCGACCCGTTCACCAACGTGGTGCGGGTGACGATGATGACGCTGCGCAAGAAGCTCGGTGAACCGCAGGTGATCGAGACCGTCCCAGGGGTGGGGTACCGGCTTTGAGCGACATCGGCAAGGGCGATGCCAAGGGGGAGGCCCGCCGGCCCGGGTTCATCACCGGATCGACGACCCAGCCGATGACCGCGCCGCGGCCGGAGGGCCGGGGCGGCGCGTTCATGGCCGACCTGCGGGCGCTGCCCGGGCGGGTCAGCGTCCGGCTCCGGCTGACCCTGCTGTACGGGGTGCTGTTCCTGCTGGCCGGGTTGCTGCTGCTGTTCATCACGCACGTGCTGCTGGCGCAGGTGCTGGACTCGGTGTTCCCGCCGGGCCTGCAGGTCCACACCCCCGGCGGGCTGATCATCGAGACCGAGGTGCTCAAGTCCCGCGCCATGAAGGAGCTGTTCGGCCGCTCCATGCTGGTGCTGGCCGGGGTCGGGGTGATGGCCCTGGTGCTGGGCTACTTCGTGGCCGACCGGGCGCTGTCGCCGCTGCAGAAGGTCACCGCCACCGCCCGGCGGCTGTCGGAGAGCACCCTGCATGAGCGGATCGCGCTGGAGGGCCCGGCCGATGAGATCAAGGAGCTGGCCGACACCTTCGACGCGATGCTGGAGCGGCTGGGCAACGCCTTCGACGCCCAGCGCCGGTTCGTCGCCAACGCCTCCCACGAGCTGCGCACCCCGCTGGCCATCAACCGCACCCTGCTGGAGGTCGCGCTGGGCGACCCGGAGGCCTCGCCGGACCTGAAGGCGGTGGGCCGCACCCTGCTGGCCAACAACGCCCGCCACGAACGGCTGATCGAGGGCCTGCTGCTGCTGGCCCGCAGCGAACGCGAACTGACCACCCGCGTCCCGGTGGATTTGGCCGAGGTCGTCACGACCGTGCTGAAGACCTTGGGCGACGCCGCCGAGGAGGCGGGCATCACCGTGCACACCGAGCTGGCCTCCGGGACCACGTTGGGCGACCCGGTGCTGCTGGAGCACCTGGTCTCCAACCTGGTCGACAACGCCATCAAGCACAACACCGGCGAGGGCGGCCAGGTGTGGGTGCGGGCCGGGGTGCTGGACGGCAGCGCCGCCGTCCAGGTCGAGAACACCGGCCCGGTGGTGCCCGCCTACGAGGTGGACCAGTTGTTCGAACCGTTCCGGCGGCTGCAGCAGGACCGGGTGGAGTCGGCCAAGGGCTCCGGGCTGGGCCTGTCCATCGTCCGCTCGGTGGTGCGGGCGCACCGCGGCCACGTCTACGCCACCCCCCGTCCCGGCGGGGGCCTGGTGGTGACCGCCCGGATGCCCTTGGCGTCCTGACTTGCGTGCGCTACTTGGTCACCGTGCCGCTGGCCAGATAGGTCGCGTCGGTGATGTTCTCCCGCTCCTCGAAACGGAGAGTGCTGCTGTTGAGGTAGATGAAGGTGACGTAGCCGGACACGCACTCACCGGTGTAGATGTTGATCTTGTAGGTCGCCCTCCGCTCGGTGACGCCCGGCTGCAGGGTCAGCGTCCCCCGGCAGGTGTAGGTGGCCGACTCGTAGTAGACCAGCCCGGTGGTGCCGCCGCCCAGCAGGGTGAAGCGCACGTTCCAGGTCCGGTCCTGCGCGGGGGCCGACGGCTGGAAGCCCTTGCCCTCCCACACCCCGTTGAAGGCCAGCGGCAGCCGGGTGCCGGTCGTCGGGGACGGGGAGCGGGAGAAGGTCGGCGCGGCGGTCGGGTAGGCCGGCGGGTCGCCGTCTGCGTCGTCCTCACTGGCCGCCACCACGATCGCGAAGATCAGCAGGGCCAGCACCAGCACCACCGCGCACCCGACACCGGCGATCACCGGCCCGTTGGAGGAGGACTGCCGGGGCCGGTAGACCGGGGCGGCCGGCGGCGGGGCGGCGACCACCGGCTGCTGCATGGGCGCCGGCGTCATCGGCTGCGGCGGCGGGGTCATCGGGATCTGCCCGAAGCCGCCCTGGTGCACCGGGATCTGCGGCGGGGGCGTGACCGGCCCCTGCTGCAGCGGCATCGGCGGCGGGGTGATCGGCTGCGGCGGGGGCGTGGTCGGGCTCTGCGGGAAGGGGCCCTGCTGCAGCGGCGCCGGCGGTGTCATCGGCGGCGGGGTGTGCACCGGGGCCGGCGGCACCTCGGGCGGCGGCGCCATCCGGGCGGCGATCCGGGTGCCCTGGTCCAGCAGCTCCTCGCTGGCCGGGGCGGGAGTGGCCGGCGCCGCCCCCACATGGCCCAGCAGCTGCAGCAGCAGCTGCGCGGCCGCCGGACGGGCGGCCGGGTCCTTCGACAGGCACCGGCCCACCAGGCCGCGCAGCGGCTCGGCCAGCGCCGACAGGTCCGGCTCCTCGTTGAGGATCCGGTTGATGATCACCGGCAGGGTCTCGGCCTCGAACGGCGACTGCCCGGTGGCGGCGAACACCATCGTGGCGCCCCAGGCGAAGATGTCCACCGCCGGCTGCAGCGGCGCCCCGGTCAGCTGCTCGGGGGCCAGATAGCCGGGGGTGCCGACCACCATGCCGGTGGCGGTGACCGCGCTTTCCTGGGAGTTGACGGTGCGGGCGATGCCGAAGTCGACCACGCGCGGGCCGTCGGAGGCCAGCAGCACGTTGTTGGGCTTGAAGTCCCGGTGGACGATGCCGGCCTCGTGGATGGCCGCCAGCGCGGTGACCGTGCCGATCGCCAGCCGCTCCAGCTCCACCGGCTCCAGCGGGCCGTTGTGGGCCACCACGTCGTGCAGCGACGGGCCGTCGATGAACTCGCTGACGATGAACGGCTGGTCGCCGGACACATCGGCCTGCAGCACCCGGGCGGTGCAGAACGGCGCGACCTTCTGCGCGGCCGCCACCTCGCGGGCGAAGCGGGCGCGGGCGGAGGGGTCGGCCGCCATCTGGGCGTGCAGCAGCTTGATGGCGACCTTCTCCCCGTCGGGTCCTTTGCCGAGATAGACGGCCCCCTGGCCGCCGGCACCGAGCCGCCCGATCACTTCATAGTTCCCCAGCCTGCGGGGATCCCCCGCCTCCAGGGGAGCGGCCTGCGGCATATGACCCTCCAGTGACCCCGTTCAAGCCCACGTCAGGCGGGCACGATATCGCGTTAGGTCAGACGTTTCACCGAACCGTCCGGTTCGACATCGGTGACGAGGGGAACGACCCGGGCGGTCCGGTGACCCGCACCGCAACCGGCGGGGCTGGCACGCACGGCGCCCGCCGTACCGATATGATCCCGCCGCCGCAGGGCGCCGGCGGCGGCTCGCACGGGTGTGGCGTCCTTCGGTGAAACCGTCCGGGTGGGCCTGGCGCCGGCGTTCCCACGACGGCTCCGCCGGACGGCCCGGCCTCGCGGGGAGCGCCGGAATGTGGCATACGGCACATCTGGGTGGGGCGATGGCGGTGACCGGTGTCACCAATGGTGATCGTCGCGCCTTGCGTGCCGGAGGTCACCACCCGTGACAGAATTTCCCGCCCGGATCGGGCACAACTGCGGCCTCCCGAGCGTTAGACCCGCGCGACGGGGCGCAAAGAATGACCGAGGGGGATGGAGATAGAAGATGGCAACCGACTACGACAGCCCACGCAAGACCGACGACGACCTCGGCGAGGACAGCCTGCAGGAGCTGCAGGCCCGGCGGGCCGACAAGGCCGCCAGCATCATCGACGAGGACCTGGACGCCGGTGAGGTGGCCGAGCTGCCCGGCGCCGACCTGTCCAACGAGGAGCTGACCTTCCGGGTGGTGCCGCGCCAGGCCGACGAGTTCACCTGCTCGCGCTGCTTCCTGGTGCACCACCGCAGCCAGCTCGCCGAGGAACGCAAGGGCCAGCCGGTCTGCCGCGAGTGCGCGGCCTGATCGGGGGCCGCGGTGTCCGGTGACGGCGTCGACGACCGAGCACAGGACCGCCGGGGTGATCTCGGTGTCCCGGCGTCGCAGGACGGCGGGCGGGACACCGAGATCGCCGCACTGGTCGGCAGGCTGACCGGCGCCGACGATCTCGACGCCGAGTCCCGTCGCTCGCTGCTGGCCCGGCTGGTGGGACTGCTGGCCGAACGGGCCCGCCGCACCGGGGCGGCCGGGCTGCGCGGCGGGCGCTGGCTGGCCGAGCTGCTGACGGAGATCGCCCCGCACCTGCCGGTGCGCGACGCCGCCACGCTCAGCGCCCACCACGGCCACCTCACCGGCGAACCCCTGGCCGACAGCCTGGTGCGGACGGCGATGGCCGCCACCACCGCGGTGGGGGCCGCCGGCGGGGCGCTGGCGGCCGTGCAGTTCACCGCGCCGCCGCTGCTGCTGACCGCGCCCGTCCAGCTGGCCGCCGAGACGCTGGTGATCGCGGCGATCGAGGTCAAGCTGATCGCCGAGCTGCACGCCGTCTACGGGGTGCAGCTGCACGGATCGCCCACCGCCCGGGCCGGCGCCTACCTGACCTCCTGGGCCCGGCGGCGCGGGATCGACCCGCTGAAGGGCGGGTCACTGGCCGACGCGCTCGGCACGGCCGCCAAGGCCGCGCTGCGCAAACGGCTGGTGCGCACCTTCGGCCGGACCATGACCACCATGGGGCCGCTGCTGGCCGGCGCCGCCGCGGGCGCCGCGCTCAACCGGGCCGCCACCAAACGCCTGGCCGAGACGATCCGCGCGGACCTGCGCCGGCAGACGGGCGTCCCTCTCGCCGTGCGGCTATGAACTGAACTCCAGCTCCTTGGCCACACTGTCCCGGCCGGCGAGCCACATTCCTATGGCCTCCCGGGTACCCCGCACCTGCCGTCCCCGCCCCACCGGGCGGTGACCGTCGGTGGGCACCAGCCGGTGGGTGAGCACCCGGCGGTTCATCCACAGACTCAGCTGCATCCCCTCCCGGAAGATCGCGGTGGCGACCGCGTCCGGCACCTGCCTGCGCAGCCCCAGCCCGCGCAGCACGTCCTGGTGGTGGACCCCCAGATCGCCCAGGGCCAGCGGCAGGGCGAGCCGGGCGGTCAGGCTCGGGTTGGCGGCCCAGTGCCGCGCCCACTCCATCAGCCGGCGGCGCGACATCATCCGCGCTCGCTCGGCCTGCGCCTGGTTGGCGGCGTGGATGCGCGTGCCGTACGGCAGGTACGAGCCCAGCAGGTAGTCGAAGCCGATGACGTGGCCGAGCACGTCCCGCGGCGCCCATCCGGCGCACAAGGTGGTGCCGGAGTCGAACTCCTCGTCCGACAGCCCCTCCAACGTCTCGATGAACCGGAAGCGCTCGGCGCGCAGTTCGTCGACGAGGGCGAAACGCATCGTGGCCGGTCCCTTCCTGATCGCGGGACCGACCACGATACCGGCAGTGCTGGACAGTCCATCCAATTAGGCCCGCCGCGCCTTGCGGCGCGGACCGCGTCAGGCGTCGTTCATGCCGAAGGACGCCGGCAGGCGGCCGTTGGCCTTGGCGTACTGGCGCGCCGCCGCCCGGGTGACCAGCAGCCGGGTCACCTCCATGCCGACGCCCGTGACCACGGCCCACCCCAGCGCCTCCGACAGGGCCACCTGAGGGGATTCGGGGTTGGTCGGCGGCTCCTTGCCGGTGGCCTTCTTCCAGGCGTACGTGAGCGCCTTGCGGGCCACGAACCCGCCCACGAAGGCCGCGGCACCGGCCACGGCCCGCCAGCCGAGGTCGCCCTTGTCTGCCATCGTCGTCATCTCCTCCGCTCTGCGGCCGAACGCAGTGAGGCTATCCGAGCACGGCCCCCTGAATTCGGCACGGGACGGCGTGGCACCCCAATAGCATTGGGCCCATGAACCGACAGCCACGTACCCCGACAGTCCCCGAAAAGCCCACTCTGGACGGCTTGGAGGACAAGTGGGTACGTCGCTGGGAGGACGACGGCACCTACCGCTTTGACCGCACCCGGCCACGGGAGGAGATCTTCGCGATCGACACCCCGCCGCCCACGGTCAGCGGCTCCCTGCACGTCGGCCACGTGTTCTCCTACACCCACACCGACACCATCGCCCGCTACCAGCGGATGCGGGGCCGCGCGGTGTTCTACCCGATGGGCTGGGACGACAACGGCCTGCCCACCGAGCGGCGGGTGCAGAACTACTTCGGCGTCCGCTGCGACCCGTCGCTGCCGTACGACCCCGACTTCGAACCGCCCGCCGAGCCCGACCCCAAAAAGCAGGTCCCCATCAGCCGCCGCAACTTCATCGAGCTGTGCGAGCGGCTGACCGCCATCGACGAGAAAGCCTTCGAGGATCTGTGGCGCCGGATCGGCCTGTCGGTCGACTGGAACCTGCTGTACACCACGATCGGCGACCGGGCGCGGGCGGTCGCGCAGCGGGCGTTCCTGCGCAATCTGGCGCGCGGGGAGGCCTACCTGGCCGAGGCGCCCACGCTGTGGGACGTCACCTTCCACACCGCCGTGGCCCAGGCCGAGCTGGAGGACCGCGACACCCCCGGCGCCTTCCACCGGCTGCGCTTCCACGCCGACGACCGCGTGGTGCTCATCGACACCACCCGCCCGGAACTGCTGCCGGCGTGCGTGGCGCTGGTGGCCCACCCCGACGACGAGCGGTACCGGGACCTGTTCGGGCGCACCGTGCGCACCCCGGTGTTCGGGGTGGAGGTCCCCGTGCTCGCCCACCGGCTGGCCGAGCCGGACAAGGGCACCGGCATCGCGATGATCTGCACCTTCGGTGACGTCACCGACGTGACCTGGTGGCGGGAGCTGAACCTGCCCACCCGGGCGGTCATCGGCCGGGACGGCCGGCTGGTCGCCGAGGCGCCGCCCGGGGTGCCCGCCGGGCCGTACGCCGAGCTGGCCGGCAAGACCGTGCACTCGGCCCGCGAACGGATGGTGCAGTTGCTGCGCGAGTCCGGTGACCTGGACGGCGAGCCGCGCCCCATCGTCCGCCCGGTCAAGTACTACGAGAAGGGCTCCAAGCCCCTGGAGATCGTCACCACCCGCCAGTGGTACATCCGCAACGGCGGCCGGGACGCGGCGCTGCGCGAGCAGTTGCTGGCGCGCGGGCGCGAGCTGTCCTGGCACCCGCCCTACATGCGGGCCCGCTACGAGAACTGGGTGGAGGGCCTGAACGGCGACTGGCTGATCTCCCGCCAGCGGTTCTTCGGCGTGCCCTTCCCGGTGTGGTACCCGCTGGACTCCGACGGCGAGCCGCGCTACGACCGGCCGATCGTGCCGCCGGAGGAGATGCTGCCCATCGACCCCTCCTCCGATGTGCCGCCCGGCTACAGCGAGGACCAGCGCGGCAAGCCCGACGGCTTCATCGGCGACCCGGACGTCATGGACACCTGGGCCACCTCCTCGCTGACGCCGCAGGTCGCCGGCGGCTGGGAGAGCGACCCGGACCTGTTCGCCCGGGTCTTCCCCTACGACCTGCGGCCCCAGGGGCACGACATCATCCGCACCTGGCTGTTCTCCACGGTGCTGCGCTCCCACCTGGAGCACGACTCGCTGCCGTGGCGCAACGCCGCGCTGTCGGGGTGGATCCTCGACCCCGACCGCAAGAAGATGTCCAAGTCCAAGGGGAACGTGATCACCCCGATGGGGCTGCTGGTCGAGCACGGCAGCGACGCGGTCCGCTACTGGGCGGCCAGCGCCCGGCCCGGCACCGACACCGCTTTCGAGGTCAAGCAGATCAAGGTGGGCCGCCGGCTGGCCACCAAGATCCTCAACGCCTCCCGGTTCGTGCTCGGGCTGGGCGAGGTGGCGCCGGACGCGGCGATCACCGAGCCGGTGGACCTGTCCATGCTGGCCGCCCTGCGGGAGGTGGTCGCCGAGGCCACCGAGGCGTTCGACGGCTATGACCACGCCCGGGCGCTGGAGCGCACCGAGCGGTTCTTCTGGTACTTCTGCGACGACTACCTGGAGCTGGTCAAGCAGCGCGCCTACGGGGAGGGCGCCGGGGCCGACTCGGCCCGGGCGGCGCTGCGCACCGCGCTGTCGGTGCTGCTGCGGCTGTTCGCGCCGATCCTGCCGTTCGTGACCGAGGAGGTCTGGTCCTGGTGGCGGGACGGGTCGGTGCACCTGGCGTCCTGGCCCGAGGCCGCCGAGCTGCCCGCGGGCGGCGACCCGGCGCTGCTGGAGGTGACGGCCGAGGCGCTGCGGCAGGTCCGCAAGGCCAAGTCGCAGGCCAAGGTCTCCATGCGGGCCGAGGTGGCGCGGGCCGTGGTGCGCGGGCCGGGCACCGCGACGGTGCGCGCCGCCGCCGAGGACCTGCGCGCCGCCGGCAACGTCGCGGAGCTGGAGCTGGACGAGACGGCCGCCGCCGAGGAGCTCACCGTGGCGGTCACGCTGGCCGCCGCGGTCTCGTAGCGGACTGCTGCGGCATGCGCGATAGGCCTTCGGCCCCGGCCTGCTCAGGCCGGGGCCGAAGGCTTCGCAGACCGGCAGGCCCAGGCGTTCGGCCAGGCGGGCACGGTGGTGCCGGGGCGAGCCCAGCGGCAGCCCGTCGGTCTTGGCCCGCTTGCAGCACAGGTACGCGTCGTGCTCGCAGGTGAAACCGATGCCGCCGTGCAGCGGCAGGCCGTCCTTGGCGGCCTGCTGGGAGTCCCGTTCCTCGGCGGCCGATAGGCCCTGTCCGCCGTACTCCTTGGGCCGGGTGGTGCCGGAGTGAGCGGCGTCGTGGAGCCGGGCCGTGAACGCCGTGGGGTCCTCCAGCCCGGGTGTTCGGGCAGGGTGGCCTCTTCCAGCCAGGCAGGCGCCCGGCGTCCGTACTCGTCGATGCCCGTCGCGGGTTCTCCCCCCGGGGGGCGTCGGTGCAGGGCGGGGGGGCTCCGGCGCCGGACACGATGACCGAATCTAGTTCGGTTTCATCGGGTCCAAAGCGTCCACGGCCCATCAAGGGCGCCGAGCGATCGTCGTCCGGCGCCTCAGGAGGCGGCCGGAAGCGGCCGGTGCAGCACGGCCCGCTCGGCGGCCGACCACGCCGTCGTCGCCAGCAGATAGATCCCGGCCGCCAGGGGGAGGAACAGCGCCGCCGCCACGGAGCCGAAGGGCAGCAGCCGCAGCAGGCCGCCGCCGGGTTGCCCCTTCGGCAGCGCGGCGGCCAGCCGGCGGGACGACACCCAGGCGACCAGTGCCAGCAGCGCCAGCAGGGCGTAGAAGGCCAGCGCCGGCCCGCTGAAGGGCGCGCTCACCACCACGCCGGCGAAGTTCTGGCCGAGCGGCGCGCCCAGCAGGCTCTGGGCCAGCAACAGGTTCTCCCGCCCGCCCACGGCCGCCGCGGTGAACAGCCGGTACATCAGGAAGAAGAACGGCGCCTGCGCCAGCGACGGCAGGCAGCCGGCGGCCGGGGAGACCCCCTCGGCCCGGTGCAGCGCCGCCAGCTCCCGCTGCAACCGCACCGGATCGTGGGCATACCGCCGCCGAAGCCCGGCGATCTGCGGCGCCAGCCGGGCCCTGGCACGCGCACCGCGCGCCGCCCGGATGCTCAGCGGCAGCAGCGACAGCCGCACCGCCATGGTGAACACCACGATCGCCGCCGCGGCGGCACCGCCGGGCACCAGCGGCGCCAGCGCCTGCGTCAGCGTCCAGACCAGGTCGTGGGCATGAGAGAGAACCGCATCGAAAATCGGCATCGAAAACCTTCCAGAGCAACGGGGACGTCGGGACCTCGGTCTTTCAAGGTCACGCCGACGGTGCTCTGGGCAGGGGACGGCCGGGCGCGGCCGGATCGCGCAGCCTCAGGAAGGCGGTGCGGGCGCTGCGGGCGCGCAGCGCGGTGTGCGCCCGGGCGGCCGGCGGCGGGCCGAAGCGCCCGGCACCGGCGGTGACCGCCACGGCCAGCAGGGCGGCGACCGTCAGCGCGGCCAGCGCCAGCAGCGGCGCCTGCCCGGCGGACGGCTCGAGCAGCGCCGGCAGCTGCAGCAGCACGGCGATCACGGACATGCCCTCTCCCCGCAACCCCGCTCCCAGGGGGTCCGCCGGGATGGACGCACGGCGGTGTGTGCGAGTTCCCACTCGCCGCCTTCTTTCACACCGGTTTTCATACGGGGCCGTGGGCCTGCCCATCCGGATAGGGTTGCCCTCTATGAAGCGTGTCGCCCCGCCGCCGCTTCCGCGGTGTGCTTGCACCCCCGGCGGACGCGGTGCTCGGTATGGTCATGTGGCCGCGCCGCGGCCATGTGTCCCGGGCGGCGCCCTGACCCGTGACCATGGATGAGCCCTTGACCGACCACAGAGTCCAACACCGACCCGGGGACGTCCCCGTGCTGATCCGGCGGCTCGACGACGGGCTGCCGCTGCCCTCCTACGCCCACCCGGGCGATGCGGGGGCCGATCTGTACGCCGCGATCGATGTGGAACTGGCCCCCGGGGAGCGGGCGGTGGTGCCCACCGGGATCGCCATCGCACTGCCGGACGGATACGCCGCCTTTGTTCACCCGCGATCCGGTTTGGGCGCTAAGTTTGGGGTCACGATCGTCAATGCGCCCGGTACGGTCGATGCCGGATACCGCGGCGAGATCAAGGTGACATTGCTGAACACCGACCTCCGCCGTCCGGTCCGGCTGCGGCGCGGTGACCGGATCGCCCAGCTGGTCGTCCAACGGGTCGAGCGAGCGGTCTTCCACGAGGTCTCCGCGCTCCCCGGATCGGTACGCGGCGACAACGGCTTCGGCTCCACCGGTGGACTGCCGGCGGCGTCACCGGAGGCGGGGCACAACTAGGCTGAGCGCGCTACGCAGCGGTCAGATCGAGCACAGTGAAGAAGGAGCGTGAGTCGTGCCTATTCGACGTCGTCGCCGCAACGAGGCACCCGACAGGAACCTCGGATCGGCCGGCGAGCAGGCGGACGCCGTCGAGACGGGCGACGCCCCCGCCGGTGGGGCGGACGAAGCCACCGGCCCCTGGGACGCCGGCGACTCCTACCCGGAGCTGGAGCGGCTGGACTTCGGCTCCCTGCTGGTCCCGGTCGGCCCCGGCCTGGGCTTCCAGGTGAACTTCGAGGCCACCGAGGTGGACGCCGAGGGCAACCCCGTCAACGGGCGGCCGGTGTCGGTGCTGGTGCAGCACGCCGAGAGCATCCTGCAGGTTCAGGCGTTCGCCGCGCCCAAGCGCAGCGGCATCTGGGACGACCTGCGCCGGGAGACCGCCACGGAGATCACCGAGCAGGCCGGCGGGCAGGTGGAGGAACGCGACGGTCCCTTCGGCACCGAGCTGTGGGCGATGGTCCCCGCCCAGCTCACCGAGGAGATGCTCAACGAGATGCCGCCGGAGGTGCGCGAGCAGATCCCCCAGGAAGTGATCGAGCAGGGCTACGCCTGGCAGCCGATCCGCTTCATCGGGGTGGACGGCCCGCGCTGGTTCCTGCGGGGCGTGGTGCAGGGCGCCGCCATCGAGGACGAGGAGCAGTGGCAGGTCCTCGAGGACGTCTTCCGCAACATCGTGGTGATCCGGGGCGAGCAGCCGATGCCGCCGCGCGAGCTGCTGCCGCTGACGCTGCCCAAGGAGTTCACCGAGGCCGCCCAGGCCGCGGCCGAGCAGTCCCAGCAGCCCGAGCAGGCCGACGACACCTTCAACCCCTTCGAGCGCGGCCCGGAGATCACCGAGGTCCGCTGAAAGGCCCGCGTCCCCGTCGTGGCCCCGGCCATGGCGGGGAGGCGGCGCCTTGCGGGGCCGGGCGGGCTCAGCACGCCGGCAGCAGCCGCCCCAGCAGGTCGGCCACCGAGATCACGCCGATCATCGGCGGCCTGGGGCCGTTCTTGGACTCCACCACGGCCACCAGCGGGCTGTGCGCCTGGGCCATCAGCGTCGCGACCTCCAGGACGTTGGCGTCGCCGGTCACCATCGGCGGCCGCCGCGGCTCCGGCGGCAGCAGGTCCCGCAGGCTGCGGCCGCGCATCCGCTCGCACATCCGGTCGGCCTGCCGCTCGGAGTACACCCGTGCCAGCGCCGGGTCCTCCCGGACGTAAGGCGGGATCGCGAACCACAGGATCTGGGAGGTGGGCAGGATCGCCAGCGGGTGCTGCAGGTCGTCCAGGACGATCAGCCCCGGCAGCCGCTGTTCGATCACCAGCCGGGCCACGCTCAGGGCCTCGCTGTCGGGATCGATGTGGGGATAGGGTCTGGCCAGTTCACGTGCGAGCATTCCTCGACGCTACTTCCTGTGCTCGGGCCGTGACGATGCGGCGACCCGATCCGTCCCGGCCGTTTGAGGCCGGCGGACGGGTCGCAGGCGGCTCATTCCTGACCTACCTCCGATCCGCCGCCGGCTCACCTCGGATTCCCTCAGATGCACCGGTTCGCCCGCTCTTGTGGTGCTCTAGCCTGTGATCCATGGACAAGGTGCAGGCAGGGACGGCCGTGGGAACGGACGGTGCACCACCCCCTTCCCGGGGGCGGGGACTGCGCAGGTTCCTGCGCCGCCTGACCGCGGACCGGGACGAACTGGAGGCCGAGGAGCTGCGGGCCGGCACCGGCCAGGAAGGCGCCACCCCCATCGCCGAATGCGCCGAGCGCACCCGGGTCCGTGTGGCCGGTACGCTACGGACCGTGACTTTGCGACCGCGAGGCGGAGCCCCGGCACTGGAGGCCGAGCTGTATGACGGAACCGACGTGATCAGCCTGGTCTGGCTGGGCCGCCGTAAGATCGCCGGAATCGAGCCCGGCCGCCGGCTGCGGGCCGAGGGACTGGTCAGCACCCAGGACGGCCGCAAGACCATGTTCAACCCTCGCTATGAGCTGCGGGGGGACGCGTGAGCGAGACCGAGGCCAAACCCGCCGGGCCGGGCGGAGAGCGCCCGGTCACCTACGACACGGTCGAGGCCGCGGTGCGCGCCCAGCTGGCCAAGGCGCTGGGCGGCGTGCGGGGCATGCTCGAGGCCGCCGTCCCCACCATCGCCTTCACCGTCACCTACGTGCTCACCCACCAGGTGCGGACCGCCGTCATCGCCGGGGTGGCCTCGGCGGTGCTGCTGCTGCTGGTGCGGCTGGCACAGCGCTCCACGCCCCAGTTCGTGCTCAACAGCCTGGTGGGCATCGGCATCGCGGCGTTCTTCGCGCTGCGTTCGGGCCGGGCCGAGGACGCCTTCCTGCCCGGCATCCTCTACAACGCCGCCTACGCGGTCGGCATGATCTTCTCGGTGCTGGTGCGCTGGCCGGTGGTGGGCTTCATCATCGGCTCGGTCACCGGGGACCCCACCGCCTGGCGGTCCGACCCGGGCATCGTGAAACTGTGCTCGCGGCTGACCTGGATCCTGGTCGTGCCGTGCCTGGTGCGGGTGGCGGTGCAGTACCCGCTGTACCTGGCCGGGCAGGTCGGCTGGCTGGGCGCCACCAAGATCTTCATGGGCTGGCCGCTGCAGGTCGCCGCGCTGGCCGCCATGGTCTGGGTGCTGGCGCGGGGCCGCACCCCCCTGCAGGGCTCTCCCGCCACCTGACCCCTCGGCCCGCCCCCGACCCGCACAACCCATGAAACCGCACCCGTGGCGACGCATGTCGCCTGCCGCCAGGCTGCTGGCCCGCTTCCAGCACCCCGCGCAGATCGTCGCGGTGGCCTTCGCCGCCGCCATCGCGGTGGGCACCACGCTGCTGGCCCTGCCGGTGGCCACCGCGCCGGGGGAGTCCACCGGCGCGCTGACCGCCCTGTTCACCGCCACCACGGCGGTGTGCATCACCGGGCTGGCCACCGTGGACACCGCCTCCCACTGGTCGCCGTTCGGCCAGGTGGTGATCTTGGTGCTGATGCAGGCCGGCGGGCTGGGCATCATGACGCTGGCGACGTTGTTCGCCCTGCTGGTCTCCGGGCGGCTGGGACTGCGCGCCCGGATGCTGGCGCAGGCGGAGACCAAGGCCCTGCAGGGCACCGGCCTGCGCCGGGTGGTGCGCAACATCGTGCTGTTCAGCCTGTGCTCGGAGGCCGTGGTGGCCGCGGTGCTGGGGCTGCGGCTGGCCCTCGCCTACGACGAGCCGGCCGCCCGGGCCGCCTATCTCGGGATCTTCCACGCCGTCTCGGCGTTCAACAACGGCGGGCTGGCGCTGTGGCCGGACAGCATGATGCGCTTCGTCGCCGACCCTTGGGTGCTGCTGCCGGTGGCGCTGGCGGTGGTGCTGGGCGGGCTGGGTTTTCCGGTGGTGTTCGAGCTGGTCCGCGCCTGGCGGCGGCCCAAGACCTGGACGGTGCTGACCCGCATCACCCTCGGGGTGAGCGCGGCGCTGCTGGCCGGCGGCACGCTGCTGTTCACGATCGTCGAATGGCACAACCCCCGCACCCTGGGGCCGCTGCCCGACCAGACCAAGTTCCTGGCGGGCTTCTTCACCGCCGTGATGCCCCGCTCCGGCGGGCTGAACGCCATCGACATCTCCCAGATGCGCCCGGAGAGCTGGCTGGCCACCGACATCCTGATGTTCATCGGCGCCGGCAGCGCCGGCACCGGCGGCGGCATCAAGGTCACCACCTTCGGGCTGCTGGCCTTTGTGATGTGGGCCGAGCTGCGCGGGGAGGACCGGGTCAACGTCGGGCACCGCCGGCTGGCCGGCCCGGTGCAGCGGCAGGCGCTGACCATCGCGCTGCTGAGCGTGGGACTGGTCGCACTGGGCACCTTCGTCCTGCTGTCCCTGGTGCCCTATGCGCTGGACCGGGTGCTGCTGGAGGTGGTCTCGGCGTTCGGCACGGTGGGCCTGAGCACCGGCATCACCCCCCACCTGCCGCCGGGCGGGCAGCTGCTGCTGGTGGCGCTGATGTTCGTGGGCCGGGTCGGCCCGCTGACCGTCTTCTCGGCGCTGGCGCTGCGCGAACGCACCCGGCGCTATGAACTTCCAGAGGAGCGACCCATCGTTGGCTGACAGAGGAAACGATCCCGTGGTGGTGATCGGGCTGGGCCGGTTCGGCAGCTCGCTGGCGCTGGAACTGGTCCGGCTGGGCACCGAGGTGCTGGCCATCGACAACCGGCCCAAGGTGGTGCAGGCGCTGGCCGGGCAGATCACCCAGATCGCCACCGCCGACTCCACCGACATCGAGGCGCTGCGGCAGCTGGGGGTGCCGGAGTTCTACCGGGCCGTGGTGGCCATCGGCAGCGACATCGAGGCCAGCATCCTGACCACCTCGCTGCTGGTGGAGCTGGAGGTCGAGGACATCTGGGCCAAGGCCATCAGCCGCCAGCACGGCCGGATCCTGGAGCGCATCGGCGCCACCCATGTGGTGCTGCCCGAGCACGACATGGGCGAGCGCGTGGCCCACATGGTCAGCGGCCGGATGCTCGACTATGTGGCGGTGGACGAGAACTTCGCGCTGGTCAAGACCCGCCCGCCCCGGGAGCTGGTGGGCCGGCCGCTGGGGGAGACCGGGCTGCGCCGCAAGTACGGGGTGACCGTGGTGTCGGTCAAGAGCGAAGGGGAGGAGTTCACCTACGCCACGCCCGACACCGTGCTGCAGTACGGCGATGTGATCATCGTCGCCGGGCCCATCGCCAAGGTGGAGCGCTTTTCAGAACTGGTGTGAGCCGGCCCCGGCCGCCCGCCTGCGGCGGCCGGGGCCCTCAGCGGGACGACAGCAGCTCGGCCAGCTCGTCCTCCACGTCCTGCCCGGCCACGAACAGCAGTTCATCGCCCGGCTCCAGGGTGTCGTCGGGCGCCGGCACCAGCACCCGGCCCTCCCGCAGGATCGCCACCAGCGCGGTGTCGCGCGGCCAGGTCACCGAGCCGACCCGGCGGCCGCCCAGCGGGGCGTCCTCCGGCAGCGTCAGCTCCACCAAGTTGGCCTCCCCCTGCCGGAAGGTCATCAGGCGGACCAGGTCCCCGACGCTGACCGCCTCCTCCACCAGGGCCGACAGCAGCCGCGGGGTGGACACCGCCACATCCACCCCCCACGACTCGTTGAACAGCCACTCGTTCTTGGGGTGGTTGATGCGGGCCACCACCCGGGGCACCCCGTACTCGGTCTTGGCCAGCAGCGACACCACCAGATTGACCTTGTCGTCCCCGGAGGAGGCCACCACCACCTGGCAGCGCTCCAGCGCCGCGTCGTCCAGCGAGGCGATCTCGCAGGCGTCGGCCAGCAGCCACTCGGCGCGCGGCACCATCTCCACCTTGATGGCCTTGGGGTCCTTGTCGATCAGCAGCACCTCGTGGCCGTTGGCCAGCAGCTCCTGGGCGATCGAGCGGCCCACCGCCCCCGCTCCGGCGATCGCCACCCTCATCTGAAGTCTCCTTCCGGACGCCGTGCCGCCGCCTTGCTGAGCCGTTCGAGGTCATCGGACCGTGCCATCACGTGCACGATGTCGCCGTCCTGGATCACCGTCTCGGCGTCCGGCACGATCGACTCCCCCATGCGGGACAGGAAGGCCACCCGGGTGCGCACCGCCTCCTCGAAAGTGGTCACCTTGGTGCCCACCCAGGAGGGGTCGATGCCCAGCTCGGCCAAGATGACCTCGCCGTTGGGGTCGCGCCACAGCGGCATCGCCCCGTCCGGCAGCAGCCGCCGCAGGATCTGGTCGGCGGTCCACCGCACGGTCGCCACCGTGGGGATGCCCAGCCGCTGGTAGACCTCGGCCCGCCGGGGGTCGTAGATGCGCGCCACCACGTTCTCCACGCCGAAGGTCTCCCGGGCCACCCGCGCGGAGATGATGTTGGAGTTGTCGCCGCTGCTGACGGCCACGAACGCGGAGGCGTGCTCGATGCCGGCCTCCTGCAGGACGTCCCGGTCGAACCCGACCCCGGTCACCCGGCGGCCCCGGAACCCGCCGCGCAGCCGGCGGAACGCCTCCGGGCTCTGGTCGATGATCGCCACCGAATGGCCCTTGTCCTCCAGGATGTGAGCGAGCGTCGAGCCGACCCGCCCGCACCCCATGATCACGATATGCACGGCCGTCCTCTCCCGGCACCGTCAAGATCACACTTCTTCGCCGATCCCGACGGGTTGAAACCTACACATCAGGCGCACACAGTCATACCCCGCCCCGCCGCCCGGCAGCCAACGGCGCCGCGCCGGCGGGCCGACCGGGCGGCGCTCGCCAGGGACTAGACTCTGCACTCGTGTCGAAGGTTCCGGACCTGGTCAAGCGGGTCCTGGTGGGACGGGCGCTGCGCAGTGCGCAGCTGCGCGAGGAACTGCTCCCCAAACGCATCGCGTTGCCGATCTTCGCCAGCGACCCGCTGTCCTCGGTGGCCTACGCGCCGCAGGAACTGCTGATGATGCTGGCGCTGGCGGGCGCGTCCTTTTACGCCTACGGCCCCTGGGTCGCGCTGGCCATCGCGGCGCTGATGGCCGTGGTCGTCGCCTCCTACCGGCAGAACGTGCGCGCCTATCCCAGCGGCGGCGGCGACTATGAGGTCGCCAAGACCAATCTGGGCTCCACCGCGGGGCTGACGGTGGCCAGCGCGCTGCTGGTGGACTACGTGCTGACGGTGGCGGTGTCGGTCTCCTCCGGGGTGGAGAACGTCGGCTCGGCCTTCCCCTTCATCACCGAGCACAAGGTCGCCGCGGCGCTGATCATCATCGCCCTGCTCACCGTGATGAACCTGCGCGGGGTCCGCGAGGCCGGCACCCTGTTCGCCCTGCCCACCTACGCCTTCGTGGCTGGCGTGCTGGGGATGATCGCCGTCGGGCTGTTCCGGCTGCAGGTCGCCGGGGACGAGCTGCGCGCCCCCACCGCCGATCTGGAGATCAGGGCCGAGCAGACCGAGCTGGCCGGCCTTGCGATGCTGTTTTTGCTGCTGCGGGCCTTCTCCTCCGGCTGTGCGGCACTGACCGGGGTGGAGGCCATCAGCAACGGCGTGCCGGCCTTCCGCAAGCCCAAGAGCCGCAACGCCGCCACCACGCTGCTGATGATGGGGCTGATCGCGATCACCATGTTCGGCGGGGTGATCGCGCTGGCGCTGGCCTCGCAGGTGCGGGTGGCCGAGCATCCCGCCGAGGACCTGCTGCGCGACGGCCGCCCGGTGGGGGAGGACTACGTCCAGGAGCCGGTCCTCGCTCAGGTCGCCGCGGCGGTGTTCGGCCACGGCTCGGTGCCGTTCCTGTACATCGCCGTCGTCACCGCGCTGATCCTGTTCCTGGCGGCCAACACCGCCTACAACGGCTTCCCCGTGCTGGGGTCGATCCTGGCCCGCGACGGCTACATGCCCCGCCAGCTGCACACCCGCGGCGACCGGCTGGCCTTCAGCAACGGCATCCTCACCCTGGCCGCGATGGCCGCGCTGCTGGTCTACGCCTTCCGGGCCGAGGTGACCAAGCTGATCCAGCTTTACATCGTCGGGGTGTTCGTCTCCTTCACCCTCGGCCAGATCGGCATGGTCCGGCACTGGAACCGGCTGCTGCGCACCGAGACCGACCTGCGCGAGCGCGCCCGCATGCACCGCAGCCGGATGATCAACGCCGTGGGCGGCACGGTCACCGGCGTCGTGCTGGTGATCGTGCTGATCACCAAGTTCACCCACGGCGCCTGGATCGTGTGCATCGCCATACCGGCGCTGTTCGCGCTGATGAAGGGCATCCGGCGGCACTACGACACGGTGGCCCGGGAGCTGGCGCCCACCGGGGAGGACGTGGCGCTGCCGGCCCGCAACCACGCCATCGTGCTGGTGTCCAAGCTGCACAAGCCGACGCTGCGGGCGCTGGCCTATGCGCGGGCCACCCGCCCCTCCACCCTGGAGGCGGTCACCGTGGCGGTCGATCCGGCCGAGGTCGCCAGGCTGCGCGAGGAGTGGGAGGCGCTGGACCTGCCGGTGCCGCTGAAGATCCTGGACTCCCCCTACCGGGAGGTCACCCGGCCGGTGCTGGATTACGTGCGCAAGGTGCGGCGGCGCAGTCCCCGCGATGTGGTGACGGTGTTCGTGCCCGAGTACGTGGTCGGCCACTGGTGGGAGAACCTGCTGCACAACCAGAGCGCGCTGCGCATGAAGACCCGGCTGCTGTTCGTGCCCGGGGTGATGGTCACCAGCGTGCCCTGGCAGCTGGCCTCCTCCGACCGGCTGCGCAAACGCCGCGAGCGGGCCGCCTCCGGCGGGGTGCGCCGCCCGTACGCGGGAACCCCGGAGGCGGATCGCACCCGCGCCGGTGGCGGTATCGTGTCGGGACGTGACTGATCTCCGCCTCGACTCTGCGGTCCCGGACGTTCTCGAACTCGACATCGAGGCGGTGGCCAACGGCGGCTGGTGCGTGGCCCGCCACGAGGGACGGGTGGTGTTCGTCCGGCACACCCTGCCCGGGGAGCGGGTCAAGGCCAAGGTGACCGAGCGCACCCGCAAGTTCCTGCGCGCCGATGCGGTGGAGATCCTGCGGGCCTCCCCGGACCGGGTGGACCCGCCCTGCCCGTTCGCCGGTCCCGGCCGCTGCGGCGGCTGCGACTGGCAGCACGTGGCGCTGCCCGCCCAGCGCCGGCTCAAGGCCGAGGTGATCTCCGAGCAGCTGGCCCGCCTGGCCGGGATCGAGCGCGCCGTGGTGGTCGAAGAGGTCCCCGACCCGCACACAGGCCGGGACGGCGCGGCCGGGCGCGGAGACGGCCTGGGCTGGCGGACGCGCGTGCAGTTCGCCGTCCGCGACGACGGGGTGGTGGGGCTGCGCCGGCACCGCTCCCACCAGATCGAGCCGATCGACGAGTGCCTGATCGCCCACCCCGGGGTGGAGGCGATCGGCATCGAGCGCAAACGCTGGCCGGGCGCGGCGGGCGTGGAGGGCGTCGTGTCGGCCGGCACCGGCGACCGGGTGGTGGCGCTGCGCGAGCGGGCGGCCCGCTCCCGCGGCGGCCGGCACTCGGCGAAGGTGCCCCGGCTGGACGTCCCGGTGCGGCTGCTGCGCGGCCGCCAGACGCCGGGCGGCCGCGTCCCGTATGTGCGGGAGGTGGCGGCGGGAAGGCTGTGGCAGGTCAGCGGCAGCGGGTTCTGGCAGGTCCACCCGGGGGCGGCCCAGACGCTGGCCGACGCGGTGCTGGCCGCGCTGGAACCCCGGCCGGGCGAGATCGCGCTGGATCTGTACTGCGGGGTGGGGCTGTTCGCCGGGGTGCTGGGCGAGCGGGTGGGGCCCGAGGGCCTGGTGGTCGGGGTCGAGGCCGACCCCCAGGCGGTCCGGGACGCCCGGTTCAACCTGCGGGATTTGCCGCATGTCTCGATCGAGCGGGGCCGGGTCGAGGAGGTCATCGCCGAGCTGGAGTTCGGCCGCTCCCGCCCCGGCGGCGCCCGCGAGGAGGGGGTGCGGGCCGATGTGGTGGTGCTGGACCCGCCGCGCATCGGGGCCGGCCGCCGGGTGGTGGAGCGCATCGCCGAACTGGCCGGACGCAAGATCGCCTATGTCTCCTGCGACACCGCCACGCTGGCCCGCGACCTGGCCTACTTCGGGGAGCGCGGGTGGCGGCTGCAGTCGCTGCGCGCCTTCGACGCCTTCCCCATGACCCACCACGTGGAGCTGTTGGCGACCTTGGTTCCCGGTTGATCCGAAGGCCCGGTCAGTCCACCAGGGCCATGGCGGCGGTCACCACCACCGAGGCGGCGGTCACCAGCAGGCTCAGCAGGGCGATCGTATGGCGGAACCGGGCGTCCAGCTGGGCTCGGGTGACCTGGTCGCGTTCGGCCGCGCTGAGCCGTTCGTTGAGCTCATTCAGCAGCCTGGCGTGCTCGTCCACCCGGCGGGCCTGGTGGTCGTGCAGGTGCTGCAGCAGTGCGAGCTGCCCCTCGACGTTGGCCATGCCCACTTCGAGGCCGCGGCGCAGTTCGGATATCGCCAGTTCGACGGCTTGTCCGTTCATGGTGACCCCCTGTCGTCCCGCATGCCGACGGTCCCGGGAAGGAGGGCTTGACCGTCGGTTACCGGTAAGTATTGCCAACTTAACCAGAAATAACCAGAAATCTTCGTCGATCCCTCTGGGGTTGATGAGGACGGGGAGACCGGTGGGAACGCACCGGAGGGGAAGAAAAGCTTTCAAGCTCATTTACTAGATGTTCCTGACTTGTTCCGGCATGCTGATCACATGGCTGGGCAGGTTGATCGGGAACGCGTCGCCAAGTACGTGGTCGCCCGGCGCGGCTCGCTCGGACTGACGCAAGAGCAGCTCGCCGAGCGCGCCGGAGTGACCGTGAAGACGATCTACAACCTGGAGTCCGGTGGCCGCTGGCCGCAGGCGCGCACCCGGGGGGCGATCGAGGCCGCGCTGCGCTGGCGTCCCGGCGACCTGGTGCGGATCGGCGAGGGACAGGAGCCCTCGGTGATCCCGGAGGAGGCGGCCGAGCCCGATCTGGACACCGTCGTGCGCGAGTTGCGGGAGCTGGAGGCCTACTTCGCCGACCTGCGGGCCGACTCCGGCGAGCGCCGCCGGATGGCGCTGGCCTTTCTGCGCGCTCTCTACGGGGAGGCCGGCAGGCCCCCCTCCGACCCTCCCCCGGGCCGTTCCGAGTGACCGCCTTGACGATCCGCCGTCACTCCGGGTCATGCGCGGCTAACCCGCAGGTCAGAGTTTGCACAACGGAACGTTGCCGGATCTGACTGATAGTTACAGTCTTTGACAAGGAGGAGGACTTTCAGTATCGCCGCTCGTCAACGCCCTCGTCCGCAAAGGAGGTGCCCGCATGCGCTCCACCGGATCGTTGCCGCGGCGCCGTCACCTGGCGGGAGTTTCCCTGGTCGCCGCGGTTGCGGGCGGGGCGGCCGCGGCGGCGGGCGGGGCCGATGCCGTCCCCATCGCGCTGGCGGCCGCGCTGGCCGGCGCGCTCGTTTCGTTCGCGGTGGGCGTCGCGCTGGTGCTGCACGACATCCGCGACCAGCAGCGCCGGATCATCGACCAGCTGGAGACGCAGGCCAGGCTGCTGCACCGCGCCGCCCGGCTGGCGGGCGGGCTGACCGAGGAGCGGCCGGGAGCCGACTGACGGCCGCCTACCCCCGCGGCTCGGCCTCGCCGCCCGCGGGAAGCGTGATGCGGATCTTGGACTGCTTGTGGCCGGTCTTGCGCCAGTCGTCCATCGGCCGGGCCACCAGCCCGTAGGACTCGGCGAGGTCGATCAGCGTCTGCCTGCGGTAGTAGAAGTCCTCCCGCAGCACGTGGTGCTCTTCGCCCTCGGTCTCGTTGTAGGTGAAGTCGAAGAAACCGCCGGGCGCCAGCAGCCGGCCGACATGGGCCAGGCACTCGTCGATCACCTCGATCGGGCTGTGGGAGAACACGCTGTGGGCGTGGATCACCGTGAAGTGACCCGACGGCAGGAAGTCCAGCCGCAGGTCCTGCACCGGGGTCAGGTGCGGAAGCTTGTGCTGCAGCTCGTAGCGGATGATGGTGTCCTGGGCGGAGAACAGGATGTCGGGGGAGATGTCGACCCCGTAGTAGTTGCCGGTCTCCAGGTACTGAATGAAGCGCCAGCCGGCCCGCAGATTGCCGCAGCCGATCTCCAGCATCCGATCCTGCGGGCGCAGCCCGTGGTCGGCCAGGTAGTCGAACTGCATCTGCCCCAGCGCCAGCCACCGCTCATGGGTGGGGGTGCCGACCGCGCCGTCGGGGTTGCGGGCGGTGTCGGAACGCATCACCGCCCGGTAGTAGCTCACATGATCCCTGGTGCGCAGGCGCAGCCACGTGTCACGGGCCAGGCGGCGCGCATAGGGGAGGACCAGCCGGGGGTTGGAAGCGGCGTAGCGGAGCTTGTAGGACAGGCGGGCGCGGTTGCGAGTCGTCATAGGCCAAAGTGAAGACCGGCCCACTCCCACCTCGCACCGCATTAGGTAATCAAATGGCTACCACATGTAAATAACTTTGGTCTCGGCGCCGGCGGCCACGGACCGTCCCGCCGCCCCGCCGCCTCCCGGGAACCCGCCCGCCGCCCGGTCTCGGCGCCCGTCTGGGCACGGTAAAGGGAAGGGCGTACCGGCGTCCGCCGGTGCGTTTTTCAGCAGCCGCTCTTTCGCAGCAATATGGACGGATGCGACTGCGGATCTTCACCGAGCCCCAGCAGGGGGCCAGCTACGACACGCTGCTGCGGGTCGCCAAGGCGGCCGAGGATCTGGGCTTCGACGCCTTCTTCCGCTCCGACCACTACCTGAAGATGGGCGATGTGTCCGGAGAGCCCGGACCCACCGACGCCTGGATCACCCTGGCCGCGTTGGCCCGCGAAACCAGCCGCATCCGGCTCGGCACGCTGATGACCGCCGCCACCTTCCGCCACCCCGGGCCGCTGGCGATCTCGGTGGCGCAGGTGGACCAGATGAGCGGCGGCCGGGTCGAGTTCGGCATCGGCACCGGCTGGTACACCGCCGAGCACACCGCCTACGGCATCCCCTTCCCCAGCCTGCGCGAGCGGTTCGAACGGCTGGAGGAGCAGCTGGAGATCATCACCGGGCTGTGGCGCACCCCGCCTGGGCAGACCTACTCCTTCGAGGGCGCCCACTACCGGCTGGTGGACTCTCCGGCGCTGCCCAAGCCCGTCCAGCCCGGCGGCCCGCCGGTGCTCATCGGCGGGGTCGGCGCCAAGCGCACCCCCCGCCTGGCGGCGCGCTTCGCCCACGAGTACAACGTGCCGTTCAACCGGCCGGAGGAGACCCGGCAGGCCTTCGAGCGGGTCCGCGCGGCCTGCGAGCAGGCCGGCCGCACCGAGCCGATGGTGTACTCGGCGGCCCAGGTGATCTGCTGCGGCCGGAACGAGGCCGAGGTCGCCCGGCGCGCCCAGGCCATCGGCCGCGAGGTCGATGAGCTGCGCGAGAACGGCCTGGCCGGCACCCCCGGCGAGGTGCTCGACAAGCTCGGCCGCTTCGCCGAGTTCGGCACCGAGTGCGTCTACCTGCAGGTGCTGGACCTGTCCGACCTGGACCACCTGGAGCTGCTGGCCGGCGAGGTGCTCGCCAAGCTGTAAGCCGCACGGTCGGCGGTGCGCCGCGGGGACGGTCCCGGGGCCGTCCCCGCGGCGGGCGAAGCGACGGCCTGCGGCCCACTCCCCTAAAGGGAGCCGAACCTGCGGGCGAAGGCCGCGTGGCGGGGCGCGCCCGGGGCGGTGTCCCAGACCGCGAAGACCACGTGCGCGAAGCGGCCGGCGAACGGGCCGCCGTCCAGCAGCAGGCCGGCGAACGTCTCGGCGACCTGGGCCGGGTCGTTGCCGAACACCCCGCAGCCCCAGGCGCCCAGCACCAGCCGCCGGTGGCCGTGGTGGCGGGCCGCGGCCAGCACCTTGGCGGCCCGCCCGCGCAGCACCCGCCCGATCTCCTCCACCGTCCGCAGGTCGCCGATCGCGCGGCGGTTGGGCGCGGGCGAGGTGAGGAACGCCACCCGGTACGGCTCCTCCAGCAGACGCCCGGCGTCGTCGCGGAAGACCGGAACCCCCGGCGAGTAGATCAGGTGGTCGCTGTAGAGCGGGTCGCGCTGCCTGTGGTGGAAGGCGTAGAACTGCGGCACGGCGCGCAGCGAGGCGTACAGGCCCGACGACCTGGCCAGCCCTTCCTCCTGGGCGTGCGCGCCGCTGAGGAAACCGCCGCCGGGGTGCTCGGCCGAGGCGAAGTTCAGGCAGGCCACCTGGTCGCCGGCCGCTCCGGTCAGCCGGCGCGCGGCGGCGAGCGTGGTCTCCTCGGTCACCTCGATACGGGTCGGCGCGCCGTCGGAAGCGGCGCCGAGCCCCTCCAGCAGCACCGCCAGCTCCTCCGGCCGGTACAGCCGGGTGCCCCGGACGGTCTGCGCCACGTGATCGGCGATCGGCACGACCCGCCCGGAGGGGGCGGTGTAGCGGCCGCGTTCGAGGATCTCGACGGTCTCGGCGGCGATCGCCCGGCGTGAATGTCTGTTCATGTCGGGACCGATTGTGATCGCCGCCGCTACCCGCAGGCCACCGGAATTTACGGCGCCGCCCGCCTCCGGGGCGGCCAGGCTGTCACGAGGCCCCCGGCCGGTTCCGGACACCGCCGGGACCCGCCGGAACGGGGCCGTGAAAATGGCTGTCGCGGGCGGTTTCGGTCCGGAAGACTGAAACCCGTGCTGCTGACGATCACCACCACGGCCACCCCGGCGACCGATCTGGGATTCCTGCTGCACAAGCATCCCGACAAGGTGCAGACCTTCGACCAGGCGTTCGGCACGGCCCACGTGTTCTACCCCGAGGCGACCTGCGAACGCTGCACCGCCGCGCTGCTGCTGGAGGTCGATCCGATCAGGCTGGCACGCACCAAGGGCAAGGACGCCCCCGACTTCTCCCTCGGCCAGTACGTCAACGACCGCCCGTATGCGGCCTCCTCCCTGCTGGCCACGGCCATGGCCGCGGTCTTCCGCACCGCGCTGCGCGGCCGCTGCGACGCCCGCCCCCAGCTGGCCGCCACGGCGATCCCGCTGGAGATCACCCTGCCCGCGCTGCCCTGCCGCGGCGGCCCCGGCCTGGCCGGGCGGCTGCTCGAACCGCTGGGCTGGCGGGTCGAGGCGACCCCGGTGCCGCTGGACCCGGCCTTCCCCGAATGGGGCGACTCCCCGTACCTGACGCTGACCCTGCGCGGCACACTGCGCCTGGCCGACGCCCTCAACCAGCTGTATGTGCTGCTGCCGGTGCTCGACCAGGCCAAGCACTACTGGGTGGCGCCCGAGGAGGTGGACAAACTGATCCGGGCGGGGGAGGGCTGGCTGGCCTCCCACCCGGAGCGGGCCCTCATCGTCCGCCGCTACCTGGCCAACCGGCGCGGCCTGGTGCGCAGCGCCCTGGGCCGGCTGGCCCAGGCCGATGACGCCCCGGAAGACGCCCTCGACCGCGACCCCATCGACGAGGAACCGCAGGCCCCGCCGGCCGCCTGCGAAGAGGACGGCGGCCTCCCCGCCGCGGCGCCGCTGGCCGAACAGCGCATCCGCGCCGTGCTGCAGGTGCTGCGCGACCACGACGCGCCCCGTGTCATCGACCTGGGCTGCGGGGCGGGCAGGCTGCTGACCCGCCTGCTGGCCGACCCGTTCTTCACCCGCGTGACCGGCGTCGACGTCTCCCACCGCGCACTCGCCATGGCCCGCCGCAACGCCGAGCGGGCGGCGGTGGGCCGCGAGCGCCGCTGGGAGGTCTTCCAAGGCGCCCTCACCTACGCCGACGGGCGGTTCGGCGGCCACGACGCGGCCGTGCTGATGGAGGTCATCGAGCACATCGACCCGCCCCGGCTGCCCGCCGTGGAACGGGTGGTCTTCGGTGACGCCGCGCCCCGGCTGATCGTGGTGACCACCCCCAACGCCGAATACAACGTCCGCTACGAGGGCCTGGCGCCGGGCGCCATGCGCCACCCGGACCACCGCTTCGAATGGACCCGCAAGGAGTTCCGCGCCTGGGCGCACCGGGTCGCCGACGCCTACGGCTACCGCGTCCGCTTCCTGCCGGTGGGCGAGGACGACCTCGAGCTCGGCCCGCCGACCCAGATGGGGGTGTTCACCCGTTGACCCGCCGGATCACGATCCCGGAGATGGCCCTGGTGGTGCTGGTCGGGGTGTCCGGCTCGGGCAAGTCGCACTTCGCCCGCAGGCACTTCAAACCCACCCAGATCGTCTCCTCCGACCACTGCCGCGCGGTGGTCAGTGACGATGAAAACGACCAGTCGGCCACCGCCGACGCCTTCGACCTGCTGCACTACATCGTGCACAAACGGCTGCGGCGGGGCCTGCTGACCGTGGTGGACGCCACCAACGTCCAGCCGCACGCCCGCCGGCGGCTCGTCCAGATCGCCAAGGAGCACGACGTGCTGCCGGTGGCGATCGTGCTGGACGTGCCCGAGCGGGTGGCGCGGGAACGCAACGCCGCCCGCACCGACCGCGACCTGCCCGACCGCGTGGTGGCCCGCCAGATGCGGGAGCTCAAAGAAGGCATGGGCGGCCTGCGCCGGGAGTTCCGCCACTGCCATGTGCTCAAGGGCGTGGCGGAGATCGACGCGGTCACCATCGCCTACGAGAAGGCCTGGAGCGACAAACGCGAGCTGACCGGCCCCTTCGACATCGTCGGCGACGTCCACGGCTGCCGCGCCGAACTGGAGGACCTGCTCACCGAGCTGGGATATGAGATCCAGCGGGATGCATCCGGCCGCGCCTGCGGCGCCCGCCACCCGGCCGGGCGCACCGCCGTGTTCGTCGGCGACCTGGTCGACCGCGGCCCCGACACCCCCGGGGTGCTGCGGCTGGTGATGGGCATGGTCGCCGCCGGCACCGCGCTGTGCGTGGCCGGCAACCACGAGGACAAGCTGGTGCGGGCGCTCAAGGGCCGCCGCGTCAAGGTCGCTCACGGGCTGGCCGAATCCCTGCGGCAGCTGCAGGCCGAACCGGAGGACTTCCGCGACCGGGCGCTGGCGTTCATGGACGGCCTGATCAGCCACTACGTCCTGGACGGCGGACGGCTGGTGGTCGCCCACGCCGGGCTCAAGGAGGCCTACCACGGCCGCGCCTCCGGCCGGGTCCGCGCGTTCGCGCTGTACGGGGAGACCACCGGCGAGACCGACGAGTACGGCCTGCCGGTGCGCTACCCGTGGGCGAACGACTACCGCGGCAAGGCCATGGTCGTCTACGGCCACACCCCCGTCCCGGAGCCGGAGTGGATCAACAACACCATCTGCCTGGACACCGGCTGCGTGTTCGGCGGCAGGCTCACCGCGCTGCGCTACCCGGAGCGGGAGCTGGTGTCCACGCCCGCCCGGCGGGTCTGGTACGAGCCGGCCCGCCCGCTGGAAGGCGGGGACGCCGCGCCGCGGGCCGGCGCCCGCCGCGAAAGCGACGTGCTGAAGATCGAGGACGTGTGCGACCTGTCCGGGGTGCAGACCCGCCTGCTGGGCCGGGTGACGGTGCGTGAGGAGAACGCGCTGGCCGCCCTGGAGGTGATGAGCCGGTTCGCCATCGACCCGCGCTGGCTGGTGTACCTGCCGCCGACCATGGCGCCGGTGGCGACCTCGGCGCTGCCGGATCACCTGGAGCACCCCGCGGAGGCGTTCGCCGAGTACCGCAAGGCCGGACTGGAACGGGTGGTGTGCGAAGAAAAGCACATGGGCTCGCGGGCCGTGGTCGTGCTCTGCCGGGACGCCGAGACGGCCGCCGCCCGCTTCGGCGTCGCCGACGGCACCAGCGGCGCCGTCTACACCCGCACCGGCCGGGCCTTCTTCCGCCGGACCGCCCGCACCGAGGAACTGCTGGCCCGGCTGCGCGAGGCGGTCGGCGCGGCGGGCCTGTGGCGGGAACTGGACACCTCCTGGCTGGTGCTGGACTGCGAGCTGATGCCCTGGTCGGTCAAGGCCACAGAACTGATCCGCACCCAGTACGCGGCCGCCGGGGCGGCCGCCCGCGCCGCGCTCCCGGCCGCGCTGTCCGTGCTCGACCGGGCCGCCGCCCGCGGCCTGGAGGTGGCCGGGCTGCGGGAACGCACCCGCCGCCGCGCCGAGGCCGCCGAGTTGTTCCGCGACGCCTACGCCCGCTACTGCCGCCCGGTGGACGGGCTGAACGGCGTGACACTGGCGCCCTTCCAGGTGCTGGCGGGGGAGGGCGCCGTCCACGCCACCGCCCGCGACCACCTGTGGCACCTGGCGATCGCCGAGCGCCTGGCCGCCGCCGACCCCACCGGCCTGCTGACCGCCACCGCCCACCGCACCGTCGAACTGGACTCGCCGGAGTCGGTCGCCGCGGCCACCGCCTGGTGGCGGGAACTGACCGAATCCGGCGGCGAGGGCATGGTCGTCAAGCCGCTCGGCGCACCGGACGGCGACCGCAAGGTGCAACCCGGCCTCAAATGCCGGGGCCGGGAGTACCTGCGGATCATCTACGGCCCCGACTACACCGCGGAAGAAAATCTGGAACGGCTGCGCGACCGCCGCCTGGGCCGCAAGCGGTCACTGGCCATGCGGGAATACGCCCTCGGCGCAGAGGCCCTGCGGCGCCTGGTGGACGGCGAGCCGCTGTGGCGCGTCCACCAGGCGGTTTTCGCGGTGCTGGCCCTGGAATCAGAGCCGGTGGACCCTCGCCTCTAGCCTGGAGCCGGGCCCGAATGGGGTGAGGAACATTGCGGGCCGGCCGGCGGCATCGGCCGTCCCGCGGGAGGGAGATCGTCATGGTGCACGAGCGCGCGGGGCGACCGGCCCGGCCGGAGGACCTGGTGGACGTGGCGCGCCTGGTGACCGCCTACTACACGCTGCACCCCGACCCCGGCGAGCCCGCCCAGCGGGTGTCCTTCGGGACCTCCGGGCACCGCGGGTCGGCGCTGAACTCCTCCTTCAACGAGGACCACATCCTGGCCACCAGCCAGGCCATCTGCGAGTACCGCGCCGCCCAGGGCGTGGACGGGCCGCTGTTCCTGGGCGCCGACACCCACGCCCTCTCCCAGCCCGCCCAGGCCACCGCGCTGGAGGTCTTCGCCGCCAACGGGGTGCGGGTGCTCATCGACGAACGCGGCGGCTACACCCCCACCCCGGCGATCTCACGCGCCATCTTGGCGCACAACCGCGGCCGCCGCAGCGGCCTGGCCGACGGGGTGGTGGTCACCCCCTCCCACAACCCGCCCTCCGACGGCGGCTTCAAGTACAACCCGCCCAGCGGCGGCCCGGCCGGCACCGAGGCCACCTCCTGGATCCAGGACCGGGCCAACGCGATCATCGCCGGCGGGCTCAAGGAGGTCCGGCGCATCCCGTATGAGCGGGCGCTGGCGGCCGAGACCACCGGCCGCTACGACTTCCTGGGCCGCTATGTGGAAGAACTGCCGCACGTCATCGAGCTGGAGGCGATCCGCGCGGCCGGGGTGCGCATCGGCGCCGACCCGCTGGGCGGCGCGTCCGTCGCCTACTGGGGGGAGATCGCCGACCGGTACGGGCTGGAGCTGACCGTCGTCAACCCCCACACCGACCCCACCTGGCGGTTCATGACGCTGGACTGGGACGGCAAGATCCGCATGGACTGCTCCTCCCCGCACGCGATGGCCTCGCTGATCGAGAACCGCACCGCCTTCGATGTGGCCACCGGCAACGACGCCGACGCCGACCGGCACGGCATCGTCACCCCCGACGGCGGGCTGATGAACCCCAACCACTTCCTGGCCGTGGCCATCGAGCACCTGTTCACCCACCGGCGGGACTGGCCGGAGGCGGCCGGGGTGGGCAAGACGCTGGTCAGCAGCGGCATGATCGACCGGGTGGCGGCGGCGCTGGGCCGGCCGCTGCTGGAGGTGCCGGTCGGCTTCAAATGGTTCGTGCCGGGCCTGCTGGAGGGCAGCCTGGGCT
Source organism: Thermomonospora sp. CIF 1 (assembly GCF_001896795.1). Classification (NCBI taxonomy): domain Bacteria; kingdom Bacillati; phylum Actinomycetota; class Actinomycetes; order Streptosporangiales; family Thermomonosporaceae; genus Thermomonospora; species Thermomonospora sp. CIF 1. Next base: position 100,554 of record NZ_MOYN02000015.1, read on the forward strand.
TCGGCGGCGAGGAGAGCGCGGGGGCCTCCTTCCTGCGCCGCGACGGGACGGTGTGGACCACCGACAAGGACGGCATCATCCTGGCGCTGCTGGCCGCCGAGATCATCGCCGTCACCGGGCAGTCGCCCAGCCGCCGCTATGCGGCGCTGACCGAACGGCACGGCGACCCCGCCTACGCCCGCCTGGACGCGCCCGCCACCCGCGAGCAGAAGGAGGTGCTCAAGAAGCTGTCGGCGGCGCAGATCACCGCCGACACGCTGGCCGGGGACCCGATCACCGCCGTGCTGACCGAGGCGCCCGGCAACGGCGCCCCGATCGGCGGCGTCAAGGTCTGCACCGAGCACGCCTGGTTCGCCGCCCGGCCGTCCGGCACCGAGGACGTCTACAAGATCTACGCCGAGTCCTTCCGCGGCCCCGACCACCTGGCCCTGGTTCAGGACGAGGCCCGCGAGCTGGTGAACCGCACCCTGGCGGGCTGAGGACGCCCCGAATGCGGGCGGCGCCCGGCGCGTTCCCTCGCGCCGGGCGCCGCCTGTCACCTGCCTGCTCAGGTGGAGAACAGCATGTGGAAGAGGCTGCGGTGCCGGTAGTGCGGCGTCCCGTGGTGGTGGTGATGCACCTGCGGCTGGCCCCAGCCGGGGGCGGGAGCGGCGGCCGGCGGAGGCGGCGGAGCCTGCATGTAGGTCTGCTGCATGCGGATCAGAGCCTCCAGCTCGCCGTAGTCGAGGAAGATCCCCCGGCACATGTCACACTGCTCGATCTGCACTCCGTTGCGGTCGTACGTCCGCATCGTGCCGCGGCACTTGGGGCACTGCATGGCCTTACATCCTTCCCTCGCCGGAAGCCCGGAACGCGACCACGATAGGGCCAAATCACCGTCCCGGGGACCTCCCCGTGGCGAAGATCCTGCTACAGGTGTCGACGAGCGCGGTTTCGAACCCGTCGAGCGGGCGTCCTTCGGCCCGCGCGGATTTGACGCAGGTGGCGGCGATTTGGATCGCCAAAATTCGCGCCGGAACGTCCAGCACGCGCCACAGGTCCCCATCAGGGGGCATCGCCGGCCCTCCGGCGCCGGTGTAACCGGCCAGCAGGCGCGCCCAGTCCGCGCCCGGCAGCACCCCGGCGGACACCAGCGCCGCCGGCCGCGCCAGGTCCCAGACCGGGTCGCCGATGCTCAGATCCTCCACGTCGATCAGCCGCCACCGCCCGTCGGCGGCCCGCACCAGCTGCCCCAGATGCCAGTCGCCGTGGATCAGCGCGCTTCGCTCCGGGGGCGGGGGCGTCTCCTCGCCGCGCGCCCAGCCCGGCAGGCTCGCATGGGCCCGCAAGATCACCCGCTCCGCGGCGCCGCCGCCGTCCAGGCCGGTCACCGCCCGGGCCAGGCGGGCCGGCCGCTCCCAGCGCGGCAGCGGCGGGGTGGTGGCGGGCGGCTCCGTCAGGTGCAGCCGGGCCAGCAGCCGGCCGCTCTCCTCCCAGGGCGGGTCGTCCGGGCTCACCGGCTCCCCGTACGGCCACACGGTCACCACCCGTCCGTGCACCCGGCGCGGCGGGCCGGCCGGCGGCAGCAGCAGGTGGGGCAGGCGCTCGGCCGCGGCCATCCGCGCGGCCAGGCGCGGCCCGCCGTCCCGGTCGGCCTGGTGGGCCTTGACCACCGCATCGCCCACCCGGACCACCAGCACGCCGTGCCGGTCATACAGCGTCACCGGCTCGGCGTCCGCCGAGCCGCCGGGCGCGGCCCGGCCGATCGCGACCAGCTCGGCCAGCAGGGGGGTTGCGGAGTCCAGCACGCGCGGAAGCATACGCGCCGCGGCCGGCCGGCTAATGCGTGACCTCCAGCAGGCATTCTTCGCGCAGCACCCGGCGCATCACCTTGCCGATGCCCGACCGGGGCAGCGCGGACCGCGGCAGGAACTCCTCCGGCACCTTGTAGTGCGACAGGTACTTCTCGCAGTGCCGCCGCAGCTCGTCGGCCGAGAACGGGTAGGCCGGGTGCTCCACCACGCAGGCCACCACCTTCTCGCCGCGCCGCTCATCGGGCACCCCGACCACCGCGCACTCGATCACCGCCGGGTGCCGGTACAGCACCTCCTCCACTTCCGAGGGGTACACGCTGAACCCGCTGACCTTGATCAGGTCCTGTTTGCGGTCCAGGATCGTCAGGAACCCATCGGGGCTCATCACTCCGATGTCGCCGGTGCGCAGCCAGCCGTTCGACAGCACCCGGGCGGTCTCCTCCGGCCGGTTCCAGTACCCGGCGAACACCTGCGGGCCGCGCACCACCACCTCCCCGGGGCGCCCCGGCGGCAGCACCCGGGTGGGGTCGTCGACGTCCACGATCACCACGTCGGTGCTCGGCAGCGGCAGCCCCACCGTCTCGTTGCGGGCCCGCCCGTCACCGGGGTTGGAGGAGACCGCCGGGGACGCCTCGGTCAGCCCGTAGGCCTGGACCAGCCCTCTCAATCCCATCCGGTGGAAACGTTCGATGGTCCGGGCGGTCAGCGAACTGGCCCCCGACAGCCACAGCCGCACCGACGCCAGATCCCGCCGCTCCACCCCCGGGGTGTCGAGCACCTGTTCATACAGCGTGGGCACCCCGGGGAAGATCGTCGGCCGGTACCGGCGCAGCGCCCGGATCACCTGGCCGGCGTCGTAGCGCGGCAGCAGCACCACCGTCTCGGCCCGCACCACCGGCGCGATCAGGCAGGCGGTCATCCCGAACGAGTGGAACAGCGGCAGGACCGCCAGCGTCACCTCCCGCCCGTCCCGGCTCTCCAAGTCCCAGGTCTGCTTCTGGTAGGCGTTGGCGACCAGGTTGCGGTGGGTGAGCGTCACTCCCTTGGGACGGCCCTCGGTGCCGCCGGTGTACTGGATGGCGGCCGGGTGCCGGTCGGGGACCAGCCACGTCTGCCGGGCCGGCTGCCGGCTGCGGCGCAACAGCTCCCCGAACCCGATCACGCCCGGGTCGGGCGGGACCTCGGCGGTGAGGGCGGCCCGTTTGCGCCGCATGCTCGCCAGGGGCAGCCGCAGCGCCAGCCGCTGCGGCCACGGCAGGTACTCCGTCAGGGAGGTGACGACCACGTGCTCCAGCGGCACGCTGTGGCGGACCGAACGCACCGTGGCGTAGGAGCGGTCCAGGACCACGGCCACCCGGGAGCCGCAGTCGGCGAGCTGACGACCCATCTCCTCGGCGGTGTACAGCGGGTTGTGCGGCACCGCCACCGCCCCCAGCCGCAGCACCGCAAAGAACACGATGGCCATCTGCGGGCAGTTGGGCAGCACCAAAGACACCCGGTCGCCCGGCCGCACCCCCAGCGTCTGCAGCCCGGCGGCGAACCGGTCGACCAGGTTCCGGACCTGCCGGTAGGCGAGCCGCCGGCCGTAGAAGATGTAGGCGGTGCGCCGGGGCAGCCGCGCCGCCGTCTCATCGAGCAGATGGGGGACGGGCACGGGGGGAACGTCGACCTCCGCCGGCATTCCGGAGGGGTACTCCCGCAGCCATGGCCGGGAAGATGGTGACGCATCCCACATGGTCGCAGATTCAAGCACTCGGCGGCACTGTTTGCGACCGTCTGCGGCGATAGAGCAATCTTCACCCATAACGGCGTTCCGGCCCCGGACGGATGACTGCTGCGGGTCTGGGACGCGGGCGCGCCCATTTTCAGCTGGACGCCAGTTTGAACCCCAGCCCCATCAGCACGAATCCGGTGACGGCGTCGATGCGCCGGCGGACCGCCGGGCGCTCCAGCACCCGTCGCAACGCGCCCACCACGGCGGCCACCAGCACGAACCACACCCCGGTCAGCGTCACCGAGATCGCCGACAATGCCAGGACGTCGACCACTTGCGGCGCGGGCGGCAGGAACTGCGGGATCAACGCCATGTAGAAGGCCGCCACCTTGGGGTTGAGCACATTGCACAACAGGCCCTGCCGGAAACCGGTCCCCAGCCTCGGCGCGGTGCGCTCACCGCCGCCGCCCACAGCCGCGGTGTACTCCCCGCGCAGCGCCGACCGCACCGCCTTCACTCCCAGGAACAGCAGGTAGGCCGCGCCGATCAGCTTGACCACCAGGTAGGCCCGCGCCGAGGCGGCCAGCAGCGCCGCCACCCCCAGCGCCGCGCCCAGCGACCACACCACGATCCCGGTCGCGATGCCCAGCGCGGTCACCATGCCCATCCGCCGTCCGGATATCACCGTGTTACGGACGGTGATCGCAAAGTCGGGCCCGGGGGACATCACCCCCAGCTGCACGATCCCGGCGAACAGCAACAACTGCGCGGCGTCCATGCGGGGGAGTCTATGCCCCGCTCTTGCGGTAAATGCGTTGCCTCCCGGGGAATGGATCCGGCACAGTGGGCGTTGTCGGCGGTGAAGAACCGGCGCGCGGACGGAAGGAGAAGTGCGATGATGCGCGTTCATCGGCATCGAATGCACAGCGTCCGCAGCATGCCCGGCCGAGGGGGCCACCGCCGGAGGTGACGCGCATCCTCCCAGGTGAGCCGCCCGCGGACCAGGTCCGGCAGGGCGGTCGCTGCTTTGGAGGGTTGGCCGAGTGGTAAGGCAGCGGCTTGCTAAGCCGTCGTCAGGGATACCCCTGCGTGAGTTCGATCCTCACACCCTCCGCGCATTTTCCGGACTTCCAGACGGGTGTTCCGGACTTTCAGACGGGTGGGCACTGGTGTGCCGCGCGGTCTCATGAGCCGCTGGGGCAGGTTCGATTCCTGCACCCGTCACTTCGGCGGCCGAATGGACGAGTCTTCGTGGTGTAGGGGATAACACGCCTGGGTGCGGACCAGGAGATCGCAGGTTCGAATCCTGCCGAAGACGCGGCGTTCGTGGTGTGGTGGTCTGCACGCCAGATTGTGGCTCTGGAGGTCCTCGGTTCGATCCCGGGCGAACGCCCTGGCCTGCCGGCCCCGGCGGAGAGAAAAGGGGCCTTGCCCGCCCCCGGGGGGCGGGGCGGGCAAGGGGGGAGGAGAAGGCCTGTCCGCCCAGGGGCCGCGGACGGACAGGCCGGGGGGACACCGGGAAGGTGGCGGAGTCTGCCCGGTGCGGCTTTCACCCCATGCCCTCTGGTCGCTCCCGGGCCGCGAAAGGTTGCCGCCGATCCGAAAAAATCCTGAAGAAGTCAGAAACGCCCGTCGATGGTGACGGCCGGGCCGCCGCCCGCCGCCGTGGCCTGCACCGTGAAGGCGTCCCCGCCCGGGGCGTGGCGGCCGCCGGGCCGGTAGTCGGCCGCGATGAGGTAGCCGCCCGGCGCCACCGTCCGTCCCGGCCGCAGGACGAAGCGGTACACCAGGGCCTCGCGGGTGAAGTCGATGTCCTTGTGCACGTCCGAGCCCGGCAGCGAGGTCCAAGCGTCCCCCGGGAAGGTGTGCCGGCCTCGGGTGATGCGGATGGTGACGGCCAGGGCGCTGAGCGGGCGGTGCACCGTCAGCCGCAGTTCGTTGCGCGCCCAGTGCCGGCCGCTGCCGCGGGCGGGGGCGGCGGACACGGTCACCGGTGCGCCGCCGCCTTGCCTTTTGCCGGGGGTGCGGGAGGGCCGGCGCGGGGAGGCCGGGACGGCGGAGACCGCACCGCCCACCGTTTCCCCGGTCCGCGGCAGGGCGGGGGAGGCCGGGGCGGGCTTCGGCGACGCCGGCGGGCGCGTGGGAGCGGCGGAATCGCCGCTGTGGTGATCACCGGTCGTCACCGCCGGGCCGCCGCTTCGGCCGGGGAACACCAGGACCGCCAGCGAGACGGCCCCCACCACCGCGATCGTGGACAGCGCCGCGGCCGCCACCCGCAGGGCGGTGCGGCCGCGCGGCCGGAGGGGACGCCGGTGGGGATCGGCGGTCCTCGGCTCCGCTGCGGCCGGGTCGGCGGGCTGTTCCATGGCGGCCTGCACCTTGGCCCAGATGCGCTCGGTGTCGGGCTGGTGCCGCTCCGCCTCGGCGCGCAGCCGCCGGCGCAGCCGGGCCAGGGACTCCTCGGTGCGCCGCTCACGCCGCCCGAGCATCACGCCCCCCTCCCGGGCCGGTCCTGGGCTCGCATGACACCGGCACGGTAACCGGACAGGACATTGGCCGCCGACCCCGACCCCCGCCGCAGCAGCCGCTCCAGCTCCGCCGCCGCCTTGGAGGTCTGGCTTTTGACCGTGCCGACCGACACCCCCAGCACCCGCGCGGTCTCCTGCTCCGACAGGTCGAAGGCGTACCGCAGTACCAGGCAGGCGCGTTTGCGGGCGGGCAGCCGCCGCAGCGCGTCCCGCACGTCCAGCACCGCCGGGACGTCCGGCCCCTCGGTGCCGCGGTCGAAGGAGACCGAGCCCAGCGCCGACAGCCTGCCGCGCTCGCGGATCAGGTCGCGCAGCCGGCTGTTGCACATGTTCACCACGATCCGTCGCACATAGGCCAGCGGATGGTCGGCGTCACGGACCTGATCCCATCTGCGCCAGGCGGCCACCAGCGCGTCGGCGGCCAGGTCGTCGGCGGCGTCCGGGTCGCCGAGCAGCAGGTAGGCCAGCCGGGCGAGCTCACGGTGGTGCTGCTGGAAGAAGTGATGGAACTCCACTCGGGCGGTCTCGTCCCGGGAACCCTGTGGGGTCAAGACGAGCGCTCTCCGCCTCGCTGCGGCAATACCGCCACCGCCTTCGCCACCGATCTACACCTGCTGGCGTGAGCGTAACAGGCCACGCGGTGCATGTCCGGCAAGTCGCACCGGTTGCCGGCGTCCGGACCGGGGCGGGGTTGAACGGGAGGGCGGGCCGGTCCGTACGGCAAGAGTGAGAGCCGGGTGTATCCCGCACGGACCGGCCGCGCTCCCTGTCACAACCACGGCCCACGGTAAGACCGGGGAAAGGGCCGGGGAGGTCCTCTTAAGACGGCGTTGAACTTCTGCTGAGCGACAGATAAACCGGGCCGGTTCCGCGGCGCCGTTGAACCCCGCCGCGCCGGCGCCGCGTACTGCGGGAGAGAGCCGGGTGTTCCTCACGACCGCGGAAAACCACAGAGGAGCATCGCATGCGAGATCCCCGGCGGATGCACCGGATCCGGCGCGCCGGCGTTGTGGCGGGCACCGGCCTGCTCGTGGCGGCCCTGGCGGTGCCACCGGGAAGCGCGGCGGCCGCCGCCGCGCCGACCATCGTCTGTCCCTCCGTGGCGGACCGGCTCCCGGAGATCCCCGCGCGGGCGCGGGCCGAGGTCGAGCAGAACCTCGCCCAGCTCGACAAGCAGATCCGGGAGGCCAACGCCCGGCTGGCCTCCTCGCAGGGTCAGGGCGGCCCGAACTTCGTGCAGAACGCCATCCTGGGCCCGCTGAAGGCCAAGCGGACCGCCGCCATCGAGCGGATCGCCATCGCCATCGGCCGGGTGGCCCAGCGCCCGGCCGGCCTGGAGGCCCTGGCCGAGTGCACCCTTGCCGGCACCGCCTCCCCGCAGGCCACCGCCCCCGCGCCGCAGGCGAGCACCTCACCTCCGCAGACCGGACCCGGCGGGCCCGAACTGCGGCCGGTGGAGTCCGATTTCGTCGACATCCGCAAGGTGCCGCGCAACGTCCGCAAGGTGCGCTTCAGGCGCGGCGGCTCGCGCGGCACGTTCACCTCCCGGTGCGGACGCAACCGCAACGGCCACTACAACTCCGACAATTTCATCGTCGCGCCCGGGGTGGTCAACGGCGCCCACCACACCCACGACTATGTGGGCAACCTGTCCACCGACGGGTTCTCCACCAATGAGAGCCTGGCGGCCGCCGGCACCACCTGCGCCCGCGGCGACAAGTCCACCTACTTTTGGCCGGTGATGCGGCTGCGCAGCGACGCCGACCGCAACCAGAACGACCAGAGCGCCGCCGATGGCAACATCGGCCGGATCGTGGTGCCCTCTTCGGTGTCGCTGCAGTTCCGCGGCAACCCGCGCAGCAAGGTCACCGCGATGCCAAGGTTCTTGCGCGTCATCACCGGGGACGCCAAGGCCGCCACCAACGGCACCGCCAACGCCCGGGCCCAGTGGACCTGCACCGGTTTCACCGACCGGATCGTGACCGACAAATACCCCTTGTGCCCGCGCGGCAGCCGCCTGGTGCGGATCTTGGACTTCCCCAGCTGCTGGGACGGGCGCAACACCGACAGCGCCAATCACCGCACCCACATCGTCTTCCCCGACGCCTCGGGCGCCTGCCCGGCCGGCACGCGGGCGGTGCCCCAGCTGCGGATCACGTTGACTTACAACTTCGGCAACGTGCGGCGCGCCCAGATCCGGCGCGGCAAGGTGTTCGCGCTCGACAGCTTCCCCGAGCAGCTGCACGCCCCGATCACCGACCACGCCGACTTCGCCAACGTGATGCCCGCCAGGCTGATGCGCTTTGCGGTCAACTGCATCAACCGGGGCCGCCGCTGCTGACGGCGGCCCCGGCGGGCCGGGCGGCCCGGGCTCACGCCGAGTCGCGGACCACCAGGTGAGTGTCCACGACCACGGCGGCGGGCTCGGGCCGCTCGCCTTTGATCTGGGCGACCAGCAGCCGCACCATCTCCCGGCCCATCCGCTCGGTGGGCTGGTGCACGGAGGTCAGCGGCGGGTCGGCGCGCCGGGCCACCACCGAGTCCTCGAACCCGATCACCGCCACGTCGTCGGGAACCCGCCGCCCGGCCTCCCGCAGCGTGCGCAGCGCCCCGATCGCCATGTTGTCGGAGGCCACGAACACCGCATCCAGCTGCGGGTCGCGTTCCAGCAGCTCGCGCATGGCCGTCCGGCCGGCGGCCTCGCTGAAGTCGGCGACGGCGACCAGCTCCGGCAGCCCGCCCAGCGCGGCCCGGTACCCGTTGAGCCGGTCGATGCCCACCCCCATGTCCTGGGGGCCGGCGATGGTGGCGATCCGCCGGCGGCCCCGCCCGACCAGGTACTCCACCGCCCGGCGGGCCCCGCCCTCGTTGTCGGCGTCCACATAGCTGATCCGGCCGGCGCCGGTGCCCACCGGGCGGCCGCCCAGCACCGTGGGGACGCCGTGGCGTTCCAGCTTGCCCGGCAGCGGGTCCTCCCCGTGCAGCGAGATCAGCATGACCCCGTCCACGTGGTGGCCGGTCAGGTACTGCTCCAGCCGCTGGTGGTCGCGGGGCGTCTGCGCCAGGGTGAACATCAGCTGCAGGCCGGTCTCGTTCAGCGCGGAGCTGATGCCGCGGATGATGTCGGCGAAGTACGGCTCTTCGAACAATCGCTGTTCGCCTTCCGACAGCACCAGCGCCACGGTGTCGGTGCGCCGGGTCACCAGCGTCCGGGCGGCCCGGTTGGGCACGTACCCCAGCTGCTCGATCGCGGCCAGCACCGCCTGCCGGGCCTGCGGGCTGACCTTGGGCGAGCCGTTGATGACCCGGGACACCGTGCCGCGGCCGACCCCGGCCAGCGCGGCCACTTCCTCCAGGGTGGGGCGCCCCTTCGCCGAGGGGCGCCTCACTCCCATCGACCCATCACCGTCTTTCGGCCCCTTCACCATGTGACGACGGTCAGTGCCGATCCGGCAGTCCGCCGCGCCGGATCACCCGGGAGTACCAGGCGGCGCTCGCCTTGGGCAGGCGGCGTTGCGTGGCGTAGTCGACGTAGACCAGCCCGAAGCGCCGAGAGTACCCCCACGCCCATTCGAAATTGTCCATCAGGGACCAGGTGAAGTAACCCTTCAGCGGAATCCCGTCGGCGATGGCCTGCCGGCAGACCCGCAGGTGGGCCTCCAGGTAGGCGATCCGCTCGGTGTCTTGTACCGTGCCATCCGGCCCGGGCGCGTCCTCATAGCCGGCGCCGTTCTCGGTGATGTAGATCGGCACCGGCGGGTAGCCGCGGTGCACCTGGTCGAGCACCTCGCGCAGCCCTTCGGGGTCGATCTCCCAGCCCATGCCGGTCACCGGCCGGCCCCGGCCCAGGAAGCGCACGTGCTCTGAGCCCACCCACGGCGACACCGACGAGAACGGGGAGGAGGCCGCCTGGGACGCCTCGCCGGGACGGCCCGACACCGTGTGCCGGGTGTAGTAGTTGATCCCCAGCAGGTCGTTGCGCCCGGCGATGGTCTTCAGGTCGCCGTCGTGCACGCAGCGTTCGAAGTCGAAGGGCGCCAGGTCGGCCAGCAGGTCCTCCGGGTAGCGGCCCAGCAGCAGCGCGTCCAGGAAGAAGCGGTTCTGCAGGCCGTCGATGCGGCGTGCGGCGTCGATGTCCTCGGGGGCGTCGCCGGCCGGGGAGACCGCATACAGGTTGACCGCCGGGCCGATGCGGGTGTCGCCGCGCTGTCCCCGCATCGCCTCCAGGGCCAGGCCGTGCCCGAGCAGCAGGTGGTGCGCGGCCTCCAGGGCGGCGGCGGGCTCCCGGCGGCCAGGGGCGTGCTCGCCGGAGGCGTACCCCAGATAGGCCGCGCACCACGGCTCGTTGATCGTCAGCCAGTTCTTCACCCGGTCGCCGAGCGCCTGGTGCGCCAGCGCGGCGAACTCGGCGAACCGCAGCGCGGTGTCGCGCTCGGGCCAGCCGCCCCGGTCCTCCAGGGCCTGGGGCAGGTCCCAGTGGTAGAGGGTGACCCACGGTTCGATCCCGGCCTCCAGCAGCGCATCGACCAGCCGCCGGTAGAAGTCCAGCCCGCGCTGTTCGGCCGGGCCGGTCCCGGTGGGCTGGATGCGCGGCCACGACAGCGAGAACCGGTAGGCGTTGACGCCCAGCTCCGCCATCAGCGCCACGTCCTCGCGGTAGCGGTGGTAGTGGTCGACGGCCTCGGCCGCGGTGTCCCCGCCGAGCACCGCGCCGGGGGTGTCGCAGAAGGTGTCCCAGATGGAGCGGCCGCGGCCGTCCTCGGCGGTGGCGCCTTCGATCTGGTAGGCGGAGGTCGCCACGCCCCACCGGAAGTCCTGCGGGAACGGCTCTGCCGTATGGTCGGCGGCCTGCTGGTGGGTCTGCTGGTCTGCACTGAAAGCTGTCACGCCTTGACCGCGCCTTCCATGATTCCGCTGATGATCTGGCGGCTGAAGATGACGAAAACGATGAGCAGGGGGACGGTGGCCACCGCGGTCCCGGTGAAGATCAGGGTGTAGTCCTGGAAGTAGGCGGCGTTGAGCTGCCGGATCGACAGCTGCACGGTGGGGTTGTCGGGGCTGAGCACCGCCAGCGGCCACATGAACTCGTTCCAGGTCTGCATGAACGTCAGCAGCGCCAGCACCCCGGCCGCCGGGCGCAGCGCCGGCAGCACCACGCTCCAGTAGATGCGGAAGGTGGAGCAGCCGTCCACCCGGGCGGCCTCGATCAGCTCGTCGGGCACCGCCTGCTGGGCGTACTGGCGCATCATGAACACGCCGAACCCGGTGACCAGGAACGGCAGGATGACCGCCTGGATCTCCCCCTGCCAGCCGAACCAGCCCATCATGATGTAAAGGGGGATGATCCCCATCTGCACCGGGATCATCATGGTGGCGATCACCGTCAGCAGCAGCGCGTTCTTGCCGCGAAAGCGCAGCTTGGCGAAGGCGAAGCCGGCCATGGAGGCGAACAGGACGGTGGAGAACGTCACCGAGGAGGCCACGATGGCCGAGTTGATCAGGCCCTTGGCGAAGTTGGCCTCCTGGGCGGCGAACACGTCCCGCAGGTTGTCGCCCAGCTCGCCGCCCGGCAGCATCGGCGGCGGCACGTCGCCGACGATGTCGTTGCCCCGGGTGGCCACGATGATCATCCAGTAGATCGGGAAGACCGACAGCACCAGCGCCACGATCAGCGTGATGTAGGTCAGCGGGCTGGCCTCCCACAGCCCGCGCAGCCGCCCGCCGCGCCGCGTGGCGCCCCCCGGCCGTCCGCCCAGGTCCGGGCCTGCCACCAGGGTCATTTCACGCCTCCCATGCGCCGGATGAACATGAAGTTCAGCAACGAGAAGGCGATGATCAGCAGGAAGATCATCCAGGCCACGGCGGCGCCGTAGCCGTAGTCGTCGCTGTAGAAGGCCGAGTCGTACATGTACATGGCCACCGTCTGGAACTGGTGGGTGGAGCCGCCGTCCATGCGCCCGTTGTCGAACAGCACCGGCTCGGTGAACAGCTGCAGCCCGCCGATGGTGGACACGATCACCGTGAACAGGATCGTCGGCCGCAGCATCGGCACGGTGATCTGCCAGAACTGCTGGCGCCGGGAGGCCCCGTCGATGGCCGCGGCCTCATACAGGTCGCGGGGGATGGCCTGCATGGCCGCCAGGTAGATCAGCGCGTTGTAGCCGGTCCACCGCCAGTCGACCATGGCGGAGATGGCCACCCACGACCACCAGCGGTCCGACTGCCAGGCGATCGGGTCGATGCCCACCAGCCCCAGCAGCCAGTTGACCAGCCCGTAGTCGGTGTCGAACAGCTGGGTGAAGACCACCGCGACCGCGACCGTGGAGGTGATGAGCGGGGCCAGCGCCCCGACCCGGAACAGCGTGCTGGCCCGCAGCCGCCGGTTGAGCGCGTTGGCCAGCAGCAGCGCCAGCAGCAGCTGCGGCACGGTGGCGATGAAGAACATGGCGACGGTGTTGACCACCGCGTTCAGAAAGTCCGCATCGCCCAGCAGATCGGCGTAGTTGCGCAGCCCGACGTACTCGTCCTTGCCGCTGGCCAGTTCCCGGTCCCGCAGCGACATCCACAGCGTGAACAGCAGCGGGAAGACGCCGAAGACGGCGAACACCACATAGAAGGGGGAGATGAGCAGGTAGGGCGAGACCTTGATGTCCAGCCGCGACAGCCGGGCGCGCAGGCCGCGCCGCGGCGGCGGATCCGTCGAGGGCTTGGTTTCGGCCTTCGCCCGGCGCCGGGTGGGCGTCGGGCGCACGTCCAGACCCATGGGTCGTCCTTTCGAGGGTGTGGCGGGGGACGGCGCCGGGCCCGGGGGTGGGGGCCGGCCCGGCGCCGCCCCGGCTCCCCGGCCCGGCCCTTCGTGGGGACCGGGCGGGGGAGCGGTCGGGACAGCAGGCGGGTCCGCGCGGCCGGCCTGGTCGAGGGCCGCGCGGACCGGAGGGCGCCCTTACCGGGCGGCCTTGCGGGCCTCCTCCACCGCCTTGCTCCAGGCCTCATCGGGCTTGATCTTGCCTTCGGCGACGGCCACCAGGACGTTCTCCACGTTCTGCCGGACGTCCTCGTTCTTGGGGCCGAGGTAGACCGGCCGCACCTGGGAGGCGGCCTCACTGAAGATCTTGCCGATCGGGGCGTTGTTGAAGTACTCGCTCTTGGCCTCGGTGACGGCCGGGTCGCTGTAGAGCTTGGGCGAGGACGGGAAGGTGTTCTTGTCCTTGAAGGCGGCCAGCTGGCCCTCCGGGCTGGTCAGGAACTTGGCCAGCTCGGCGGCCTCCTTGGGGTGCTTGGTCTGCTTGGGCACCGCCAGCCAGGAGCCGCCCCAGTAACCGCCGCCGCCGGGCACCCCGGCCACGTCCCACTTGCCCTTGCCGTAGTCACCGGAGAACTCCTCCAGGCCGCCCAGCATCCAGGCCGGGCACGGCACGGTGGCGAAGGTGTCCCGCTTGAGCGCGGTCTGCCACGGCGGGGTGAAGATCTGCATGTTGGCGGTCAGCCCGGCCTCCTGGAACTTCAGCACGGTGTCGAAGGCGTTCTTGACCGCCGGGTTGGTGTCGAAGACGAAGTTGTCGCTCTTGTCGAAGTAGCTGTAGCCCGGGCCCTTGCCGGCCTCCTGCAGCACGGTGACGCGCAGCAGCGCCTGCGGGCCGTCGAGGAACTTGGTGCCGGAGACCTTGCGCTGGAAGTCCTGGCCGACCTTGAAGAACTCCTCCCAGGTCGGCCACAGCTTGGTGACCTCGTCGCGGTCGGTGGGCAGCCCGGCCTTCTCGAACAGGTCCTTGCGGTAGCACATGCCGAGCGGGCCGATGTCGGTGCCCAGCGCCATGAGCTGCTTGCCGTCGGGGCTCAGTCCCATCTGCCACTTCCAGGGCAGGAAGTTCTGCTCCAGCTCGGCGCCGCCGTAGTCGAAGAGGTTGAGGAACTTGTCGCGCTGCTGCATGTAGGTGGGCAGCAGGCCCTCCTCCAGGGCGACCACGTCGCCGGCGCCCTTGCCGGTGCCGATCCACTGCTGCAGGCGCGGCTTGTAGGTGTCCAGGTCCGCCACCTTGCGCGAGTTGATCTTGATGTTGGGGTGGGACGCCTCGTACTGCTTGAACAGCTCCTCGTAGCCGAACTCGCCGAAGGTGTCGACGGTGAGCGTGATGGTGCCGCCGGAGCCGCCGTCACCGTCATCGCCGCCGCCGCAGGCGGCGGTGGCCGCCAGGACGCCGGCCAGCACCGCCGCGATGGCGGTCAGTCCGCGTCGTCTCGGAGAACCCATTGCGGACCCCTCTCAGGTCTTCGCTGTGTCGTGGAACGGGGCGCGGGCGGGGGCCGCCCGGCGCAATGTGTGGGAGCGCTCCCACGAAGGAAAGACGGTGACCTGGCTCACTGTCAATGTGTTGAAACACAACCGTTATCTGGACGACTCGGACAAAGTTCGGCGAACCATATCCGATGGCCGGAAATCAGTGCAGGTCAGCGGGTCACCGGATCCACCCGGCGGCCGTGCCCGTCGAACACCAGCACCCGGTCCAGGTCCACGGCCAGGTGCACCGGTGAGCCCTGGTCGCAGCCGTCCCGCGTGTGCAGCCGCACCAGCACATCGGACCGGCGGTGCGCGCCCACATGCGCCGGCGGCTCGGGAAGGGGCGCCCGCCGCCGCCCGCGCAGCAGCGACAGCGCCCGCTCCACCGGACCCGCCGGGCGCGGCGGGACGAGGGGCCGGGGACGGGCGGGCGCCCCCAGCGCGGCCGCGTCCACCACCGTGACGTCGGCGTCGACGCGGGCCAGCCACTCGTGCCCGTGGTACTCCAGCGACCGGACGGTGCCCGACAGCACCGCCCCCAGGTGCGGGTCGCCGGTGGGGCGCAGCGCATCGGCGCGGATGCCCACGATGACCTGGGAGGCCTGGTGGCGGGCCACGTGCTCGGCGCGCGGATCGCCCCAGGGCAGCACCAGGCGCTGGGCGCCCATGCGCAGCGCGACGCCCTCGCCGGGCACCGCCTCCGGGACGGCGGCCAGCAGGTTGATCTGGGGAACGCCCAGGAACGCGGCGACGAACGCGGTCGCGGGGTTCTCATAGACCTGGGAGGGGGTGCCCACGTCCTCCAGGGCGCCCTCGCGCAGCACCGCGATCCGGTCCGCCAGCGTCAGCGCCTCCACCTGGTCGTGGGTGACGTACAAGGTGGTCACGCCCAGGCTGCGCACCAGCCCGCCGATCTCGGCGCGCAGCTCGGTGCGCAGCGCCGCGTCCAGATCCGACAGGGGCTCGTCCATCAGGAAGACCGCCGGTTCGCGGACGATGGCCCGGCCCATGGCCGCCCGCTGCCGCTGGCCGCCCGACAAGGTGGCCGGCAGCCGGTCGAGGGTCTGCTCGATGCCCAGCGCGCGGGCCAGGTCCACCACCCGCCGGCCGGACTCGGCCGGGTCGGCCTTGGCGACCTGCAGCGGGAAGGCGATGTTGTCGCGCACCGTGCGGTGCGGGTACAGGGCCCCGTTCTGGAACACCATGGCCACGTTGCGCTCGCGCGGGGTCAGCTCGTTGGCCAGCCGGCCGTTCAGCCACAGCCCGCCGCTGGTGATCTCCTCCAGGCCCGCGACCAGGCGCAAGGTGGTGGACTTGCCGCAGCCGGAGGGGCCGAGCAGCACGAGGAACTCGCCATCGGCGATCTCCAGCGACAGGTCCGCCACGGCGCGCTGTCCTCCGGGATAGACCTTGCTGACCGAATCCAGCACGACTGCGGCCATGCGGCGTCCCCTCTGACGACCGGCTCTTGGTGTTCCCCGGCGACCCCCGACGCTGATTTTGTGATGTAGACCACAAGTACATCTTCCGGTTTGGAGAATGTCCAGACCCAAGGTCTTGACAAGTGCTGGGGGCGCGGGGATGGTTCCTGAAGTGGGAGCGCTCCCACCCACCCCTTCGAAGGGAGCACCGCGTGAGCATGGCACCCCCTCGCGGCGCCCCGGCCCCCGTGCGCGCCCGGCTGCGCGCCTGGTCGGCCCGCTGCGCCGCACTCGCGACCGCGGCGGCCCTCACCGCCGCAGCGGCGCCGCCCGCCCAGGCGCATGCCGCCGGCAACCCCCTGCAGGGGCCGAGGGCGGCGAAGATCCGCTTCTTCGTCGAACCCGACACCAACGCCGGACGGCAGGCCCGGGTGTGGGCCGCGCAGGGACGCTTCCACGACGCCGCCCTCATGCGGGCGCTGTCGAAGATCTCCCAGGCGGTCTGGTTCACCGAGGGAACTCCCCAGCAGGTGCAGCGGCGGGTCCGCGAGACCATGCGCCAGGCCCGCCGCCAAGGCGCCGTCCCCGTGCTGGTGGCCTACTACGTGCCGGGACGGGACTGCTCGCAGTACTCGGCCGGCGGCGCCCCCAGCGAGCGGGCCTACCGGGAGTGGATCAACGCCTTCGCCCGCGGCATCGGCGGCGGCCGGGCCGTGGTGATCGTCGAACCCGACGGGCTGGCCCTGCTGTCCAGCGAGCCGTGGTGCAACGAAGGCGGCGGCGGCTCCACCGGCCGGCCGGAGGACATGTCGCTGGTCGAGCAGCGCTTCCGGGAGATCGACCACGCCATCACCACCTTCGCCAAGCTCCCCAACACCGGCGTGTACGTGGACGCCGGCCACTCGGCCTGGCAGCCGCTCAACGACTACGACGCCGGCTACGGCGAGCCGCGCGCCCAGCTCGGCATCGTCAGCCGCCTGCTGCGCGGCGGCGTCGCCAAGGCCGACGGGTTCGTGCTGAACGTCTCCAACTACCGGGCCGACGCCGAGCTGATCGACTACGGCGTCCGGGTCTCCAAGTGCCTGTGGCTGCGCCGCAGCACCGGCGCGCGCGAGTGCACCGACGCCGATCTGGCCGCCGTGCCCGACGGCCGGCGCGACCTGACCCCCTTCGTCCTGGACACCAGCCGCAACGGCCGGGGGCCGTGGACGGCGCCGGAGGGCGCGTACCCCGACCCCCAGGAGTGGTGCAACCCGCCCGGCCGCGGCCTGGGCGTCCGTCCCACCACCCGCACCGGCCACCGCCTGGTGGACGCCTTCCTGTGGGTCAAACGGCCCGGCGAGTCCGACGGCCAGTGCACCCGCGGCACCGCCGGACCGCAGGACCCCGAGTACGGCATCGTCGACCCGCCCGCGGGCCAGTGGTGGCCCGAGTACGCCCTGGGCCTGGCCCGGCGGGCCGTGCCACCCCTCAAGTGAGCCGGTCACCCGGGGTTTTCGGGGCGCGGGTCGCGCCCCGAACGTCTTCGGGCACCGGCGTCCCGTGAGGCGGCGGCTCGTTTCGCCCCGCCGGCCGGATGCGGGGGCTTCGGCCGGCGTTCGGGCGTCGGCCACCGCCGACGGCTCGGCCGGGGCGGTGAGCACGGTCTGCCGGGTCGCCGGGGCCACCCCGGCTTGCCGGTCGGCACCCGGCCGACGGCCGCCTCACTGACCCCGGCGTGGGCGGTGATGCCGGCCAGACACAGGAGAGCCGTGAAGTCACTCTTCCCCTGAACCGGCGGTTCCCGCGCCGTCCCACCACACGGCGGTATCGGGGGGAAGGGAGAGGCAATCTCCGTCCGTCTGGACGGGGCCGCTGGACAGCAGCACCGGACCCGGGGCGGGCACCTGGACCGCGCGTTCTCCCATGTTGATCGCGCACACCAGCGACCGCTGCGCGCAGTCGCGGGAGAACATCAGCGTCTCCGGTGGGGCGGGCAGCCAGCGCAGCGTCCCGTCGCCCAGCGCCGGGTGCTCGCGCCGGATCGCCAGCGCCCGCCGGTACAGCGACAGCATCGACTCCGGGTCGGACGCCTGCCGCTCGACGGTCAGCTCCCGCCAGTGCGCGGGCATGGGCAGCCAGCTGGTGGCGCCCGGCCCGAACCCGAACGGCGGCTCCTCCCCCGACCAGGGGAGCGGCACCCGGCAGCCGTCCCGGCCGGCGTCGGGGTCACGGGCGCGCTGGGGATCCTTCAGGTACTCCTCCGGCAGGTCCTCCACCTCGGCCAGCCCCAGCTCCTCGCCCTGGTAGATATAGGCCGAGCCGGGCAGCGCCAGCGTCAGCAGCGCCGCCGCGCGGGCCCGCCGCAACCCCGGCTCGCCGCCGCCGTAACGGGTGACATGCCGTTTGACGTCGTGGTTGGACAGCACCCAGGTGGTGGGGGCGCCGACCAGGGCGGCGGTGCGCAGCGACTCGGTGATCACCTTGCGTTTGGCGTCGGCGTCCCAGCCGGCGGTCAGGTAGTGGAAGTTGAACGCCTGGTGCAGCTCGTCCGGGCGCACGTAGGCGGCCAGCCGCTCGGGGGTGGGCGCCCACGCCTCGGCCACCCCGATCCGCTCCCCGGGGTAGGAGTCCAGCAGCCGCCGCCAGGACCGGTGGATCTCGTGCACCCCGTCCTGGTCGAAGTAGGGCAGCACGTTGTCGCCCAGCATGGTGACCTGCCCGCTCCAGCCCACATCGGGCAGGCCGGGGGCCTTGACCATGCCGTGCGCCACGTCGATGCGGAACCCGTCGACGCCCAGCTCCAGCCAGAACCGCAGCACGTCTGCGAACTCGGCGCGGACCTCGGGGTTGTCCCAGTTCAGGTCGGGCTGCTCGACGGCGAACAGGTGCAGGTACCACTGCCCGTCGGGCACCCGGGTCCAGGCCGATCCGCCGAAGACCGACTCCCAGTCGTTGGGCGGCAGCGAGCCGTCCGGGCCGCGGCCGTCCCGGAAGATGTAGCGGTCGCGGGCCGGGCTGCCGGGCGGGGAGGCCAGCGCCTCGGCGAACCAGGGGTGCCGGTCGGAGGTGTGGTTGGGGACCAGGTCGACGATGATGCGCAGGCCGAGCCGGTGCGTCTCCTCGATCAGGGCGCGGGCGTCTGCCAGCGTCCCGAACAGCGGGTCCACGTCCCGGTAGTCGGCCACGTCGTAGCCGAAGTCGGCCATCGGCGAGGGGTAGAAGGGGGTGACCCACAGGGCGTCCACGCCCAGCTCGGCCAGGTACGGCAGCCTGCTGCGGATGCCGGGCAGGTCGCCGATCCCGTCGCCGTCGGAGTCGGCGAAGCTGCGCACGTACACCTGGTAGATCACCGCGTCCCGCCACCACCGGGCGGCCCGCGCGGGGACGGGCGGGGCCGTGCCGGAGACGTCGACGATGTGTTGCGTCATCGAATTCCTTTGCGTGTAGATGGACGTGGGCACGCGTGCCCGCTCGTCGGTCTTCCTCCACGGTGGCCGATGAGGCCGCCGCGATGACATGCCGGCGGGGTGCGGTTTTCCTTGACGCCGCCGGCGACGGGCATGCCTGCGACGACGGCCGCTTCCGCAGATGGTCGGGGCGTCCGGAGGCGGGGAAGGCGCCCGCCGCCGGGCGCCCGATGTGATCAGCATTACCCTCCGGGGCATCGTCCCAGCTCAGCGCGGTCCGGCAGATTTACCGCATGACATATGAATTCGACCTGGACACCCGGGTGGAGCCGGACGGCGAGGACGCCTACCTGGCCGACGTCACCGACCGCTGGCACACCCCCAATGGAACCCCCAACGGGGGTTACACGCTGGCGGTGTGCCTGCAGGCGCTGCGGCACCGCCTGCCGCTGCCCGACCCGATCGCGGTGTCCGCCCACTACCTGCGTCCGGCCGGGGTGGGCAAGGCCCGGATCACCACCGAGACGGTCAAGACCGGGCGGCGGCTGGCCACCGGGATGGCGAGCCTATGGCAGGACGGCAAGGAGATGCTCCGGGTGGTGGCCTCCTTCGGCGACCTCGACAAGGCGCGGGGCCGGACGCTGGTGCTCGGCCGGGCGCCGCGGCTGCCCGACCCGGAGACCCTCTCCGACGCCCTGGGCGGCCTGTCGATGCCGGGGCTGAGCCTGGCCGGCCGGGTCGAGTACCGCCTGGCGGAACCGCCGGGCTGGATGCGCGGCGAACCGGGCGGGAAGCCGCAGTGGGAGTTTTGGATGCGCTTCCGGGACGGCCGCGAGCCCGACGCGCTGTCGCTGCCGTTCTTCGTCGACGCCATGGCCCCGGCCGTCTTGGACATCGGGGAGGCCTCGCTGACCGTGGAGCTGACCGTCCACGTGCGGCGCCGCCCCGTCCCCGGCTGGCTGGCCTGCCGGGTGAGCACCCGGTACGTGATGGACGGCTTCCACGAAGAGGACATGGAGATATGGGACTCGGCCGGCAACCTGGTGGCCCAGTCCCGGCAGCTGGGCCTGCTCCTCTCCGCCTGATCGCCCACTGGAACGCTCCCGGCGGGCCCGCCGGGAGCGGTGGGCCCGCCGCATCGTTTCAGCGGGCGGCGGCCAGGCACTCGTCGATGGCGGCGGGGGAGAGGATGTGGTCCAGCACCATGGCCGCGCAGCCGGTCAGGCCCGCCGCATCGCCCAGCGTGCTGGGCTCGATCCGCAGCTGACGGGTGGCCAGGGCGGTGGCCCGCTGGTACACCGCCTCCCGCACCCCGGCGATCAGCGGCTCGCCGGTCTCGACCAGATCGCCGCCCAGCACCACCACGGCCGGGTTGAGCAGGTTGACCGCCGCGGCGATCACCTCGCCGATCCGCCGGCCGGCCCGCCGCACCGGCGCCACCGCCGCCGGGTCGCCGCCGCGCACCCGCAGCGCCAGCTCGGCCAGGTCGGCGGCGCCGGTGGCGGCCGTCAGCGCCGCGCCGCCGGCGACCGCCTCCACGCAGTCGAAGTTGCCGCAACGGCAGGGGACGCCCTCGCCGTCGCGGACGGGAATGTGCCCGATCTCCCCGGCGGCACCCAGCGCGCCGCGCTGGATGCGGCCCCCGGCGATCAGTCCCGCGCCGATGCCGGTGGACAGTTTCACGAACAGCAGGTCATCGATCTGGCCCCGGTAGCGGGCCTGGTACTCGCCCAGCGCCGCCACGTTCACGTCGTTGTCGAAGTAGGCGGGCACGGGGAAACGCTCGGCCAGCGCGGGGCGCAGGTCGATGCCGTCCGGCCGCGGCGCCGGGGCCGGCGGGACCAGCCGGCGCAGCGGGACGGGCGCCGTGCCGCCGGCGATCCCGGCGGCGCCGGGACTGCCCACTCCCACGCCGCGCACCGCCGCACGGGTCAGCCCGGCCTTGCCGAGCAGCTCGTCCCAGTGCTCGGTCAGCCACTGCGGCAGCGCCTGCGGATCCGGGTGCGCCGGCAGGTCGGGGTCGGACTGCACCAGGATCCGCCCGGCCAGGTCGCACACGGCGACCTGGCCGCGGCGCTGGCCGAGGTTGGCCACCAGCACGGCGCCGCCGGCGGCGTTGAACTCCAGCCGGGCCGGCGGGCGCCCTCCGGAGGACGGCCCGCCGGGGCGCTCGATGACCAGGCCGCGGGCGATCAGTTCGGAGACGCGGAGCGCGACCGCCGGCCGGGACAGCCCGGTCAGCCGGCCGAGCTCGGCGCGGGTGCAGACGCCCTCACGGATCAGGCGGAGCAAGTCTCCGCTGGTCGAAGGCTGTTTGGGCACTGGGACAGTGAATCATGCCAGGTTCGGCGTGTCGAGTTACACATGTTCGCAATCTTTTGTAAGAAAACCTTCATAAGCACGCTTGTGTAAGTTTCCAAAGGGTCGGTAGTTTGCGGTCCGACGCCTTACCTATGGAGCCCTCTCAATGCCGCCAACCCTCCACCCCGTGGTCGCACGGGTGACCGAGCGCATCGCCGGGCGCAGCGCCGCACGCCGCGCCGACTACCTGGCGCGGATCGCCGACGCCGGGCGCGGCAACGAACGCGACGGGCGGGTCAGACCCGCGCGCACCGCGTTGGGCTGCGCCAACCTGGCGCACGGCTTCGCCGCCTGCGCCCCGGCCGACAAACTCGCCCTGCGCGGCGCCGATGCGCCCAACATCGCGATCGTCACCGCCTACAACGACATGCTCTCGGCGCACCAGCCGCTGAAGGACTACCCCGACCTGCTCAAACGGGCGATCGGGCAGGCCGGCGGCACCGCCCAGGTCGCCGGCGGGGTGCCCGCCATGTGCGACGGCGTCACCCAGGGGCGCGCCGGCATGGAGCTGTCGCTGTTCAGCCGGGACGTGGTCGCCATGGCCACCGCCGTCGCGCTGGCCCACGACATGTTCGACGGCGTGCTGCTGCTGGGGGTGTGCGACAAGATCGTCCCCGGCCTGGTGATCGGCGCGCTGGCGTTCGGGCACCTGCCGGCGATCCTGGTGCCCGCCGGCCCCATGGCCTCCGGGCTGCCCAACGCGCAAAAAGCCAAGGTCCGCAAGCTGTTCGCCGAGGGCAAGGCGACGCGGGAGGAGCTGCTGGAGGCCGAGGCCGCCTCCTACCACTCGCCGGGCACCTGCACCTTCTACGGCACCGCCAACTCCAACCAGCTGCTGATGGAGGTGATGGGCCTGCACCTGCCCGGCGCCAGCTTCGTCCCGCCGGGCACCGCGCTGCGCGAGGCCCTCACCCTCGAAGCCGGCCGCCGCATCACCGAGCTGACCGCGCTCGGCGGCTCCTACACCCCCGTCGGCGAGCTGCTGGATGAGCGGGCCTTCGTCAACGGGGTGGTGGCGCTGCTGGCCACCGGCGGCTCCACCAACCACACCCTGCACCTGGTGGCCATGGCCGCCGCCGCGGGCATCGAGCTGACCTGGGACGACTTCGATGAGCTGTCGGCGGTCACCCCGCTGCTGACCCGCCTGTACCCCAACGGCGGCGCCGATGTGAACCACTTCCACGCCGCCGGCGGCACCGGCTTCCTCATCGGCGAGCTGCTGGAGGCCGGGCTGCTGCACGCCGACGCCCGCACCGTCGGCGGCAAGACGCTGGCCGACTACCGGGTGACGCCCGAGCTGGGGGAGGACGGCGAGCTGGTCTGGCGGCCGGCGCCGCGCGACTCGGCCGACACCTCGGTGCTGCGGCCGGTGGCCGACCCGTTCGACACCCACGGCGGGCTGCGCACGGTCAGCGGCAACCTCGGCCGCGCCGTGGTGAAGGTCTCGGCGGTGGACCCCGCCCACCGCGCGGTGCAGGCCCCGGCCCGGGTCTTCGCCTCCCAGCAGGAGCTGCAGGAGGCCTTCCGGGCCGGCGAGCTGGACGGCGATGTGGTCGTGGTGGTCCGCCACCAGGGGCCGCGCGCCAACGGAATGCCCGAGCTGCACAAGCTCACCCCGCCGCTGTCGGTGCTGCAGGACCGCGGCCACAAGGTCGCGCTGGTCACCGACGGGCGCATGTCGGGGGCGTCCGGGAGCGTCCTGGCCGCCATCCATCTGTCCCCGGAGGCCGCCGCCGGCGGGCCGCTGGCCCGGGTGCGCGACGGCGACCTCATCCGGCTCGATGCGGACGAAGGAGTACTGCAGGTGCTGGTGCCGGAGGAAGAGCTGGCCGCCCGGGAGCCCGCCGCGGCCCCCGGAGAGCAGGTCGGAACGGGCCGTGAGCTGTTTGCGGCCTTCCGCCGGGCGGTGGGCCCGGCCGAGCGCGGAGCGGCGGTGTTCACCTCATGACGGCGATGGCGCCTTCGGCGGAGCGGCCCTGGCTGGTGGCCGACATCGGCGGCACCAACGCCCGCTTCGGGCTCATCCAGGCGCCCGGCGCGCCGCCCAGCCGGGTGCAGGTGCTGGCGCTGCGCGACCACGCCGGGCTGGCCGAGGCCACCGCCACCTACCTGGCCCGGCACGCCGGGGACGTGCGGCCCGGCGCCGCCTGCGTGGCCGTCGCCGGGCCGGTCACCGACGACGGCCGCTTCCAGCTGACCAACGCCCACTGGTCCGGCAGCGCCGAGGAGGTCCGCGCCGATCTGGGGCTGGACCATGTGGAACTGATCAACGACTTCGAGGCGCTGGCGCTGGCGCTGCCCACCCTGCAGCCCGGCGACCTGCGCGTGCTGGGCGAGCGGGCGCCCGGCGGCCAGACCCCCGCGGCGGTGCTCGGGCCGGGCACCGGGCTGGGGGTGGCCGCCCTGGTGCGGGCCGGGGAGCGGCTGGTGGCGATCCCCAGCGAGGGCGGCCATGTCGACCTGCCCGCCACCACCCCCCGCGAGCTGGAGCTGGCGGCGATGCTGCGGGAGGAGCACGGCACCGCCGAGGCCGAGCGGCTGCTGTCGGGGGAGGGGATGACCCGGCTGTATGAGCTGATCGCCCGGATGCACGCGGTGCCGGTCCAGCCGCTGTCGGCCGCCCAGATCTGCGCCCGCCGCAGCGACCCGCTGTGCCAGGAGACGCTGGAGACCTTCTGCGCCCTGCTGGGCTCCTTCGCCGGGAACGTGGCGCTGACCTTCGGCGCCCGCGGCGGCGTCTACCTCGGCGGCGGCATCCTGCCGCGCATCTGGGACGTGCTGCGCCGCAGCGATTTCCGCCGCCGGTTCGAGTCCAAGCCGCCCATGGAACGCTATCTGCGGGCCATCTCCACCGCCCTCATCGTCGCCCCGACCCCCGCGCTGGCGGGGGCCGCCGCCCGTCTGGCCTCCCTGGAGCCGGTGTGAACGCCGAAGACCTGCTGAATGTGTGCCCGGTCATCCCCGTGGTGGTGCTGCGGGACGCCGATCACGCGGTGCCGCTGGCGCGCGCCCTGGTGGCCGGGGGCCTGCCCGCCGTCGAGGTCACCTTGCGCACCCCCGCCGCGCTGGAGGCCATCAAGCGGATCGCCGCCGAGGTCCCCGAGGCCGTGGTCGGCGCCGGCACCGTCGTCACCGCCGCCCAGGCCGCCCAGGCGGCCGGCGCGGGCGCCCGTTTCCTGGTCAGCCCCGGCTGCACCGACACGCTGCGGCGGGCGATGACCGACACCGGCCTGCCGTTCCTGGCCGGGGTCTCCTCGGCCTCGGAGGCCATGGCCCTGCTGGAGCACGGCATCACCGCCATGAAGTTCTTCCCCGCCCAGGCCGCGGGGGGCCCCGCCTATCTCAAGGCGCTGGCCGGGCCGCTGCCGCAGGTCCGCTTCTGCCCGACCGGCGGCATCACCCCCCAGACCGCCCCCGACTACCTGGCCCTGCCCAACGTCGGCTGCGTCGGCGGCAGCTGGCTGGCCCCCGAGGAGGCGATGCGCGCCGGCGCCTGGGACCGCATCCGGCAACTGGCGCGCCAGGCCGCGGCGCTGCGCTGATCAGCCCTCGGCCAGGACGCGCACGACCGCCTCGGCGAGCTGCGCGGCGTCGGCCACGCAGCGGTAGTCCACGTGCTCGGGCAGATCGGAGGGCAGGTGGTAGTGCGGCAGCAGCTTGTCCTCGTCCACCGACACCAGGCAGACCGTGGGGTAGCCGTACCGGTTGGGCACCACGCCGTCGGTGCTGTTGCGCGAGCGCAGGCCGCGCAGCAGGGTCACGCCCAGCTCCCGGGCGCAGCGGGCGACCAGGTCGCCGAAGGCGGCGTCGTAGCGCTCCATGCGCAGCGGGCCCTCGGCGTCGAGCATGACCAGCCTGCCCGACCCCACCGTGTCCAGGTTGAGGAACCAGGTGCTCTCGCGGGGCAGCTCGGGGAAGTGGCGGCGGGCGAAGCCGCGGATGCCCTCCTGCAGCGCCTCCTCCGCACCCGCCGACAGCAGCACCACCCGCAGTCCTTCGACGGGCCGCTCCCGCAGCGCCTCGGCCAGCGCGATGAGCACCGCCACCCCGCTGAGGTTGTCGTTGGCGCCCGGCACCGCCCGGCGGGAGGCGATGTCGGCCATCGCCGCCGCGGTCAGCGCGCTCAAGACCGCGCCCGTTCGCCGCACCCTTGCCGAGCCGGTGGCGCTGCCCAGCGCCGCCAGCACCGGCCCGGCCATCGCCGCCCACCACAGCGGCGGGTTCTCCGTCATCCGCTCCACCACGTGCGGGAAACGGCGCGCCAGCCGGCGCTCCAGCCGCTGGTCGAAGATCAGCCCGGACGGCGCCGCGTCGTGGTGGGCCATCACCACCAGCGTCCGCGGGGCCCGGGCGTCGCCCAGCTCGGCCACCACGTTGCAGGCGGTGCGCCGCCGGTCCACCACCCGCCGCGCCAGCTGCCGCCCGTAGGAGATCTCATCGGCCAGCCCGGCCGCGGCCACCGCGCCGCCCAGCGTCCCCAGCACCGGGGAGCGCCCCCCGGCCAGGCCGGCCAGCGCGCCCAGCACGGCCAGCGCGCCCACGGGGCGGGCGTAGGAGGAGAACGCCGGTTCCTCCTCCACCTCGGCCCGGCAGCCCAGCGCCCGCAGCCGGCGCGCGATCAGATGGGCGGCCCGGCGTTCCCCCGGCGAGCAGGGCGGGCGTTCGATCGCGGCCAGTTCCTCGACGGTGGCGCGCAGCCCGCTCTCGGCGGGCCGGGGCACGTTCGGCACCGGGTGCGGCGAGCGCAGAGACATGTGTGAAAGATTCTCACCTTTTCTGCCGCCCGGTCCACCGCCCCGGGACGGATCCGCCGGGGCCGGGCGCGGTCCCTCCGGCCCCGGACGGAGCGAGATCACCGGCCGCACGGCGGGTCATAGGGGAGTCCGGGCACGTACTTGGCCCACTGGGCCGGGGTGATCACATCGCCGACGCTGTGGCACAGGATGCGGGTCATGAACTCCGGATCGGTGTTCCACACATCGACCGTGTCGCTGGTGGACACCAGCAACGGCGTCGGCCCCTGGGAGCTGTAGGACAGGTCCTCGCTCTCCCGCGAGTCGTAGGCGAAAGAGGCCCGGTGAACCGGGGCGTCCGGGTTGCTGACGTCCCACAGCTCGATGTGCGGGGAGGTCTCGCCGGTGAAGGAGGGGGAGGCGGCGGACCCGGCGGTCCAGGCCAGGGTGCGGCCGTCGGGGCTGAAGGCCAGGCCCTTGCCGGAGCCCACCGTGCGCATCAGCACCGGTTCCCCGACGATCCGGTCGCCCTGGACCCGCCACAGGCGGGTGGTGTCCCGGCTGTCGCTGACCGCCAGCAGCCCGCCGTCGGGACGGAAAGCCGAGGTGGCGAAGCCGGAGTCGCCCGCATCCGGGGTGAGCCGCAGGGTCGGGTGCTGCACCGGGCGGCTCGGGTCGGCGGTGTTCCACGACAGCAGCGTGTCGGCGGTGGTGGCGACCAGCAGGTTCCCCTTGGGCGCGAAGGTGACGTCGTAGACCTCGCCGCGCATCGACGTCAGCTGCCGGGGAGCGGCGGGGGTGGACACGTCGAACAGCCTCACCGACGCCGGACCCGTCCTGGCCGGCAGGAAGTCGTTGTTGTCGGCCACGGCCAGGATCCGGCCGTCCGGGCTGAAGGAGACGTCCTCGACGCCGTTGCTGAGGCCGGTGACGGTGCCCACCACCGGGGCGCCGGGCCGGCCGGTGTCGCGCAACCGCACCACGGGCCTGGCGTCGCCGCCCTTGCCCGCCATCTCGCTGACGGCCAGGATCCGGCCGTCCGGGCTGAAGTCGGCGCCCTGGGCGCCGACTTGACCGCTGCCCGGCAGCTCGGCCAGCCGGCGCATGCCCCCTTCGCCGGTCAAGTCCACCAGCAGGCCGAAGTTCGCGCCCTGGATCACCAGCAGCCGCCGGGGACCGCCGCTGAAGCGCGTGGTGACCTGGAAACCGGACGGGACCGTGCCGTAGGTGGCCACCGAGCTCAGCCGCAGGGTGTTCTCGACATACCACAAGTAGACGCCCCCATAGGTGGCGTGCAGCAGCCGGTGGCCGCGCGAGGCGAACAGCGCCGGGCCGGTCCGCCCCGCCGAGTCGCCCATCCCGGCCAGCCGGTTGACCAGCCTCGGCTGCGTGGGGGAGGGGAGGTTCCACAGCAGCGTGTCCCGGTTGCAGACGGTGGCCAGCGTCTTGCCGTCCGGGCTGAAGGCGGTCGAGAGCAGCTCCCCCGGGCAGTTGAAGGCCGCCCCCTCCTTCTTCGCCGCGGCCAGGCGCCGCGGCTTGCCCGGGTTCTGCACGTCCCACAGGCGGAACACGATGTCCTTGGAGTCTCCCGGGCCGGCCAGCGTCTTGCCGTCCGGGCTGAAGGAGACCCGGCGCAGGATCTTCTCCTGCGACAGCCGAGCGTTCGGCTCCCCGCCGGCGATCTTCGCCAGCGCGGAGGTGCGCTCGGGGTCGAGGGGGTCCCACAGCCGCACCGTGCCGTCCAGGCCGGCGCTGGCCAGCAGCTTCCCCGACGGCGCGAACGCCACCGAGTCCACCGCGCCCTTGTGCCCGGTCAGCGTGCGCAGCGTGCGCGGGGCGCCGGTGGCGGGGATCTCCCACAGCCGCACGCGGCCGTTGCCCAGCCCGAGGGCGAGCATGCGGCCGTCCGGGCTGAAGGCCAGCGAGGCGACCTTGGCCGGCTGATTGGCGGGGACGGTGAGCTCCCGGGGCGCGGAGGGGTTGCTCACATCCCACAGCCGCACCGGCGTCCGGCCCGGCCCGGCGTCGGTGACGGCGGCGGCCACCAGCCGCCCGTCCGGGCTCAGCGCCACGCCCCTGGAGCCGCCGGCGCTCAGCCGGGCCAGGCTGCGGCCCTTGCCGGTGTCCCACAGCGCCACGTCGCTGCCCGTGGAGACGGCCAGCCGCGTGGCGTCGGCGTTGAGCGAGATGTCCCAGGCGGGGACCCCGGCGTTGAACACCCCCGGCAGCTCCAGGGAGGAGAACAGCGCCGCGGTGCCGGAGGCCGGGTCGGTCCGGTAGGCGATGATGCTGAGCTGTTTGGCCAGGCCCGGCTGGCTGGAGCGCAGGTTCTCGGCCTCGGAGGCCACCAGGCGGGCCACGGCGACGTCGCGCTGGCGGGCGGTGTCGCGCTGGGCGCGGGCGGTCTCCTTTTGGGCGCTGACGGCGCTCTGCCTGGCCTGCACCGCGACGCCGGTCGAGGCCAGCGCCAGCACCAGCAGCACGGCCAGCGTGACGGTGGCGATCTGCCGCAGCCGGGCGGCGCGGGTCTGGGCCTGGGTGCTGGCGTCCAGGAAGGCCCGCTCCAGCCGGTTGAGCGCCGGACGCTGGTGGTGGGCGGCCCACAGCAGGGCGTCCTGCAGCCGGGTGCCGGTCAGCACGTCCGTGCGGCGCCGCCCGTGGGTGTTCCAGGTGCGGGCCGCCTGGCGGATGTGGCCGTGCCCGACCAGCCCCTGGCGGTCCTGGTCGATCCAGTCGCGCAGGCGCGGCCAGGCGCGCAGCAGGGCCGGCCGCGACAGGGCGATCTGCCCGTCCTCGGTGTGGGTGAGCACCGGGCCGAAGGCGGCCACGATCCGCTGCAGGGCCGCCGTCTGCTCCATCTGGGGCCGGTCGAACAATTCGTCGGCGGGCAGGCGGCGGGAGGCGATGTCGCCGTCCTCGGTGGCCAGCACCAGCCGCAGGAACAGCTCGGGGACCAGCTCGCGGTCCTCGGCGGATAGGGACTGGTAGATCTGCTCGGCGATCTGGCCCAGCGCCGGGTCCTGCGGCCCGGTCTGGGCCAGCTGCTCGGCCTGCGCGGTGCCCGCGGCCATCAGCCCGCCGGTGTCGGCGGAGGGGCCGCCGACCAGCGCCGACAGCAGCGAGCGGGCGGTGGGGCGGGCCAGCGGGTCCTTGTCGAGGGCGGCCTTGACCAGCGGGCGCAGCTTCTCCGGCAGCGGCTCCAGGTCCGGCTGGGTGGTCAGCACCCGGTGCATCACGGCCGGCAGGCTGTCGGCGCGGAAGGCGTGCTCGCCGGTGGCGGCGAAGTAGAGGATCGCGCCCCAGGCGAACACGTCGGCCGCGGCCCCGGCGCGCTTGCCCTGGTAGACCTCCGGCGCCATGTACACCGGGGTCCCCGCCGGGTTGCCCAGCGGGGTCAGCGACATCTCCAGGGTGCGGGCGATGCCGAAGTCGATCACGCGCGGCCCGTCCGGGCCCAGCAGCACGTTGTCGGGCTTGAGGTCGCGGTGGATCACCCCGGCCTCGTGGATGGCGGTCAGCGCGGTGGCGATCCCGATCGCCAGCCGGTGCAGGTCGTCCCCGGTGAAGCGGCGCCCCTCCTTGACCACCCGGCCCAGGCTGCGCCCTTCGACGTACTCGCTGACGATGTAGGGGCGGGGCCCGGTCATCTGCACCGACAGGATCTTGGCGGTGCAGAACGAGGAGACCCGCTGCGCCGCCTCCACCTCCCGCGCCATGCGCTCCAGGTCGGCCGCGGCCCCGTCGGGGGCGTGGAACACCTTGATCGCGACTCGGGTCCCGTCCTCGCCGTAGCCCTCGTAGACCACTCCCTGGCTGCCGGCCCCCAGCCGTCCGGCCAGCCAGTACTCGCCCAGCCGTTCCGGATCGCCCGGTTCCAGCGGATCGGCCACGCGGTCACCTCCTCAGACGGACGTCCCGGCCGGTGCCCCCGCGGCCGCCCGCGATCCGCCTGCGGTGGGGAGGACCGTGATCGGCACCGGCTTGGTGCCATGGGACTGCGCCCGTTTCGGACGGCGCGCATCGCACAAGGGGGGCGTTCCGGTACCACCTTCCGATGACCGGCACCGTACCAGTGCTCCGCTGTGTCGCCCATGTCTTCACAGAGAGCACTCGCTGAACCTTCGGCGGCATGCCGTTTCCGCCGGCAAAGACGGGACTTGGGCCGGGAGGAGCGCCGTGATCTGCGATGTCATGCGTTCGGAGACCGCCGGGGTTCCCGTTCCGGCCTTCCGGGACCGCGTATGGAAGGGCGCGCTCCCCGGCGCCGCGGCCGGGACCGGCCGGCCCGGCGGGCCTGAGGCGGTCCCGGCCGCGGCGCCGGAGCGGCCCTCAGGCCCCGGGCCGGCCGTGGCGAGGTCCCGGGGCCTGAGGGTTCAGCGCCGGATGGCGCGCAGCCGGCGGTGCAGGCGGACGGCGGTGAACAGGCCCGCCGCCAGCCAGAGCACCAGCGCGGCTTTCAGCGCCAGCACGATCCCCGCGGCCGGCCCGGCGGTGAACGCCCCGATCAGGAAGAGCACCAGCAGGATCGGCACCAGCGGCGCCGGGCCGTGGTGGTGCCGGTGGTGCATCAGGTGACGGCCGTGATGGCCATGCGGGTGGTGCCGATGGCCGTGCCAATGCGCCCAGTGCGGGTGACCGGCCCGCGGCCCCTGCCAGGCGGGCTCGGGAAGCCCATGGGGGCCGGGCAGATCCTTGACGATCTCACGCAGGTCGCCCTCGGTCTTGGCGGCCAGCGTCGCCTCCAGGCGCTCGTCGAGTTCGGCGCGGGTGAGGCGGCCCATGGCGAAGTGCTCGTGCAGCGCCTCGGTCACCGCGTCGCGTTCGGCGTCTCCGATGCGCAGGTCCATGCGGTCACTCCTCGGGATCGTCCTCGGCGAGGATGCGGTACAGCCTGCTGCGGGCGTCGGCCAGCACCTGGGCGGCCTGGGCGACCTGCTCGGGGGAGCCGGCGTGGACGATCTGCATCACCGCCGCTCCGGTCCGGGCGGCCTGCTTGAGCAGGTCGGGCACGCCCTCGCCGTACTCGGGCGTCATCTGCGCCCAGGGCTCGTTCAGCTCCTCGGCGTGCGCGGCGACGTAGGCGCGGCCGGCGTCGGTGAGGGAGTAGGTCTTGCGGCCCTCGTTTTCGGCGGCGCGGATCAGCCCTTCGTCGGCCAGCTGCTGCAGGGCCGGGTAGACCGCGCCGGGGCTGGGCCGCCAGGCGCCGCCGCTGCGCTCGCCGATCCGCTGGATGAGCTGGTAGCCGTTGGCCGGTTCCTCGGCCAGCAGCGTCAGGATCGCCGCCCGGATGTTGCCCTTGCGGGCGCGCGTCCCCTGCCCGGGCGCCCATCCGCCCCAGGGTGCGCCGCCGCGGCCCCACGGGCCGTGGCCGCCCCACGGGCCGGCGCCGAACACCCATCCGAAGCCGGGGCCGTGCACGCCCGGGCCGCAGTGCCGGCCGGCCGCCTTGGCGGCCAGCGCCGCGGCGGCCAGTGCCCAGTGGGGCGCGAAGGTGGCCGAACTCATGTTCTTAACCGCCCTTCTTTGATCTTTCTGAGACCAATCGCGATACGACAACGATATATCTGAAACGTGTCGCCGGTCATCCCGGTTCCCGGTGCAGATAGCTTGATGTCGAGATAAATTGGCAGGTAGCTTGACGTCGAGAGAAAAGCCGCGGAAGTTAGGTCCCCCCAGGGCGCGGCGCGGGCTTCGGCTAGGGCAGGATTCAGAGGGAATACCGATCGCGCCGGACCGTGCCGGCAGCGGTTCAGCAGACGTCAACGCGCCTATAGGGCTCTACAGGGAATGGTCCGCCGCACGCGGGACCCGCGCATGCGGGGCGGGCGTGCGCGCGGCGTGATGGAGGAGGAGTCGTGTCCGCCAACAGCTTCGGCGCCCGCAGCACGTTGCGGGTGGGCGACAAGTCGTATGAGATCTACCGGCTGGACGCCGTCGAAGGCGCGGCCCGTCTTCCGTACAGCCTGAAGGTGCTGCTGGAGAACCTGCTGCGCACCGAGGACGGCGCCAACGTCACCGCCGACCACATCCGCGCGCTGGCCGGCTGGGACCCCTCCGCCCAGCCCAGCCAGGAGATCCAGTTCACCCCCGCCCGGGTGATCATGCAGGACTTCACCGGCGTGCCCTGCGTGGTGGACCTGGCCACCATGCGCGAGGCCGTGCGCGACCTGGGCGGCGACCCGTCCCGGATCAACCCGCTGGCCCCGGCCGAGATGGTCATCGACCACTCGGTCATCGTCGACCACTTCGGCACCCCGGACGCCTTCGAGCGCAACGTCGAGCGCGAGTACCAGCGCAACCGCGAGCGCTACCAGTTCCTGCGCTGGGGCCAGACCGCCTTCGACCAGTTCAAGGTCGTCCCGCCGGGCACCGGCATCGTCCACCAGGTCAACATCGAGCACCTGGCCCGCGTGGTGTTCGCCCGCGACGGGGTCGCCTACCCCGACACCTGCGTGGGCACCGACTCCCACACCACCATGGAGAACGGCATCGGCGTGCTGGGCTGGGGCGTGGGCGGCATCGAGGCCGAGGCCGCCATGCTCGGCCAGCCGATCTCCATGCTCATCCCGCGGGTGGTCGGCTTCAAGCTGACCGGCGAGCTGCCCTCCGGCAGCACCGCCACCGACCTGGTGCTCACCATCACCGAGATGCTGCGCCGGCACGGCGTGGTCGGCAAGTTCGTGGAGTTCTACGGCGAGGGCGTGGCCGCGCTGCCGGTGGCCGACCGGGCCACCATCGGCAACATGAGCCCGGAGTTCGGCTCCACCTGCGCCATCTTCCCCATCGACGCGGAGACCATCGCCTACCTGCGGCTGACCGGCCGCTCCGAGGAGCAGATCGCCCTGGTCGAGGCCTACGCCAAGGAGCAGGGCCTGTGGCTGGACCCCAAGGCCGAGCCGGACTTCTCCGAGCACCTGGAGCTGGACCTGTCCACGGTCGTCCCGTCCATCGCCGGCCCCAAGCGCCCCCAGGACCGCATCGCCCTCACCGCGGCCAAGCAGACCTGGCGGCGCGACGTGCGCAACTACGTCACCGTCGAGGGCACGCTGGATGAGGCCACCGCCGAGTCCTTCCCCGCCTCCGACTCCCCGGCCGTCTCCCACAGCGACAACGGCGACAAGCCGCGCGAGCAGGACGGCGGCGTCCCCGCCCGGCCGCACAAGAAGGTCCCGGTCACGCTGGCCGACGGCACCACCTTCGAGCTCGACCACGGCGCCGTGGTGATCGCCGCGATCACCTCCTGCACCAACACCTCCAACCCGTATGTGATGGTCGGCGCCGCGCTGCTGGCCAAGAAGGCGGTGGAAAAGGGCCTGAGCCGCAAGCCGTGGGTGAAGACCTCCCTGGCCCCCGGCTCCCAGGTGGTCACCGGCTACTACGAGCGCGCCGGGCTCACCCCCTACCTGGACAAGCTCGGCTTCAACCTGGTCGGCTACGGCTGCACCACCTGCATCGGCAACTCCGGTCCGCTGCCGGAGGAGATCTCCAAGGCGATCAACGACAACGACCTGACCGTGGTGTCGGTGCTGTCGGGCAACCGCAACTTCGAGGGCCGGATCAACCCGGACGTCAAGATGAACTACCTGGCCTCCCCGCCGCTGGTGGTGGCCTACGCGCTGGCCGGGACGATGGACATCGACCTGTTCAACGAGCCGATCGGCGAGGGCGCCGACGGCCAGCCGGTCTACCTGCGCGACATCTGGCCCTCCAAGGAGGAGGTCGCCGAGATCGTCGAAAGCTCCATCGGCCAGGAGATGTTCCTGCGCGACTACGCCAACGTCTTCGACGGCGGCCCGCGCTGGCAGGAGCTGCCGGTCCCGACCGGCGACACCTTCTCCTGGGACCCGGACTCCACCTACGTCCGCAAGGCCCCGTACTTCGACGGCATGACCATGGAGCCGGAGCCGGTGCGCGACATCCGCGGCGCGCGGGTCCTGGCCAAGCTGGGCGACTCGGTCACCACCGACCACATCTCCCCGGCCGGCGCCATCAAGGTCGGCACCCCGGCCGCCCAGTACCTGCAGGAGCACGGGGTCGAGCCCAAGGACTTCAACTCCTACGGCTCCCGCCGCGGCAACCACGAGGTGATGATCCGCGGCACCTTCGCCAACATCCGGCTGCGCAACCAGCTGCTGGACGGGGTCGAGGGCGGCTACACCCGCGACTTCACCCAGGAGGGCGCGCCGCAGACGTTCATCTACGACGCCGCGCAGAACTACGCCGCCCAGAACATCCCGCTGGTGGTCATCGCGGGCAAGGAGTACGGCTCCGGCTCCTCCCGCGACTGGGCCGCCAAGGGCACCGCGCTGCTGGGCGTGCGCGCCGTCATCGCCGAGTCCTTCGAGCGCATCCACCGCTCCAACCTGATCGGCATGGGCGTGCTGCCGCTGCAGTTCAAGGAGGGCGAGTCGGCCGAGTCGCTGGGCCTGACCGGTACCGAGACCTTCGACATCATCGGCATCGAGAAGCTCAACGAGGGCGTCACCCCGCGCGAGGTGACCGTCCGCGCCGACGGCAAGGAGTTCCAGGCCATCGTCCGCATCGACACCCCGGGCGAGGCCGACTACTACCGCAACGGCGGCATCATGCAGTACGTCCTGCGCAACCTGCTGCGCAAGTAGTGCGCGCATAAAGCGGCCGGCTGAACGGGTCGTTTCCCTCGCCTGAGGGGAACGACCCGTCTGTTTTCCGGCCACGATGGGCGCAACCCGGCGCCTTGGGAAAGGCGCCGGCAGCACCCCCGACGGGAGCCGGTGACGTGAGACCTGTGCGCGCCGCGGCCGTCCTGGCCGGGCTTTTCGCCCTCTGCGGGTGTGATCTCACCGGGGGAGTCGCCTACCAGCCTCCGCTGCTGCCGATCGTGTTCACCCTCTCCTCCACCGGCGAGTTCGGCGTCCAGCTCGGCCGCGGCATCACCACCCCCTTCGGCAGGGTGGGCGTCGAGACGGCCCTGAAAGAGCCGGACAAGGACGAGACGATCGTGACCATCGCCCGGCAGGGCGAGGCTATGGAGGACAGGTTCAAGATCAAACGCCGTGGATCGATGACGGTGTGCGTGGACGGCCCTTCGATCACCTCCATCTCCTCCGGCGTCATCCGGGTGGTGGTGCCCCGGGAGGCCACGACGGTGCGGGTCGTCGATCCCTCCCGAGCGCACAGCGAGTGCCGGGGCGCCGTCGTGGCCCGCCGGGGGGCTCGGCCCGGCCCTCCGCCCGCCGGCTGGGCACCGCGGCGGCCGCAGGCCGGGCAGCGGCTGGATCCGAGCGCGCTGCCCACCGTCGAGGTCGGGCTGATGGGCCGCCGCCACCGCCTTGCGCTCGTCGACAGGCCCGAGCAGATGGCGCTCGGCATGCGGGAGTGGAGCCCGGCCGACCTCGGCGATCGGTCCGGGATGCTCTACCGCTACCCGTCGCCGCAGGCCGGCGCCCACTCGCTGAGCGGCTACCGCTTCGTCACCGACGTGCTCTTCTTCGATGCGAGCGGCCGTTTCCTGATGGGCTTCACCGGCTGGCCCTGCGCTCAGCCCCCGGCGGTCTGCCCGCGCTACTCCCCGTGGGTGGGTTTCTCGTACGTGATCGAAGCGCCCAGCGGCTACCTGCCCTACCCGGCGCCGGGTGCGTCGCTCACCGTCCACTGACAGGCCCATGCCCGCGGCGGTGCCTGGAAACGGCGGGATGTAACGTTCCACCACGTGCTGCCGGATCCGGAATTTCTGCTGATCGGCGGGGTGGCCGCGCTGGCCGGGGCGATCGTCCAGGGCAGCGTGGGGCTCGGGCTGGGCCTGGTCGCCGCGCCGATCGTGACCCTGCTGTTCCCGTCCCTCATGCCGGGCTCGATGCTGGTCGCCGCCACCGTGCTGCCGCTGCTGACCTTGAGGCGGGAGCTGCGGCACGCCGACCTGAGCGGGCTGCGGTGGGCCTTCTTCGGCCGGGTGGCCGGAACGCCCCTGGGCGTGTGGGTGGTGGCCGCGCTCTCCACCCGGGTGCTGGGCGCCGTGGTGGGCCTGGTCGTGCTGGCGGCGCTGGCGGCCACCGCCTGGTCGGCCCGGGTGCCGCGCAACCCCCTCACGCTCACCGCCGCGGGGCTGGTGGCGGGCGCCACCGGGACCGCCACCGCGATCGGCGGCCCGCCGATCGCACTGCTGTACCAGCGGGAGAGCGGCCCGCGGGTGCGGGCCACGCTGGCGGCGTTCTTCGTCGTCGGCGCCCTGCTGTCGGTGCTGACCCTGGCCGCCATGGGGGAGCTGCCGCCGGTGCAGGTGACCGCGGGGCTGGCGCTGACCCCGTTCGTGGCGGCCGGGTTCTGGCTGTCCGGCCCGCTGCGCCGCTACCTGGACGCCGGCCGCATGCGCCGCGCCGTCCTCATCGTGGTGGGCGTCTCGGCGATGACGCTGATCGTGCGCAGCCTGCTGTGACCGGCCGCCGGTGCGGAAGGCGGATCATCGCGTTACCCTGACCCCTCCGGTGGCCCCGGCCCGTCCGGCCGGGGCGTCGGCGTGTGCGACGGAGCGTGACGGTGGCGAAGAGGCCGACGAGGGCCGAGCTGGAGGCGGCCCGCAGCCGGGTGATCCAGGACGTGCTGCCGGCGGACGGGACGCGGCTGCGGGTGCTGTTCTGCGGGATCAACCCCGGGCTGTATTCAGGGGCGAGCGGGCACCACTTCGCGGGCCCCGGCAACCGGTTCTGGCCCGCGCTGCATCGCTCCGGGTTCACCGACCGGCTGCTGACCCCCGCCGAGCAGACTGAGCTGCTGTCGCATGGGCTGGGGATCACCAACCTGGTGGCCCGCACCACGGCCCGGGCCGATGAGCTGACCCCGCAGGAGCTGCGCGAGGGCGGCCGGCGCCTGACCGCCCTGGTCGAACGGCACCGGCCGCGCTACCTGGCGGTGGCCGGGGTGACCGCCTACCGGACGGCCTTCGGCAGGCCCAAGGCCCGAATCGGGCCGCAGCCTGAGCCCCTGGGACCGGCCAAGGTGTGGGTGCTGCCCAACCCCAGCGGCCTCAACGCGGGCTGGACCCTGGAGCGCATGGTGGCCGAGTTCACCCGGCTGCGCGAGGCGGCGGACGCCGAGGACGACCGGGCGGGCCGAACATCGGCCGGACGCTGAAAGCGCATGGCCGCAGAGTCCGCCCGGCTGCGGCGGCCGAAGACGGCGTGGAGGGCTAGCGGCCCGCATCGAGGGTGGCCGGCTTGGCCGCGGTGGCGAGCATGGCGTGGACCTCGCTGACCAGGGAGGGCGGCGGGATCCACGGGTCCACCCGGCCCAGCGCCACGATCGGGCGGGGCAGCGGCCGCACGTCGGCCAGCCGCCAGTGGTAGCGCTGCGGCTCGGCCCACGGGCCGCACTCACAGCGCTCCCCGTGGACCGCCGCCGTGCACACGTCCGTCAGCTCGGCCAGCGCGATCACCGCGCCGAGGGTGGCCAGCGGGTCGCTGGGGTCCCAGCCCGCCGAGCGGATCAGCGGCGAGTCACAGGAGGCCAGGTCCACGCGCATGGAGGCGTGGATGAGCAGCGGACCGCGATAGGCGGTCGGCAGTGCGTGGTTGTAGACGGTCTTGCCGCCTCGTGCGATGGCGAAGGCCCACGGTTGCCGAACGCTGATCGCCTGCACGCGGGTACCTCCCGTGCTCGCTTCATGGCCCCTTACCGGACGACGCTGATCAGCCGTCCGATTTGTAGTGAATTATCTATCTCAAGGCCGTATCCGCCAGACGGACGCCAGGCGAACATGGCCGCCGGGCAAGCCGGAACCCCGCCCTGACCATGGCGAATCGGCCCCGCCGCCGACCGTGGAAGGTGATTTCTCACATCTTCATCGGTGAGACAACCATGAACACCCGGTCACTTGACCGGACGGGTGAAGACCGTTCCGTTCGCGGGGTAATGGCCGCCGCCGCGGGCGGGAATCCCGCCCGCGGCGGCCGGGGCCTCACCAGCTCAGCGCCGGCGGCAGCCGGGAGGGATCGGCGCCGGGCCACTGCTCGGGCGAGCCGAGCGGGGCGAGCTGGGCCATCTGCATCCGAAACCACGGCGACGCCTCGGGCGCCCCGGCCAGCTCCAGGCACTCCGCCCAGGTCTGCCAGCGGGCGTCGGCCACTTCCGCGGGGTTGGGCCGGAGCCGGCGGCCGCTCCAGCGGGCGCGCACCACCGGGCACCGCTCGTGCTCCACCGTCCCGTCGGGCGCGGTGGCGCGGTAGTCGAACTCCGGCAGCACCAGCGTCAGGTCCTCCGCCGTCAGCCCCAGCTCGGTCTCCAGCCGCCGCGCGACCGCCTGCCGCAGGCTCTCGCCGGGAGCCGGGTGCCCGCAGCAGGTGTTGGTCCACACCCCGGGGAAGGTCGCCTTGTCCAGCGCCCGCCGGGTGATGAGCACCCGTCCCTCCCCGTCCGTCACATAGCAGGAAAAAGCGAGATGGTAGGGGGTGTTCCGATGGTGGCTGGCGGCTTTCGGCGCGGTGCCGATCGCCTCGCCCGCCGGATTGAGCAGCACGATCTCCTCAATGCCCATGAACGCGGTGCCCTTCGTCCGGGTGATGCGACGCGTTGTCCGAAGAAGATCGTTCCAGACCGCTTGGCCGATGGATCGGCGGATCCGTGACTAAACTCGGGGCGTCAGGCGATTCGGGGCCTGTGGGGGGATGAGGGCGAGGAGGACGGTGTGAGCGTTCTGGAGTCGATCGACGGTCCCGACGATCTCAAGCGGCTGGATCGGGCGGAGCTGTCCCACCTGGCCGTGGAGATCCGGGACTTCCTGGTCGACGCGGTGTCCAAGACCGGCGGGCACCTGGGGCCCAACCTGGGCGCGGTGGAGCTGACCATCGCGCTGCACCGGGTCTTCGACTCACCCCGCGACAAGATCCTGTTCGACACCGGCCACCAGGCCTATGTGCACAAGCTGCTGACCGGCCGCAAGGACTTCTCCCGGCTGCGCAAGCGCGGCGGGCTGTCGGGCTACCCCAGCCAGGCCGAGTCCGAGCACGACATCATCGAGAACTCGCACGCCTCCACCGCTCTGTCGTACGCCGACGGGCTGGCCAAGGCGTTCGCGCTGCGCGGCGAGCACGACCGGGCCGTGGTCGCGGTGGTCGGCGACGGGGCGCTGACCGGCGGGATGTGCTGGGAGGCGATGAACAACATCGCCGGCGCCGACCTGCCGGTGATCATCGTGGTCAACGACAACGGCCGCTCCTATGCGCCGACCATCGGCGGGCTGGCCCGCCACCTGGCCGACCTGCGCGTCACCCGCGGCTACGAGCGCGCCCTCGACATGATCAAAAAGACGGTGCCGCGCGCCCCGGTGGTCGGCCCGGTCGCCTACGAGGCCCTGCACGGCGTCAAGAAGGGCCTGAAAGACGTGCTGCAGCCGCAGGCGATGTTCGAAGACCTCGGCCTCAAGTACGTCGGCCCCATCGACGGCCACGACATCGAGGCGGTCGAGCACGCGCTGCGCCGCGCCCGCGGCTTCGGCGGCCCGGTGATCGTCCACTGCATCACCCGCAAGGGCTACGGCTACGCCCCCGCCGAGAACAACGAAGAGGACTGCATGCACGGCGGCGGCGCCTTCGACCCGGCCACCGGCCGGTCGGTCGCCAAGGGCGGCGGTCCCAGCTGGACCAAGGTGTTCGGCCAGGAGATGGTGCAGATCGGCGCCGAGCGCTCCGACGTGGTCGCCATCACCGCCGCCATGCTGCACCCGGTGGGGCTGGGCGCCTTCGCCGAGGCCTACCCGGACCGGATCTTCGATGTGGGCATCGCCGAGCAGCACGCGGTGACGTCCGCGGCCGGGCTGGCGATGGGCGGGCTGCACCCGGTGGTGGCCGTCTACGCCACCTTCCTCAACCGGGCCTTCGACCAGGTGCTGATGGACGTGGCGCTGCACCGCCAGCCGGTCACGTTCGTTTTGGACCGTGCCGGGGTGACCGGCGACGACGGCCCCAGCCACAACGGCATGTGGGACCTGTCGATCCTGCAGCTGGTGCCGGGGCTGCGGATCGCGGTGCCGCGCGACGGCGCCCGGCTGCGCGAGCTGCTGCGCGAGTGCCTGGCGGTCTGCGACGGCCCGACCGCGCTGCGCTTCCCCAAGGGAGCGGTCGCCCCAGACGTCGAGGCGATCGACCGCGTCGGCGCCATGGACGTGCTGGCCCGCCACTCCGGCAGCAATGGCGCCCGGGTGCTGCTGGTGGCCGTGGGGCCCATGGCCGCCACCGCGCTGGAGGTCGCCGACCGGCTGGCCGCCCAGGGCATCGGCGTCACCGTGCTGGACCCCCGCTGGGTCAAGCCGCTGGACGCGGCGCTGCCGGCCGAGGCCGGCCGGCACACCATGGTCGCGGTCGTGGAGGACAACGGCCGGGTCGGCGCGGTGGGCGATGCGGTCGCCCGGCTGCTGCGCGACAACCGGGTGGACGTGCCGGTCCGCACCTTCGGCATCCCGCAGGAGTTCCCCGAGCACGCCTCCCGGGCCGAGCTGCTGGCCGACTTCGGGCTCACCCCCCAGGCCCTGGCCCGCGACATCACCGAGGCCGTGGCCGGGACCGGCGAGCCCACCACGGCCGAGCACGTCCACACCTCCCGGGACTGACCGGCACGCCGTCCGCGTGTGATCTTCCAGGCCGGGCGGGAGGCAGGGCCGAGCGGCTCTGCCTCCCGCCCGGCGCGGCGTTCACCGGCAGGCGCGAGTGCCGCACCGCAGGAGGGCCCGCCGCCCTGTTCATGCGGCGCTCAGACGCCCTGGGAGGTCTCCAGGTGCCAGTAATGGTCGATGCACGCCTCCCGGGTGCCCAGCTCCCGTCCGACATAGCTCCAGCGGCCGCGCAGCATCCACGGCCGTCCGGTGCCGTCTTGG
This sequence comes from Thermomonospora sp. CIF 1, assembly GCF_001896795.1. NCBI lineage: Bacteria > Bacillati > Actinomycetota > Actinomycetes > Streptosporangiales > Thermomonosporaceae > Thermomonospora > Thermomonospora sp. CIF 1. The sequence continues at coordinate 141,613 of NZ_MOYN02000015.1, forward strand.
ACGAACACCTGCAGGGGGAAGGCGGCGTTGCGGGCCCGGATCGCGCCTGTGGAGTCTCGGGTGTCCCACAGTTCGGGCCGGGCCTCGCAGCGCACGCCCATCACTCGCGTGCCCGGATCTTGGCGCAGCAGGCCCCGCGTCAGGTCTGAGACCAGCAAGGACACGTAGTCGGGGCCGAGCCAGCGCAGGTCCGGCAGCAGCTCTGGCGGAGGAAAACCGTGAAGCTCAAGACCACCGATCACAGAGCGCACGTTACTGCCCAGTTGTGAGCTCTGTCACTACCCCTGTGGTGGTCTCCAGCGCGGTGCGCGCCGTGCTGGGCGCCGGATCAGCCTCCGTGGCAGGCGGCCCGCATGTCCTCCCAGCGTCCCAGCTTGACCCGCTCGCCGCGGCCCAGCGAACGGGCCAGCTCGATCTCGGCGGCGTCCAGCTTCAGCCACTGGTCGTAGGTGACCGCCCGGCAGCCCCGGGCCTCCAGCAGCTCCTCGATCCGCCGCTGCGGGCGGGGCCGGTCGCCGGCGCCGGCCAGGTCGGCCAGCAGGTTCGCGACGGTCTCGGCGGCGTCGGACTTGTTGGTGCCCACCACGCCGGTGGGGCCCCGCTTGATCCAGCCGGCCACGTACTCGCCCGGCAGGTGCGCCCCGGAGGCGTCGATGACGCGTCCGCCCTCGTTGGGGATGACGTAGGCGCGCTCGTCGAACGGCACGCCCTCCAGCGGGACGCTCTTGTAGCCGACCGAGCGGACCACCATGCCGACCGGCAGCGTCTCGAACGTCCCGGTGCCGCGCACCCGCCCGTTGTCGTCCAGCGCGGTGCGCTCCAGCCGCAGCCCTTCCACGCGCTCGGTGCCCAGGATCTCGGTGGGGGCGAGCCAGAACCGCACGTCGATCAGCCGCGGCTTGACCCCCTCCGGCGGCCGGGTCCAGCCGCGCAGCACCTTCAGGTTGCCGCCCACCCGCCGGTCGGAGGCGGCCAGCTCGGCGGAGGCGGCGTCCAGCTCCAGGTCCTCGGGCCGGACGTGGATCTCGGCGTTGTCCAGCTCGCCGAGCTCGCGGGCCTCCTTGGTGGTGAACTTGGCCTGCGCGGGCCCGCGCCGTCCGATCAGGTGGATGCGCCGCACCTTGCTGGTGGCCAGCGCCTCGATGACGTGCTGGGGGATGTCGGTCTCGCGCAGCTCATCGGCGGTCTTGGCCAGGATGCGCACCACGTCCACCGCGACGTTGCCCACGCCGATGACCGCGACCTCCTCCACCGACAGGTCGAAGACGTGGTCGGCGGCGTCGGGGTGGCCGCAGTACCAGTTGACGAAGTCGGTGGCGGCCACGCTGCCCGGCAGGTCCTCGCCCGGTACGCCCAGCTGCCGGTCCACCATCGCGCCGGTGCAGTAGATGACCGCGTCGTAGCACTCCAGCAGTTCCCGGCGGGTCACGTCCCGGCCCAGTTCCACGCAGCCGAGGAACCGCACCGCCGGGTGTTCCAGCACCCGCTGCAGATACCGGGCGATCGACTTGATCGACTTGTGATCGGGCGCCACCCCGTACCGGACGAGCCCATAGGGCGTCGGCAGCCGGTCCAGCACGTCGACCTGAACGTCGCCGTCGCTCTGCTTGACCAGCGCCTCGGCCGCGTACAAACCGGCCGGCCCGGATCCGATCACCGCCACCCGCATGTCAGCCATGGGCGTCATTGTGCCTACCTCGCACCTGAAAGGACACCGTGTCCAGTATCACTTTGACTTCTCTCTATTAGAGAGAGTTGGGAGGGTCCTGATAACGCCCAGTACGCACAGCAGCGGTTTTGTGGATCAGCACCCAGGGGCGCACCCTTGCGTCCCCGCCGCGCGGGACGGGGATTTCGTGGCGGACGGCACAAGCGCCGTCTCACCTTGTGGAAGCGGAGGCGGCTCGCTCGCGGCGGCCCAGCCGGCTGTGCCGGTAGCCGTAGGCGAAGTAGAGCATCGCGCCCAGCGCCATCCACACCCCGAACCGCAGCCAGGTCTCCACCGGCAGGTTCAGCATCACGAACAGGCAGGTCAGCGCCGACAGGATCGGCACCACGGGCACCAGCGGGGTGCGGAAGGCGCGCGGCAGGTCCGGGCGGGTGCGGCGCAGCACCAGCACCCCCATCGACACCAGCAGGAAGGCGAACAGCGTGCCGATGTTGACCAGCTCGGCCAGCGTCGACAGCGGGATCAACCCCGCCAGGATCGCCGCGGCCAGCCCCACCAGGATCGTGGTGCGGTAGGGGGTGCCGAACCGAGGGTGGACCTCGGCCAGCCAGTCCGGCAGCAGCCCATCGCGGCTCATGGCGAACAGCACCCGGCTCTGCCCCAGCATCAAGATCAGCACCACGGTGGTCAGCCCGGCGATGGCGCCCACGCTGATGACGGTGGCCACCCACGGCTGCCCGACGGCCTTGAACGCGTCGGCCAGCGGGGCCTCCTGGCTGAGCCGGGTGTAGTTCTGCATGCCGACCACCACCAGCGAGACCGCCACGTACAGCAGCGTGCAGATCAGCAGCGAGCCGATGATGCCGATCGGCAGGTCCCGCTGGGGACGGCGGGACTCCTCGGCAGCCGAGGCGACGATGTCGAAGCCGATGTAGGCGAAGAACACGATCGCCACCGCCGCGAAGACCCCCAGCCAGCCGAAGCTGACCGGGGTGATGCCGAACAGCACCTGCATCAGCGGCGCCTGCAGCCCCTCGGTCGCCGGGTTGCTCTCCGGCGGCGGGATGAACGGCCTGTAGTTGGCGGCCTTGACGAAGAACAGCCCGAGGAAGATGACCAGCAGGATGACGGCCACCTTGATGGCGACCACGATCTGGTTGAACCGCGCCGACAGCCGCACGCCCAGCACCAGCACGCCGGTCACCAGCAGCACCACCAGCACCGCCGGGATGTTGAAGACCGAGTTCTCCCCGGCCAGCGCCTCGGGCAGCCCGATGCTCAGGGTCTGCAGCAGCGACTGGGCGTAACCGGACCAGCCGACCGCCACCACCGCGGCGGCCAGTCCCAGCTCCAGCAGCAGGTCCCAGCCGATGATCCAGGCCGGGAACTCCCCGAAGGTGGCATAGGAGAAGGTGTAGGCCGAGCCGGCGACCGGCACCGTGGAGGCGAACTCGGCGTAGCACAGGGCGGCCAGCGCGCAGGCCACCGCGGCGATGACGAACGAGAACGCCACGGCCGGTCCGGCGTAGTCGCGGGCCACCCGGCCGGTCAGCACGAAGATGCCGGTGCCGATGATGACCCCCACCCCGAAGACGATCAGGTCGGTGGCCGACAGCTCGCGGCGCAGCCGGTGCCCGGGCTCCTCGGTGTCGGCGATCGACCGCTCGACGGGCTTGGTGCGCAGCAGCCCCACGGTCATCCCCCAAGCGAACGCGGAATCGTCCCTTAGGGATCACCCGCGGTGGACCGATCCAAACCCCTGTGCGGGCCGGTCGCCGCGCGGGCGGGGGCTCCGGCTTCCCCGCCCGCGCGGCCGCCGGTCGCTCCCGGGAGGGGGCGACCCTCAGGCGGGCAGCGAGGCCACTCCCGGTGGCAGGAAACGCCGCCCGGTGACCTGCTGCGACACCCCGATCCGGTCCAGGTAGGGGGTGATGCCGCCCAGGTGGAACGGCCAGCCCGCGCCCAGGATCATGCACAGGTCGATGTCGGCGGGCTCGGCCACCACACCCTCGTCCAGCATGATCCGGATCTCCTGGGCCAGCGCCCGCAGCGCGCGCTCGCGCACCTGCTCCTCGGTGGAGGGGCTGGTGCCGCCGGAGAAGATCTCCACGGCCTCCGGGTCCAGCGTCAGGTCCGGCAGGTAGACCCCCTTCTTGCCGGCGGCCACCAGCTTGGCCAGCTTGCCCGACAGCGGGAAGCGGTCGGGGAAGGCCGCGTGCAGCGTCTCGTTGACGTGCAGCGCGATCGCCGGGCCGACCAGCCCCAGCAGCGTGAACGGCGTCATCGGCAGGCCCAGCGGCGCGGTGGCCCGCTCGGCCACCTCGATCGGGGTGCCCTCGTCCACCGCCGCCATGATCTCCGCCAGCAGCCGCACCAGCAGCCGGTTGACCACGAACGCCGGGGCGTCCTTGACCAGCACGCAGGACTTCTTCAACTGCTTGCCCACGGCGAAGGCGGTGGCCAGCGTCGCCTCATCGGTGGCGCCGCCCCGCACCACCTCCAGCAGCGGCAGCACCGCGACCGGGTTGAAGAAGTGGAAGCCCACCACCCGCTCCGGGTGCTGCAGCCCGGAGGCCATCTCGGTGACCGACAGCGAGGAGGTGTTGGTGGCCAGCACGCACTCGGCCGACACCACCGCCTCGACCTCGGCGAACACCTTCTGCTTGACCGCCATCTCCTCGAAGACCGCCTCGATGACGAAGTCGGCGTCGGCGAAGGCGGCCTTGTCCAGCGACCCGGTGATCAGCCCCTTGAACCGGGAGGCCTCATCGGCGGAGATGCGGCCCTTGGCCAGCAGCTTGTCGATCTCGCCGTGGGCATAGGCCACGCCCTTGTCCAGCCGCTCCTGGTCCAGGTCGGTCATCACGACCGGGACCTGCAGGCGGCGGGCGAACAGCAGCGCCAGCTGACCGGCCATCAGCCCGGCGCCCACCACGCCGACCTTGGTGACCGGGCGGGCCAGCGACTTATCGGGCGCCCCCGCCGGCCGCTTGGCGCGCTTTTGGGTCAGCTCGAAGGCGTACAGCCCGGCGCGCAGCTCATCGCTCATGATCAGGTCGGCCAGGGCCTCGTCCTCGGCGGCGAAGCCCTCGTCCCGGCTTGCGGTGCGGGCGGCGGCGACCAGCTCCAGCGCCCGGTGCGGGGCGGCCTGCGGCTTGCCGGCCAGCGCCGCGCGGGCCCGCTCCACCGCCTCCTCCCAGGCCCGGCCCCGGTCGATCTCGGGCCGCTGCACCTGCACCTCGCCCTTGATCACCCGGGCGGCCCAGCTCAGCGACTCCTCCAGGAAGTCGGCCGGCTCGAACAACGCGTCCGCGATGCCCAGCTGGAAGGCCTGCCGTCCGTTGATCGTCTTGTTGTTGGCCAGCGGGTTGTCGACGATCAGCCGCAGCGCCTTCTCCGGCCCGATCAAGTTGGGCAGCAGGTAGGTGCCGCCCCAGCCGGGCACCAGCCCCAGCAGGCACTCCGGCAGCGCCACCGCGGGCACGCCCGCCGAGATCGTCCGGTAGGTGCAGTGCAGCGCCACCTCCAGGCCGCCGCCCAGCGCCGCGCCGTTGACGAACGCGAACGAGGGGACCGGCAGCTCGCCCAGCCGGCGGAACACCGCGTGCCCCAGCTCGGCGATGGCCTTGGCCTGCTCGCGCGTGGTGATCAGGGGGACGCCCTTGAGGTCGGCGCCGACGGCGAAGATGAACGGCTTGCCGGTGATCCCCACGGCCGCCAGGTCGTCGCGGGCCGCGATCGCATCCAGCGCCTCGCTGAGCGCGCTCAGCCCGCCCGGGCCGAAGGTGTTGGGCTTGGTGTGGTCGTGCCCGTTGTCCAGCGTGATCAGCGCCATCGTCCCGGCGCCGTGCGGCAGCGTCACATCCCGCACGAGGGCCTTGGTGACGACCTCGTCTTTGAACAGGTCCTTGATGTCGCTCACTTGGCCCCCTCCCAGGCGAGGTTCTCCCACAGCACGGTGCCGCCCATCCCCATGCCGACGCACATGGTGGTCAGCCCGTAGCGCACGTCGGTCCGCTCGGCGAACAGCCGCGACAGCTGGGTCATCAGCCGCACCCCCGAGGAGGCCAGCGGGTGGCCGAGCGCGATCGCGCCGCCCCAGGGGTTCACCCGCGGATCGTCATCGGCGATCTTGAAGTGCTCCAGGAAGGCCAGCACCTGGACGGCGAACGCCTCGTTGATCTCGATCAGGCCGATGTCGTCCATGGTCAGCGAGTTGCGGGCGAGCACCTTCTCGGTGGCCGGCACCGGCCCAAGGCCCATGACCTCCGGCTCCACCCCGGCGAAGGCGTAGTCCACCAGCCGCATCCGGGCCTTGAGGCCCAGCTCGGCGGCGACGTCCTCGGCGGCCAGCAGGCAGGCGGTGGCGCCGTCGTTGATGCCGGCGGCGTTCCCGGCGGTGACCTTGCCGTGCGGGCGGAAGGGGGTCTTCAGCTTTGCCAGGTCGGCCATCGTGGTGGTGGGCCGGGGCGGCTCGTCCTCGGTGGCCAGCCCCCAGCCCTTTTCCGCGGAGCGGATCGCGGTGGGCACCAGGTCCGGCTGGATCTTGCCGGCGGCGTACGCGGCGGCGACCTTCTGCTGGCTGCGCACCGCGTAGGCGTCGGCGCGCTCCTTGGTGATCTGCGGGAACCGGTCGTGCAGGTTCTCCGCGGTGCACCCCATCACCAGCGCGGACGGGTCCACCAGCTTCTCGGCCAGAAAACGCGGGTTGGGATCGACGCCCTCGCCCATCGGGTGCCGCCCCATGTGCTCCACGCCGCCGGCGATCGCCACGTCGTAGGCGCCGAAGGCGATGCCGGAGGCGGTGGTGGTGACGGCGGTCATGGCCCCGGCGCACATCCGGTCGATGGCGTAGCCGGGGACGCTCTTGGGCAGCCCGGCCAGCACGGCGGCCGACCGGCCGATGGTCAGCCCCTGGTCGCCGGTCTGGGTGGTGGCGGCGATGGCGACCTCGTCCACGCGCTCGGGCGGCAGCTGGGGGTTGCGCCGCAGCAGCTCCCGGATGGCGCGTACGACCAGGTCGTCGGCGCGGGTCTCGGCGTACAGGCCGCCCGCCTTGCCGAACGGCGTGCGGACGCCGTCGATGAACACGACGTCACGTGCGGTGCGCGGCACGAGTGGTCCCTCTTTCGATGCGGTGGCTGCGTGACGTTGAGCCTCGTGCCCGCCAAGCCAGGCGTCTGTCGGAGCAGGAGCGGGACGGGCACGAGTGCCCACGGCCGCGATGCTACTAGCGAGTAACCCAAAAAGCTACTCGTCAGTAACTAGTTATTCCGTCATCAATCTGTCACGTTCCGTCAAAGGCCCAGCTCGTTCTTCGTCCCGCCGCACGAAGCCGCACGAATCGGACGGCGGCAATGCGACGGCGCCCGGCACGGGCCGGGCGCCGTACGGAGATCGCCGTTTCGGGGCCGGGGAAACCGCGCGGCGGTCTTACAGTTCGCCCTTGGTCTCCAGCCGGATCAAGGCCTTGGCCAGGGGAGTGGCCACCAGGCGGACCTGCCAGTCGCGGGCGCCCAGGGCGCGCAGCGCGCCGCCGACGGTGGCCGGGGACAGCTCGGCCGGCGGCGACCAGGCCAGACGGCGGACCACATCGGGCTGCAGCAGGTTCTCGGCGGGCATGGTGTGCTCGTCGGCCAGCGCGGCGACCACCGTGCGGGCGGTCGCCAGCCGCTTGGCGGCCTGCGGATCGCGCTCGGCCCAGCGGTGCGTGGGGGGCGGCCCCTCGCCCGGCTGGCTGGGCACGGGCAGCTGATCCTCCGGCAGGTTGCGCGCCCTGGTCACCGCGCGCAGCCACACCGACTGGTGGCGGCGCGCCCCCCGGTTGCGCATCGCGGGCAGCGCCAGCAGCTCGGCGGGGGTGCGGGGGGCCTCCAGCGCCAGCTGCACGATCGCCGCATCCGGCAGCACCCGGCCCGGGGACAGGTCCCGCTCGCGGGCCAGCCGGTCCCGGGCCAGCCACACCTCGCGGACGATCGCCAGCTGCCGCCGGGTGCGCACCCGGTGCATGCCGGAGGTGCGGCGCCAGGGGTCGGGCCGCGGCGGCTTGGGCGGAGTGGCCAAGATCGCCGCGAACTCCTCCAGCGCCCACTGCAGCTTGCCGGCCCGCTCCAGCTCCGCATGGAGGGCGTCGCGCAGCTCGATCAGCAGCTCCACGTCCAGCGCCGCATACCGCAGCCAGTCCTCCGGCAGCGGACGGGTCGACCAGTCGACCGCCGAATGCCCCTTCTCCAGCACGAAGCCGAGCACGTTCTCCACCATGGAGCCCAGCCCCACCTTGGGGTGCCCCAGCAGCCGCCCGGCCAGCTCGGTGTCGAACAATCGCCGCGGCCGCAGCCCCACCTCGGCCAGGCACGGCAGGTCCTGGTTGGCGGCGTGCAGCACCATCTCCGCATCCGCCAGCGCCGCATCCAGTCCCGACAGGTCGGGGCAGGCGATCGGGTCGATCAGCGCCGTGCCGGCCCCCTGGCGGCGCAGCTGGATCAAATAGGCGCGCTGCCCGTACCGGTAGCCGGAGGCCCGTTCGGCGTCCACCGCCACCGGGCCGTGCCCGGCCGCAAACGCCCGGATGACACGTTCCAGGCCGGCGGCGTCGCAGATCACCGGGGGGATGCCCTCACGGGGGTCCAGCAGCGGCACCGCGTCGGCGCGGATGGCCTCGCGTCGGGCGATCTCACGTTCCACCGCGATCTGGGGGTTTTCCGCGGCGGGTTCGGCGGCGGGTTCGGCGGCTTCGGTTTCAGACACTCCCACGAGCCCTACCGTACGTCGTTCACGGCCTTGGACGACGGGACCGATCCGGCAGCGCGCTGACCCCCAGCGGAGGCAGCCCGGCGGCCATGCACATCACCTCGCACCAGGCCCGCACATGCCCGGTCAGATCCGTGCCGGTCGGCGACCAGGACGCACGGATCTCCAGTTCGGTGGCCGAAGGGTCGCCGCCCTTGGTGCCGAAGCTCTCGGAGACCGCCCGGGTGACCGTCCCGGAGGCGTCGGCGTACCCGACCGGCTCCAGCGCCTCGGTCAGCCAGCTCCAGGCCACCCCGCCGATCAGCTCATCGGCGGCGATGTCGGGCTCCAGGTCGGCCTGGATATAGGCGACCATGCGGAAACCGCCGGTCCAGCCGTCGCGTCCGGCCGGGTCGTACAGCACGATCAGCCGGCCGGTGGCGGCGATGTCCTCGGCGTCCCGGCAGACCGAGCCGGCCAGCGCCGCGGCATAAGGGGCCAGCCGCTGCGGGGCGGGCATGTCCTCCAGTTCCAGTTCCGGCCGGAGCGGGTCGCCCTCCAGGATCCGGCGCAGCGTGTCACGGGCCCGCCGGAAGGGGGCCGGCTCGGCGGCCGGGTCGGGGGGCGTCTCCCGGGTCATGTCCGGGCCGGCCACGGCGCCGGCGGGGACGACGGGACGGGCGAGAGAAGTAGGCACCGCACGGTCTCGGGGCTCGGGGGCCGTCAGGCGGCCCGGGGGTGGGTGGGGGTGGGATGCAGGCCGGCGGCGGCTCCTTTGGGGTGCACCGCGGCGCCGCCGCGCCCGGCGCGGGCCGGACCGGGGCGGAAAGACCCTGCACAGGGCCGGGCGTCACCGTGGCGGAAACACGGCGGAGCGGTGCTGGACAAGGAAGACCTCCTCCGGCTTCTGACCAGCCCCCACGCTGCCACGGGCGGCCGCCGGAATGCGGGACTTCCTGCGGCGTGTCCAAAACTCCGTTCAGATGTGCCCGCGGAAGCGGCACCGGTGTGCCGGAGCGCACGGGGGACGTGGGAGCATCGACGCGTGGCTGCCGACACTGCTGATCTTCCAACCGGCCCCGGGCCGTCCCAGAGCGTCTTCGTGAAGGCGTGCCGCCGCCAGGCGGTGCCCTACACCCCGGTGTGGTTCATGCGCCAGGCCGGGCGTTCCCTGCCGGAGTACCTGCGGGTGCGCGAGGGCGTGCCGATGCTGGAGGCCTGCGCCCGCCCCGAGCTGATCGTGGAGATCACGCTGCAGCCGCTGCGCCGGTACGCGGTGGACGCGGCGATCTTCTTCAGCGACATCGTGGTCCCGCTCAAGGCCATCGGCATCGAGCTGGACATCAAGCCCGGCGTCGGCCCGGTGGTCGCCGACCCCATCCGCGACCGCGCCGGCATCGCCGCGCTGCGCCGCCTGACCCCCGACGATGTGCCCTACGTGACCGAGGCGGTGGGCGAGCTGGTGGGCGAGCTGGGCGACACCCCGCTGATCGGGTTCGCCGGCGGGCCGTTCACCTTGGCCTCCTACCTCATCGAAGGCGGCCCGTCCAAGAACCACGACCGCACCAAGGCGATGATGTACGGCGCCCCGGAGCTGTGGGCGGAGCTGATGGGACGCCTGGCCGACATCACCGCCGATTTCCTGAAGGTGCAGATCGCCGCCGGGGCGAGCGCGATCCAGCTGTTCGACTCGTGGGTGGGCGCGGTCGGCCCGGAGGACTACCGCGCCTCGGTGCTGCCCTACACCCGCCGCATCTTCGAGGCGATCGAGCCGCTGGGCGTGCCGCGCATCCACTTCGGCGTGGGCACCGGCGAGCTGCTGGGCCTGATGGGCGAGGCCGGGGCGGACGTGGTCGGCGTCGACTGGCGGGTGCCGCTGGATGAGGCGGTGCTGCGGGTCGGGCCGGGCAAGGCGCTGCAGGGCAACCTGGACCCGGCCGTCCTGTTCGCCCCCTGGGAGGTCATCGAACAACGGGCCAGGGACGTGCTGCAGCGGGGCCGCACCGCCGAGGGGCACATCTTCAACCTCGGCCACGGGGTGCTGCCGTCCACCGACCCCGACCGGCTGGCCCGCCTGGCCGACCTGGTGCACCAGGCGTCCGCCCGCTAGCGCTCAGCCGCCGGTGCGGCGGGCCCGCAGCCTGCGGCGCACCCCCAGCGCCACCACGGCGATCACCGCGATCACCGGTACGAACGGCAGCAGCAGACCGGCCAGCACCGCCACCCCGGTGGCGAGGGTCACCAGCCCCGTCCACCCCATCCGCAGGCCGCCGAGGAAACCGCCGGGCCCTGTCTTCTTCTCGGTCTCCGCGGGAGACGGGGTGACCAGCGTGAGCGTCACGGTGGCATGGGCGGTGCGGCCCCGCAGCGCCTTTTGCCGGGCCTGCAGCGCCTCCAGATCGGCCTGCCGCTGGGCGATCTCCCGCTCGACCGAGATCACCTCGCCGACGGTGTTCGCCCGCTGCATCAGCTTGCGCAGGGACGCCAGCGTCGCCTCCGCCGAACGCACCCGGCTGTCGACGTCGGCGACCTCTTCGGTGACGTCCTCGGCCTGCTGGGTCAGCGACAGCCGCCTGCCCAGCTCGCCGGCCAGCCGCTGCAGCGTGGCCGGGTAGCGGTCGACGGGGATCTTGAAGGTGAGCTCGGCGCGGCGGGCGTCGCCCGAGGTGGACTCGCGGTGCACATGGCCGCCGGCCTCCGTCACCATCTGCTTGGCCCGCTCGGCGGCCCGCTCCAGACCTGCGGCGTCGTCGACCTGCACCCGCAGTGCGGCTTCGTGGATCACCGCACGGTCGTCAGGGGCGATCTTGACCTGCTGCCCGTCCTGCCGGCCCGCGCCGCCGGCGGCCCCCTGCTCCGGCTCCCGGGAATCCTCGCGCTGCGCCTGCGCGGGCGCCCCGCCGCCCTCGGCCGTGGCGGGTCCGGCGTCATGGCCGGTGTTCTGGCTGCAGCCGGTGAGGACGCCCCCCGCCAGGAACGCGGCCAGCAGGGCGGCACAGACCGTTTTGGGTGGCATCTGGTGTCTCATGGTGGATTCGACGCGGTGAGCCGTGTCACGGACCGTCCCTTTCGGTTGCGATCGGGTCACGGGGCGGGTGCGGCCATATCACGGCCGTGCACGAGCGCCGGTCGGCCGGGGGTGGGTGGGGCAGGGGGGTCGGCGGTCGTCTGGGAAGGTAGATACCGAACCCGCAGGCCGCTCGGAAAAGCCCGCGCGGCCGTAAGGGCGCGGGCCGGGAACGAGGGAACGGACGATGAGGGAGGGCCGTGCCATGGAGCGCCCCGGCTGGACGCAAGGGCCGTCGCGGCCTCATGTCGTGGTCGTCGGCGGCGGGATCGCGGGGCTGAGCGCGGCCCGTTTCCTGGTCCACGGCGGGGCGCGCGTCACCGTGCTGGAGGGCGGCCCGCAGATCGGCGGCAAGCTGCGGGTCAGCCGGGTCGCCGGGCTGCCGGTGGACGAGGGCGCCGAGTCGCTGCTGACGCGCCGCCCCGAGGGCATGGAGCTGCTGCGCGAGCTGGGCGTGGCGCAGCGGCAGGTGCACCCGGCGGTGAGCGGCTCGGCCATCTACAGCCGCGGCGCGCTGCGCCCCCTGCCCAGCGGCCAGATGATGGGCGTGCCCGCCGACCTGCGGGCGCTGGCGGCCTCGCGGATCCTGTCCCCGGCCGCCCTGGCCCGCGCCGCCCTGGATTTGGTGCTGCCGAAGACCCCGCTGGGCTCGGACGTGTCGGTGGCCGGCTACATCGGCGCGCGCCTGGGCCCGGAAGTGGTCGACCGGCTGGTCGAGCCGCTGCTGGGCGGCGTGTACGCCGGGCGGGCCGAGGAGCTGTCGCTGGAGGCCACGCTGGCGCCGATCGCCGCCGCGGCGCGCACCCACCGTTCGCTGATCGCCGCCGTGCGCAGCCTCAACGGCGCGGCGCCCAAAGGCGCCGGCCCGGTGTTCGCCTCGCTGCCGGAGGGGATCGGAGCCCTGCCCGCCCTGCTGGCCGACTCGATGGGAACCGACTGCCGGATCCGCACCCGGGCGATGGTGCGGCACCTGGCCCGGCAGCCGGACGGCACCTGGCGGCTGACCTTCGGGTCGGCCCATCAGCCCGAACGGCTGGACGCCGATGCGGTGGTGCTGGCCGTCCCGGCGCAGCCGGCGGCGCGGCTGCTGGCCGAGGAGGTCCCGGCGGCCGCCCGGGAGCTGGCCGGGATCGAGTACGCCAGCATGGCCATCGTCACCCTGGTCTACCCGGCGGCCGCCTTCCCGCGCCGGCCCACGGTCAGCGGGTACCTGGTGCCCGCCGTCGAGGGACGTCAGGTCAAGGCGGTGACGTTCAGCTCGGTGAAGTGGCCGCAGCTGGCCGAGCAGGCCCCGGACCTGATGGTGGTGCGCTGTTCCATCGGGCGTTTCGGCGAAGAGCACCTGCTGCAGCGCTCCGACGAGGAGCTGAAGGCCGCTGCGATCGCCGAGCTGGCCCAGGTGTGCGGGGTCGGCGGGCTGCCGGTGGACAGCCGCGTCACCCGCTGGGGCGGGGCGCTGCCGCAGTACGCGGTGGGCCACGCCGACCGGGTGGCCCGCATCCGCGCCGCGGTGGCCGCCGTGCCCGGGCTGGCGGTGGCGGGCGCGGCCTACGACGGGCTGGGCATCCCGGCGTGCATCGCCACCGCGCGGGCGGCGGCGAGCCGGGTGCTGCGGGAACTGGAGAGCCGAGGAGGAAGGGACCATGACCACCGAGAACACCGAAGCGTCGAAGACGCGCGGCGCTAAGGCGCGCGACCTCAACCAGGTCATCCGCTACACCATGTGGTCGGTCTTCCGGGTGCGCCGGTCGCTGGAGCGCCCCGAGGAGGCGGCCGGGGAGGTCGAGGAGCTGCTGGCCCAGGCCGCCGGGAAGGACGTGACCACCCGTGGCGTCTACGACGTCAGCGGTTTTCGGGCCGATGCGGACTTCATGTTCTGGTGGCACGCGCCCACCACCGACGACCTGCAGGAGATCTACAGCCGGTTCCGCCGCACCGCGCTGGGCCGGTGCTGCGAGCCGGTCTGGTCGCAGGTGGCGCTGCACCGCCCCGCCGAGTTCAACAAGAGCCACATCCCGGCGTTCCTGGCCGGGGAGGAGCCGCGGGCCTACGTGTGCGTCTACCCGTTCGTCCGCTCCTATGAGTGGTACCTGCTGCCCGACACCGAGCGGCGCGCCATGCTCGCCGAGCACGGGCAGATGGCGCGCGGCTTCCCGGACGTGCGGGCCAACACGGTCGCCTCGTTCGCGCTGGGCGACTACGAGTGGATGCTGGCCTTCGAGGCCGACGAGCTGCACCGCATCGTGGACCTGATGCGGCACCTGCGCGGTTCGCAGGCCCGCCGGCACGTCCGTGAGGAGACCCCGTTCTACACCGGGCGCCGCAAGCCGGTCGCCGAACTGGTCGCGGCGCTGCCGTGACGAGCCGGCCCCGGCCATCGCAGTGACGTGGCGTAGTCGATCTGCTTCTTTAAGTAATGAAAACGTCACGTCGAGCTGTGCGGGAGGTCGCGGATCAGTAGAGTTACGCTGCGTGACTGCAAGAACACGTGGGAGACACGCAAAGCCACCTTCTCCATTGGCCGCTCGGTACGACCGCATGCTGGAGGCCGTGCTCAGCGAACGCAACCGGCGCAAGGTCGTCGCGGTCAGCGCCGCCACGGCCTCGATGCTGGTGATGGCGATGGCCGGGGGAACGGTGATATGGGCGGCGGGCGCCGGGCAGGAGCGGGCCGACGGGCTGCGACTGAACGCCGCCGCCCAGCGCGCCCCCGCCCCCGCGCCCTCCTCCTCCCCCGACCTTGGCCCAATGCCCGCCGCCAAGGCGTTCCTGCAGGCCAAAGACCCTGAGCGCAAGGTCTCCCGGCATGTGGAGGACGTCCGCCGCAGCGGCTCCTACCTGCGGGTCTACACCGACCTGAAGGAACGGGACGCCAACTCCCGCTCGGCGATCTCACTGTGCGAGTGGACGGTCGAGTACCTGCGCCGGCACCTCGGGGAGCTCGAACCGGTCGTGTTCGTGCACGCCGGGGAGAGCGACAACGGGCACGTCGTGCTGGCCAACAAGCAGAGCGCCGACGACGACTGCCGGGTCGGGAAGACCCCCTGAGCCGGGGTCACTGCGGCTCGGCCGGCTCCAAGGTCAGCGAGACGCTGTTGATGCAGTAGCGGTCATCGGTCGGCGTGCCGTAGCCCTCGCCGTGGAAGACGTGCCCGAGATGGGAGTCGCAGCGGGCGCAGCGGACCTCGGTGCGCACCATGCCGTGCGAGCGGTCCTCCAGCAGCACCACCGCGTCGGAGTCGGCCGGGGCGTAAAAACTCGGCCAACCGCAGTGGGACTCGAACTTGGTCTCCGAGCGGAACAGCTCCGCCCCGCACGCCCGGCAGCGGTAGACACCGACCGTCTTGGTGTCGTTGTACTCCCCGCTGAAGGGCGGCTCGGTGCCTCCCTCGCGGAGCACGTGGTACTCCTCGGGGGTCAGCAGGGCACGCCACTCGTCCTCGCTCCTTCGGACCTTCTCCATGCCTTCGACCGTACCCGCTGCCGCATTCGGCAGCCCTTGCGGCGTCCAAGAACGCGCGCCTCCGGCGGGTGCGCGGGAACGGAACGCCGACCGCAGGAAGAGAAGACCGCAAACGAGGAGGTGCCGGTCGCTCCCCCCAAAGCCCGGCACCTCCTCTCTCCACCGTACGAAATGTGCCGCCATCAGCCAAAACGGCCGGCGCACCCCGCCTTACCCGCCCTAGAGCCCAGGCTGGAGGTCTCCTGGGACGCCGGTCGGCAAGCTTGACCGCGGTGCCCGGGGAGCCTTGCCGGAAGCGATGCGACGACCGCCGTTGGAACGGACGTCACCTGAGGGGAACGGGATGGTCGTCGCGGCCGGTGAGGCTGTCGGGCGGTCGATGTCCGAGCTATCCGAAAGGTCGCCTATGCCCGACGGTCGTCTCGTACCCAGCCGCCGGACCTTCCTCGTCACCGCCGGGCTGGTGGCGGGCGCGGTCACCGTGCCGTCGCGCGCCGCCGCCCACGCCGCCCCCCGCAGCCGCAGCCTTCCCGCCGACCCGTTCACCCTCGGCGTCGCCTCCGGGGATCCCGACCACGACGGGTTCGTGCTGTGGACCCGGCTGGCTTTGCAGCCGCTGGCCGAGGACGGGCTGGGCGGCATGCCCTCCCGGACGCTGCCCGTTCGCTGGGAGGTGGCCACCGACGAGCGCTTCCGCCACATCGTGCGGCGCGGCACCGCGGTGGCCCGGCCGGAGGCGGCGCACAGCGTCCACGTGGAGCTGAACGGCCTGCAGCCGGGGCGCGACTATTGGTACCGCTTCCGGGTGGAGCGTTACATCTCCCCGGTGGGGCGCACCCGCACCGCGCCGCGCCCGGGAACCTTCGGCCCGGCCCTGACGATGGCGTTCGCCTCGTGTTCCAACTACGAGCACGGTTATTTCACGGCTTACCGCCGTCTGGCCGAAGAAGACCCTGACCTGGTGCTGCACCTCGGCGACTACCAGTACGAGTACCGCAAGGACACCTACGTCGCCCCCGGCGGCAACCCCCGCGACCACGAGGGCCCCGAGACCGAGACGCTCGCCGATTACCGGCGGCGCCACGCCCAGTACAAGACCGACCCCGACCTGCAGGCCGCGCACGCCGCCGCTCCCTGGCTGGTGGTCTGGGACGACCACGAGCTGGACAACAACTGGGCCGGTGAGACCCCCGAACGTCCGGAAATCCCCCAGCCGAACTTCCCAGAGCGCCGCGCCGCCGCCTTCCGGGCCTACTACGAGAACATGCCGCTGCGCCGCACCTCTGTGCCCCGCGGCATCGACATGCAGCTCTACCGGCGGATCCGGTGGGGGCGGCTGGCCACCTTCCACATGCTCGACACCCGCCAGTACCGCGACGACCAGGCCTGCGGGGACGGCTACCGCGCCTGCCCGGCCGCCTCGGACCCCGAGCGCAGCATCACCGGCCCGGAGCAGGAGAAGTGGCTGCTGAAGGGGTTCCGCGTCTCCAAGGCCCGCTGGGACGTCATCGGCCAGCAGGTCTTCTTCGCCCAGCGCGACAGCGACGCCGGCCCGCTCAAGGTGACCAGCATGGACGCCTGGGACGGCTATGTGGCCTCCCGCGAGCGCATCACCAAGGGCTGGGTGGAGGCCGGCGTCCGCAACCCGGTGGTGCTGACCGGCGACGTGCACGCCCACTGGGCCGGCGACCTCAAGCTCGACTACGACGACCCGGACTCGCCGACGGTCGGCTCGGAGCTGGTGTGCACCTCCATCACCAGCGGCGGCGACGGCGGCGACTCCGACCCCGCCGACCACCCGTTCCTGCAGATCAACCCGCACCTGCGGTTCTACAACAACCAGCGCGGCTATGTGCTGACCAAGATCACCAAGAAGAAGCTGACGGCGCATTTCAAGGTGCTGCCTTATGTGCACGCCCCGGGCGCCCCGGTGCACACCAAGGCCACCTTCGTGATCGAGGACCGGGTGCCGGGCGTGCAGCAGACCTACCTGCGCCCGGTGGAGGGCGCCTCGGCCGCCCGGGCCCAGGATCTGGGGCGGCGGACCGTGCGCGAGGAGACCGTCCGGCCCTGATCTGCGCCCCCTGCCCGAAGCCGCGGGCCGGGCCGCGGCTTCGGGCACCCGCCCCAGAGCGCGCCGGAAGCGGCCAATACGCTGGCGGCCATGCGCCGCCTGCTGCCCGAGCCCGCCGCCCGCATCGACCCCTTCGAGGAGTACGGGCGGGTCACCGGCCCCTGGCTGCGGGTCGGGATGGTGCTGAGCGCCGACGGGTCGGTCACCGACGAGCAGGGCTGGAGCGACGGCCTCGGCGGCGCCGCCGACTTTGCGGTCTTCCGGACGCTGCGCGCGCTGGCCGACGCCATCGTGGTCGGCGCCGCCACCGTCCGCACCGGCCGGGTGGGGCCCGCCCGGCTCCGCGACGACCTGCGCCCGCGGCGCGCCGCGCTCGGCAAGCGGGGGCCGGCGCCGATCGTGGTGGTCACCCGCCGGGCCGAGCTGGACTGGCGGCTGCCGCTGTTCACCGCCGCCCAGACCCCCACGCTCGTGGTGACCGCCCGTTCCGCCGCCGCCGCGGTGCCCGCGCACGTGCCGGTGATCGCCGTGGCCGAGACCGGCGAGGGCCTGGATCTGGCCGAGGCGGTGCACCGGCTGCGCGAGGAGCACGGGCTGGCGCACCTGTTGTGCGAGGGCGGCCCGCACCTGGCCGCCGCGCTGCTGCGGGCCGGGCTGGTGGACGAGCTGTGCCTGAACGTGGCCCCCACCTTGATCGGCGGGCGGCACCACACCCGGCTGCTGGCCGACCTGGACGCCCGCGTCGAGCTGCGCCTGAGCGCCGTCTACACCGCAGAGGACGTGTTGTTCCTGCGTTATCTCACCCGCCGGTAGCGCAAGAAAAGGAAACCGTCCTCCTCGTACACGCTCGCCGGCCGCATCCGCAGGGGGCGGGGGAGCGGCGGCCCGGCCAGGATGCGGGAGGGATCCCCGGCGACCAGCATCGGGCTCAGCGTCAGGCACAGCTCATCCAGCACCCCATCGGCGGCGGCGCGGGCCAGGACCGCCGGGCCGCCCTCGCACAGCAGCCGGCGGTGACCGCGGGCCGCCAGCTCTCGGACCGCCCGGGAGAAATCGATGCCGTCCTCGCCGGCCATGATCACCTCGGCGACCCGTTCGGCGGCCCGCAGCCGCTCGGGCGGGGCGGCCTGTACGGTCAGCAGGACGGTTCGTGCCTTCGGCTCGGTGAACACCGGCGAGTCCAGGTCCAGGTCGAGCCGGCGGGAGACGATGGCCAGCGGCGGGGCCTGCCCCTGCGGCCCGGGCCTGACCGGCCCGTACCCCTCGGCCCGGACGGTCCCGGCCCCGACGATCACCACGTCGGCCATGGCGCGCAGGGCGGCGAACAGCCGCCGGTCGCCGGGCGAGCCGAGCCCGCCGGACCTGCCGTCCACCCAGGCGGCGCCGTCGAGACTGGCGATCATGTTGGCGCGCAGCCACACCCCCTCGGGGGGATAGGCGTACGCCTTTTGAAGCTCGGTCGGATCGGTGGGCAGCGGGCGCACCGAACGCAGGTTAGCCGACCGAGGCAACCATCTCGCCCCGTGAAGCGTGTTCCAGATGGTGCCGGAGAGGAGAACCGTGGACGACGATGCCGAATTCACCCAGTTCGTTCAGACGCGTGGGCTGGACCTGCTGCGTTTCACGGTGGCCCTCACCGGCGACCGCGACCAGGCCGAGGACGTGCTGCAAGGGGCGCTGGAACGGCTGTATGGGCGGTGGGGCAGGGTCAAGCGGCGCGGCGATCCCGAGTGGTACCTGCGGCGCAGCATCATCAACGCGGTCCGCGACGGCTGGCGGGGCCGCCGCCGGCACCCGGAGCTGCTCGGCCTGGAGAACGAGGAGCAGCCCGCGGACTCGGCCTACCTGCCCATCGATGATCTGCTCACCCGGGACGTGGTGCGCAAGGCGCTGGCCGCGCTGCCGCCGCGACAGCGGATGGTGATCGCGTTGCGCTACTGGGGCGGCTACACCGAGGTCGAGACCGCCCGCCTGATGGGCACCTCGGTGGGCACGGTCAAAAGCCAGGCGCACCGGGCGATGCGGGAGTTGCGGGCCCGGCTGGCCAGGACCGAGAGCGCGCGGGGGACGAGACGATGAGCAATTGGCACGATCCGCACCGTCGCCGCGAGCCCGATGATCCGTGGGAGGGCGGTCCGGCCTGGCGGCGGGATCCCGGTGCGGGCGATGAGCTGCCGGAGCTGATCCGCCGGTCCATCGACGAAGAGCTCAAAGGCCTGGTGTTCCCGGGCGCGATGGCCCAGCGGGTGATCCACGGGAGCCGGGCGCGCCGTCCCTGGGGCCGCGCCCATGCGGCCCTGCTGATCGGGGTGACCGTGGTCTCGTGCGCGGGAGTGGTGGGCGGCGCGGCCATCGTGCCCGCCCTGCTGTCCCAGGGGTCCGGCGCCCCCCGCCACGACGGCCCCTTCAGCGCCGCGCCCAGCGTCGTGGTGAGCGCGTCCGCCGAACCCGCCCCAAGCCGCATGGTCGACGTGGGGTACGTGCCGCGGGGATGGCGCCGGGTTCCGCTGCGCGGGGACGAGGTGAGGCGTATACCGGCGAGGCTGTTCGCCGGCCCGGGGGAGGAGCTGCTCTGGGCCGTCCGTTACGAACGGCTGCACGGGACGCAACAGGTGCTGATCATCCGAGCGGCGCTGGTCCGTGACGGGCTCGGCACCTACGGCGGTGCGGAGGAGCGCGACGGCGCGCTGCTGAAGCCCTATCGGGTTCCCATGGGGCGGGCGCTGGCCGTTGCGCCGGTGAAGGGCTCGCGGGCGCACGAGGCGCGGATCTACTGGGAGCCCAAGGAGGGGCTGCTGGTCATCGTTCAGGCGTTCCGGATGCCGTCCGCCGAATTGCGCAAGGTGATCTCCGGTATGCGCGTGACCGCCTGATCTTCTCGGTCTGCTCCCGACGTTTCCTTGCTCCGGCGGCCGGACTGGAGCAAGGAATGTGTTTTGCACATCCTGTGCACCTTGCATGACAAAATGCACAACTTTGCCCCAAGGGCTTCCCCTCGCCGTCTGAGTCCGTAGATTTCTTCTAGATCTTGAAAGGTTGATGTCAAAGGATCACCTGGCGGGAGGGGGCACCGCCCAGGGGAGGGGAGAGCGATGCGTCCAAGGCCTCTCTTGCGACGTGCGGCGGTCGTCGTGGCGGCTCCGCTGGCACTGCTGGGGCTGATGACACCGCCGGCCCAGGCCCGGCAGAGCACCGCGGCCCAGCCCGGTGCGCGGCAGGTGCATCTTCAGGCGCCGCGGGTGCAGGCCCCGGATTTCACCACCGCGGCCAAACGGGCCGTCGCCAAGGCGCTGCCCGGCCATGCGCTCAGTGAGCGCTTCACCTACAACGTCACCTCCTCGCTGCGGCGTTCCCTGAAGGTCCGGGTCGAGCTCGCCGCGTTCCGCGGCAAGGGCCGGGTGATCCTGCTGGCCCGCAGCGTCGGCGCGGCGCGGGAGGTCACCCGCGCCCAGCAGCAGCCCGGAAGTCGGATCCTGGCCGAGCCGACGGTGCGCCGCCCCGGCGCCGGCGCCCGCAAGGCCCTGCTGACCACCACCGCCGACGCCGCGGGACCGGGGCTGACCATCCTGTCGTGGAGCGAACGGCGCGGCGTCAACTACCAGATCTCCGTCAGCGGCCGGGTGAGCCGGGCCGACCTGGTGCGGCTGGCGCAGGCGCTGCCCCGGGACGACACCAAGGTCTCCAAGAAGGTCCGCTCGCTGGTGGCCAAGGCCAAGCCGCCGGTCGACAACGGCGCCGACGCCACCGGCCCCGGCAAGGGCGGGGTCGGCGCCCAGGGGACCGGCAACAAGTGGGTGGACGGCGTGGGCATCGCCACCAACGACCTGGGCGATGAGGCCACGCTGTGCAACGGCTGCACCTACTGGAGCGGCAACTACGCCGGGATGATCCAGTACTTCCTGTACGCCGACAACAGGATGAGCCGCTCGTCGATCGACTGCATGTTCGGCAGCCAGACCGCCTCGGCGGTGGCCTCCTGGCAGGCCGCCCGCGGCCTGGCGGCCGACGGGATCGTCGGTCCCAACACCCGCGACCGCATGGACAACAAGTTCAGCATGATCGCCGACCACGTGGTCAACTATGTGGGCACCAAGTACATCCTGACCTTCGAACGCAGCGGCGGCGGCTTCTACTACTACGGCGACACGGGCATCAGCTACGGCTACAGCGGCGGACGCCTGAAGGACTGCTGATCCGCCGGCTGCGGCCCCGTCCCCTCGGCGGGGACGAGGCCGGCGCCTTGCGGCCGGCCGGGCGCGTCCCGGCCGGTCACAGCCGGCGCAGCACCATCATCGAACGGCCCGCCACCTCGATCACATCGGCCGCCTTGGCCGTGCGCACGCCCTCCTCGCCGCCGGGCGGGAAGTCGGCGGTGTCCAGCAGGTGCTCCCACCGCTCCCCGAACTCCGGGCCGGGCAGGGTGAACTCCACCCCTTGCGAGTGGGCGTTGATCAGCAGCAGGAACGAGTCGTCGCGCACCCGCCGGCCGCGCGGATCCGGCTCGGTGATCGCGTCGCCGTTGAGGAAGACCCCCAGCGACTTGGCGTAGCCGGCGTGCCAGTCGGAGTCGGTCATCTCGGTGCCCGCCGGGGTCAGCCAGGCGATGTCGCCGAGCTCGCCGTGGCCGCCGCGGCCCTGGAAGAACCGCCGCCGCCGGAACACCGGGTGCTCGCGCCGCAGCCGCGACAGCGTCCGGACGAACTCCAGCAGGTCCTCTTCGGCGTTGTCCCAGTCGACCCAGGAGACCTCGTTGTCCTGGCAGTAGGCGTTGTTGTTGCCGCGTTGGGTGCGGCCCAGCTCGTCCCCGTGGGAGAGCATCGGCACCCCTTGCGACAGGAACAGCGTGGCCAGGAAGTTGCGCCGCTGCCGGGCGCGCAGCCGCAGGATCTCCGGGTCGTCGGTGGGGCCCTCATACCCGCAGTTCCAGGACCGGTTGTCGTCGGTGCCGTCCCGGTTGTCCTCGCCGTTGGCCTCGTTGTGCTTGTGGTTGTAGGACACCAGGTCGGTCAGCGTGAACCCGTCGTGGCAGGTCACGAAGTTGATCGAGGCGATGGGACGGCGGTTGCCGTGGGCGTACAGGTCCGAGGAGCCGGTCAGCCGGGAGGCGAACTCCGGCATCGCCGCATACCCGCCGCGCCAAAAGTCCCGCACCGTGTCCCGGTACTTGCCGTTCCACTCGGTCCACAGCGGCGGGAAGTTGCCGACCTGGTAGCCGCCCTCGCCCACGTCCCACGGCTCGGCGATCAGCTTCACCTGGGAGACCACCGGGTCTTGTTGCACCAGGTCGAAGAAGGCCGCCAGGCGGTCCACATCGTGCAGCTCGCGGGCCAGCGCCGAGGCCAGGTCGAAGCGGAACCCGTCCACGTGCATCTCCAGCACCCAGTACCGCAGCGAGTCCATGATGAGCTGCAGGGCGTGCGGGTGCCGCACGTTCAGGGAGTTGCCGCAGCCGGTGTAGTCCAGGTGGTAGCGCTTGTCGTCATCGCGCAGCCGGTAGTAGGCGGCGTTGTCGATGCCGCGGAAGCACAGCGTCGGCCCCAGGTGGTCGCCTTCGGCGGTGTGGTTGTAGACCACGTCCAAGATGACCTCGATCCCCGCCTTGTGCAGGGACCGCACCATCGCCTTGAACTCCAGCACCTGCTCGCCGAGCTGCCCGGAGGAGCTGTAGGCGTTGTGCGGGGCCAAAAACCCGATGGTGTTGTAGCCCCAGTAGTTGGTCAGCCCCCGCGCCACCAGCGCGTGCTCGGGGACGTTCTGGTGGACGGGCATCAGCTCCACGGCCGTGACGCCCAGGTCCAGCAGATGGTCGATCATCGCCGGGTGGGCCAGCCCCGCGTACGTGCCCCGCAGCTCCTTGGGGATCGCCGGGTGCCGCATCGTCAGGCCCTTGACGTGGGCCTCATAGATCACCGTCTCGTGGTAGGGGATCTTGGGCGGCCGGTCGTCCCCCCAGTCGAAGAACGGGTTGATCACCACGTTCTTGGGCATGTAGGGCGCGCTGTCGTCGGTGTTGAGGGCGTCCGGGTCGTCCAGCCGGTAGGAGAACAGCGACTCGTGCCAGCGCACCTGCCCCTCGATCGCCTTGGCGTAGGGGTCCAGCAGCAGCTTGGAGGGGTTGCAGCGGTGCCCGTTGCGCGGGTCGTAGGGGCCGTGCACCCGGTACCCGTACCGCTGTCCCGGTCCTATGCCCGGCAGGTAGCCGTGCCAGACGAACCCGTCGGTCTCGGGCAGGTCCACCCGCGTCTCAACGCCGTCCTCGTCGAACAGGCACAGCTCCACCCGCGAGGCCACTTCGGAGAACAACGCGAAGTTGGTGCCCGTCCCGTCCCAGGAGGCGCCCAGCGGATAAGCCTCGCCCGGCCACACCTCCGGCATGCTGTCCTCTCCTCGGCTCACCTGGCAACAGCCCCCGATTGTTCCCTACCCGGCCGGCGCTCATGGCCGGTGTGCGGGAACACACCTGTTTACCGCACGGTAGGGAAATCCGCCTAAACCGCGCTTAAGTTGCTTTTCTTCTCTCTCTGGCTCCCCGGGAAACTCCTGGGTCACATGTGACTCGCGTTTTTCGATCTTCTCGGGCGGAAGGCGTCCGTCGCCGATGAAGTCCGCTTCGAAAAAGCGCCGGGATGGGGCGTGCGGCAATGGGCAACCGGCTGTGCTTTCACAGCGTCCCATGTGTGGCAGATCACATCAGCGACCCCAGGAGTACGGCCATGTATCCACCGTCCCGACCACGCCCCACCCCCGACCCCAAGAAGGTCACCGGCCTGGGCTGCCTGGGATGCCTGGGCATGCTGGTCCTGCTCGTCGCCTGCGGAGCCGTCCTCAACGCGGTCGATCCCCAGCCCTCGCCCACCTCGACCGACCGGGCCGCCGCCACCCCGGCGGCCACCGCCTCCGCCGTCACGCCCACCGTCACCCCTGCCGCCACTCCCGTGCCCGCCCCCACCGCGGATCGGGCCGCCCGCCTCATGTGCGCCTACACCGTCCGGGCCGGGGCGCTGCGCCGCGCCGGATGGACCGGCAAGGCCGAGACCGCGCTGGACAAGGCGATGGACGCCGCGTCCCTGTCCCGCCACCCGGAGGTCGCGGTCCTGGCGGGCCGGACGGACGGCACGTTCGCCAGACGGGCCGGGGTCTGGTGCAGGGTGAACCTGCCGGACGTCACCGCCTCCCCGGTGCCCGAGCGGCCCACGCCCGCCAAGACCACCCGGCGTCCGGCGCCCCGGCCGGAGAACCGGCCGGAGAACCGTCCGGCCCTCCGCACCGTCCGGCCCGGGGCGTTCTGCTCGCCACCGGGAGCGACCGGCATCTACAACGGGCGCATCTACACCTGCAAGGGACCGGGGCAGCCGCGCTGGCGGCGCTGAACGCGCATGGGGGGAGGGGGCGCTCAGCTCGTCCAGATGCCGGGGGGATGGGATTCGGGGGAGAGCCACAGGGACGGCTGGTATCGGCCGAGGGCGGGGTCGCTGCCCGCCTGCCAGGGGTAGCGGCCGGCCGCATCGGGCCACACCGCCTGCAGGAAGGGCAGCGGCGGGTGGCGGTAGAAGCGCAGGGCCTCGCTCAGCAGACGCTCGTACCAGTGGGTGTGCACCGGGCGCAGCACGACCGGGTGACGATCGGTGGCGTCCCGGCGCTCCTGCCCGGCCACCAGGGGGTGACCGGCGGCGGCGCGGTCGCCGAGGTTGTTGACGATGGTCTGCATGTCATAGGGCTCCAGCCCGAAGACCACCAGCTCGGGGGAGCGGAGTGTGTGCCACAGGCCGGCGGTGAAGGCCCAGCCCGGGCGGTTTTCCCGGGGGGAGGTGAGGATGACGCTCCAGCCGTACTGCTTGACGTGGACGATGGTGCGCAGTTCGAACTTGCCCAGCCGGTCGCGGTCGCCGTAGTCGTGGCAGATGATGCACCGGCAGACGGACCCCATGGCCAGAGCTTAAGCGGTGTGATCGTCCTCATGCGGGCCGGTTCGCCTGCAGCGGAGCGGGGACAGCAGGGCCGAGACCAGGTCGCCGAGCGCCTTGCCCGCGCGGTCCCGCTCGGCCGCCGGGTCGGCGGCGACGCAGATGGCATAGCCGGCCTGGAAGACCGCACCGAACAGGGCGTGGGTGAGCGGGTCGGCGTGCTCGGCCGGCAGCAGACCCTCCGCCGCGGCGGCGTGCAGCGCCCTGCGCAGCAGCCGGCGCGCGCAGTGCGGGTCCTCAAAGCTCAGCGACCGCTCCCAGCCCAGCACGGCCGGCCCGTCGCGCAGCATGATCTGCCGCACCTTCGGTTCCAGGCAGGCGTCCAGGAAGGCGTGGAGGCCGGCGACGAGCGCCGAGGCGGTGTCGGCGGCGCCGGCCGAGGCGGCGGCGCAGCGCGCGAAGACCTCCTTTTCCACCTCCTGGTAGACGGCTTCGAAGAGGTCCTCTTTGTCGGCGAAGTGGTGGTAGAGGGCGCCGCGGGTGACGCCGGCGCGGCGGACGATCTCGGTGGTGGAGGTCCCGGCGAAGCCGCGTTCGGTGAACAGGGCGACCCCTGCGGCGATCAGTTGTGCCCGTGTCGCGTCGCCCTGTTCCACCTTGCGGTTCATGGGGTCATGGTAGGAGATGCACGTTCAGCGTCCGGTCCGCGCCGATGGCGGCCGGGTCGCTGCGGCCGGAGGCGGCCATCACGAAGTCCATCGGGTCGGCGGCGATCACCGGGCCGCCGGTGCCGATCTGCTGGGACGGCAGGCCGTCCAGCTCCAGCCGCAGCGGGCCGCGCCCCAGCCGGTGCAGCTCTTGCCGCAGCCAGGCGACGGCGGCGGCCAGTCCCGCGCCGCGCCTGCGGGGCCTGCCCAGCGCCACCAGGACGTCGTCGGTGTGGACGAAGGCGTCGTACCACAGGGTGAGCACCCCGTTGAAGATCGTGCGGCCGGGGACCGGGCTGGGGGAGCGCCACGCCTGCTCGTCCAGCCCGCTCAGGAACCGGATCAGGCGGGGCGCCGCGCCGCGCAGCAGGCCGGCGACCTCGGCGGGGGAGGAGCCGCGCAGCGCCTTGGCCTGCTCGTCGGGGCTGCGTTCGCCGATCGTGCCGTCCAGGGATTCGACGGCGCCGAGCGTCACGTGCCCGGCCACGTCGCGGACCTCCCAGCCGGTGCAGCGGGTGGGGGCGCTCCACTCGGCCTCGCTCAGCGGCTCGATCAGGTCGGCGAAGGCCGCGTACTCCTCGGCCAGTCCCTGAACCAGGTCGGCGGGGGTCGGGTCGTTCGAGTTCATCGCGGGTGATCCCTTCGTCGCGGGGGTTTCCACCATACATACATGCAGTCTGTATGTATAGGGCGCGCGAAGCCTCTCCCGGAGCGGTTCGGTCACTTCCGGAAAGACCGCAGGGACGGCCCTCGAAGACGGATCACAGACCCAGCGGCGCGGGGGCGCCGGCCAGGGCGCGCAGCCGCTCGGCGGGGGAGGGCACCAGGCGGCGCTCGGCCAGGTCGAGCAGGCCGCAGACGCTGCTCACGGTCGCCGCCACCGTGCCGTCGAGCTTGCGCACCTGCTGCTCCACCCGCCAGGTCTTGCCCTCGCCCCACACGAACGCGCAGGTCACCTCGGCCTCATCCCCGCCGCGCAGCTCCCGCAGGTACTTGATGACGGTCTCCAGGACCACCGGCCCGACCCCGGCGGCCACCAGCGTGTCGGGCAGGATCCCGGCCGCCCTGAGGCACTCCCACCGGGCGTGCTCGGCGTACTGCAGGTAGACGGCCTGGTTGAGATGTCCTTGGACGTCCAGCTCATAGCCGCGGACGCCGATGCGCACAGCGAAGGTCACTCGCCAGAGTCTAAAAAGCGCGCCGATCGGCGTCCGCGGCGGTCACAGCGGCGGCTCGGCGTCGGCCCACGGGTGGGCCTCTTCGAGCTGAGTGGCCAGCGACAGCAGCAGCCCCTCCCCGCCCAGGCCCGCCACGAACTGCACGCCCAGCGGCAGGCCGTCGGGGGTCCGGTACAGCGGCAGCGAGATCGCCGGGCGGCCGGTGATGTTGGCCAGCTGGGTGAAGGGCACCGGCGCCAGGTTGGCGGTGATGGTGTCCTTCCACTGCTTGGTCTTCGACAGCGTGCCGGTCAGCCCGAGCAGGAGCAGCGCCCGGCCCAGCAGCCGCAGCAGCGGCGGGGTGGCCAGGGCGCCGATGCGCACCGGCGGGCCGGCCAGCGTCGGGGTGAGCAGCAGGTCGTACTCTTCGTGGAAGGCCGCCAGGGCGCGGGTGTGCTCGTTCCAGCGGTGGTGGGCGAGCAGGTAGTCGGCGGCCTTCACCGAACGGGCCGCGGCGGCCAGCAGCCGGTTGTCCAGCTCGAAGTGCCGGGCCGGCGCCCCCGTCCGGCGGCGGATCTCATCGATGGTGGCGGCGACCTGCGCGCACCACATGGTCAGGAAGTCCTCGGCCAGTTTGCGCCCGTCCACGGCCGGCGCGGCGGGCTCCACGCGGTGACCCAGCTCGGTGAGCATGGTGACGGCGGTCTCGACCGCGGCGACCGCCTGCGGGTCCACCGGCGTCCCGATCGGCGATTCGGTGGTGTAGCCGATGCGCAGCGGCTTGGGCGGACGGCGCGACAGCTCCAGGTAGGAGGTCTCCGGGCGGCGCACCGCATAGGGGCCGCCCGGGTCGACCTCGGCGGTCAGCACGTCCAGCATCACCGCGGTGTCGCGGACCGTGCGGGAGATGACCCCGTCGGTGGCCGCGCCGTGCAGGTACTCGGCGTAGTCGGGGCCGGCGGGCACCAGGCCGCGGCCGGGTTTGAGCCCGACCAGCCCGCAGCAGGCCGCCGGGATGCGGATGGAGCCGCCGCCGTCGCTGGCCCCCGCCACCGGGACGATGCCCGCCGCGACCGCCGCCGCCGAGCCGCCGGAGGAGCCGCCGGGGGTGTGGTCGAGGTTCCAGGGGTTGCGGGTGGGGCCGTTGACCTCCGGCTCGGTGACCGCGGTGGTGCCGAACTCGGGGGTGTTGGTGCGGCCGAAGATGACCAGCCCGGCGTTCAGCCAGCGTCGCACGACCTCGCTGTGGTGGGGCGCGGGCACATCGCGCAGCGCGCGGGAGCCGCAGCCGGTCGGCACGCCGGCGTAGTCCTGGTTGAGGTCCTTGACCAGGAACGGCACCCCGGCCAGCGGGCCGGACAGCGGAGTGGCCGCCCGGGCGCGGGCCTGCTCGTGCATCGGGCGGACGATGGCGTTCACCCGCCCGTCCACCTGCTCGGCGCGGGCGATCGCCGTCTCCAGCAGCTCGCCGGGCGTCACCTCCCCGCGCGCCACCAGCTCCGCCAGACCCACGGCGTCGAACTTGCGGTATTCGCCGTACTCCATGACCACCACCGGAAACTGAGGGGTTGGCTCGGAATCTTTGCCGCACCGCGCAGGCGGGCCGGCCGCGATCTGCAGGCGGTCAGCCCGCCTTCGGGGTCGCCCGCTCGATGATCGGGCCCAGATCCAGCCCGGCCGGCAACGTGCCGAAGGCCCCGCCCCAGTCGCCGCCCAGGCGGGAGACGCAAAAGGCGTCGGCGACGGCCGGGTGGCCGTACCTGACCAGCAGGGACGCCTGCAGCACCAGCGTCAGCAGCTCGGCGACGCGCCGGGTGCGCAGCTCCAGGGTGGCGGTGTCGGTGAGGCTGTCCTTGGCCCGGCGGATCGCCGCATCCAGGTGGCGGTCGGCGCCCGCGGCCTGCTCGACCTCGGCGAAGAACGCCTCCAGGCACTGCGGCTGTTTGGCCATGGCCCGCAGCGCGTCCAGCGCGGCGACGTTGCCCGAGCCCTCCCAGATGGAGTTCAGCGGGGACTCGCGGAACAGCCGCGGCATGCCCGACTCCTCGGCGTACCCGTTGCCGCCCAGGCACTCCAGCGCCTCGGCGGCGTGCGCCGGCCAGCGCTTGGTCACCCAGTACTTGCCCACCGCCAGCGCCAGCCGCTTGAAGGCCGCCTCGGCGGCGTCCCCGCGGATGGCCCGGTCGGCGGCCCCGGCCAGCCGCATCATCAGCGTGGTGGCGGCCTCCGACTCCACCGCCAGGTCGGCCAGCACGTTGCGCATCAGCGGCTGGTCGATCAGGTAGGCGCCGAACGCCTTGCGGTGGGCGGCGTGGTGGGCGGCGACGGTCACCCCCTGGCGCATGCCGGCCGCCGCGCCGATCAGGCAGTCCAGCCGGGTGGAGTTGACCATCTCGATGATGGTCCGCACGCCCCGGCCCTCCTCGCCGACCCGCCAGGCCACCGCGTCCTCGTACTCGATCTCCGAAGAGGCGTTGGAGCGGTTGCCCAGCTTGTCCTTCAGCCGCATGATCCGCATCGGGTTGAGCGAGCCGTCCGGCAGCACCCGCGGCAGCAAAAAGCAGGTCAGCCCGCCCGGCGCCTGGGCCAGCACCAGGAAGATGTCGCACATCGGGGCGCTGGTGAACCACTTGTGCCCGACCAGCCGGTAGGAGCCGTCCGGCTGGGGCGTGGCGGTGGTGGTGTTGGCGCGCACGTCCGAGCCGCCCTGCTTTTCGGTCATCGACATGCCCGCCAGCAGCGCGGCCTTGGTCAGCGGGGGACGCAGCCCGAAGTCGTAGGTGCGCTGGACGAGCAGCGGCTCGTACTGGGCGGCCAGCTCGGGGTTGTGCCGCAGCGCGGGGACGACCGAGTAGGTCATGGAGATCGGGCAGCCGTGACCGGCGTCCACCCGCCAGACGTAGAACTTGGCGGCCCGCGCCACGTGCGCGCCTTCGCGTGAGTCGGCCCAAGGGGCGGCGTGCAGGCCGTGGGTGACGGCCACGGTCATCAGCTCATGCCAGGCCGGGTGGTACTCCACCTCGTCGATGCGGTGGCCGTAGCGGTCGTGCGTGCGCAGGACCGGCGGGTACTCGTTGGCCAGCCGCCCCCACTCCTGGGCCCGGCGGGTGCCGGCCAGCCGGCCCAGCTCGTGCACTTCGGCGGACGCCCAGCCGGCGCCCTCGCGCTCCAGCCCCTCCAGCAGCGCGGGGTCGTCGGCGAGGTCGTAGTCCTCCAGCGGAGGGGCCTGGTTGAACACTTCATGCGTCGTGGCCATGGCTGCTGCTCCCTGGACGGCTTGCTCGCTGCCCCGCCACTGTACAGAACGACATTCGAAAATCCCATGGCCGGTGAACCTTTTTCACCACGCCGTCTCCGCAGGTCGCATGCGAGGGCCGCGCGGCCGGGACGCTGCCGTGATCTGCAACGTCGCGGCATGGAGAACGCAAGGGCTCCCGTCCCCGGTGCCGTGGACCACGTGCCGGAAAAGGCCCGGCGGGTCCTCCTCATGGAGGGGTGATCTCGTCCGCGGGTCGGAGGGCCGGCGCCGGTGCGGGCCGTAACGTCATAGGCATGGAACACCTCACCCCGCATCCGCGGCGTCCGCTCCCGCCGGGTTCGGTGCGCGCCTCGGACGCCGAGCGGGAGGCCGTCGTGGAACGGCTGCGGATCGCCTCGGTGGAGGGACGGCTGACGTTCGCCGAGCTGACCGAGCGCACCGCCGCCGCCTACGCCGCCGTCACCCGCGGGGAGCTGGAGAAGGTCGTCGAGGACCTGCCGGGGGTGGGCGCCCCCGGCGCCGAACCCGCCCCCAGCCTGGTCAGCCGCCGCTTCACCGCCGTGCTGGGCGATGTGCGCGAGCACATCGTCGGCCGTATCGAAGAGGAGCTGAACCTGCTGTCGGTGCTGGGCGACATCGTGCTCGACCTGCGGGACGCCCAGGTGCCGCGCGGCGAGGTCGCCATCGCGGCCGTGGCGGTGCTGGGCGACATCAAGGTCGTCGTGCCGGACGGGGTGCAGGTGCAGATGAGCGGCTATGCGGTGCTGGGCGACCGCCGGGTGAGCCTGCGCCGGCCCGCGGCCGGCCGGGCCGCCCCGGTGGTGCGGGTGTGCGCCCACTGCGTGCTGGGCGACATCGAGATCGTCGACGGCGAGCACGACGCCGCGGCCGGCCGCTCCGTGCGCGACTGGTGAGGGCGCCGCTCACCGTTCCCCGCGCCGGCCGCCGTACTTTTTGTGGACGGCTTGCTTGGAGACCCCGAGCGCCTCGGCGATGCGGGTCCACGGCAGCCCGTGGGCACGGGCCCGCCGCACCTGGACGGCCTCCAGGCGCTCGGCCCGGCGGCGCAGCGCGTTGGCCGCGGCCAGCGCCTTGAGCGGATCCTCATCGGCGGTGGCCTGGCTCAGCCGCAGCAGCTCCTCCACCGCATCGGTGCCGGCCGAGCGGATCACCGGCCGGGCCCCTTCCCGGCGACCAACGGGATCAACGAACCTCCTTCACCGCGACCACGCTCCGTTGCCCACCGGCCGCATGCGCGCGGGCCGGCGGCCCTCCCCGGCGGGGACCCTTCCCCGGCCGCGGCGAAGGCACGCCTGCCGGGTCGGGTGCGCGTTCGCGCCGGCCACGCCAGATCGCCTACCCCGATCGCCACGGCGCAATCCGCCGCCGCGGTCAGACCGCCGCGGCCTCCCCGGCGCCGGCCAGGCACTCGTCGTAGCGGTGCAGCACCACCTCGGCCAGCTCGGGCGCATCGCCCAGCACATCGGAGACCACGGCGGCGCCGGCGGCCAGCGACTCGGCGCGGACCTTGTCGGCGAAGTGGCCGGGGGCCAGGAAGTAGGAGGCCACCGCCACCCGGGGCGCACCGGCGGCCAGCAGCGAGGCCACCGCGTCGGCCGGCAGGGGGCGGGCCGCCGAGGCGAACGCCGGGACCACGTTCCACCAGCCGGCCGCCCGCCAGCCGTGGGCCAGGCCCGCCACGGTGGCGTTGGCCGCCGGGTCGCTGGAGCCGGCCGCCACCAGCACCACCGCGGTGTCCGGGTCGCCGATCGGCACCCCGGCCTCGGCCAGGCGCCGCTCCAGCGCGGCGATCAGCAGCGGATGCGGTCCCAGCGTGCCGGCCAGCCGCATGTGCAGCCGGGGCCGGGCGGTGCGCACCCCCGCCAGCACCCCGGGAATGTCGATCTTGCTGTGGTAGGCCGCCGTCAGCAGCAGCGGCAGCACCACCGCCGCGTCCTCCTGCAGGCCCCGCAGCACCCGGTCGGGGGAGGGCGGGGCGTGGTCGAGATAGGAGGCCAGCACCGGCAGGCCCGGCCGCCGGCGGCGGACCGCCGCCAGCAGCCGCGCCACGGTCAGCGCACTCCGCGGGTCCCTGCTGCCGTGCGCCACCGCCACCAGCGGCACCGGCCGGCCGGTGCGGATCAAAGGTGAATGCCGCATTCGGTCTTGCCCAACCCGGCCCACCGGCCGCTGCGCGGATCTTCGCCCGGCGCCACCGGGCGGGTGCACGGGGCGCAGCCGATGGACGGGTAGCCGTCGTAGTGCAGCGGGTTGACCAGCACCCCGTTGTCGGCGATGTAGTCGTCCATCTCCTGCTGCGTCCAGTTGAGAATCGGGTTGACCTTGACCATGCCGCGCCGGCCGTCCCATTCGACGACCTTGCGGTCGCGGCGGCTGGGGGTCTCCTCCCGGCGGATCCCGCTGAACCAGGCCATGTAGCCCTCCAGCGCCCGGCTCAGCGGCTCGACCTTGCGCAGATGGCAGCACAGGTCCGGGTTGCGCCCATACAGCCGCGGCCCGAGCGCGGCCTCCTGCTCGGCGACCGTGCGGGTGGGGGTCACGTTGATGACGTTGACCGGGTAGACCGCCTCGACGGCGTCGCGGGTGCCTATGGTCTCGGCGAAGTGGTAGCCGGTGTCGACGAACAACACGTCGATGCCCGGCTTGACCTTGGAGACCAGGTGGATCAGCGCCGCGTCCGACATGGAGGAGGTCAGGCAGATGCGGTCGCCGAACGTCGCCACCGCCCAGCGGACGATCTCCAGTGCAGAGGCGCCCTCCAGTGCCTGGGCCGCCGAGTCGGCGACGTCGCGCAGGTCGAGGGCCGGCCGGTCGGTCGAGGTCGCCACAACGGTCGTGGGGGGCATGGGGACTCCTCTCCCGAGGGTGCTCGTCATCGGGTCGTGCGCGAGAGGCCCGGCGGCCCGCGCCGTAGCCGCCGGACCTCTCGCGGCCGTGCCGCCTGCCGTGCCCTGACGGCGGTGAGGCCGGTGGGAACTCATCGGGTGGCGCGGTCTGCGGTGGGCGGGGCGGCCGGGCCGGGCATCGCCACCGCCAGGAACTTCAACCCGAAGGCGCGGGCGCAGGCACGGCAGTGCCAGGTCCCCTCGCCCTCGTAGGGGACCAGGTCCTCATCGCCGCAGTAGGGGCAGTAGAACGGCGCCGCGCGTTCGCTCATCGCCGCCTCCCCTGTCTCATCGCTCGCATCGCTTTGCCGCCTTCGTGGGTGAACGCGCCGCTACTGCAGGTCGGCCTCGTCGGCCCGGTGCACCCAGTCGGCGAAGCTCTCGCCCTCGGCGCGCTGCTCGTCGTATTTGCGCACCACCCGCTCGACGTAGTCGGCCAGACCGTCGGCGGTGGTCTTCAGGCCGCGGACCTTGCGCCCGAAGGAGGCGCCGACCCGGCCGCCCAGGTGGATCTGGAAGCCCTCCACCTGCTCGCCGCTTTCATCCACCACCAGCTGGCCCTTGAGGCCGATGTCGGCGACCTGGATGCGGGCGCAGGCGTTGGGGCAGCCGTTGATGTTGATCGACAGCGGCTGGTCGAAGTCGGGGAGGCGCTTTTCCAGCTCCTCGATCAGGTCCATGCCGCGCTGCTTGGTCTCGACGATCGCCAGCTTGCAGTACTCGATGCCGGTGCAGGCCATCGTCTGCCGCCGGAACACCGACGGGCGGACCTGCAGGTCGTGCCGGGCCAGCTCGGCGGCCAGCTCCTCGGTGCGCGCCTCGGGCACGTCCAAGATGACCATCTTCTGCTCGGCGGTGGTGCGCACCCGGCCCGAGCCGTACTCGTCGGCCAGGTCGGCGATCACCTTCAGCAGGTCGCCGTTGAGCCGGCCGACCTTGGGCGCGAACCCGACGTAGTAGTTGCCGTCCTTTTGCCGGTGGATCCCCACGTGGTCGCGGTGGGGGAGCGGCGCGGCCGGCTCGGGGCCGTCCGGCAGGGCGTACCCCAGGTACTCCTGCTCCAGCACCTGCCGGAACTTCTCGGCGCCCCAGTCCTTGACCAGGAACTTCAGCCGGGCGCGGCTGCGCAGCCGCCGGTAGCCGTAGTCGCGGAAGACCGAGGTGACGCCCTTCCAGACCTCGTGCACCTGCTCGGGCCGCACGAACACGCCCAGGCTCTGGGCGAACATCGGGTTGGTGGACAGCCCGCCGCCCACCAGCAGCTGGTAGCCGGCCTCCCCGGCGTCGTTGACCACGCCGACGAACGCCACGTCGTTGATCTCCGGCACGGTGCACTGGGAGCTGCAGCCGGAGATGGCGCTTTTGAACTTGCGCGGCAGGTTGGAGAACTCCGGGCTGCCGATGTAGCGGTCGCGCACGTCGCGGATCTGCGGCGTGGCGTCGATCACCTCATCGGCGGCGATCCCGGCCAGCGGGCAGCCGATGATCACCCGGGGGGTGTCGCCGCAGGCCTCGGTGGTGGTCAGCCCGACCGCCTCCAGCGCCTCCCAGATCGCCGGGACGTTTTCGATCTCCACCCAGTGCAGCTGGATGTTCTGCCGGTCGGTGACGTCGGCGGTGCCGCGGCCGTACCGGTTGGAGATGTCGGCGATGACGCGCAGCTGGCGGGTGTCGAGCTGGCCGCCGTCGATGCGGATCCGCAGCATGAAGTAGCGGTCGTCGAGCTCCTCGTCCGGCAGCGCACCGGTCTTGCCGCCGTCGATGCCGGGCCGGCGCTGGGTGTACAGGCCGTACCAGCGGAACCGGCCGCGCAGGTCGGCCGGGTCGATGGAGTCGAAGCCGGTCTTGGAGTAGATGTCGATGATCCGCCGGCGGACGTTCAGGCCGTCATCGTTCTTCTTGGTCTCTTCGTTCTTGTTCAACGGCTCGCGATAGCCCAGGGCCCACTGGCCCTCGCCTCGCTTGCGCCTCACACTGGGTGGCACGGTCGCGTCCTGCTCCTAGATCGGGAAGGGGCGACGCGCGGCACACCGGCAGGCTTAACCGCCGGCTCGACGGTGAGCGGTGCGAGTCAAGGGTGACGCCGGCGCACCACGCGATGGGAACTGCATGGGCGTGGTCGAGCGTCACCGACAGATAGCGCTGCGTACCCGCAGAAAGTCAACGTGCCGGCGCTTCACCAGCGTCGGGTTCGCAGCAGTCATACTCCGACTCTGACATGCCGTCTCAAGGGCTGTCCAGTTTCGTCCACCATGTGGACGAGTGACATCGGTCAACCCTGCCTGACCCAGTTCACCGGCGGTTCGCTCCCTGAAGACCGGCCCTGACCTGCGTTCTGGTCCATCTCGCGCCGACCGCGGATGGCCGGGCGCGTCTGGTGCTGGCAGTCGCACCACGAACCGCCACGGCACTCCTCGTGGCGTCGCTCCCGACAGGAATGGCAGATCACGGCATCATTTTCACCCACTCCGGGGAGTGCTTCGCACCATGCCCCGCCGTCTCGCCCCCGGCGCGGGCCCCCACGGGCGGGACGCGCCGCCCAGGCCCCGGTGATCTCCGTCGTTTCGCCGCCGCGGAGCGTCATAGCCGGCATGAGCGGCGGCATGACGGATCTCTCACCCGGTGGACGGCTGACACCGGCACCGGTCCGCAAGTGTGAATTCAGTCACACGGAGAGTGATGAAGGTGCCGGCGTGGAGGTCGCAAACCCCCGGCCCGCCCGTTCGCGGGTTGCGGATGCGCTGCGGCGGGCGGGCATGACCGGTCTCCGCCGCCGAAGCCGGCCCCCGGACACCGCCCCCGTCCCGGATGTTCCCTCCCCGCCGGGCGGCCGGCGCAGGGGAGAGGATCCTCCTGCGGGGGATGGCCCGTCCGTGGGGGACACGAATGCCACGCGCACGCCCCGGCGAACGATCGCCTGGCGGCTGGTCAAGGGCACCGCCGTGGCCGGATTCCGCCACCGGGTGACGGGACTGGCGGCCGAGGCGGCGTTCTTTGCGCTGCTGTCGCTGCCGCCGCTGGTCATCGGGCTGATCAGCACCATGGGGCACCTGCGGGGCGCGCTGGCGGGGGAGACGGTCGCCGACATCCGGGCCTGGCTGATCCGGCAGGCGCACAAGATCCTCGCCGGACCGGCGGTGGACGACGTGGTCACCCCGCTGATCGACGAGGTCATCCGGGGCGGCGGGGTGGACCTCATCTCCGTCAGCTTCCTGCTGTCGCTGTGGGCGGGATCGCGGGCCACCAACGTCTATGTGGACACCATCACCATCGCCTACGGACTGTCCGGGCTGCGCGGGGTGATCCGCACCCGGCTGCGGGCGTTCACGCTGTACCTGATCGGGCTGGCCGTGGCGGTCGTGGTGATCCCGCTGCTGGTGGCCGGGCCCGCCCTGGTGCGCCAGGCGCTGCCGGTGGGCGAGGCGTTCGTGCGGCTGCTGTACTGGCCGGTCGTCGTCACCTTGTCGATCATGTTCCTGGCCACGCTGTACCACATGAGCGTGCCGGTGCGGACCTCCTGGCTGCGCACGGTGCCGGGGGCGGTGCTGGCGCTGGCGATCTGGATCCTGGGCAGCGTCGCCCTGCGGGTCTACTTGGCCGGATCGCTGTCGGGAGTGTCGGTCCACGGCTCGCTGGGCGCCCCCATCGCCGTCATGGCCTGGCTGTATGTGACCGCCCTCGCGGTGCTGATCGGGGCGATGCTCAACGCCGAGATCGACCGGATGTGGCCGTCCGCCGCCACCGCCGCCGCCCGGGCCGCCCGGAGTGACGGATAGGTAAATTCCACTCCCATAACCGCTCTGATTAGGGCAAACATGACGTAATCTCGTTGCACATGACGTCTCGCTCGCAGCCCGGTCTGCTGCGCACCGTGACCGGAAGCGTCCCGGTGCACGCCGTCACCGGAACCGTGCTTCCTCACGAGCATCTGCAACTCGACCTGCGCTGGCCCCAGCGCGGGCTCGCCGCGGTCCCCTCCGACCCCCGCCGCTGGCTGGACGAAGAGCAGGCGGTCACCGCCGAGCTGAGCGGGCTGCGCGCCGAGCACGAGCTGTCCCTGGTGGTCGATCTGACCTGCCAGGGCATGGGCCGCAACGCCGCGATGCTGTCGCGGATCAGCGCCGGCGCCCGCGTGGCGGTGGTGGCCGGCACCGGGTTCTTCACCGAGCCCTTCCACCCCCAGTTCGTGGGCACGGCCGACGAGGACCTGCTCACCGAGCGGATCATGACCGAGATCGAGTTCGGGATGGACGGCACCAGCTCGCTGCCCGGCGTGATCGGCGAGATCGGCTCCTGGGGCGCCGTCCCCACCGCGGCCGAGGAGCGCTGCCTGCGCGCGGCGGCCCGCGCCGGCCTGGAATCGGGGCTGTCGGTGGCCACCTATGGGCGGGCCGGGCTGACGCTGCTGGAGATCCTCACCTCGGCCGGGCTGCCGGCCGAGCGGGTGGCGGTCGGGCAGCTGGACCTGGTGGACGACGCCGGGGCCCACCGCAAGATCGCCGAGATGGGCGCCTACGTCTCCTTCGGCTCGCTGGGCCTGGCCGGCCAGGACGCCGCCGCCCTGGGCGCCCGCGTCCGCCACGTGCTGGAGCTGCTGGAGGCCGGGCACGGCGACCGGGTGCTGCTGAGCACCGGAATCTCCCGGATGACGCAGATCAAGCGCTATGGCGGCAGCGGCTACGGCTACCTGATGGATGTTTTCGTGCCCGCGCTGCGCGCCGCCGGGGTCGATGAGGCCGCGCTGCGCACGATCCTGCACGACAACCCGCTGCGCTGGCTGACCGGCACGGCCGGCTGACCGGGCCCGGCCGTTGACCCGGCCCTGACCCGGCGTGGATGTTCGGCGGCCGGTCCGCTGGGAACACCTGCCTGCGCCGGGTGCGCATCGGGTGCGGGCCGCCCGGTGACCGAGGCGCGGAGCCGCCTGCCGCGGCAGGACGCCCGCACGGCGCGTCCGGGCCGCCCGGGCGCCCTCCTCGGGTGAGTGGGCCTTCTTCACCACGTCGTCCCTGCCGGACGGGGCATCGCATGCGGGCCGGCGCCCGGGGACCCCGTGGTGAAAAGGGTTCGGTGATGCCAGGTCACGACGGCTTGCCCGGGGGTGGCGATGCAGGGCCTACCGCGAGCGGTCCGCCGGCTGCCGCCCGTCTTGATCGTGCTGGCCTGGCTGGCCGTCGGCGGGGCGCTGGGACCGTACGCCGGCAAGCTCTCGCAGGTCTCCACCAACGACCAGGCGGCGTTCCTGCCGCAGAGCGCCGAATCCACCCGGGCACTGGAAGAGCAGAAGAAGTTCCAGCAGACCGAGACCTTCCCGGCGATCGTGGTGTGGACCGCCGATCGCGGACGCGCCACCGAAGCGCAGCGCAAGCAGGCGGTCGCGGCGCTCACCTCCCTCAACGGCACACCCGGGGTGGTGGGCGAGGCAGGGGACGGATCGGTGCTGACCTCCTCGGACGGGCGGGCGCTGGCCGGAGTCGTCCAGCTCGAACCCGGGCTGGGGGATGAGCTGCCGCCCACGGTGGAGCGCATCACCCGCGCCGCCGAACGGGTCGAGGGCATGACGGCGCGGGTCGGCGGACCGGCCGCGATCCAGGCCGGCTTCGCGGAGGCGTTCGCCGGCATCGACGGGGTGCTGCTGGGGGTGGCGGTCGGCGCGGTCCTGCTGATCCTGCTGCTGGTCTACCGCAGCCTGCTGCTGCCCTTCGTGATCATTCTCGGGGCGGTCTCCGCGCTGGCCCTGGCCGGCGCGATCGCCTACGCGCTGGCCGACCGGGACGTGGTGCGCGTCGACGGCCAGGTGCAGGGCATCCTGTTCATCCTCGTGATC
This sequence comes from Thermomonospora sp. CIF 1, assembly GCF_001896795.1. Taxonomy (NCBI): domain Bacteria; kingdom Bacillati; phylum Actinomycetota; class Actinomycetes; order Streptosporangiales; family Thermomonosporaceae; genus Thermomonospora; species Thermomonospora sp. CIF 1. The sequence continues at coordinate 180,375 of NZ_MOYN02000015.1, forward strand.
GGCGCGGCCACCGACTACGCGCTGCTGCTGAGCGCCCGCTTCCGGGAGGAACTGGCCGACCGCACCGCCCATCGCGACCGGGTGGCCGCGGCGGCGGCCGCGCTGCGCCGTTCCTGGGCGCCGATCGTCGCCAGCGCCGCCACCGTGGCGCTGGGCCTGCTGGCCCTGCTGCTGAGCGACCTGACCAACAACCGCGCCCTCGGCCCGGTCGGGGCGATCGGCATCGGCTGCGCGTTGCTGAGCGCGCTGACCTTTCTGCCGGGTGCGCTGGCGCTGCTGGGCCGGGCCGCCTACTGGCCCTCCAAGCCCAAACCGGGCGGGCGGAACGCGTTCTGGCGCAAGGTCGCCGCCGTGGTGGACCGGGCGCCCCGGCGGGTGTGGCTGGGCACCGCGCTGCTGCTGGCCGCGCTGGCCGCCTTCGCCCCGACCTTGGTGGTGCGCAGCACCCCGCTCACCGAGACGTTCGTCGACGACACCTCGGCGGTGGCCGCCCAGCGGGCGCTCGCCGAGCACTTTCCCGCCGGTTTCGGCAACCCCGCCGTGGTCATCGCCGACGCCGACCGGGCCGATGCGGTCATCGCCGCCGCGCAGCGCACCCCGGGGATCGCCGCGGTGACCCCGCTGACGCGCCCCGGGCCGCCCGGCCCGTCCGGCACGGGCGAGCCGCTGGTGGTGGACGGGCGGGTGCGCATCGATGTGACGCTGCGCGATGAGGCCGACAGCGCCGCCGCCGAGCGCACCGTCCGGCTGCTGCGGCAGCGGCTGCACGCCGTCCCCGGCGCCGACGCGCTGGTCGGCGGGTACACCGCGCAGCGCTACGACACCCAGGTCACCGCCGACCGCGACCGGCGGGTCATCATCCCCGTGGTGCTGGCGATCGTCACGGTGATCCTCATCGCCCTGCTGCGCTCGCTGCCGATCCCGCTGCTGCTCGTGGCGACCGTGGTGCTGAACTTCCTGGCCACCTTGGGCGTGGCGGCGCTGGTCTTTGCGCACCTGCTGGGACTGGACGGCACCGAGCCGGCGCTCGTGCTCTACGGGTTCGTCTTCCTGGTCGCGCTGGGCGTCGACTACAACATCTTCCTGATGTCGCGGGTCCGCGAAGAGACCGCCGCGCACGGCACCCGGCAGGGCGTGCGGCGCGGGCTGACCACCACCGGCGGGGTGATCACCTCCGCGGGGGTGGTGCTGGCGGCCACCTTCACCGCGCTGGTCGTCATCCCGCTGACGTTCATGGCCCAGATCGCCTTCATCGTGGCCTTCGGCGTGCTGCTCGACACGCTGGTGGTGCGCTCTCTGCTGGTTCCCGCGCTGGTCGGTGATCTGGGACGGCGGGCCTGGTGGCCCAGCCGGCTGTGGCGCCGGGCGGACCGGTCCCCGCCGGGCGCGCATCTGGCGGGCGCGCAACTGGCGGGGAGCAAGCCCGTGGCCCACCACGCCAAACCCCACCGCGGCCTGCTGCGCGCCACCGGGGCCCACGCCAAGGTCCACGGCGGCGACGCTCATGAGGTCGGACGCCACCGGCGCAGATGACGCCGTGTCTTTTCCCGGCGTCTTTTCCCCGCCGGCCGGCTTCCGGCGGATTGGCGGTGGCAGGCGGGGTAGGGGCCCAAAGAGCGGCGATCCGGGTAAGGGCGATGAGGCCGCAGAGGTGATCGCGATGGTCTTCACGACGAGCGGCGGCGCCGGCACCGTGCACGTCCGGCTGCCGTTCGCGGACCGGGCGGAGGCCGGGCGGATGCTCGGTGAGCTCCTGGTGCCCTACGACCTGACCGACCCGCTGGTGCTGGCGCTGCCGCGCGGCGGGGTTCCGGTGGCGGTCGAAGTGGCCGCGCGGCTGGGCCGGCCCGACCGGCCGGCCGAGCTGGAGGTGCTGGTCACCCGCAAGATCGGGTACCCGCTGCAGCCGGAGCTGGGGGTCGGCGCCATCGCCGAGGGCGGCGAGCCGGTGTTCGACCACCGGCTGCTGGAACGGCTCGGGCTGACCGAGGAGGACCTGGCGGCGACGGTGGCGGCCGAACGCGCCGAACTGGACCGCCGGGTGCGGGCCTACCGGGGCGGGCGCCCGCTGCCCGACCCCGCCGGGCGTGCGGTGGTCGTCGTGGACGACGGGCTGGCCACCGGCGGCACCGCGCGGGCGGCGCTGCGGGCGGTGCGGGCGCGCACTCCGGCCCGGCTGCTGCTGGCGGTCCCGGTCGGCGCCCCCGAGACCGTCCGGGCGCTGCGGGAGGAGGCCGACGAGGTGGTGGTGTGCGCCGCGCCGGCGGCCTTCCATGCGGTGGGCCAGTGGTACCGGCGTTTCGACCAGCTCACCGACGCGGACGTCAACGCCCTGCTGGCGAAGGGGAGGCGACCGTGACGACGCTGCGGATACCGGCCGGGACCGCGAGTTTGGAAGGCGATCTGGTCGAGCCGCCCGGCGGGCGGGCCGTGGTGGTCTTCGCGCACGGCAGCGGCAGCAGCCGGCACAGCCCGCGCAACCGCCGGGTGGCGGCGTTCTTGAACGAGCAGGGCTTTGGGACGCTGCTGTTCGATCTGCTCACTCCCGAAGAGGGGGAGATGGACGCGCGGACCGCCCGGCTGCGTTTCGACATCGGCCTGCTGGCCGGCCGGCTGGGCCGGGTGGTGGCCTGGCTGCGGGCCGGCCCGGCCCCGCCCTCGGTGGGCCTGTTCGGCGCCAGCACCGGAGCCGCCGCGGCGCTGGTGGCCGCCGCCCGCCGGCCCGGGGACGTGGCGGCCGTGGTCTCCCGCGGCGGCAGGCCCGATCTGGCCGGGCCCGACCTGGCCGAGGTCCGCAGCCCCACCTTGTTCGTGGTCGGCGGTCAGGACCGGCAGGTGCTGGCCCTCAACGAGCAGGCGCTGGAGGCGATGGGCGGGCCGGCCGCCGGGCACCGGCTGGTCGTGGTGCCGGGCGCCGGCCACCTGTTCGAGGAACCCGGTGCTTTGGAGGAGGTCGGCCGGCTGACCGCCCAATGGTTCCGCGAACATTTGTCGGAATAATCCTTTATGTGCGAATCGATGGCGCTCTATTTCCGAGAAACCGGGCGCCTTCCCGAGTGAGCGTCCGCCGTGCCCCGCGAGAGCGCGGGGCACGGCGGACGCATGGGCTTATGTGGGCCTTAAGTATGCGGCCGCACGCGTTCGTCGCATGAGAGTCATGAGTGTGGGGTCTCATCTGTGAACGACGGTGCGTTTGGGGTTTTGCACAGCAGAAGCGTGCATGATCTCGCCCGCAACGGGGTATGAGATCTTATGCGCGCATGCTTTACTCCCGCAGGCGTGCCCGCGAAGCGATGTCGAGCCGGTATGAAAGATGCGTGAAAACACCCGCCCCGCCAAGCCCGTGCGGGCAACGCAAACGGCCCCGGCGAGCGGGGCCGTAACGTTGGGAGTGGCGCACCGGAGGTGCGTGGCGCATGTGCTTTGAACGCACGCCTAGAGCGTCTGGCCGGACGCGTATACCGCTTTCAGGCGGCGTTGGCGCGGCGCATCCGGCGACGGCGCTCGGAGGCGCGCTCGTCCTCGTTCAGCCCGCCCCACGTGCCGTACTTCTCGGGCCGGGAGACCGCGTAGTCGAGGCACTCCGTGCGAACGGGACAGCCCATGCAGATCTGCTTTGCCTTGCGCTCACGGATCTCGCGCTCGGGCTGACGCTCGCCGTCAGGCCCGAAGAAGAGCACGAGGTCCTCCCCCCGGCACGCCGCGGCGTCCTGCCAGCCCCAGCTGGGACGAGGGAGGTTTGCCTGACGACGTACCTGAGCCATGGAACACCCACCTTGGTTGGTTGCTGAGCAAATTTCGGACATGGACGCTCTACGTGCAGCTTTTGCGGAAGCGCCGAAAGGTCCAACGTCTGAGAGGTGCCGCTCTGTTCCCCCGGGTCCTGTTTGCGGAAGGAGTCCTGGAGTCGCGCGGCGGGAAGCCCTGTGAAATGGGGCCTGTAGGAGATTACACGAGGGCTGCCCGGTTGAGAAGGGTGATCCCTCTAACAACGTAAGATCTTACGTTCTCCTGACAACCGGGCTCGCAGTCGTGTACTGGTTCTGTCTCTTCGACGGTCACCAGGTAACGCGCGCCGGCAACATCGATGACCGCTTCGTACGGAGATGTCCCGGTCAGGGACTCCACGGAAACCGAGTCCACCCCGAGCACGCCGGTCAGAACGCGCACATGATGTTCCGCGGCTTGCGCCGGCGCCGGCAGCCCGGCCCGCCCGCGCAGTCTCTCCAAGGCGACTTCGCCGCGCAGATAGGACTCCACGGCCGATGCCGCCTCGGCCGCGCCGAGGTCGCCGTAGTACAGACCGTGGGGAAGGCATACCAGATTCGCCGCGTAGCGGTCACCGCCGACGTGCGTCGTTTCCCAGACCAGGTCCCCGAAACGCGCCGCCAGCTCCCTGGCCAGCGGAGCCCCGTACCGGGCGCAGCAGGCGTTGCGCTTGCCGTGCGTGCACACCAGCAGCAGCGGCTTCCCGGGCGCGCCGGCCGGACCGGCGACCGGCTCCCCGAAGCGGGGCCGGCGCCCGGCGGCGACCTCGGCCAGCACGCCCTCGTCCAGCTCCTCCAGCTCACGGTGGTCGCCGAGGGTGCGCCCCTCCAGCCACACCGGGCCGCCCAGGGAGCCGCCCAGGTAGACCTGCAAGGGCGGGGTGGGCCGGCGGCCGCGGCCCGGCCTGCGGATGAGCTGGGGGCGCACTCCCGCGCGGGCGGCCCGCTCGATCACCGCCACCAGGGGAGCGGGGCCGGTCAGCTGCTCGATCCGCTCCGGCCAGGGGCCGGGATGCTCGATCAGCAGCCAGCTGCGCGCCGTGGCGGTCGCCGTGGCCAGGCAGGAGCGCTCGCCGGTGTGACTGCCCACGCAGTGGTCGCAATGGCTGGTGCGCGACACGGCCCCCGTCTCTCCTGCTCGTCCCGGCGGCTGACGCCCCCGACAGTATTAGGTATCCCTAACCTAACAGGGATCATGCGGGCCGGGGGCGCGGGGGTGCGGGTCGCCGGTTTCAGCCCTCGTGTTCCCCGCCCGCCGCGATCAAACGCTCCGCCAGCGGGAGTGCGGCTTGACGGTCCTCGGGCACCAGCCCGATCCGGCTGCGCCGGTCCAGCAGGTCGGCGGCCTCCAACGCGCCCTCGTGCCGCACCGCCCAGGCCAGTTCCGCCCCCAGCACCGGCAGCCCGGGCACCACCGGCTCGGCCAGCGAGGGGTCCCGGCGGGCCAGGGCCGCCACCGCGGGGGCCTCGGTGCCGTAGCGCCGCACCAGCCAGGCCGGCACCCGCGGGGAGATGAGGGATTCCAGGCGGGAGCGCGGGGCGGCGCCCACCAGCGGAAGATGCGCGGTGCGGCACGGGCCGGCGGGCAGGCCGCAGGCGGCCACCGCCGCGTCCACCGCGTCCTGCGCCATGCGCCGGTAGGTGGTGAGCTTGCCCCCCACCACCGTGATCACCTTGTCGGGGCCGGTGAGCACCGCGTGCCGCCGGGAGATGTCGGCGGTGCGGCCCCGCCCGTCGTCCAGCAGCGGACGCAGCCCGGCGAACGCCCCCAGCACATCGGCGCGGCGCACCGGTGCGCGCAGCACCCCGCCCAGCACGTCCAGCAAGAACCCGATCTCCACCTCGGTGGGCTGCGGCACGTCCGGGATCGGCCCGTCGGCCGGCTCATCGGTCAGCCCCACGTAGACCCGCCCGTCGTCTTGCGGGATGACCAGCACGAACCGGTTGAGCTCACCGGGGATCGGGATGTGCAGCCCGCAGCGCAGCCCACCCAGCGAGTGCGCGCCCAGCACCAGATGGGTGCCGCGCGAGGGCCGCAGGCGCACCCCCTCGGCCAGCTCGCCCGCCCACACCCCGGTCGCGTTGATCACCGCGCGGGCGCGGATCTGCAGTTCCCGCCCGGTCAGCTCATCGCGCGCCAGGGCGCCGCCGGCGCTCAGCCGCAGCGCCCGGACCCGGGTCAGGACGCGGGCGCCGTAGGCCGCGGCGGTCCGGGCCAGCGCGACCACCAGCCGGGCGTCGTCGGCCAGCCGCCCGTCCCACGACAGCAGCCCGCCGCGCAGCCCCTCGTCCCGCAGCACCGGCGCCAGCCGCAGCGTCCGCCGGGCCGGCAGCCGGCGGGGGCCGGGCAGCAGGGAGCGGGGCGTGCCCGCCGCCAGCCGCAGCGCGTCCCCGGCCGCCAGTCCCGCGCGCACCAGCGCCGCCTGGGGCCGGGAGACGGCCGGCGTCAGCGGCAGCACGAACGGCGCGGCGCGCACCAGGTGCGGGGCGATGCGCATCATCAGCGCCCCCCGCTCCCGCGCGCTCTCGTGCGCCACGTCCAACTGCCCGGAGGCCAGGTAGCGCAGCCCGCCGTGGATCAGCTTCGAGCTCCACCGGGAGGTGCCGAAGGCCAGGTCGTGGGCGTCGATCGCGGCCACCGAAAGCCCGCGGGAGGCCGCATCCAGCGCCGCACCGGCCCCGGTGGCGCCCAGCCCCACGACCAGCACGTCCACCACCTCATCGGGCAGCGCCTGCAGTTCCCGCGCCCGGCGCCGGGCGTTCAGCGAGGACGAGGCCACAGGGGTCATGACCGGGATCTCCCTTGCGTGGGCGGTTCCGCCGGAGGGGACGCATCCCGCCGGCGGGCGTTCGATGGGACGGGGCTCACGGCCTGAGCGCCCTTTCCAGGATTTCGCGCAGCTCGGCGTCGAAGTCGCCGGCGGTGTGCTCGGCGTCGGTCACGATCGGCGCCGACAGCGCGAACGACTGGGCGATCAGCAGCAGCGCGCGGGCCTGCCGGACCGGGTCGCCGCGCCGGATCGAGCCGTCGGCGTGCCCGGCCCGCACGGCCTCCTCCAGGATCCGGCAGAACGCCCGCTGGCTGGCGCCCTGCCGGTGCAGCACGTAGGGGAGCAGCAGCTCGGGATCGACGTCCACGATCTTGCGCAGCAGCGGGTGGTCGCGCAGCGCCCTGACCCCCTCGACCAGGTTGTCCACCAGCGCGCGGCGGGCCGGGCCGGACGCGTCGCGGCCGGCGGCGGGGATCTCGGCGGCCAGCGCGGTCCACTCGCGGGTCATCAGGTCCGCGACGATCGAGCGGACGTCGGGCCAGCGGCGGTAGAGCGTCATCCGGGAGACCCCGGCGCGGCGGGCGATGTCGGTCAGCGTGGTCCGCCGCACCCCGACCGCCAGCACGCATTCGCGGGCCGCGTCCAGCACCGCATCGTCGTCGGTCTGCTTGTGACGTTTGGACGTCATATGTCACAGTGTAAGCACCTAGAGGGGAGGAGCACGGTGGAGCCTCAGGAGATGGCCTGGAACGGCTGGGGCGACCCGGCCCGGGCGGCGCCGCTGCCGCAGCCGGTGGCCGCGCTGCTGCACGATCTGCTCGGCGTCCGCACCCCGCACACGCCGTCGATCCCGATGGGCAAGGTCCGGTTGGGGGCGCCGCGGCTGCCGGGGGAGGCGCTCACCGAACTGGCCCACGCCGTCGGCGACGCGCACGTGCGCGCCGACGCCGAAAGCCGCATCCGGCACACCCGCGGCAAGTCCACGCCCGACCTGCTGCGCATCCGCGCCGGGGACGCCGCCGACGCCCCCGACGCGGTGGTGCTGCCCGCCTCCCACGAGGAGGTGCTGCAGGTGCTGCGGATCTGCACCGAGCGGCGGATCGCGGTCGTCCCCTTCGGCGGCGGCACCTCGGTGGTGGGCGGCCTGGCCCCCCGGGCGGCGGACTTCACCGGGGTCATCGCCCTGGACCTGCGCCGGCTGGACGCCCTGGTCGAAGTGGACCCCGTCTCGCGCACCGCCACCCTCCAGCCCGGGCTGCGCGCCCCCCGCGCCGAGGCGCTGCTGCGCGAAAAAGGCTTCACCTTGGGGCATTTCCCGCAGTCCTATGAGTGGGCCTCGATCGGCGGATTCGCCGCGGCCCGCTCCAGCGGGCAGGCGTCGGCCGGGTACGGGCGCTTCGATGAGATGGTGCTCGCCCTCACCGTGGCGACCCCGCAGGGCACCCTGCGGCTGGGCCGCGCCCCGCGCTCGGCGGCCGGACCGGACCTGCGCCAGCTCGTGCTGGGCTCCGAGGGGACCTTCGGCGTGATCACCTCCGTCACCGTGCGGGTGCACCCGGCGCCCGAGACCGCCGTCTACGAGGGCTGGCGTTTCCCCACCTTCGAGGCGGGCACGGCGGCGCTGCGGCGCCTGGCCCAAGACGGCCCGCTGCCCACCGTGCTGCGCCTGTCGGACGAGACCGAGACGATGATCGGCCTGGCCAGGCCCGACCGGATAGGCACCGGCGGCGACTCCGGCTGCCTGGTCATCGCCGGGTTCGAAGGCGAGGCCGCCGAGGTGGCCCGGCGGCGGGAGGCGGCCGCGGGCGTCCTGGCCGACGCCGGTGGGCGGGAGCTGGGGCCGGAACCGGGCGAAGGCTGGAGGCACGGCCGTTTCAACGCCCCCTACCTGCGGGACGCGCTGCTGGAAGTGGGCGCGTTCGCCGAGACGCTGGAGACGGCCACGTTCTGGTCGCAGATCCCCGAGCTTTATGCCGCCGTCCGGACGGCGCTGACCGACACCCTCACCGCCGCGGGCACGCCACCGGTGGTCATGTGCCACATCTCCCACGTCTACCCGGCGGGCGCCTCGCTGTACTTCACCGTCGTCTCCGCCCAGGGCGACGACGCGGTGGCGCACTGGACGCGGGCCAAGCGCGCCGCCTGCGACGCGATCATCGCGGCCGGCGGCACGATCAGCCACCACCACGGCGTGGGCACCGACCACAGGGACTGGTACGCCGCCGAGGTCGGGCCGCTGGCCGTGGACGTGCTGCGCGCGGTCAAGGAACGCCTCGACCCCGCCGGCATCCTCAACCCCGGAGTCCTGCTGCCCCCCGCGAGGTGACCGTGACCGGCGACCGCTCCTTCACCGCCATAGTGAACCCCTCGGCGGGCGGGCCCGGGAAGGGCCCGCCCGCGGCGCTGCTGCGCCTGACCAGGCTGCTGCGCGAGGGCGGCGCCGAGGTCGACATCGCCTACAGCGACGGCCTGCGGCACGCCGCCGAGCTGGCGCGGGCGGCCGCCGAGCAGGGGCGGGTGGCGCTGGCGGTCGGCGGCGACGGCATGGCCGGCGCCGTGGGCGGCGCGCTCGCCGGCACCTCGGCGACCTTGGGCATCGTCCCGGCCGGGCGCGGCAACGACTTCGCCCGCCAGCTGGGGCTGCCCACCGACCCGGCCGAGCTGGCCCGCCTGCTGCTGACCGGACGGCCGCAGGCGGTGGACGCCATCGCGGCCAACGGCGTGCCCGTGCTCGGCAGCGTCTACACCGGGGTGGACGCCCTGGCCAACCACTACGCCAACCGGTCGCGCCTCCTGGGCGGGTCGGCCCCCTACTACGTCGGCGCGCTGCGCGCGGTGGCGGCCTGGCGGCCGGTCGGCTACCGCATCACCGTCGACGGCGTGACGCACGAACGGCACGGCTTCACCGTGGTGGCGGCCAACTCCGGCTACTACGGCCACGGCCGCCGCATCGCCCCGCACGCCCGGGTCGACGACGGGCTGCTGGATGTGGTCATCCTCAATCGCTCGTCCCGGCTGCTGTTCTTCCAGGTGATGCGGGAGCTGCCGGAGGGACGGCACGTCCGCCGCCCCCAGGTGGAGGTGCTGCGCGGCCGCCGGGTGCGCATCGAGCAGATCGCACCGGACGGCCGGCCGCTGCGCTATGGGGCCGATGGGGAATTGCCCGGAACCCTTCCGGTCACCGCCGAGGTCATGCCCGGGGCGCTGCGGGTGCTGGCCCCGCCGGCGGACCGGCGCCGGGAGGCCGCCGGGTGAACGGCGGCGGTGAACGGCGGTGAACAAGGTCACTGCCAGGGGTTCCCGCCCTGGACAACAGCCCGGGGCCATGGACACTATGGGCGCCATGTCTGGCGCGAACCCGCTGCCCCGGGCCGGGGAGGTCTTCTTCGACGCCCGGGGCGAGGACCGTGCGCTGCGGCTGAGCTGGCATCCCGATGCCCAGGTCATGGTGATCAGCATCTGGAACGGCGGCGTCTGCAGCGGCACCTTCCGGCTGTCGGCCCGCGACATCCCGGCCTTCATGGAGTCGCTGTCGCAGGGCATGCCCGCGCCCCAGCCCCGGGGACGGCGCCACGCCTCCGCCGAGGCCCGTCCCGACGCCTCCGGCGGCCCGCAGCGGCGGCAGCCGCCCGAGCGCCCCGAACCTGCTGCCGCCGAGACCCAGTACCTGCCGCCGCCGGCGGCCGAGGCACGGTCCGCGCCGCCCCCGCACGACGCGCCCGAGCCCGGCGATTCCCGCGACGATCGCGAGCCGGGGCCCACCACCCAGGCGCTGCACGCCCTCAAAAGCCTGTCCACACCGGTCCCGCCGGGGGCTCCCGCCCCGCCGCCCCAGCAAGGGCGGCCCCACCGGCAGCCCGCCCGTCCGCCCGTCCCGCCGCCCCCGCACCCCGGCCCCGCCCGGGGCGGTCACCAGGGCCGCTCGACCGGACCCCAGCGGCGGCCCGGCGCGCACCGCGGCGGCGATCACGACCCGCCGGCCTACCGGCCGGGGACGCACCGGCAGCCCCCCGCCCAGCACCGGCCCCAGCCCGGCCCCGACCCCGAGGCCCCGCACGGGCGGCGGGGCCACCACGAGCCCTACGACCAGGGCCGTTACCTGCCGCGGGGACACCAGGCGCCTCCCGAGCGCCCGGCGCCGCCACGGCACCTGCCCCCCGAGCAGCCCGCCCCGCCCCAGGAGCCGCCCGGCGGACGCTTCCCCACGACCGGCGAGTACGAGCGGCGGCCCGGCGGCGCCCACATAGAACCGCCGCGGCCTTTCGGCCCTGGATACTGAACTCTTCCCGCACGCCGTTCCCTCAGGCCGAGGCGAGCACATCGCAGGTCGGCGGCGATGCGGCGTCCCGGAACGGCGCCGGTTCGGGCACCGGGCTTTCTTCAACACGCCGCTCCCGCAGGTCGAGACCGAGTCACCGCGGCCGGGAACGGCGCCGTGACCTGCAACGTCATGACCTCGGAGGCCGCCCGGGCCCCGTCTCGGCCCCCACGTGGGGAAAAGCCCACCGGCAGGGCCTTCGCCACCGGCGCCTGAAGCCGTGCGCGCGGCGGCGGCCCGGCCGGCGCGAGCGGAAAGACGGCCCGAAAGAAACGGACATCGGCGGCGAAGCGTACGGTCTGCGCTGAAGCGGTTGACCCGGCGGGAGGTTGCCGGGAAGGTGACGGTGACCGCCCGCCGTCCGAAGGAGAACCGTGGTTGCCGATGACCAGCTTCCGCCGTCCCCCAGCGTCCCCGGTGGCTCGCCGGCCCCGGACAGTTCGCGGGTCTCGGAGGCCGGGGCGGGCTGGGAGTGCGGCAGTCCGGGCAGCTTCCTGGAACGCATGCCGCTCGCCGACCGGATGCGGCGATTCTCCTGGCGGCATCCGGGAGTGCTGTGGCGCTCGCGCAACGACTGGGTGGCCAAGGTCTTCGGCGACCCGTCCAACGCCATGCGCCGCGCATGGGTGGCGGCGCTGCGCGAACGCGACCCCGGCTCCTCGTTCGTCATGCGCAAGACGAGCGAGGAGTTCTCCTTCCTGCTGCTGGGCGACACCGGGGAAGGCGACCGCTCGCAGTACGCCGTCGTGCCCCCCATGCTGGCGGTGGGCGCCGACACCGACTTCATGGTGATCTGCAGCGACGTCATCTACCCGGGCGGGGAGGCCGCCGACTACGAGGCCAAGTTCTTCCGCCCCTATGCCGACTATCCGGCGCCGATCTACGCCATCCCCGGCAACCACGACTGGTACGACGGGCTGCGCGGGTTCATGCGGGTCTTCTGCGGCCTGGAGGGGGCGCATGAGCCGCGCTGGCGGGGGCCGCTCGGCCCGCTGGCCAGGCTGCTGTGGCGCGACCCCGCCCCGATCGACGATGGGGAGCTGGCGGTGGCCCGGGAACGCTGGCGGGGCGCCCGCTCCCAGCGCGCCCTCCAGCCCGGCCCCTACTGGGCGATCGACGCCCCGTCCCTGCGCATCATCGGCATCGACACCGGCATCACCGGGAGCATCGACCGCGACCAGGCGGCCTGGCTGCGCGAGGTCTCCGCCGGCCCCAAACCCAAGCTGCTGCTGACCGGCAAGCCGCTGATCGTCGACGACCGGATCGAACCCGGCCCGATCGAGGGCGAGCAGGCCACCGTCGCCGACATCGTCACCGACCCCGCGCACCGCTACGTCGCGGTGATCGGCGGCGACATCCACAACTATCAGCGCTACAGCAGGACGCTGGAGGACGGCCGCACCATCGAGTACCTGGTCTCCGGGGGAGGCGGGGCGTTCATGCACGCCACGCACACCATCCCCAAGACCACCGTGGTCGATGAGGACGACTTCCGCTGCTACCCGCTGCGCGGCGACTCCCTGTCGCGCTACAGCAGGCTGTACGCCCGCTGGCTGCGCATGAAATGGCTGGCGTTGGAGCCCCAGGAGGCGGCCGTGGCGGTCGCCCACCGGCTGGGCACCGGCACCGTCCGCAAAAGCGGCGGGACGCTGCGGCCCTCGGCGCGCGCCCGCCTGGTGGCGGCGCTGCTGGGCGTGCCGCGCGGGCACCGGCCGCGGCGCGGGCCGCTGCGGCTGCCGGTGCGCAAACTGCCGCAGCGCTTCCGCTCGGAGTTCGCCGACTGGGACACCCCGCCGTTCTTCAAGAACTTCCTGCGGGTGGACGTCACCGCCGACACGCTGACGATCCGCTGCTATGGGGTGAGCGGCTGCGGCGAGCAGGAGAGCCGGCCGCCGTGCGAGGACGAGGTGACGATCCCGCTGCGCTGAACGCCGGTCAGGCGGTGGCGGCCGTCGGCTGCTCGGTGCCGCGCACCAGGCGGCCGACCTCGGCGCGCAGGCGGACGAATTCCGGCAGCTGGCGGGTGGAGATCTGCTCGCGCGGCGCGGGCAGGTCGATGCGCAGGTCCGCCTTGATGTGGCCGGGGGAGGAGCCCAGCACCACGACCCGGTCGCCCACGTACACGCTCTCGTCGATGTCGTGGGTGACCAGCAGGATCGTCATGCCGTCGCTGCCGCGCACCCGCAGCGTCAGATCCTCCAGGTCCTCGCGGGTCTGCGCGTCGACCGACCCGAACGGCTCGTCCATCAGCAGCAGGGAGGGCCGGTAGGCCAGGGCGCGGGCGATGGACACCCGCTGCTGCATGCCGCCCGACAGCTGCCAGGGGAACTTGCCGGCGGCGGCGGCCAGCCCGACCGCCTCCAGCGCCTCCATCGCCGCCTCCCGCCGCTCGGCCCGGGACATGCCGCGCCGCTTCAGCGGCAGCGCCACGTTGTCGCGCACCGTCAGCCAGGGGAACAGCGAACGGCTGTAGTCCTGGAAGACCACGGCCAGGTTGTCGGGGATCCCCTCGGTCGGCTTGCCGTCCAGGATCACATGGCCCTGGGTGGGGCGGATGAGCCCGGCGATGCAGCGCAGCAGGGTGGACTTGCCGCAGCCGGATGGGCCTACGATGCTGACCAGCTCACCGTCGGCCACGGACAGATTCACGTCCTTGATGGCCACATGGCCGTCGGCATAGGCGTGCGTCAGATCTTTGATCTCAAGCAAGGGAAACCATCCCGGAGTCAGGGGCGGCATGCCACGGGAGTGCCCTATGAGGATGGCACACCGATGTCCGCCGTGTCGGTCGGCGCCGGGGAGCGCCTGTATTCCGCACTTGACGATGAGTGAATAGAGCGCTGCCGGCGCGCTGCAGGCGGCGCCGGGACGCCGCCGGCCGCGGGCGGTGTCGATGCTGTGATTTTTCTCTTCTTCGCTCCACCGCCGTCTTCATCCTCCCGAGGAGCCCGATCACCTGCGGGAGACGCCCGCCGGACCGCCGGAATCGCTCCCGGCGTCAGGCGCATTGAAACAGTGTGCGGATTTCTGCGCGCTCATATCTCCACCGGGTAATCCGGGCCGCGGCCGCTCGCCGGAGCACTGCGGTGCACAGGCGTCCTTGACTGCGCACCCTTGACTGCCGGACGGGTGCGGCGGCCGGGCTGCGGGCATCGTCGGCAGCGTGGAGAGTAGCGCACTCGGCGCCTTGCGCGGGGCGTTCTGCGGACGGGTGACGATCCTGTGATCATCAGGCAGGGTGCGGCGGCCGCTTCGGTGCTTGACCGACGATACCGCTGCCAAGTAAGCGTTAGTTCATTGAAGCGGATGTCGCGGCGGCGGGCTGCTTCCGTTGGTGTGGCAAGTCTCACCCATGCCGCACCGCCTGGGCGAGGCGTCGCCGATTCCCGGTCCCCGGCCCCGGCCCGCCGCCTTGGGGCCGGGCGCGGCAAGCCGCCCCGTTGTGCTCTGACACCACGGTTTGTCGCGGTCCATTTGGAATGCAACACCGTCTTTGCCGTTGTATCACCTCTCAAGTAATGCTTCCGTGATTGTTTTGCTACGCAACGTGTCGACACTGTGGTGCACACCGCTCACGGATCGTGATCGATTGAATTCAAATAATCGGACATTCGGGCAGGAAGAGTTTTCTACGGCAAGGGTGTCCCGCTAAGCTTCGAGCAACCTTTGCGGCCCTCGCTGCAATGTGCTCCAATGTGCAGCGCCGGAGGCAGAATGACGCTGCACCTACTACCCCGCCCACTACCCCGGGGTGGTCCCTCTTCTGCCGATGCGGCATGGACCGAGAGGGTGTAAAAACCGGATGCAACCAAGCGAGACAGGTCGCGACCTTCCTCGGCTCGGGGGTGCTGGGGCGCAGTCGGAAGCATCGTCACCGTCATGGCGCGGCGCCCGGTTGCGCCTGCGCAACTGGCGAGTGGCGCAGCGGCTGGTCGTCCTGGTCCTGATCCCGACCGCCGCGGCCACGGTGCTCGGCGGGCTGCGCATCACCGAGTCCACCGTCAGCGCCGACGCCTACGGGCGGGTGGAACGGATGGCGCGGCTGGGCAACGGCATCGCCGCGTTCGCCCAGGAGTTCGCCGCCGAGCGTGACATGGCCGCCGGATACATCAGCGCCGGCCGCTCCGGAAGGGGGGCCGATGAACTCCAGGCGCAGTACCGCAAGACCGACGCCGCCGCCGACCAGGTCCGCCAGGTCGCCCTCGGCATCGACGACTCCTTCTCCGCCGAGGCGGTGCGCGACGCCCGCAGCGTGCTCAACCGCCTCGACACCATCGGCTCGCTGCGCTCCACCGCCACCCAGAGCAGGGCGCCCGCCCTGGTCGTGGTGGAGAAGTACTCCGAGGTCATCAACGAGCTGATCGGTGTGCTGGACGGCGTCGCCCAGGGCGTGGCCGACGAGCAGCTGGCCGAGACGACCCGGGCGATGGCCGCCCTCTCCCGCGCCAAGGAGCAGGTCTCCCGGCAGCGCGCCCTGCTGACCATCGGCGCCGTCCAGGGCCGGCTCAGCGTCGAGGAGCTGGCCGCGCTGGAGGCCTCCCGCGACCGGGAGAACAGCGAGCTGAACGCCTTCCTGCAGACGGCCACCCTGCCGCAGCGGCAGATGTTCGAAGACACCGTGGTCGGCCCCCAGATCGACCGGGCCCGGGTCATCCGGCAGCAGGCCATCGCCTCGGCCAACGCCACCGGCGGCCGGCTGCCGCGCTCGCTGCGCACCGCGGAGGCCATCGAGACGCTGACCGCCTCGATGACCGCGATGGTCGACCAGATGCGCACCGCCGAACGCAACCTCGGCGAGGAGCTGCTGAAGCGGGCCGGCGACGAAAAGAGCTCCGCGCAGACCTCGGCCCTCATCGACGGGGCCATCACCGCCGTGATCGTGCTGCTGGTGCTGCTGATCACCTCGATCATGGCCCGCTCCCTGGTGCGCCCGCTGCGGCGGCTGCGCGACAGCGCCCTGGAGGTGGCCGGCACCCGCCTGCCCGGCCTGGTGGAGCGGCTGCGCGACCCGCAGGCGGCGGCCGGCGGCATCGAGGTCGAGCCGATCGACATCGACAGCACCGACGAGATCGGCCAGGTGGCCCGCGCCTTCGACGAGGTCCACCGCGAGGCGGTGCGGCTGGCGGCCGACGAGGCGGTGCTGCGCGGCAACATCAACGCCATGTTCGTCAACCTCTCCCGGCGCATGCAGTCGCTCATCGAGCGCCAGCTGCGCCTGATCGACGAACTGGAGCAGAACGAGCAGGACTCCGAGCAGCTGGCCAACCTGTTCCAGCTGGACCACCTGGCCACCCGCATGCGCCGCAACTGCGAGAACCTGCTGGTTCTGGGCGGCCAGGAGCAGGTGCGGCGGTGGAACCAGCCGGTGCCGCTGATCGACATCGTGCGGGCCTCGCTGTCGGAGGTCGAGCAGTACGAGCGGGTCACCCTGCGGGTGCAAAGCGATGTGTCGGTCACCGGCCAGGTGGTCAACGACCTGGTCCACCTGGTGGCCGAGCTGGTGGAGAACGCCACCGTCTTCTCCCCGCAGCACACCAAGGTCACCGTCTCCGGGCACCTGCTGTCCGGCGGCGGGGCGATGCTGCAGATCACCGACAACGGCGTCGGGATCTCCCCCGAGGACCTGGAGCAGGCCAACTGGCGGCTGGCCAACCCGCCGGTCATCGACTTCTCCGCGGCCCGCCGCATGGGACTGTTCGTGGTCGGCCGGCTGGCGATGCGCCACAACATCCGGGTCGAGCTGCGGCCCGCGCTGTCGGGCGGGATCACCGCGTTCGTGCTGCTGCCGTCCTCGGCCATCGCCCACGGCGAGGAGTCCACCGGCCAGGACGCGCCGCTGAGCCCCGACCCGGCCGTCGACCAGCCGGTGACCAGCACGGCCTGGACGCCGACCCCGGTGGCCGCCGGAGTGGCCTCCTCCTCCTCCGGCACCGGCCCGCTGCCCGCCGTGGGCGGGCGGCCGTCCTCGCCGCTGGGCCGCCGCGACGGACGCGGCACCGGACCCCAGCCCACCCTGCGCGACTCCGGCCCGCTGCCGACCGTCGGCGATGGGGCCGTGCCGCCGCCTCGCACCCCCTCCTCCACCGGAAACACCGGCGCCCAGCCCTCGGTGCCCGAGCGTGAGACCGGCCCGCTGCCCGTCACCGGCTCGGGCGGTCCGCGCCGGCCGCCGGCAGACCAGACGGGACCACAGCCCATCGTGTCGGATACCCCTCAGCCTCTCGGACAGCCCACCCTCGCCGCCCGCCTGCCCGGCTTCCCCTCGCCCGGCCGGGACGGCGCCGCCGGCTCACCGCCCGCGTCGGCGACCGGCCCGGGCGACGATGTCCTCTCCGGATCGCCGTCGGGCGCTTCCGGCTCCGAACGCACGGTCTCCTGGGGGAACGGCGAGGAGACGCGTCCGGTGGAGACGGGCGGACGCTCGCCGATCTTCGATGCGATGGAGTCGGAGTGGTTCCAGCGTCGCTCCGGCGGGTCCGGCGGCCAGAGCTGGAAGTCTCCCGGCGACGCCGGCTGGCAGGCCGCGCAGGTCGTCCGGCAGCCCGCCTCGGGCGGGGTGACCAAGGCGGGGCTGCCCAAGCGGGTGCCCGGCCGCAACCGGGTGCCCGGAGCGGTGAGCCAGCAGCCGGTCTCCCGGCCGACCCATATCGGGCCGAATCAGTCCGCCGACCGGATGCGTGATCGCTTCGCTAGCCTGCAACGTGGTGTGCACCGCGGCCGATCGGAGGCCCGCTCGGGGCTCGGCCAGGCCGGTGCTTCGGATGAGATCGTCCCGCCGGACACCGGCGGCGCCAGGCAGGCGCAAGGGGACACAGAAAGGGGAGAATCCGCGTGAGCCGGCAGGATCTCAACTGGCTGGTCACGAATTTCGTGGACCGCGTTCCAAAGGCCGCGCACGCCGTCGTGGTCTCCTCCGACGGGCTTCCGCTGGCGTACTCGGAGGGGTTCCCGCCCGAGCGCGCCGACCAGCTGTCGGCGATCGCCTCCGGGCTGACCAGCCTGACCCAGGGGGCGGCCCAGATCTTCGACGCCGGCGGCGTGAGCCAGACCGTGGTCGAGATGGAGCGGGGACTGCTGTTTGTGATGTCCATCCGCGACGGGGCGGTCTTCGCGGTGCTCGCCGCGCCGGACTGCGACCTCGGTCTGGTCGCCTATGAGATGACCTTGCTGGTGGAACGGGTGGGCCGGGTGCTGACCCCGGCGCTGCGCACCGAACTGGGCGCCGGCCCGCCCCGCTGAAAACACCGAGTGACCCCCTGACCGAAGCTCATCGAGGCTCTGGACGGAAGGCACCGTGGTGGACCACGGCAGGCAGCATTTCGGTGCCGGACCGGGAGGCCCCGGTCGCGGCAGGCCGGGCGGGCCCGAGCAGCCCGGCGCCCCCGGCTGGGGAACCGAGGACCCGGCCCCCGGCGACCGGCGCTCCCTCGTCCGCCCGTACACCGTGACCGGGGGACGTACCCGGCCGCGCTATGACCTGGCGATCGAGGCCTTGGTGTCGGCGGCGCCCTATCCGCCGCGCGATGTGAGCACGCTGACACCGGAGTACCGGGCGATCGTCGACCTGTGTCGCTCCTGGCGGTCGGTGGCGGAGGTGTCGGCCCTGCTCCGCCTGCCGCTGGGGGTCACCCGCGTTCTCATCGCCGACATGGCACACGAAGGGCTGCTGCGGCTGCACCAGTCGCGTCCGGCCGACGCGCAGCCCGATCTCCGCTTGCTGGAAAGGGTCCTAAGTGGTCTACGGAAGCTCTGACCCTCGCCGTCCCCCCCACGACGGCGAAGGTCCTGCGATGACCTCGGTGAAGATTGTGGTCGGCGGAGGGTTCGGGGTCGGCAAGACGACCTTCGTGGGCTCGGTGTCGGAGATCATGCCGCTGACCACCGAGGCGGTGATGACCGCCGCCAGCGCCGGTGTCGACGACCTGACCGCGGTGCCGGACAAGACCACCACCACGGTGGCGATGGACTTCGGCCGGGTCACGCTGGAGAGCGACCTGATCCTCTACCTGTTCGGCACCCCCGGCCAGCACCGGTTCTGGTTCATGTGGGACGACCTGGTGCGCGGGGCGATCGGCGCGGTGGTGCTGGTCGACACCCGGCGGCTGTCGGACTGCTTTGCGGCGCTGGACTACTTCGAGGAGTCGGGGCTGCCCTACATCGTGGGCGTCAACGGCTTCCACGGGGAGTTCCCGCACACCGCCGAGGAGATCCGCGAGGCGCTGACGATCGGGCCGGAGGTGCCGATCGTGAAGGTGGACGCCCGCAGCCGGGAGTCCACCAAGCAGGCGCTGATCGTGCTGGTGCAGCACGCCATGGCGGTGCACTCCGGCAGCGGCACGGTCGCCGCCGCTCACGGCGGCTGGACCTGATCCGCCGGCGCGACGGGCCCGGTGATCTGCTTTGCCGTCCGCATCCTGCGGGGTGCGGACGGCAAAGCGTGGGACGCGGTTCACCCCGAAGGCCCCGCGGCCGGTGCGGCACGGCGCCCGGCCCGGCGATCGGGCGGGACGGGCCGTGCCCGAGGTCAGCCGGTGGGGGAGACCCGGTAGGCCGACGCCTGCAGGGCGTACAGGTCGGCGTACAGCCCGCCGAGGGCCATGAGGGACTCATGGTCGCCCTCCTCGATGACCCTGCCGTGCTCCAGCACGTAGATGCGGTCGGCGTGGCGCACGCTGGCCAGCCGGTGGGTGATCAGCAGCACGGTGCGGCCGTCGGCGTGGGCGCGGATCCGTTCGAACAACGCGTGCTCGGCGCGGGCGTCCATGGCGGCGGTCGGCTCGTCGCAGATCAGCAGCGGTGCGTCCCGGAAGAAACCGCGCGCCACCGCCAGGCGCTGCCACTGGCCGCCCGACAGTTCCGCGCCGCCCTTGAACCGGCGGTCCAGCAGCGTGTCGTAGCCGTCCTCCAGGCCGTCGATCACCTCGTCGGCGCCCGCGGCGCGGGCCGCCGCCAGCAGCGCCGGGTGCTCACCCCCGTCCACCCGGTCGGGCAGCCGGCCCATGGCGATGTTCTGCCGGGCGGTCATCGGCCAGTGCGTGTAGTCCTGGGCGATGACCGCGATGTGCTCGCGCACCTGCTCCGGGTCTGTCTCCTGCAGGGGAACGCCGTCCCAGCACACCCGCCCCTCATCGGGCGTATAGAGCCCGGCCACCAGCTTGGCCAGGGTGGACTTGCCCGAGCCGTTCTCCCCGACCAGCGCCACCACCTCGCCCCGGCGCAGCTCGATCGAGACGCCGCACAGCGAGGGCCGTTCGGCCTTGGGGTAGGTGAAGACGACGTTCTCGACGGTGATCTTCTGGAACGGCACCGGTACCGCGCGGACGGGGCGCGGCGGCGCCGGGATGCGGCGTTCGGCCTTCTCGCAGAAGGTGATGTAGTCGCTGAAGTACAGCCCTTCCTCGTAGCAGTGGTTGACCGCGTAGACCAAGTTGCCCAGCGCGCCCTGCCCGGTGCGGATGGCCAGCACCGCGGCGCCGGCCACCGCCAGCGGCACCATCCCCTGCCATAGCAGCACGCCCAGCGCCACGTACACGCCCGCGACCGCCAGCCCTTCCAGGGCGTCGCCGAGCACGCGGGCGAGCATCTGCCGGCGGGCCAGCTCCAGCTCGGTGTCGCGCTGGTAGGCGGCGACCCGGTCGTACTCCCGCAGCAGGAACTCCCGCATGGTGAACGAGCGGACCTCGG
Source organism: Thermomonospora sp. CIF 1 (assembly GCF_001896795.1). Classification (NCBI taxonomy): domain Bacteria; kingdom Bacillati; phylum Actinomycetota; class Actinomycetes; order Streptosporangiales; family Thermomonosporaceae; genus Thermomonospora; species Thermomonospora sp. CIF 1. Next base: position 200,915 of record NZ_MOYN02000015.1, read on the forward strand.
GGGCGTGCCGGCGGTCGACCATCAGGTCCGACAGGATCCACTTGCGGCGGGCCGCGCCCACCAGCCGCAGCACGGTCAGGTACCGCATCCGGGCCGACCGCACCGACGCCCAGCCTTCTGGGACGGCGGTCAGCAGCAGCAACGGCAGCAGCAGCGGATGCAGCACGCCCAGGGCGCTCGCGGCGGCCAGCAGCCCGACCGCCCCGGTCAGCAGGTCCACGGTGCTCTCCACCACCCCGGAGGCCGCCGCCGTGCCGCGGGAGTCGGCCCGCTGCAGCTCGTCCAGGAAATCCGCATCGTCCAGGGCGGCCAGCTCCACCGCCGAGGTCAGCTCATACAGCCGCATCTCCACGATGCGGGTGACCTTGGGCTGCAGCCTGGCCTGCGACCATCCGGCGAGCGCCTGGAAACCCGCCCGCAGCATGACCGCCAGGCCCACCAGGGCCAGCGAGGGCAGCGCCGCCCGCACCCGCTGCGGCGTCGGCCCGGCCGCCAGCAGCGCGGTGAGCACCCCGGTGGTGGCCAGCAGCCCGAACGCGGTGAAGAACCCGGCGGCCAGGTTGCAGGCGATGGTCACCGCCGTGTCGAGAGGGCCGGCCCGCCAGGCCAGCCGCAGCGCCTGTCCCACCAGCACCGGCAGCCGCCGGGCCATGGTGCGCAGGCCGGTCTCGGCGAGCTCACCGGTGCGCGCGTACCACTTCAGCTCCTTGAGCTCGGGGAGGGCCGGGCCGGACGAGGCGTCTTTGCCGGGGGACGTGCCGGGGGACTCATCGGGGGAGCGCCGCCCCCGCAGCAGCCGTCCCGGCCATCGAAACCACCGCACGCGCATCCGGCCCCCTCGCTTCACCCACGCCGCCCACAAGCAGTCTGCCGCTCTGCAAGGGAGAGATGGTGGCGGGTGTCACATATCGCACCGGGAGGAGACGGCTTGACATCATGCGCGAGAAGGACACGGAAACCTCCCGTTTTGAATATCTTGACGCCATGACCGACGGGTGGCCGGAAGGCTGGACACGACAGGGGCGGGAGCAGCGGACGGACCCGCCGACCGAGCGGTTGCCCCCGCAGCAGGCGGCGGCCTATGACGCCTATGGCGCCTACGGCGCTCCCCAGGGCGCCTACCAGGAGCCGGTTCCCGACCCGTATGCGGCGTCCCCGGGGTATGGGGGCCACGATCCCTACGGCGGCTACAACGACCCCTACGGCCATGCGGAACGGCCCTCGCGCCGGGCCGCCCGCGGTCTGCGCGGCGCCGGGCCGCGGCGCAGGCGCCGGTCCCGGGTGCTGGCCGCGCTGGTGGCGCTGCTGCTGGTGGTGCTCGTCGGCGGCTACTTCTACCTGGACTCCAAGCTGCAGCGCGAGGCCGTCTTGGCCGACTACCCGGGCCGTCCCGCCGACACCCCCGGCACCAACTGGCTGGTGGTGGGCTCCGACAGCCGGGAAGGGCTGACCAAGGAGCAGCGCAAGGAGTACGCCACCGGCAACGCCAGCGGGCGGCGCACCGACTCGATGATGCTGCTGCACTACGGCTCCGGCGGCACCACCCTGCTCAGCCTGCCCCGTGACTCCTATGTGGAGATCCCCGGGCACGGCCGCAACAAGCTGAACGCCGCGTTCGCCTTCGGCGGCCCCAAGCTGCTGGTGCAGACGGTGGAGAAGGCCACCGGGGTGCGCATCGACCACTACGCCGAGATCGGCTTCGGCGGGTTCGTGGGCGTGGTGGACGCGGTGGGCGGCGTGGACATCTGCGTCGAAAAGCCCCTCAAGGACCCCAAGGCCGGGCTGGACCTGAAGGCCGGCTGCCAGACCCTCGACGGCGGCCAGGCGCTGGGCTTCGTGCGCACCCGCAACTTCGCCAACGGCGACCTGGAACGGGTGGAGAACCAGCGCAAGTTCTTCGCCGCGCTGATGAAGAAGGCCACCAGCCCCGGCGTGATGCTCAACCCCTTCCGCGGCGTCCCCCTGGCGCTCAACTCCGCGGCCAACTTCACCGTGGACGAAGACGACCACCTGGTGGACCTGGTCCGGCTGATGTGGGCGATGCGCGGTGTCAGCGGCGGCGACGGGGTCACCGCCACGGTCCCCATCAGCGGCTTCGGCTCCGCCCCCGGAGTCGGCTCGTATGTCAGGTGGGACACCGCCAGGGCCGAGGCGCTCTTTGCGGCCCTCCGGGAGGACAAGCCGGTTCCCGACAGCGTCCTGGACAAGTGAGGGCGCGTCCGCCGGCCGTTCCCGCGGTGGGACGGTTGGCGGACGCCCAGCCGGTTAGACCTGCGTCATGGAGCAGGCCGCTGACCGTCCGGACCGCGCCGAACTCGACCGGTTGCCGACCAAGGAACTGCACGATGCGGCGATGCGCCTCGCGCTGGCGCGCGGCGACCTGGGCTTTCTGTGGCGGCTGCTGCACGACATCCCCGCCGCGGAGGCCGCGATCGGCCGCCCGGAGCAGGGCACCGCGGACATCCTGCACGTGTCGGCGCTGATCAACGAGTTCCTGCACGCCGGGGAAGGCGCGCTGGCCGAGGCGCTGCGCCCGGTCTACCTGGACTATCTGACGAAACAGCGACGTTGAGCAGCCGACGGCATCGGCGATCTTTGCCGCTTCTTGGCGGCTGTCGCCCCACCACGCTCACAGCGGTGCGTAATTATATGCGTACCGAGAGTGGGGGTCCTATGAACAAGAAGTGGATCAAGCTGTTAGTGCTGGCCTTCGTGTTCTGGTACGTGATCACCAGCCCGTACGGGGCGGCCGAGCTGGTGTCGAACGCGATGGGCGGACTCGGGCATGCCGCCGAGTCGTTGTCGGTCTTCGTCAGCGCGCTCCCCTGATCGCCTCCGGAAAACGTCGGCCCCGTACCCGTGGCAGGCGGGTACGGGGCTGTTTCGTCGCCGCAAGCGGGCCGCTGTGACCGGATCTGTCTTCTGTGCCGGATGTGGCCCATTTCATCGTCCGGGACTGACCTGCAAGTAAGTCACGACTCGACCCCCGACCGCGTACCCCTCCGGACAGGAAAGCCTTACAGTCTCTTTGCGAGCGCATGCAGACGGGCACACCTGCATGAGTCGGTTGTGCCACTGTGCTACATGAGGGACGGGCGACGGGATGAACAAGAAGCACCTTCGCTACGCGGCGATAGCCTTTGTCATCTTCTTTCTGTGGACAGACCCCCAAGGTGCGGCCGATGTGGTCAACAGCACCTTCGAGAACCTCGGTGACGCCGGCGACGCGCTGAAGCAGTTCATCACCGGCATCGGCACCTGACCGAGGGGACCGCCACGCGACCCGCGTCGGGCCCGACGCGGGTCTGTGCGCGTGGTCGGCGATCTTCTAGGATCGGGGCCATGTCGGTCTACGACGTTGAGATCCAGGACCTGCGGGGCGGCCCGGCCGACCTCGCCCAGTACCGCGGCAAGGCCATGCTGGTGGTCAATGTCGCCTCCAGATGCGGCCTGACCCCGCAGTACAAGGGGTTGCAGGAGCTGCACGAGCGGTACGCCGAACGCGGCTTCACCGTGCTGGGAGTTCCCTGCAACCAGTTCCTGGAGCAGGAGCCCGGCACCCATGAGGAGATCGCCGAGTTCTGCTCGGTCAACTACGGCGTCACCTTCCCCCTGACCGAGAAGATCGAGGTCAACGGGGAGGGCAGGCACCCACTGTACCGGGAGCTGGTGGATGTCCCCGACGCCACCGGCTACACCGGCGACATCCGCTGGAACTTCGAGAAGTTCCTGATCGGCCCGGACGGCTCGGTGCTGGCGCGCTTCGCCCCGCAGACCGAGCCGGACGATGAGCAGCTGGTGGCGGCGATCGAACGGGCCCTGCCCCGCTGATCACCGCTCCGCGCGGACGGCTGCGCCCGTCCGCCCAGGCCGACGCGGGACGGACCGCCCGGCCGTGGTGATCTCGCAGAGGGAGGGAACCGATGTTCAAGGGCGGCTGGCGGGCCTGTGACATCCCCGACCTGACCGGACGGCGCGCCATCGTCACCGGCGCCAACAGCGGGATCGGCTACCACACCGCCCTGGAGCTGGCCCGCCACGGCGCGTCGGTGGTGCTGGCCTGCCGCAGCGCCGAACGCGGCGGCGCCGCGCTGGAGCGCATCCGCACCGCCTTGCCGGACGCCGATGTCGCGCTGGCCTCGCTGGATCTGGCGGATCTGGCCTCGGTGCGGGCCTTCGCCGACGACCAGGGCGGGCAGCGGCTGGACATCCTGGTCAACAACGCCGGGGTGATGGCGATCCCGCGGCGGCGGACCGCCGACGGCTTTGAGATGCAGTTCGGCACCAACCACCTGGGCCACTTCGCGCTCACCGGCCTGCTGCTGCCGGCGCTGCGGGCCGCGCCGGCGCCCCGGGTGGTCACGGTGACCAGCATGCTGGCCTGGGCGGGCCGCATCGATTTCGACGACCTGCAGGGCGAGCGGCGCTACGGGCGCTGGCGGGCCTACGGCCAGTCCAAGCTCGCCAATCTGCTGTTCGCCAAGGAGCTGGACCGGCGGGTGGCCGAGGTGACCAGCGTGGCCGCCCACCCCGGTTATGCGGCCACCAACCTGCAGCTGGTGGGGCCGCGCATGGCCGGCGAACGGTTCACCGAACGTCTCATGAAGGCGGCCAACGGCCTGTTCGCCCAAAGCGACGCCGACGGCGCCCTGCCGTCGCTGTATGCCGCCACCGCACCGGATGTGCGCGGCGGGGCCTGCTATGGCCCCCGCTTCCTGCAGCAGCGGGGACTGCCCACGCAGGTGCGCACGCCCCCGGCGGCCGACCGCCAGGACGTCGCCCGGCGGCTGTGGGAGGTCTCCGAAAAGCTCACCGGTGTGACCTACTGAACCTTTCAGCACGTGGTCTTGGGCACCGGGGACGGGAGCCCGGACGGCGCCCGAGGCCGTGACTTGCCGGTCGCGGCATCGTCCCTGCCCCGAAGCTTCCGCCCCCACTTGCGGGAACGTCGCGTTGAAAAAGGTCTGCCGAACCTGGCCCTTCGGCGGCGGGCTGGACGGCCCGCGCGGAAAGGCGGGCAGAGCCGTCCAGTCCGCTGACCGTTCAGGCCGGGCCCTGCCGATCCCCGGGGCGCTCAGCATCGGCGCGGTGCGCCCTACCGGCCCGCGAACGGCGGGCCTGCCGGCGGTGAATGCGCATAATCCCGGCTTGCGGGGTATGCCACGGCGCGGATCCCGCCGGGGATCGCAAGGAGGTGTGGCGACCGTGGCGACGAAACTGGTGGAGCACGAAACGGCCGCCGGGCCGCTCAAGGAGCGCTCGACCGCCGAGCTGCTCAGGCTGCTGTCGGAGCAGACCCGCGAGCTGGTCAGGCAAGAGTTGCGGATGGCCCGCAGCGAACTGGTGGAAAAAGGCAAGCGCGCCGGCCGCGGCGCCGGGATGCTCGCCGCCGCGGCGCTCGTGGCGCTGTACGGCATCGGCGTGCTGCTGGCCGCGATCGTCCTGCTGCTGGCCCTGGCGATGCCCGCCTGGGTCGCGGCGCTGATCGTGGCGGTGGTGCTGCTGGCGGTTGCCGCGATCTTGGCTCTGCTGGGGCGGTCCCAGGCCCGCAAGGCCACTCCGCCCACGCCCGTGCGCACCATGGAGTCGATGAAGCGGGACGTCCAGGCCGTCCGGGAACACGCCCACCGGTGACCTTCCGCGCCGCGGCCCGCAAAGGCCCGGCGAACGCAGGCCGCGCCCGTGCCCGTGCAAGGGACGGGAGCGGCGTCAACCGCCCATAGGCGCGGGTGAGGGGCGGGACCATGCCGGGTGAGGGGTACTCTCAAGGTGTGCGACGGTTTTTCACCCCCGGATGGCTCGGGCTGCACGCGCTGGCCATAGCCCTCTTCAGCGCGTTCCTGTTCTTCGGGTGGTGGCAGCTGAGCCGGGCGCAGGCCGGCAACGACCGTAGCTGGGCCTATGTCTTCGAGTGGCCGATCTTTGCGATCTTCGTGGTCGTCATGTGGGTCAAGATGATCCGCGACGAGCTCAACGACGACGGCAAGCCCAAGCCCCAGCCGCCCCTGCAGCCCCCCGAGCCGCCGGCCAAAAGCGAGATCATCCGGCAGCAGGAGGAAGAGGACGAGGAGCTGGCGGCCTACAACCGCTATCTGGCCCGCCTCAACTCCCAGTCAAAGCGGCGCGGCTGACACCGGCCGCCTGGACATCGGCCCCGGCCATGGCATCGCCATGCCGCGGGCCTTTCGAGATCAAGGAGTGAACTGTGGAAGCGGCGATCAACCGGTACCGCATCCTGGCCTTCGCCGTGGGCGTGATGCTGCTGATGGTCGTCTTCGTGGGCATGCCGATCCGCTACATCGGCGGGAACCCCACCCCCTCGGGGATCATCTCGCCGATCCACGGCGCGCTCTACATCGTCTACCTGGCCTTCGCCTTCGACCTGCACCGGCGGGCGGGCTGGCCGCTCAAGCAGTTCCTGATCATGGTCTCCGGGGGGCTGGTGCCCTTCCTGGCCTTCTTCGTGGAACGCAAGATCGTCCGCGAGGCCCGCGCCCTGCTGCCCGGCACCTGATCCGGCGGCCCTCCCCGCCGCCGAAGCGACCGCGACGCTCGACCGGCCGGCCCTGCTGGAGCAATCGTTGACTCAGTCAAAGATTGCTCCGAAGGGCGTCATGGGCGTTCCCGCCGTCGTCCGCCGTTTCAACCGCTTCTACACCGCTGTCATGGGGGCGCTGGGCGAAAGAGCCGGTGCACACCCCCTACTCCCTCACCGAGGCCCGGGTGATCTTCAAGCCTGCGCAGCGGGAGGCCCACCGAAACGGCCGCGCTGCGCCGGGAGCCGGGCCTGGACCCGGCTGCCTGGGCCGGATCCTGGCCCGTTTCGACACCGACGGGCTGATACCCGGGAACGCGCGGAGACCGACGCCCCGCCGTCAGGTCGTTTGCCTCGCTCCCGTGGGCTGCAAGGTGTACGCCATGCTCGGTGGGCGGTCCGACCAGGATGTTGTGGTGCTGCTGGCCCTGTTGCCGGACGAGCGTTGTTCCCGGTTGATCGCCGCGATGCGGACCGTGCAGGCCCGGCCGGAGGATCCGGTCGAGCGGCTCGAGGTCGTGCTGCGCCCGCTGCGTCCCGGCGGACTGGGCTGGCTGGTGGAATGTAACGCCGTCCTCTACCACCGCGAATACGGCTGGGAGCACACCTACAAGGCACTGGTGGCCCGGATCGTGGCCGGCTTCGCCGCAGATCACGATCCCGGGCGCGAGGCGGCGTGGATCGCCGGCCTGGAGGGCGAGCCGGTGGGCTGCGTCTTTTGCGTCCGCCGGGACGAGACGACGGGGCAGCGGCTGCTGGTCGGGCCGTCCGCCCGCGGGATGAGCATCAGGGGGCGCCTGGTGGACGAGTGCCTGCGGTTCGTCGCCGGGGCGGGCTGCCGGGAGATCGTGCTGTGGGCCAACGACCGCCTCACCGTGGCCCGGCGGATCTGCCGGCGGGCCGGTTTCACGCTGGAGTCCGGGGAGCCGCACCACGGCTTCGGCCGGGACCTGGTCGGCCGGTACTGGCGCCGCGTGCGGTGAGCGGAGGCCCGGGCTGCGGTGCCGGTGCGGCCCGGCGGCGGGCGCCGAAAATGCGCGGACCCGCGGAGACGGAGGTCTCCGCGGGCCGGGGGTCGCAACGGTCGAAGTGATCGCTAGGCGGGCCGGCCGATCGGCGGCCGGTCCACCGCGCCGGTCAAGGGCGCATCGGATGAGTCAGTCGATCACCTCCCCCCATGACGGTGCGGTGGAGCATGACCCGGGCTTGGGGCTCGGGGTGGCGTGCCGGGCCGAAGACGCCACCCCGAGGTCTGCGGCGCACCGCGGGATCTGCCCGCCGGGTGCGGTGCGGATGGGGCCGGACGCCGGTGCCGCGGGGGCGTACGGCGCCGGCGTCCGGCCCCCCGGCACCGGCGGCGCCGGCGGGAACGCCGGGGAAGAGCGGATGGAGGACGGACGGCCGAGGATCCGAGGTGTGTCGCCGGTGGGCGCCGGTGGTGCGCATGCCGCGCCGAACGCGCGCCGGGGGCCTCGGCGCGCCGACGGGTGCGGAGTGCGGGGGAGCGCCCGGCCGGGAGCATCCTCGGCCGTCCGGAGGCGGCCGCCCGGGACGGAGGAACCGGGGAGGCGGCCGCCGGAGGGCCGGCCTCAGCTCGTGCCGTCCATAGCATCCAGCCCTCCTCGTCGGTCGGGTGATGAACCGTCCTTTGCCTGCGCAAGGACTCGCTCATCACGTTGCGTCATCTTCTCGTTGCTGTTGGTACCCGGGGGTCATGGCCGCGTAAACACCGGCCGGCAAAGTTTCCGGGAAGGTCCGGAACGTTTCGTGTTTCGCGCGTCCTTGATCGCCGAGGGCGAACGGTGCCGCGGAAACAAAACTCGGCTCCGTTTTCTTGAGTGTGAGTGACTCAACTTTCGGTTGAGTCCTCGGACGATGGAGAGCTGAGCATGAGCGAGACCCTGACGCTGCCGGTGCTGCCCCTGGACGGGGAGGTCGTGCTCCCCGGGATGGTGGTGCCGCTGGATCTGTCGGACGGCGAGATCCGCGCCGCCGTCGAGGCCGCCCGCGCCGCCGAGCGCGCCCGCGGCCCCGGCATCCGGTCCGCCGCCAAGCCCCGGGTGCTGCTGGTGCCCCGCCTGAACGGCCAGTACGCCGCCGTCGGCACGCTCGGCGTGATCGAACAGGAGGGCCGGCTGCCCGGCGGCGGACCCGGCGCCGTGGTGCGCGGGGTGACCCGCGTCCGCATCGGCACCGGAACCACCGGCCCCGGCGCCGCGCTGTGGGTGGAGGGCACCGAGATCGCCGTGCCCCCCGCCGGCCCGCGCGTGCCGGAGCTGGCCAGGGAGTACAAGGGCCTGGTCGGCGCCATCCTGCAAAAGCGCGGCGCCTGGCAGGTCGTGGACATCGTCCAGCGGATCGAGGACCCCTCCGCCCTGGCCGACAACGCCGGCTACGCCCCCTACCTGTCGGCCGAGCAGAAGGTCCGGCTGCTGGAGACCCCGGACGTGGCCGAACGGCTGGAGATGGTGATCGGCTGGGCCCGCGAGCACCTGGCCGAGATGGACGTGGCCGAGTCCATCCGAAAAGACGTCCAGGAGGGCATGGAAAAGCAGCAGCGGGAGTTCCTGCTGCGCCGGCAGCTGGAGGCCGTCCGCAAGGAGCTGGCCGAGCTGAACGGCGACCCGGCCGGCGAGGAGGAGGACTACCGCGCCCGCATCGAGGCGGCGAACCTGCCCGAGAAGGTGCGCCAGGCCGCCCTCAAGGAGGTCGGCCGGCTGGAGCGGGCCGGCGACTCCTCGCCCGAGAGCGGCTGGATCCGCACCTGGCTGGACACGATCTTGGACATGCCCTGGAACGAGCGCACCGAGGACTCCTACGACATCGCCGGGGCACGGGCGGTGCTGGACGCCGACCACGCGGGCCTGGAGGAGGTCAAGGACCGCATCATCGAGTACCTGGCGGTCCGCAAGCGCCGCGCCGACCGCGGATTGGGCGTCGTCGGCGGACGCCGCTCGGGCGCGGTGCTCGCCCTGGTCGGCCCGCCCGGCGTCGGCAAGACCTCGCTGGGGGAGTCGGTGGCCCGCGCCATGGGCCGCAAGTTCGTGCGCGTGGCGCTCGGCGGCGTCCGCGACGAGGCCGAGATCCGCGGCCACCGCCGCACCTACGTCGGCGCGCTGCCCGGCCGGATCGTGCGGGCCATCCGCGAGGCCGGCTCGATGAACCCGGTGGTGCTGCTGGACGAGATCGACAAGGTCGGCTCCGACTACCGGGGCGACCCGGCCGCCGCGCTGCTGGAGGTGCTGGACCCGGCGCAGAACCACACCTTCCGCGACCACTACCTGGAGGTCGAGCTCGACCTGTCGGACGTGCTGTTCCTGGCCACCGCCAACGTCCTGGAGGCCATTCCCGGCCCGCTGCTGGACCGCATGGAGGTGGTGACCCTGGACGGCTACACCGAGGAGGAGAAGGTCACCATCGCCCGCGACCACCTGCTGCCGCGCCAGCTGGAGAAGGCGGGCCTGGAGCCGCAGGAGGTGACCTTCACCGAGCAGGCGCTGCGGGCGCTGGCCGCCGAGTACACCCGCGAGGCCGGGGTGCGCGCGCTGGAGCGGTCGATCGCCCGGATCCTGCGCAAGCTCACCGCCAAGGCGGCGCTGGACCCCTCGGCGCTGCCGGCGCGAGTGGACGCCGCGGACCTGAAGGACTACCTGGGCCGGCCTCGCCACACCCCCGAGAGCCTGCTCAGCCCGGCCGAGCGGCGCACCGGGGTGCCGGGCGTGGCGACCGGCCTGGCGGTGACCGGCGCCGGCGGGGACGTGCTGTATGTCGAGGCGTCGCTGGCCGACCGGCAGACCGGCGAGGTCGGGGTGACGCTCACCGGCCAGCTCGGCGACGTGATGAAGGAATCGGCCCGCATCGCCCTCAGCTACCTGCGCTCCCGCGGCGCCGAACTGGGCCTGCCGGTCGGCGACCTGGCCGACCGCGGCGTGCACATCCACGTGCCCGCCGGGGCGGTGCCCAAGGACGGGCCGAGCGCGGGCATCACCATGGTCACCGCGCTGGCCTCGCTGCTGTCGGGACGGCCGGCCCGCGCGGACGTGGCGATGACCGGGGAGGTGTCGCTGACCGGGCGGGTGCTGCCCATCGGCGGGGTCAAGCAGAAGCTGCTGGCCGCGCACCGGGCCGGGATCACCACCGTGCTGATCCCCAAGCGCAACGAGCCCGACCTGGACGACGTGCCGGCCGAGGTGCTGCGGTCGCTGACGGTCTTCACCGTCACCGACGTGCGCGAGGTGCTGGAGCTGGCGCTGGAGCCCGCCGCGGACGGAGTCGTCGCCGCCTGACGGAGGAACCGGACGGCGATGGGCCAGGCGGCCCCCGATAATGCCGCCTGGCCCGGCGCTCTCCGAGATCGATGGTCGGATCCTGGAAGGACGCGGGCCCCTCACCCACCCCAGATGAGGGGCCCGCTTCCGTTCCACCCCACTGAAGGAGACGCGCGAAGGGCCTTCCGGGTTCCTGACAATCGGTGGGGATCGATGTGGTGTGCACCACGTGCCGTCCGGCCTCGGGCTGCAGGCGCCCGGTATCTGGCCAGCGGGCCGAACAAGCGTTAGGTTTACTCGCCATGCGCGTGCTCGTCACCGGAGCCTCCGGCTTCGTGGGCTCCCACACCGTCGCCGCCCTGCTGGAGGCCGGGCACACCCCCCGCGCGCTGGTCCGCGACCCCGCCAAGGCGACCCGGGCGCTGGAGGCGGCCGGGGCCGACCCCGCCCGGGTGGAGCTGGTGACCGGCGACATGCTGGATGAGACCGCGGTCGGCCGGGCCCTGGAGGGCTGCCGGGCGGCGATCCACGCGGCGGCCGCGGTGGGCGTCACCGGCCGGGGCGGCGACCTGGTGGAGGTCAACCTGGGCGGCACCCGCAACGTGGTCGGCGGCGCGGTGGAGCGCGGGCTGGACCCGGTGGTGCACGTCTCCACCGTCGCGGTGTTCGTGCCGCCCCGCGACCCGGTGATCACCGTGGACGGCCCGCTGGCCAGCCCCCGCACCGCCTACGGCCGCTCCAAGGTGGCCGCCGAACGGTACGTGCGCCGGCTGCAGGACCAGGGCGCCCCGGTCACCGTCGTCTACCCCGGCGGGGTGTGCGGCCCGCACCAGCCGGTGCTCGACTCCCTGATGGAGGGGCTGGTCGGTGCGCTGCGCCTGGTGTGGCCGCTGCCGCCCGGCGGGGTGGGCGTCATCGACGTGCGCGACCTGGCCGAGGCCCTGGCGCGGGCGCTGGTGCCCGGTCGGGGCCCTCGCCGCTGGCTGCTGGGCGGCCACTACCTGACCTGGCGCCAATGCTCGGATCTGTGCCGGGAACTGACCGGGGTGCGGCACCGGCGGCTGCCGGTGCCCGGCGGTGCGCTGCGGGCGGCCGGGACGCTGCTGGACGCCCTCCGGCGCGTCCGCCCCTTCGACTACCCGCTGACCAGGGACGCCGCCGAGTTCATGACCAGGCTCGTGCCGACCGACGACCGGCCCGCCCTCGAGGAGCTCGGCATGAAACTGCGGCCGGTGGAGCAGACCCTGTCCGACGCGCTGCGCTGGCTCGCCGAGGCCGGGCATCTGGACCCCCGCAAGGCGGGCCGGCTGGCGCCCCCTGCCGAGGAGCACTGAGTGGCGACGCTGATCCAAAAGACCCTCGGGCCGATCTTCCAGCGCATCTCCGGGGCGGCCTGGTTCGCCAAGGTCGGCCCGAAGATCGTCCCGCCGCTGGACCGGGCGCTGCACCGGGTCAGCGGCGGGCGGCTGATGCTCGGCCAGCTGCTGGTGCCCAGCCTGGTGCTGACCACCATCGGCAGCGTCAGCGGCCGGCCCCGCCAGGTGCCGCTGGCCTGCATGCCCGAGCCGGACGGCGGCTGGATCGTGGTCGGCAGCAACTTCGGCCGCGAAAAACACCCGGCCTGGACCACCAACCTGCTCAAGGAGCCCAAGGCCACCGTCGTCTTCCAGGGCCGGACCGTGCCGGTCACCGCGCACCTGCTGGACGAGGCCGAACGGGACCGCATCTGGCCCCGCCTGCTGCAGGTCTGGCCGGTCTATGCGCGCTATGCCGAACGCGTCGAACGGCAGCTGCGCATCTTCCGCCTGGTGCCCGACCCGCCCGAAGCGGCCCGCTGACGCCCGCCCTCACCCGCCAGGGGAACCCAGGGGGAACAAGACGGCCGGTGCCGCCTTGCCGGGGGTCGCGGGGTATGTCCACAAGTGGACGTTACGCCCCAGAAGGCGCCGGGCGGGTGGCCCCGATGTGCGCGGCCAGCATGCGGACCCGCTCCCGGTGCTCGTCGTGGCCCACCACGATCGGCGGCTCGTTGTAGGGCATGGCGTCGGAAGAACGGCGCAGCTTGATGTACTGGCCGCAGGCGTCGATGGCGTACGGCTCCATGTCGTCCTGCAGCGCACCGATCACCGTGATGCCGTGCGTCTCACCGATCCGCCGGAACAGCGCCACCGCCTCCCTGCGGTGCTCGCGGCCCAGGTTGCGGCCCAGCTCATCCAGCACCAGCACCAGCCGGCCGCCGCCGGAGCCGGCCAGCGCCGCCGCGCACACCAGCTTGACCGCCTTTTCGTCCATCAGGGCGGTGTTGGCCCGCCGGTTGTAGGGCACATACCGCTGCCCCTCGGCGCGCCGCCACTTGGGGACGACCCGCCAGCGCCACTCCTGCTCGGGGTCGGCGGGCGGCTCGGGGGTGGGAAAGTCCAGCGTGGCCCCATAGCCGCCGTAGGCCAGGTCGAGCCGTTCGAACTCCTCGGCGACCCGCTGCAGCCGGGTGCGGATCGCCGCCGTCAGCGCGGCGCGGTGGGCCGCCGCCGCGCCCGCCGCCTCCCGCTCCCCGGCCTCGGCCTTCTCCAGGTCGACGCGGCGGGCCGCAAGCTGCGTCTCGATCTGCCGCCGCTGGTGCCGTTCATAGTCCTCCAGGCCGCGCAGATGGCTCTCCAGCGCCCTGGCCAGCCGCGGGAAGGTGGCCTGCTCGCGTTCGGTGCGGCGGCCCTCGCCCTCGGCGCGCTCACGCAGCAGGAAACGGATCTCCTCGGGCATGTCCTCATCGGCCGTGCCGTCGGGGAACGCCTGCCGCAGCGCCTCGCCCAGATGCCGTTCGGCGGTGTGCCACCACTCCTCGGGCGTCCAGGTGCGCTGGTCGCCCGTCAGCCCGGCCAGCAGCTCGCGGGCCGACTCCACCGGGCCGCCCCACTGCTCCTGCAGCTCGGCCAGGCCGAGCGTCAGGCGCCGCTCGGCCAGCTCGGCGGCCTGCTCGCGGAGCCTGTCGCGGGTGCGCTCGTGCGCCTCGCGCCGCCCGCGCAGCCGGTCGATCTCCAGCGCCCGGGTGTCGGCCTTGGCCTGCAGCCGCCGCACCGTCTGCTCGGCGGCGCCCAGCCGCGGCCCCAGCATGGCCTCGCCGGTGGCCAGCGACTCCAGCCGCTCCCGCAGGCCGGCCATCGCCTCCTGGACGCCGGTCAGCTCGGTGCCGGCCCGCGCCCCGGCCAGGCGCCGCATCGCCAGCGTCACCTCCGCGGAGGCGTCGGCGACCTGCCGCCGCGCCTCCTCCAGCGCCGCCCGGGCCTCCTCCAGCGCCGCGCGGGCGGCCTGCACCCGGACGGCCCGTCCGGTCACCGGCTCGGGAAAACCCCCGACCACCACCACCCCGGCGGGGTCCGTCCCGGACAGCGCGGAAAAGAACCGCCCGAGCGCCGCGCGGCACCGCACGCCCTCCGGCAGCCCCTCGCCGGTCACTTCCCCGGTGAGCGGGCCTTGCGCGGGGACGAGCATCGACCCCGGCAGCTCCCGCAGCGCCGCCACCGCGGCCGCCAGGTCCCGCTCGGCCACCACCACCGCGTCCCGGTACGGCCACAGCGCGCGTTCCCACCGCTCGCGCACCGGCTCGGCCAGCTCGATGGCGTCCAGCAGGCCCACCGCCGGCACCCCGGCCTCGGCCAGCGCCCCGATCTGCGCCGGGGCGCCGCTGCGGCCGGCCTCGGCGGCGGCCAGGTCCCGCTCGGCCTGGGCCAGGCGGGCCTTGGCCATGCCCAGCGCCTGCTGGGCCTCGTCCCGGCGGGCCTCGGCGTCGGCCAGCTCCTTGGCCGCCGTCTCCTCGGTGCGGCCGTCGGCCTCCCGCCGCCGCTCCTCCAGCGCCGCCGCCTGCCGGCGCAGCTCCTCCAGCCGGTCGCGGGCCACCGCCTTGTCCTCGCCGATCCGCTCGGCCTGGCCCTTCAGCTCCGCCAGCACCGCCGACGCCTCGGCCAGGCGCTCCTCCAGCGTCCCGTCGGCCAGCTGCTCCATCTCTTTGGCGGTGGCGGCGATCGCCTCGCCCAGCTCGGCGGCCTCATCCTGCAGCCGCCTCAGCTCGGCGGCCCAGGCGGCGTCGCTCTCCGCGGCCTCCACCAGCAGCAGGGCCTGCCGGGTGCGCCAGTGCCGCAGCGCCGCCGCCACCTCCCGGCGGGCCCGGTCCCGCCGGTCGAAGGTCCTCAGCAGTTCGGCGGCCTCGGCCTCCCACTCGGCCAGCCGCCGCCGGGCCTCGGCGGCCCGGGCCCGCTCGCGGTGCTCTTCGGCCCGGGAGCGGCGCTCGGCCTCCAGCTCCCGGTCCAGCCCGGTCAGCGCGGCGATGGCGGTGAAGATCCGCTCCGGCGGGATCTCGTTCAGCGGCTGCGACAGCAGATTGGTGGCCACCTTGCTGCGCACCGACGTCGACAGGAACGACACGCACCGCACCCGGCCCCCGTACAGCACGCGACCGAGATCCTTGGCCACCAGGTCGCGCCGTCCCGCCGAACGGGGCAGCTCGGCCCACCGCCGGTCGGCCAGGCGCACCCGCTCGGCCTCCGACGGCGCCGCCGCCAGGTGCACGCCCCGGCACCAGCGGATCTCCAGGTGCGGGGCGTCCACGTTCACCCGCAGCCACACCGTGACCGCATCGTCTTCCCCCGTGCCCTCCGCGTCCCCGGTGTGGGCGAAGACCCCCACGATGTAGCCGTGGTCCGCGCTGGCCCACCGGTTCTCGCCCTGGGCCGCCAGCTCGGCGTTGAACAGCAGCTCGGCCACCGCCCGCGCCCCCGAGGCGAACCGCCACTGCTCATCGCCCAGCAGCGCCGTGATCGCCGCGATGAACGAGGACTTGCCCGCCCCGTTGGAGTCCTTGGGGCCCTGGCCGGCCACCGCGATCAGCGTTCCCGGCACCAGCGGCACCGGGTGCGTCGACAGGCGGGAGATGTTGATCGCCTGCACCGCGATCAGTGAACGGTCGCCCACCACGCCGTCGGGCCGGTCCCCCAGCTCCTCCGGTTCGCCGATCGCCGTCACGTCCGCCCCCTTCGCATGCCGCGCCGCCGGGCCCGGATGGCCGCCGCCAGCGGCGAGTCCGGGCCCGCGGCCAAGATCAGCTCCTCGGTCAGCCGCCGCCGCGCCGCCTCGGTCAGCCGGTGGAACTGCGGGCCGGGCACATACCCTCCCGACGTCTCGTCCGCCCCCGCCTTCACCTGGGTGACCAGCCCGGCCGCCCGCAGCCGCCGCAGCGCCCCCTCCAGCTCGGAGACGGTCAGCTGGGAACGGCGGCGCAGCTCCTCCAGCGGCGCCGGGTACGGCGACAGCCACGTGTCGTCGGTCAGCAGCCCCTCGGCCCGCGGGATCGCCACCGAGTGGATCAGCACCAGCACCAGCACCGCCCGGTCGGCCACCGGCAGCGTGCACGCCGGGTCGGCGGCCAGCGCCTCCCGCACCGCATCGTCGTAACCGGACGTCCAGTGCCCCCGCGAGGTGCGGATCAGCGTCCGGCCCGACAGCTCCAGCATCTGCGCCAGCGTGCGGCGCAGCGCAGGCTCGCGCAGCGCGGCGAAACGCACCTCCGGCACCGGGTCGGCCGCATGCTCCACCGCCATGTACGCCGCGACCAGCTCGGCCCGGCGTTTTTCGTCATAGGGCCGCAGCAGCGGTTCCAGCAGCTCGCTTGCGTTCGCCGCCGGGCCCTCCGGCCCGCTCATGCGCCCTCCGCCGGCGGCGGGGGCATCCGGCGCAGCAGGGCGCGCAGCGGCGGCAGCGACTCTGGCGGCCAAAGAGCCGTGCGCGGGCCGAGCCGGACCGTGCCGGCCTCCTCATCCAGCAGCAGCCAGCCGGTGTCGGCCAGGCGGCGCAGGTCGCCGACCGCCCAGCGGCGCATCAGCTCGGCGTCCCCGCGCACGCTCGCCACGTGCACCTCCAGCACGTCGGCGATCTGTGCGGGCCGCCCCGGCCAGGGGTCGTCGTCCAGGTTCCGCCAGCAGCAGCGCAGCGCCGCGGCCAGCACCCGGCGCAGCGGGCCGGGCCGCTCCAGCGGCATCGGAGCGCTCTGGTACTCCTCCAGCAGCGCCGGGGTCGCCCCGTCCGGCCAGGCCGGCAGCGCCCACCGGCGCTCCCCGTCGGTGACGCCGACCAGCCCGGCGGGCACCGGCGCCGCGGCCGCATCCGCCACCGGGCCGGTGACGCGGGCCCGCGCCCGCGCCAGCACCCGCGGATCCACCTCGGTCATGAGGCCCGCCCGGTGCGTTCGAAGACGCCGTCCGACAGCCACGAGGGAGAGCCGTCCGGCCGGACCCGCAGCCCGTCCGACCACACCAGCCGGTACGGCAGCTCCGGCCGCAGATGCGCCGCCGACAGGTCGGCCAGCAGCCGGCGGGCGGCCGGCCAGTCCCGCTCCAGCACCTCGCCGACGGGCACCCGGTCGCGGCCGCGCAGCACCTGCTCGGCCACGGCGGCCAGCCGGTCGGTCTCGGAACGGCCGGCGGGCACGCGCTCCACCAGGCCCGCGTCGGGCACCGCCGGGCGGGGCGGCGCCGGGCGCGGCGGCACGGTGCGCGGGCCCTCCTGCACCGCCGCGACGATCGCGGCGGGGTCGTGCCAGGGCGCGGGCGCGTCGAACACGAACCCCTCCAGCACCGCCGCCAGCTCCTCGCGTGAGGCGGTGCGGGCGAAGGTCCGCCAGCTCTCCGCCGGCAGCAGCGTCAGGTTACGGGTGGTGCCGGCCGAGTCGGCCAGCCGGGCGGCGGCCCGCCGGGAGGCGTCCCCGTAGGCGTGGATGGCCGCGCGCAGCTCGGTGCAGGCGCCCTCCAGCTCGGGCCAGCGGCGCAAGATCGCCTCGTGCAGCCGCTCGGCCCGCTCGATGATCTCCGCGGTGCCCCACAGTTTGGGCGCCTGCTCGCGCAGCTCCTCGATGGTGGAGTGGGTCAGCGTCACCAGCTCCACGCTCCACAGCCGAAAGGCCCGGGCCAGCCCTTCGGCGCCGTCGCGGGCCTGCTCGGCGGTCATCCGCGGGTCGGCCACGTTGAGCTGCTCCAGCGCCAGCAGCCGGTGCATCTCCGACTGGCCGCCGTCCCGCATCATCCGGCGCACGAACATCAGCCCGACGACGCTGGTGAAGGAGGCGCGGTAGCGCAGCTGGTTGGGCTTGGGGAACACCTCGCGGATCGCGCCCAGGCCCTTGAGGACCCGCAGCCGGTTCTCGAACGCCTCGGCCGGGTAGTGCCGGCACACGTGCCGCATCTGCTCGCGGCTCAGCCCCTCCTCGCCCGCCTCGGCGAACGCCGACAGCAGCGTCTCGGCGATGTCGACCATCTCCGGGTCGTCGACGACCGCGCCGGCGTCGCGGGCCAAGGCGGCGAACATCTGCCGGTAGACGCCCAGCACGGCCTCGCCGGCCAGGACGTCCTCGAGGGTCTGCGGGGGTTCGCGGTGTGAGGGCACGGCGCATTACCGTACCGGGACGGCCGGGGCGCTCGGGCGCGTCCGCGGCGAGTGCCCCGGCCCGGAACGTCACGAAGGACGCGCCATCGGTGCGCGAATGGCGCCCAATCGTGACCGGATGGAAACTTTCCGTCCCGAAACCGGGACGCGGTGTGTCCGCAGATGCAACACTCGCCAGTGACCCCAGCAGATGTCGAGCCGACCTTCACCCCAGATCGCCAGGGCACATGACATCGCAGACCACCCGTCCCGGCGCCGGCGGGCGACTTTCGGCCCTGCCCGCCGAGCCGAACCCCTTCATCGGCCGCCGCCGTGACCTGGCCGAGCTGTGCCGGTTGCTGCCGCAGGCCAGGGCGGTGACGCTGTGCGGCCCGGGGGGCATCGGCAAGACCCGCCTGGCGATCCAGGTGGCGCGGGAGCTGGCCGGCGACCACCCCGACGGGGTCTGCTTCGTGGAACTGGCCGACGTGCGGGCGGGAACGTCCGGGGCGGACGCGGTGGCCCGCCGGGTGGCGGCGGTGCTGGGGCTGGCCGACGAGCTCGGCCGCGCCCCGCTGGAGGCGCTGACCCGGGCGCTGCGGCACCGCCGGGCGCTGGTGCTGCTGGACAACTGCGAGCACCTGGTGGAAGAGTGCGCCGCCGTGTGCCGGGCGCTGCTGACCGGGTGCGACCGGCTGCGCATCCTGGCCACCAGCCGGGAGCCGCTGCGGGTGCCGGGGGAGAACGTCTGGCGGGTGCCGCCGCTGCCGGTGCCGGACCCCGGCGCCGACGCGCTCGCCGAGACGGAGCGTTCGGAGGCGGCCCGGCTGTTCGTGGCGCGGGCCAAGGCGGCCCGGCCCGGCTTCACCGTCACCGCCGACAACGCGCCCGCGCTGGCCGAGCTGTGCCGGGCGCTGGACGGGGTGCCGCTGGCGCTGGAGCTGGCCGCCGCCCGGGTGCGGGTGCTGTCGCTGGAACAGCTCGCCGACCGGCTGACCGACCGGTTCGGGCTGCTGACCGCGGGAGACCGCACCGCCCCGCCCCGCCAGCGCACGCTGCGCGGCGCCATCGACTGGAGCTATGAGCTGCTGACCGAGCCGGAGCGGATCCTGCTGCGCCGGCTGTCGGTGTTCCACGGCTGGTCCCTGGAGCAGGCCGAGCAGGTGTGCGCCGACGACCTGCTGCCCCGGCGAACGATCTTGGATCTGCTCAGCGCGCTGGTGGACAAGTCGCTGGTGACGCTCGAACGGGAGGTGGCCGGCCGCAACCGCTTCCGGATGCTCAACAGCGTCCGCGAGTACGCCCTGCAGCGCCTGGCCGAGGCGGGGGAGGAGGAGCGGCTGCGCCGCCGCCACCGGGACGCGGTGCTGGAGGCGCTGGAACGCGAGGCCGAGATCGTCCTGGCCGACCGGCCCGCCTCCTGGCGGGAGCGGGTCGCCCTGTACCGCGCCTATGAGGTCGAGCAGCACAATCTGCGGGCCGCCTTGGCGTGGTCACGGGAGCGGGGCGATGTGGCGGAAGGGCTGCGGCTGTGCCTGGCGGCCCGGGTCTACTGGGGGCCGCGGGGCCACTACACCGAGGCCGCCGGCTGGAGCGACTGGTTCCTGGAACGGGGCGCGCAGGCCGGTTCGCACGTGCTGGGGCCCGCCTTGGTGGGCCGCGCCCAGCTGGCCTTCGACCAGCGGGACTTCGCCCGGGCCGAAGGCTGCGCCCGGGCCGGGCTGGAGCACTGCCGGGCCGCGGGCGATGAGCGCATGGTGGCGGCCGGGCTGGTGGTGCTGGCGAGTCTGGCCCTGTTCGAAGGCGACCGGGATCGGGCGCTGGAGCTGTCCGATGAGGCGGTGCGGCTGCTGCCCGCCGGCCACGGCGGCTGGGAGGCGGCGCTGGCGCTGTTCCGCAAAGGGCTGACGCAGCTGTGGCGGGACAGGCTGCGCGAGGCCGAGGCCGCGCTGCGGGAGGGCATCGCGCTGATGCGCGGCCTGGACCAGCGATGGGGGGCCGCGGTGGGCCAGGCGCTGCTGGGCACGGTGGCCCGGGCCCGCGGCGACCTGGCCGCGGCCCGCGCGCACTTCACCGAGGCGCTGCCGGCGCTGCGCGACATCGACGCCCGGCCGCTGCTGGTGCGGTGCTTGATCGGCCTGGGGCGGTGCGCCCTGGAACAGGGCGACCTGGCCGGCGCCCGCCGCGCGTTCGGGGAGGGACTGCGGCTGGGGGCGTCGATCGGGCTGCGCATCGCCGTCGCCCGCGGCCTGGAGGCGTTCGCCGACCTGCTGGAGCAGGAGGGCGACGTGGAGGGGGCGGTGCTGCTGGCCGGCGCCGCCGCGGCGCTGCGGGAGGCGATCGGGGCCCGGCCGGGGCGCGGCACGCATGCCTGCCGCCGGCGGGAGGAGCTGCTGGAACGGTCTTTGCGGAGGCTGGGCGAGCACCGGCTCTCCTGGCTGTGGGGGCAGGGCCGGGCGATGGCGGTGGAGGACGCGGTGGCCTACGCGCTGCACGGGCCGTCCGACCGGAAGCGGGAGGACGCCTGCGGCGCGGCCCCGCAGGGCGCCCACGGCGCGGCGGAGGAGACGGCGGCGGAGAAAAAGCGCGAGGAAAGGCGCGCCGGCTCCCGGCTCCACGACAGCGGGGAGCTGCCGGCCGCGGGACCGGGGAGCGGTGCGCTCGCCCGCCCGCCGGGGCTGCTGACCCCCCGGGAACGGGAGATCGCCCGGCTGATCGCACGCGGGCTGAGCAACCGGGGCATCGCCGACGAACTGGTGATCAGCCCCGCCACCGTCGCCCGGCACGTCGCCAACATCCTCGCCAAGCTGGGCTTCGGCTCCCGTGCGCAGATCGCGGTGTGGGCCGTCGGCAACCTTCCCGAAGGCGACACCCGGGCCCCTGCCGGCAACGGCACCACCGGACGGTAAAACGCGATCACTTCGGACGCGCCCTCCCGGGGCGGGCAACTTGCACTGCAAGAGTCTCTACATATGGACTTGCATAGTTCAATGCATGTGCACGCGCATCTGGGTGCGTAGGGTCGAAGCATGATCTCCAGCCCGTCGGACCCCCCAACAGCGGTCGCCGCGACCACGGTGACCGAGACCGTGCTCGGCGAACGCTGCTGGGGGCCGCGCGCCGCGCTGGTGGACGCCGGCAGCGGCCGCGTCCTGTCCTACGACGAGCTGACCGCCGCCGTCACCGCCGCCGCCTGGGGGCTGGTCCGCCAGGGGCCGGGCACGGTGATCGGCCTGCAAGCCCCCGACGGCCCCGATTTCGTGGTGGCCGCCTACGCGGTCTGGGCGGCGGGCGCGGTCCTGGTCCCCGTCCGCGCCGCCGCCGGGGCCGAGGAGACCGTCCGGCGGCTGCGGGCATCCGGTGCGCACGCCCTGATCACCTGCCCGCAGGCCGCTCCCCGGGCCTGGGCGGTGGCCCGGGGAGCGGCCCTGCAACGGATGTGGTGTCTGGGCGAAGCGGACGGCGGAACCGGCCTGGAGCCGTTCGCCCGCCTGGCGGAGGAACCCGCCGCCGACCGGATCCCGCCCGTGCGGGACGCCGGCGCCGCACTGCTGGCCGATGCGCCGGGCGGGAGCGGCCCCGGCACCTGGCTGACCCACCGCCAGGTGATCGAGGGCCTGGTCCGGTTCGCCACCGCCGGGGCGCTGAGCGGTTCGGACGTGGTGCTGTCGGGCATCCCCTTCACCGATGTGCTCGGCCTGAACGGGGTGCTCGGCCCGGCGCTGTGGCTGGGCGCGACCGTGGTCACCTGCCGCGGCGGCCTGCACGACCTGCTGCGCGCCGTGCAGGACCACCGGGTGACCGTGGCGGTGCTGCCGCCGGCGGCGGCCTCGGCGCTGGCGGCCGAGCCGGCGGTCGGGCACTACGACCTGGGCTCGCTGCGCTCGGTCCTGGTCGCCGGCCCGCTGCCGGGCCGCCTCGCGCGGGCCTGCTCCCGGCGGCTGGGCTGCCCGGTCCGGCAGGTCTACGGGCATCCCGCGGCCTCCGGCTTCACCCACCTCAACCTGCGCGGCGCCGAAGAGGGCACCTTGGACTCGGCCGGCTGCGGCCTGCCCGGGGTGTCATGGCGGATCGCCGACCCGGCCACCGGCCGGGCCCGCCCGCCTTATCAGCCCGGGGAGCTGTGGCTGCGCGGCCCCATGGTCGCCGCGCCCGGCGGCGGCTGGCTGCCCACCGGGGACGCGGCGTTCACCGACGAGCACGACCGGGTCTACATCCTCGGCCGCATGGAGGAGACGCCCGGCGAGCCCGTCGCCGACCCCGGCCGGCTGCTGGCCGCGCATCCGGCGGTGCGGGACGCGGCGGTGGTCCCGGTCCCCGACCCGCACCTGGGCCTTGCCCCGCACGCCTTCGTGGTGCTGGGCAAGCCGGAGCAGGCCGGCGGGCTGCTGCCTTACGTGAACGGCCATGTGCCGTCCTACCAGCGCATCCAGGCCGTCCACCCGGTGGATGCGATCCCGCGTTCGCCGAGTGGCCGGGTCATGCGCCGCGCGCTCCTGCAAAGCGTGCACCTGTCGCCGTGATAAGGAGGGGAGGCGACAGGTGCGCCGGAGCGCGCGGCGCATCCCTCACCGGACGTCAGGCCGGGTGGGGGATGGACTTGTGCTCCAGGTAGGCGACCAGTCCCTCCGGCCCCAGCTCGCGGCCCAGGCCGCTGTTCTTGAAGCCGCCGAAGGGGGTGTTGGGGTCGAGGGTGTACATGTTGACGCCGCAGCTTCCGGTGCGGATCTGCCGGGCGACCTCGATGCCGTGCGCCACATCGGCCGTCCACACCGAGCCGCCCAGCCCGTAGGAGCTGTCGTTGGCGATGCGGATGGCGTCGGCCTCGTCCTCATAGGGGATGAGGGCCAGCACGGGGCCGAAGATCTCCTCCTGGGCGATGCGCATCGAGTTGTCCACGTCGGCGAACACGGTGGGCGCCACGTACCAGCCCCGGTCGTAGGGGCGGTTGAGCCCGCCGGTGATCACCTTGGCGCCCTCCTCCTGGCCCAGCCGGATGTAGCCCTCCACCCGCTCCTGCTGGCGGCGGCTGACCAGCGGGCCGATCTCGGTGGAGTAGTCGGCCGGGTCGCCGACCTTCAGTGAGCCGACCATCTCCGCCAGCGCGTCGGCCACCTCGTCATAGCGGCTGCGCGGGGCCAGGATGCGGGTCTGCGCGGCGCAGGCCTCCCCGTTGTTCATCAGCGAGGCCAGCTTCAGGCCCTCCATGGTGGCGGCCAGGTCGGCGTCCTCCAGCAGGATCGCCGCGGACTTGCCGCCCAGCTCCAGGGTGACGCGCTTGAGCTGGCGGCCGCAGACCTCCCCGATCTGCCGCCCGGCCGCCGTGGAGCCGGTGAAGGAGACCTTGTCCACATCCGGGTGCGCCACCAGGTAGGCGCCGACCTCGCGCCCGGCGGGCACGAAGCTGACCACACCCTCGGGGATGCCCGCCTCGGTGATCCACTCGGCCAGCAGGTAGGAGTCCAGCGGGGTCTCCGGGGACGGCTTGGCCACCACCGTGCACCCGGCGATCAGCGCCGGGGCCAGCTTGAGCATCAGGGTGAACTGCGGGACGTTCCACGGCACGATCGCCGCCACCACCCCGACCGGCTCCCGGGTGACGGTCACCGGCCCGAGCATGCCCTGCCGCTCTTCCTCCCAGGGGTAGGTGGCGGCCAGGTCCACGTAGTACTGCAGCACCTGCTGGGGGATCGCGGCCTGCCCGAAGACCGAGAACAGGATCGGCGAGCCCATCTGGGCGGTGACCAGCTCGGCCATCTGCTGCTGGCGTTCGGCGTAGATCGCCGCCAGCCGTCCCACGATCTCGGCCCGCTCGGCCGGGGTCATCTTGGGCCAGGGGCCTTCGTCGAAGGCCCGGCGGGCGGCGGCGACCGCGCGGTCGATGTCGGCCTGCGTGCCCTCGGGCACCCGGCCGATGACCTCCTCGGTGTGCGGGGAGATCACCTCGATGACGCCGGTGCCGGCCGGAGCCGTCCACTGGCCGCCGATGAACAGCCGGTCGTGCTCGTGCATACCGCCTCCCAACCAGAGCTGACCGAATGCTTGCTCGGTTTTCCAGCCTTGCGCACCGGATCGATCTTGTCCATAAGCCCGGGGCACTGATTTGGACTTCCGTATGGACGCCAGTCTCACCAAGGTCGCCTGCCGCGGCCCCGGCGGAGGCTCAGCCCAGCAGATGCGCGTTCGGCTCCCGGGCCCGCGCCGCCAGGTCCGCAATGCGCACCACCTCGATCCCCGCGGCGCGCAGCACCTGCTCGCCCCCGCCCTCGACGAACAGGACCGGCTCCCGCCAGGCGTACACCACCCGCCCGATCCCCGCCTCCGCGATCAGCCGCGCGCACGGCCGGGGCCGCGACAGGCGCCGCCCGCACGGCTCCAGGGAGCTGTAGATCGTCGCCCCGCCCAGGTCCGCCCCGGCGCCCGCGGCCCGGAGTTTGGCGAGGGCCTCTTCCTCGGCGTGGGCCTTCGGGTCGGTCTCGCGGGAGAACCCCCGGGCCAGCTCCGTCCCGTCCGCGCCGACGATCACGGCCCCGACGGAGAAGGCCGTCTGCGACGGCGGGCAGCGCCGCGCCAGGTCACAGGCCACCTCCAGCCAGTGCCGATCCTGCCTCCGGCTCACCGCCGCCCCCTTCGCGCCCTCGTCCCCGGTGACGTTCCCCGCCGCGTCCCGGCGTTTCATGTGCGCGAACGCTTCAGCAGATAGCGCAGCAGGGCCAGATCGCCGATCCGGGTGACCTCGGCCAGCCGCATCGGGTGGGCGGGGTCCTGGGGGAACAGGCCCGGGTGCACAAAGCGCGGCGCGGACGGGTCGCCGATGAAGAACGGCGCCACCACCAGGTGCAGCTCGTCGGCCAGGCCCTCGGTCAGGAAGAGGGTGTGCATGCCGCCCCCGCCCTCCACCATCAGCCGCCGCACGCCCCGCCGGGCCAGATCGGCCAGCACCAGCCGCACGTCGACCGGGTCACCGCCGTCGATGACCTCCGCCACCCCCTCCAGCCGCTCGGCCAGCGCGGGAACCGCCCGCGAGCCCGCGTAGACCAGCTTGGGGCAGTCCCCGGTGGTGAAGAAACGGCTGGTGGGGTCCAGGTCGCCGCGCAGGGTCAAGGTGACCTTGGTGAGCTGGCGCGGCAGGCCCCGGGCGGCCCGCCGCTCCTGCCGGACGGGAGACTTGATCAGCAGCTTGGGGTCGTCCCGCCGGATCGTCTCCGCCCCCACCAAGATGGCGTCACAAGTGGCGCGAACCCCGTCCACCCGGTCGAAATCGGCCGGGCTCGACAGACGCAGCCGTTCGGGTCTGGCGTCGTCGATGTAGCCGTCGACGGACATCGCGCAACTCAGCAGCACATAGGGACGGTCACTCACGCTCCGACCATAGCGCTGCCACGATCATGCTCTGACCAGGTATGGAGGATCCGCTCGCGGCCGGGGCTCAGGAGGCCTTGAAGCAGGGCTCGGTCAGGGTGTGGTCGCGGGCGGTGGGGCCGGTGAAGAAGTCCTTGACGGTCTTGACACCGGTGTAGCCGTCGTCGGCGGGGGTGTTCAGGACCGTCGAGCGCATCGACGCCGGAGCCCGGCCGGGTCCCGTGGTCCGCTCGGTGGGCAGCATCCCTTCGTAGTCCACGGCGCCGAGGTTGCGCAGGGTCTGGTAGAGCCCGGCGCGGGTGAGTTTGTTCTGGTCGATGGCCGTCTGCAGGACGGTCTTGAGCGGATAAGACCAGATCCACCCGGCCATGTAAGCGTCGTTGGGGTCCACCTTGCCGAGAGCGGCGCGCATGGCGGCATGGCCGGGGGTGTCGGTGGCGAACGGCTTCCAAGGCGCGGCCTGCAGGAAACGCGTGCGGATGGCCTCGGCGGTGGTGCGGTCCTTCACCTTGAGCATCAGCTTGCTCCAGCTCGGAGCGCTGCCGATGAAACGGCCCCGGTAGCCGCGCGCCGTCGCCTGGCCGATCAGCACGGTGGCCTCTTGCGGGCCGGTGCTCAGCAGCACCAGGTCGGGGGATTCTTTGACGATCTTGTCGATGGCGGGGCGTTGTTTGTCGGCTCCGGTGGGGGTGGGGACGTCGGTGAACTTCAGGCGGTTGCGTTCGGCGGCGATGCGGGCGCCGCCGGCGGCGTCCCCGCCGTAGTCGCCGGGGTAGTGGACGGCCATGACGCTGTCGATGCCCCAGGCCTCCACCGCGTAGTCGACG
This sequence comes from Thermomonospora sp. CIF 1, assembly GCF_001896795.1. NCBI lineage: Bacteria > Bacillati > Actinomycetota > Actinomycetes > Streptosporangiales > Thermomonosporaceae > Thermomonospora > Thermomonospora sp. CIF 1. The sequence continues at coordinate 227,311 of NZ_MOYN02000015.1, forward strand.
GCGTTCATGGCCTCGAAGCAGTAATTGGTGCCGGACTTGATGAGAATGTCTTCGAACTCCCACAGCGACGTCCACGAAACGGTGGACGCCACCATCTTGTCCTTCTTCAGCAGCGGCAGGATCTCCGTGGTCATCGGCGATCCCAGGGTCTGCGCCAGTGCCAGGACCTTGGTGCGGATCTCTTGGTAGGCCCGCTTGTGGGTGGCCACGTCGTACTTGTTGTCGCGGACGTAGGTGGTGGCGTCGATGTCGTAGCCGCCGATGCCGCCCTGCTGGTTGACCCGCCGCCAGAACGCCTGCTGAGCGGCCGTGGTCGAAGAACCGATGAGACGGAACGGCCCGCTGCTGAGGTCGGAGATGATGCCCAGGTAGATGCAGCCGTTGTCGGGGTTGACCGCTTTCGGGCAGGGCTCGTCGGTCACCCCCGGCACCGGGGCCGCCGCGCCCTTGTCCTGCGGGCCGCCGCCGCACGCCGCCAGGGCGAGGACGAGCGCCGCCGCGGCCGAACCCAGGCGCAGCAGGGACGAACGTACAGGGGCGGGATGCTTGGGGGATGGACGCACGTACCTCTCCAGACGATCGTTGATGGGGCGCTCCCGGGCCGGGATCCGCGGGCTCAGGAGGCTTTGAAGCAGGGCTCGGTCATCACATGGCGGCGGGCGGTGGGACCGGTGAAGAAGTCCCGGGCCGTCCTGACGCCGGTGTGGGCGTTGTCGTCGGGAACGTTCAGCGTCGTGGCGCGGAACGACGTGGCGGCCACGCCGGGGTAGGCGCCCCGCTCGGTGCTCAGCATCCCTTCGTAGTCCACGGCGCCGAGGTTGCGCAGGGTCTGGTAGAGCCCGGCGCGGGTGAGCCTGTTTTGGTCGATGGCCTTTTGCAGGACGGTCTTGAGCGGATAGGACCAGATCCACCCGGTGGTGTAGGCGTCGTTGGGGTCCACCTTGCCTAGGGCGGCGCGCATGGCGGCATGGCCGGGGGTGTCGGTGGCGAACGGCTTCCAGGGCGCGGCCTGCAGGAAACGGGTGCGGATGGCCTCGGCGGCGGGCCGGGTCTTGATGCCGAGAAGTTCCTTGGTCCAGCTGGGGCTGCTGCCGATGAAGCGGCCCCGGTAGCCGCGTGCCGCGGCCTGGCCGATCAGGACGGCGGTGTCCCGGGGGCTGGTGCTCAGCAGCACCAGGTCGGGGGATTCTTTGACGATCTTGTCGATGGCGGGGCGTTGTTTGTCGGCTCCGGTGGGGGTGGGGACGTCGGTGAACTTCAGGCGGTTGCGTTCGGCGGCGATGCGGGCGCCGCCGGCGGCGTCCCCGCCGTAGTCGCCGGGGTAGTGGACGGCCATGACGCTGTCGATGCCCCAGGCCTCCACCGCGTGGTCCACGGCGTTCATGGCCTCGAAGCAGTAATTGGTGCCGGACTTGATGAGGACGTCCTCGAACTCCCACAGCGAGGTCCAGGAGGCCGGCGCCGCCACCATCTTGTCGGCGCGCATCTGCGGCAGCACCGCGGCGGTGGTCGGCGATCCCAGGGTCTGCGCCAGTGCCAGGACCTTGGTGCGGATCTCTTGGTAGGCCCGCTTGTGGGTGGCCACGTCGTACTTGTTGTCGCGGACGTAGGTGGTGGCGTCGATGTCGTAGCAGGGAGCTGAACGGCCCGCTGCTGAGGTCGGAGATGATGCCCAGGTAGATGCAGCCGTTGTCGGGGTTGACCGCCTTCGGGCAGGGCTCGTCGGTCACCCCCGGCACCGGGGCCGCCGCGCCCTTGTCCTGCGGGCCGCCGCCGCACGCCGCCAGGGCGAGGACGAGCGCCGCCGCGGCCGAACCCAGGCGCGGCCAGGACGTGCGCGTGCGGGGGGGACGCACGGGGGTCGGACGCACGTACTTCTCCAAACCGGTCGGTGGCGGGGCCGCTTTGACCCCGCATCGGCATGGTGCTGTGAAAACAGGCGCGCACCGGTGGGAATCTTCCTCCCGGTGGGAGGAAAGTGTGCTCTGAGGTGACAGAAGTCACAAGGTGAACATGCGAACCATTTCATAACACCCGATCAACCGGGTGCGGTGCCGCCGGCCGCGCCTGCCCGTTGGGGAGCGGACACAATCCGCCGGGGCCGGCGCAGCCGCCCTGCGCCTTCGGCACGGACGGAGGGCGTCACCGTCTGCGGCGGACACCCGTCCCTTGCCTTGGGCGCCGCGTGAAAGTACGCGCCTTCCCGAGGCCCGGGCGGGGCCGGGCTCCTGACCGTCCTCGCCCGGGCCACGGGAGGCGCATGCAGGCGGGGCGCTCCATCACCGCCACGCGTCCTGTCCGGTCATCGCCTGGCCGAAGCCTTAAAGGGCCCGCCCGCTCCTGTGCCATGCGGCGCATCGGCGGCCGCTCCCCGCCGGGGCGTTCCCCGGCGTCGCCCGGCCCGGCGGGCACGCGCCACCGGGCGACCCGGGGGCGGGTCGCACCGGGCGGTACGGCCCCTGCGAGCACCCCTACAAGTAGAGGCCGGTGCCGTGCTCGGGCCGCTCGCTGGCGATCGCGTGCAGGTCCCGTTCGCGCATCACCAGGTACTGCTGTCCCTGGATCTCCACCTCGTACTGGTCGTCGGGGTGGAACAGCACCCGGTCACCGACCTTGACGGTCCGCACGTGATGCCCGACACCGCATACCTCGCCCCAGCACAGGCGATTGGACTGCCGCACCGTGGCCGGAATGACGATGCCCCCGCTGCTGCGGCGCTCTCCGGACTCCTGCTCGACCTTGATCATCACCCGGTCGTGCAGCATCTGGACTTCGAACTTCGGCTCGGACACATTGAGAGCTTAGTAGAGCACACCCCTTTGCCAGTAAAGGCGAAGCCGCGGATCGGGGCGGTGCGGCACGAGCAGCCCATAACCCGAAGACCGCCGCAGAGCACGCACCCGGGGAGCCGGGGAGAGGGATTTCAATCGAAACGGCGGCCGGCGCGCGAGGAGATCCGGTCGGCCAGGGCGCGGGGCACCACCTTGCCCAAGGCGACGATGGCCTTGTAGCGGGCGCTCGGGATGCTCACCTGCACGCCGCGGCGCAGGTCCCGCAGCGCGGTGTCGATCACCAGGTCCTGGTCGATCCACATGAAGCCGGGGATGCCGTCCATGTTCATGCCCGCCCGCTCGTGGAACTCGGTGTGCACGAACCCCGGGCACAGCGCCATGACGTGCACGCCCCGGCCGCCGAGGTCGCGCATGACGGCCTGGCTGAAGGACACCACCCACGCCTTGGAAGCGCCGTAGGTGCCGCGGGAGAAGAACGCCGCCACCGAGGCGACGTTGATGACGCCGCCCCGGCCGCGCTCCAGCATGCCCGGCAGCGCCGCGGAGGTCAGGCGCAGCACCGCCTCGCAGTGCACCCGCAGCATCCGTATCTCATCGGAGACCGGAACGTCGAGGTAGACCCCGCGCTGCCCGAACCCGGCGTTGTTGATCAGCAGGTCGATGCCCTTGCCGGCGCGTTCCTCGGCGGCGGCCAGGCCCTCGTCGGTGGACAGGTCGGCGCGCAGCGTCTCGGTCGCAACGCCGTAGCGGTCGTGCAGTTCGGCGGCGGTGCGCTCCAGCCGGGCGGTGTCGCGGGCGACCAGCACCAGGTCGAAGCCGTCGGAGGCGAGCCGACGGGCGAATCCCGCGCCGATGCCCGCGGTGGCACCGGTGATCAGAGCGGTCGGCATGCCCCCAACCTAGCGCCCCCTAGCGCCGCACCCGGAAATGCCGCGGATCGGGACGGCGTGTCGCGTTGCGGTAGGCGAAGGTGAAACCCGGCCAGTTGTTGACGACTTTGCCGTCGGCGGTCATGTACCAGCTGGTGCAGCCCCGTGACCAGACGGTGTCGCGCATCGCCTGCTGCATCCGCCGCTCGAAGGCGCTCTGCACGTCCGGCCGCACGTCGATCCAGCGCAGGCGGGCGTGCCGCATCGCGCGCAGGCAGCCCATCACGTACCGGATCTGCGATTCCAGCATGTAGATGATCGAGTTGTGGCCCAGATTGGTGTAGGGGCCGTACAGCAGGAACAGGTTGGGGAAACCGCTGACGGTGATGCCCAGGTGGGCCGAGGCGCCGCCCTGCCAGGCCTCGTTCAGCTCCCGGTCGTCCAGCCCGACGATCTTCATGGGCGCCAGGAAGTCGTTGGCGTGGAAACCGGTGCCGTAGACGATCGCATCGACCTTGCGCTCGATGCCGTCGCGGGTGCGGATGCCGTCGGCGGTGATGCGCTCGATCGGGTCGGTGATCAGCTCGACGTGCGGCTCGGCCAGGGCGGGGTAGTAGTCGTTGGACAGCAGGATGCGCTTGCAGCCCATCGGGTAGTCCGGTGTCAGCGCCTCGCGCAGCGCCGGATCCTTGATGTGGGCGTGCAGGTTCTTCTTGAAGCGCCACGCCGCCGGGGCCAGCAGCCACGGGTACTTGATGAACCCCAGCGCCCTGGCCTCCAGCAGCGTGTAGATCAGCGCCCGCTGCAGCTGCCGCCAGCCGGGGACGTGCCTTGCCAGCGCCTGCTCGAGGGCGGTGTAGGGCCGGTCGGGCTTGTCGATGATGTACTGGGCCGAACGCTGGAAGACGTGCAGCCGTCCCACCCGTTTGGCCAGCTCGGGGACGAACTGGATGGCGCTGGCCCCGGTGCCGATGACCGCCACGCGCTTGCCGTCCAGGTCGGCCGAGTGGTCCCAGCGCGCCGAGTGGAAGGCGATGCCGCCGAAGGAGTCCCGGCCCGGGATGTCCGGCAGCGCCGGGCGGTTGAGCTGGCCGCAGGCGGCGACCAGCACCCTGGCCGACAGCTGCCCGGTGGTGGTGGAGATCCGCCACAGCCCGGCCTCGCCGTCGAAGCGCGCCTCGGTGACCTCGGTGCCGAACCGGATGTGCGGCATCACCCCGTACTTGCGGGCGCAGTGCCGCAGGTACTCCAGGATCTCCGGCTGCGGCGGGAACTTGCGGCTCCAGTCGGGCTTGGGCTCGAAAGAGAAGGAGTACAGGTGCGAGGGCACATCGCAGGCCGCCCCGGGGTAGGTGTTGTCGCGCCAGGTCCCGCCGATCTCGTCGGCCTTCTCCAGTACGACCAGGTCGTGCATGCCGGCCTGCTTGAGCCGGATCGCCATGCCCAGCCCGCCGAACCCGCTGCCGATGATCGCGACCTCATGCGAAGAGTCCATCCGGCCGTCCCGCCCGTTCCGGCGCGGCGCGCCGGGTGCCCGCCGCGCCCCCGTCGTCTTCTCTCTAGCTGACTAGTAGGTCATTTACGGCGGGCGCTGTCAACGATCGTTGACCGAAAGGCGGAAAAACCGGCGGGAGCCGGGCGGACCGTGCTCAGGTGTCGTCGAAGGTGTGGGGGACCAGCACGCGCAGGGCGTTGGGCAGCAGGCCGATGGTGACGGGGGTGCGCCCGCGGATCTCCCCGTCCACGTCCACGGGCAGCGGCGGATCGGTGGTCACCCGCACCTCATGACTGGTGTTGATGAACATCTCGTCGGCCAGCCGCCGCCGCGGGCCGGTCACCACGTGGGCCACGGTGGCGGCGGCCAGGCCCAGCCGGGAGCGGTCGCCGAGGCGGTAGACGTTCAGCAGCCGGTCATCGGGGCTGGCGTCGCCGGCGAAGCGCCGCCCGCTGTGATGGCTGCCGTTGGCGATGTTGAGCTGGTGGGTGACCATCTCATGGGTCCTGCCCTCCACCTCCACGACGGCCGTGAAGGGCCGGTGCCGCCACATCAGCCGGGCGGCGGTCAGCCCGTAGGCGGCCCGGCCGAGCCGGCGTTTGAGCGCGTGCGGCACCTGCTCGGCCACCTGGGCCGACAGGCCCACGCTGACCATGTTGGCGAACACCTTGCCGGCCACGAAGCCCAGGTCCACGTCGGCGACCTTGCCCTCCCGCAGCACGCCGACCGCCCCGGCCAGCTTCACCGGCAGCTCCAGGCTGCGCGCGAAGTTGTTGGTGGTGCCCAGCGGCAGCACCCCCAGCGCCACGTCCTGCTGAGCCAGATGCCCCACGGCCTCGGCGATCGTGCCGTCGCCGCCGCCCACCACGACCAGATCGGGCTTGCGGCCGAGCACCTCCTTCAGCACCTGCGGCAGCCGGGCCGGGTCAAAGACCGGGTGCACCTCGGCGAACTCCAGGCCCGCCTCCGCCAGCAGCCGCCTGGCCTTGGCGAACAGCCTGCGGCCGCGCCGTGAGCGGGTGTTGACCACCAGCGCCGTCCGGCCTTGGGCGCGGATCGCCGCCTCCAGTTCCTGTTTGCTGCGCATGCGGCCGGATCCGCTCCCGTCCCATCGCCTCGGGCGACGTCTGCTGTGGAACCCCGTCGTGCCCGACCGTCCGCAACGGACCCGCCGGGACGGGGACGCGCCGCTCGGGCGTCGCCTCAACCGGCCCGGATCGGGCTTTTGCATTTTATAAGTGCCATACCCTCCGTTGACTTCAAGGCGGCTTCGGGCACACTCCGTGGTGACGGGAGGAGGGGGTGAGAGCGGTGCGGCGGCGGGACTGGTTCGTGGCGGGAGCGATGGGACTGGCCGGGTGCGCCGCGGCCGGGCTGCTGGTGGCACGGGGAGTGCTGGGGGCGCTGTTGGTACGTTCCAGCGCCTGTTCCATCGCGCCGCCCGGCGGCCCGCCCGGACCGACCGGCCCACCCCCCGATCGGATGCGTCCCTTCCCCGCCGATCCAGGGGACGACTGCCGGGCCCGCGCCGACGACGGGGCGATCGTCGTCGGCTCCTGGTTCCGCGCCCCCCGCATTCTCGACCTGGCCATCAGCTCGCCCGTCCTGGAGGAGATGGGACGGGTCCGGCTGCTGCTCCCCAAGGGCTGGTCGCCGACGGCCACCCGGACCTGGCCGGCGCTGTGGCTGCTGCACGGCGGCCCGCCCGCCGCCGGGGGACCGGCCGGCCACACCGCCTGGACCTCCCGCACCGGCGTCGAGCGCCTGACGCGCGAGCTGGACGTGCTGGTCGTGATGCCGGACGGCGGCCGGTGCGGCGACCACGCCGACTGGTGGAACCACGGCGCCGGGGGAGCCCCGCGCTGGGAGACCTTCCACACCGTCGAGCTGCCGCAGATCCTGGAACGCGGCTACCGGGCCGGGCCGGCGCGCGCCGTCGCCGGGGTCTCCACCGGGGGAAGAGCGGCGCTGGCCTACGCGGCCCGGCACCGGGGCCTGTTCCGCGCCGCCGCCTCCTTCAGCGGGCCGCTGGACCTTTTGCACCCCGATCCCGCCGCGCTGGACGGCGCCGACCTGGTGCGGCTGGCCGCCCAGACCGCCCGCCGGGGCGTGGACTGGCGGCGCATCTGGGGCGACCCGGTCGCCCAGCGGTCGATCTGGCGCCGCAACAACCCCTACGACCTGGCCGGACGGCTGGCCGGAGTGCGGCTTTACCTGAGCGCGGGCGATGACGGGCCGGTCGAGGCGCTGGCCCGCCGCAGCACCGCCCGCCTCGCCGACAAGCTCAAGAAACTGGGCATCCCCGCCACCGTCCACTTGTATGAGGGGCCCTCCTCGTGGCGGCGCTGGGAGCGGGAACTGCGCGCGGCGCTGCCCCTGCTGCTGGCGGACTTGCGTTAGGGCCCATCTCCCGTGGACGGACCTCAATGCCCGCACACGGCCCCGCCGGGCTGCGGGGGCGGCCCGGGAGGCGCGTCGGAGAGGTGGCGGGGGCCGTGGGCGTCCGTGCAGTGCTCCTGCCCGTCCCACGGCGTGCCGGGCTCGCCGATGTGGTCCACCTCCAAGGTGGTGTGCGTGATGCCGTAGGAGGCGGCGAGCATCTGCCGCAGGTCGCGGCGGACGGCGTGGCAGTCGCCGCCGGGCTCGACCAGCACGTGCGCCGACAGCGCCGGGTAGCCGGAGGTCACCTCCCACACGTGCAGATCGTGGACCTCCTGCACACAGGCCCGCCCGGCCATCCGCGCCCCGATCTCGGCCGGGTCGATCCCCGCCGGGGCGGCCTCCATCAGCACCCGCCCGGCGTCCCGCAGCAGCCCGTAGCCGGCCTTGACCATCAGGGCGGCCACCACCAGCGAGGCGATCACGTCGGCGCGGGCGAAACCGGTCGTCCACACCACCAGTCCGGCGACCGCGGTGGCGATGAAGGCGTACAGGTCGTTGAGGATGTGCTGGAAGGCGCCCTCGACGTTCAGGCTGGCCCGGTCGGCCCTGCCGATCAGCCAGGTGGCGGCGAGGTTGACGGCGATGCCGCTCAGCGACGTCCAGAACACCAGCGCGCCGGCCACCTGCGGCGGGTCGAGCAGCCGGTGCACGCTCTCGTACACGAAATAGGCCGCCAGCAGGATCAGCGTCAGCCCGTTCAGCTGCGCCGACAGGATCTCGGCCCGGCGCAGCCCATAGGTGTAGCCGCCCTTGGGAGGATGCGCCGCGATCCGCATCGCGATCAGCGCGAACGCGATGGCGAACGCGTCGGTGAGCATGTGCGCGGCGTCCGACAGCAGCGCCAGCGACCGGGCGATCAGCCCGATGGCCACCTCGGCCGACATGTAGGCGACGATCAGCGCCAGCGCACCGGCCAGGTAGCGCCGGTCGGCCGTGGCCGAGACGGCGTGCCCATGGCCGTGCCCGTGACCGTGCCCTGCACCCATCAGAGCCTCCCGCTCAGCACCGCGCCGACCCCTGCGACGCCGCATTCCCGCTCGGCCCGGTGGTGATGCCCCCGCCCTCCCGCATCGGCCGGGCGGCAGCGGACCGAGACGGAACGATCCAGCATTCTTTCGTCCCGGATCGTCCCTTTCCAGAGCGGGGTCGGGAAAGCGGCGGTCACGCCGGGGCCTCCGCGCGGTGCCCCACGTGCGCCAGCGCCAGGTCCAGCAGCATCCGGACGTGGGAGTCGTCGAGCCGGTAGTAGGCCCGCCGGCCGGCCCGCCGCACCCGCACCACCCGGTGGGCGCGCAGCAGCCGCAGCGCGTGCGAGACCGCCGACTCGCTGCTGCCGCAGGCCGCCGCGATGTCGCACACGCACATCTCCCCGCCCTCCAGCAGCGCGGTGATCACCCGGACCCGTCCCGGGTCGGCCAGCAGCCCGAACACCTGCGCCAGCTCGGCGATCGTCTCCTCTGCCGGCATGGCGGCGACCACCTCCGCCACCTTCTGCCGGTCGACCATCCGCACCGCGCATCCGTCGCCGAAGGAGGCGGCCTGTGGGGCGGGCGCGACGGGCGGCTCCGGGGCCAATGTCTGTTCATATGAAGAGCTGCTCATATATTCAGACTCTAAGGGACGACGACCCCATCGGGAAAGGGAGAGCGCTCTTAAAGAGGGAACGGGACGGCCGCCGGAGGTCACTTGTGCCGTTCGGCCCACTCCTTGAGGTCGCGGCGTTCGATCGCGGCGGCCATCAGGTCGGGGAAGGCGTCCGGAGTGCAGGCGAACGCCGGAACCCCCATCGCGGCCAGAGCGGCGGCGTTGTCGTGGTCATAGGCCGGGGCGCCCTCGTCCGACAGCGCCAGCAGCGCGATCACCTGAACTCCCGCCGAGGTCAGCTCGGCCACCCGCCGGAGCATCTCCTTGCGGTTCCCGCCCTCGTACAAGTCACTGATCAGGACGAGGATCGAATCCCGGGGACGGGTGATCAGCCCCTGGCAGTAGGCGATGGCCCGGTTGATGTCGGTGCCGCCGCCCAGCTGGGTGCCGAACAACACCTCCACCGGGTCGTGCAGATGATCGGTGAGGTCCACCACGGCGGTGTCGAAGACCACCAGCGAGGTCCGCAGCGACCGCATCGACCCCAGCACCGCCCCGAACACCCCGGCGTACACCACCGAGGCGGCCATCGAACCGCTCTGGTCGATGGCCAGCACCACATCCCGCTTGACGGCCTGCTGCCTGCGGCCGTACCCGATCAGCCGCTCCGGCACCACGGTGCCCCGCTCCGGCAGGTAGTGCCGCAGATTGGCGCGGATCGTGCGGTGCCAGTCCACATCGGAGGGGCGACGCGGACGCTGCACGCGCGCCGACCGGTCCAGCGCCCCGCTCACCGCCGAACGGGTGCGCTGGGCCAGCCGCTTTTCCAGCTCGCCGACGACCTTGCGCACCACGGCCCGCGCCGACTCCTTGGCCCGGTCGGGCATGACCCGGTTCAGCGACAGCAGCGTGCCGACCAGGTGCACATCGGGCTCCACCGCCTCGAGCATCTCCGGCTCCAGCAGCAGCTCGGTCAGATTCAGCCGCTCGATGGCGTCTTTTTGCATCACCTGGACGACCGTGGAGGGGAAGTAGGCGCGGATGTCGCCCAGCCACCGCGCCACCTTCGGCGCGGACGCCCCCAGCCCGCCCTGGCGGCTGCGGCCCCGCCCGCCGCCGTCCGGCCCGTCGCCGCCCCCGTAGAGGGCCTCCAGCGCGGCGTCCATGCGAACGTCGTCGCCGGTCAGCCGCACCCCGGTGCCGTCGCAGTCCGGGCCGCCGAGCACCATCCGCCAGCGCCTGAGCCGCTCGTCGGTCTGCATGCGATCTCCGTTCCAAGCCGTTGCGGCGGCCTCCCGGATCGCCGCCGGGCCTGCGGCGATCCGGGATTCGCCGGTCTTTTCATCTCGTCCGGTGCCGTGTGCTTTTCAGCGGGCTTTTCCCGGCCCGTGGACGTGGACGCCCGGGGCGGGCGTCCTGTGCCTCATGCGGGCCGGCCCAGGATCTGAGCGACCGTGCGGACCGCGGGCAGCGCCCGGGCCGGGTCGAGGTCTTCGGCGGCCGGGCGGCCGGCGGCCGGGTCGCCGAGCCTGCGGGCGCGTTCGCCGATGGCGCGCCGCTCGGGCGCGGCGTACCGGCCGAACGTGCGGCGCAGCAGCGGCAGCACGTCGGTGAACGAGTCGGCCGGCAGGCCGGCGAGCCAGCCGTCCACCAGGCGCAGCAGCGCCTCGTCGTGGACGAGGATCAAACCGCCGCCGGACAGGAAACCCTCGATCCAGGCGGCGGCACGGGCGGGCTCCTGCCCCACCGACACCGCCCGGGCCATCCGGTCGGCGACGTCCGCCAGGCGCCCGGCGTCGTGCAGCAGCCGGGTCAGCCGTCCCTCCAGCAGCCCGTGCAGCCCGGGCCGGTCCACCAGCGCGGCCAACGTGTCCTGCCAGCGGTCCAGATGCTCCTTCGCCGCGGGCCGTCCGGCGGGGGCCCGCCCGTCCGCCGGGGAGGCCAGCAGGCACACGGCCTCGTGCACCGCGTCGATGCGCTCCAGCAGCTCGCGGGCGGCATCGTCGTCCAGGCCGCGCGCGGCGGGCGGCAGCCCCACGCAGATCCGCACCACCAGCCCGTCGACCACCTCCTGCAGCGGGCCGGTCGGGGTGCCCCGCACGTCCCCGTAACGCAGCGCCCGCACCAGCGGCGGCAGCGCCGCCATCAGATGGGCCACGTCCTGATCGGTGGCGGCCAGATCGGCCAGTGCCCGCATCACCGCCGCCGGCGCCTCGCCCAGATCGGCCAGCAGGCACTGCTCGACGAGCGAGGTGAGCTCGGCCAGCGCCGTGGCCTCGGCCGCCAGCGCCCGCGCCCGGGCATCGGCCGCGCCGCGCACCGTGGTGCCCCACGCCCCGGCCTCGATCAGCGCGACGTCGAACTCCGGCTGCCACTGCAGCGTCCAGCTCTCCCGGAAGGTGCCTTTGGAACGGCCAGCGGCGCTTTGCGGCCGGCCCCAGGGCACCTGCAGCAGCCGCAGCCGGTGCAGCAGGCGGCTGCGTTCCAGGTCCAGCGGCTTGCGCAGGTCCAGATCCTGCTCCTTGACCAGGGCCGACGGCTTGAGCCGCAGGCGGCGCTGCGCGGCCCGCAGATCCTGCTGCAACGGCACCATGGGCGTGCGGGCGGGAACGGCCCCCAGCCGCTCGCCCACCACCATCCGCCGCTGGATCAGCGCCAGCGGCTCCTCGGCGCCCTCGCACAGGACCGCCCGGGTGGCCTCAGTGACCTCCTCCAGCCCGGCCAGCGGGCGTCCCCGCAGCACGGCCAGGGCCTCGGCCAGCCGGACGGCCTCGATCACATGGGCGGAGGAGACGTGCAGGTCCTCTGCCCGCAGCAGCCGGGCCGCCTCGGTCAGCCACCGCTCCACCGGGCGGTCCGGGGAGGTGAACAGGTGGTGATACCAGCCGGGGGAGCGCACGCCCGCGCCGTACCCCGACCACTGCGCCAGCCGTCCGTGCGTCCACGGCACCCACGTGACCGCCACCTTCTCCTTGGGCAGCCCGCGCAGCACCTGCTCGTCCCGGCTCGCCGGGACATCGGCCCGCAGCGCCGGCACGTGCCAGGCCCCGCAGACCACCGCGACGCGCTGATACCCCTCCTTGAGGGTGCGCCGCAGCGTCCGCCGCATGTACGCCTCGCGCCGCCGCTCCCGCCGGGCGTACGCCTCCGAGACGACCTGCTCGCCCCGGGCGGATCTTTCCTCCGCCTCCCGGCGGAGCACGTCCATCGCCTCGGCGATCGCCGGGAACGGGGACGGTCCTTCGCCGCGGTGTTCGACGACGTCCTCCCACCAGCGTTCGGCGTCGTCGTAACCGGCCGCCTGCGCCAGCCACCCCAGCGGGTCCAGCCGGATCAGCTCGGCCTCCCCGCCGCCGCTTCCCGCGGCGCCGTCGTGCGCTGCGGGCTCTTCCGCGGCGGCCTGCGAGGCGGGAGGATCGCCCTCACCGGCCTGGCCGTCGGCTCCGGGCGGGCCGTCCGTGCTCTCCGGCCGGTCGGCCAGCTGGCAGGCGGCGGGCAGGTCGCAGAAGCGGACGGGCACGCCGTTGCCGACGGCGTGGCGGATCGCCTGCCACTCGGGACTGAACTCCGCCAGCGGCCAGAACGCCGCGCGGTGCCGCCGGTCGCCGGCATCGGCGGAAGCGGCCTTGGCGGCGGTGTCCGTGGTGTAGGCCAGCAGCGCCACCGGCGGCTTCATGTCCGGGTCGGCGGCCAGCTCGACGATCGCATCGGCCTCGGGCGGCCCCTCGATCAGCACCACATCGGGCCGGAACTCCTCCAGCGCCCGGCGCAGCGAACGCGCCGAGCCCGGCCCGTGGTGGCGGATCCCGTAGATCTCAGTCCGTGCCACCGCGCCCCTTTCCACCTCGTGCGCCGTCCGGCCGTGGCGGCGCCACCGCCCGGGCGAAAACGACCCCTCCCACGAGGGCGTCCCCGCCGGCGCCGCCCGTCCGGGCGGTGCACGCGCCGTTTCCCGGGACGCCGTGGGCGTGCCGGCCGAGGGTCACGGGGAGACCTCGCGGCAGGCCCGGTAAAAGTCGCTCCACTCGCTGCGCTCGCGGACCACGGTCTCCAGGTACTCCTGCCAGACCACCTGGTCGGAGACCGGGTCCTGGACGACCGCCCCGACGATGCCGCCGGCCACGTCCGCGGCGCGCAGCACCCCGTCGCCGAAATGCGCGGCCAGCGCCAGCCCGTTGGTGATCACCGAGATGGCCTCGGCGGTGCTCAGCGTGCCCGACGGCGACTTCAGCTTGGTGCGGCCGTCGACGGTCACCCCCGAGCGCAGCTCCCGGAACACCGTCACCACCCGGCGGATCTCCTCCAGCCCGGCCGGGACCTGCGGCAGCTGCAGCGACCGGCCGATCTGCGCCACCCGCCGGGAGACGATCTCCACCTCCTCGTCGGTGCTGGCCGGCAGCGGCAGCACCACCGTGTTGAAGCGGCGGCGCAGCGCCGAGGACAGCTCGTTGACGCCCCGGTCCCGGTCGTTGGCGGTGGCGATCACGGTGAACCCGCGGCGGGCCTGCACCTCGGTGTTCAGCTCCGGTATCGGCAGGGTCTTCTCCGACAGGATGGTGATCAGCGTGTCCTGCACGTCGCTGGGCATGCGGGTGAGCTCCTCGATGCGGGCCACCATGCCCTCGCGCATCGCCCGCATCAGCGGGCTGGGCACCAGCGCCCGCTCCGAAGGCCCTTCGGCCAGCAGCCGGGCGTAGTTCCAGCCGTAGCGGACGGCCTCCTCGGTGGTGCCCGCGGTGCCCTGGATCAGCAGGGTGGAGTCCCCGCACACCGCCGCCGCCAGGTGCTCCGACACCCAGGTCTTGGCGGTGCCGGGCACCCCGATCAGCAGCAGCGCCCGGTCGGTGGCCAGCGTCGCCACCGCCACCTCCATCAGCCGGCGCGGCCCCACGTACTTGGGGGTGATCACAGTGCCGTCCGGCAGCGTGCCGCCCAGCAGATAGGTGGTGACCGCCCACGGCGACAGCCGCCAGCCCGGCGGGCGGGGACGGTCGTCGTGCTCGGCCAGCCGCGCCAGCTCGTCGGCGAACTGCTGTTCGGCGTGCGGACGCAGCACCGCTTCTGCGGCCGGCGCGGCACCGGACCGGCCGCAGAAGCGCAAACCTTCGGCTTCGGCCATGGGTGACGATCCTCTCGGTCGTGTGGTGGTCATGTCCGCCGGGCGGGAGGTCAGGCGAGCTCCCGCAGCATCTGGTGGCGGAATCGCAGGCTGTCGATCAGTTCTTGGACCGGCCAGGAGTCGGGGAGGCCCAGCGCCGCCAGCCGGGGAGCGACCTCGGGGGCCAGGTGGGTGCCGGCCAGCTTGCACAGCGGCGCCAGCCGGTGACCGGCCCGCCCGCCGCGGCGGCGCTCCTCCTCCTGCGCCGCGGCCACCAGCAGCTCGATCACCAGGTCGGCCAGCTCCCCGGCCCACGGGCCGGGGATGCGTTCCAGCGCCGTCAGCGCCCAGGAGGCGTCCCCCAGCCGCCGGATCAAGGCGGCGGCCATCGGCTCGCGCTCACCGGCGGGCAGCAGCCCCACCAGATCGGCCAGCGCCGCGGCCTCCTCGGCCGGCACCGCGCCGTCGGCGAGCAGGGCCCGCGCCCACTGCGCATCGCGCAGGCGGAGCGCGGCCCGAACCCAGCCGATGTGCACATCCCGGGCCCAGGAGTCGTCCTTCGCCCCCGCCTTGCCCCGGCGCCGCCCGGTTTTCGCCTCCGGCCCGGTCACCGGCAGGCGCACCACCTCGCAGGCGGGCATCCCCAGCAGGTCGGTCCAGGTCTCCAGCGGGGTGCGCGCCAGGATCTCGCGCAGCCACCCGGCCCGGGTCCCCACCGGGGCGCCCGACCCGCCGGCCGGGGCGAACGAGCCCGCCGGGTGGAACGGGATGCCGTCCCGGGCCATGCCCTCGTCGTGGGCGTGCGGCAGCTCGACGACGATCCGGACGTGCCGCCGTCCCTCTGCCACGTGCTCTTCGACCCGCACGCAGCTTTTGGCCCGTTCGGCCATCCGCCGTCCGTAGGCCGAGCCGGGCAGCTCGGCCAGCAGGTCGGCCGCCACTTGCCGCACGTCCTTGGCCCGGTCGTCCAGGGCCTTCTCCAGGAACTCCTCGTCATCTGGGGACAGGCCGCGGGCGAAAGTGGCCAGGAACGCGGCCCGGTCGGGGGCCGGTTCGCTCCGCCAGCTGTCCGCCAGCGCCCGCCGCGCCGCCCCCGGGTCGCGGCCGCGCAGCCGGGTCAGGTAGGCGATCCGCCGGCTGCGGGTGCCGGTCCGCCACACCCGGGGGTCGTCGTCGCCCAGGTCGCCCCCTTCGTTCACCAGATACGCCCAGTCGGTGTTGTGCAGCGCCAGCCACACCCCGCGCCGCCCGGCCGCCCGCATGATCGCCGGGCGCAGGGACCGGTCGGCGCGGCCCCGTTCCAGCAGGTCGGGCAGGAGCGCCGGGGGCACCCTGAAGCCGCGTTCGGCGGCGGCCTGCAGCCATTGCGGCAGCAGCGGCAGGCGGTCGCCGGCCAGGATCTGCGCCAGCCGCCGGGCCGCCGCCGGCGGCACCACCGGCAGCGTTTCCGCCGGGGCGGGCGCGATCACGGCGTGCTCGGCGGCGCTCCCCGCGCGCCGCCCCGCCCGCCGCTGCACCGTCAGCACGGCGGCCTGCTCCAGCAGCGCACCGGCGGGATCCGCCCCCGCGGGGATCCCGCCGGTGCCGCCGTGGGAAGAGCGCGGCGCGCTCTCCCCGTCGTCTTCTGGAGCGAGGCGGACCGCAAGCGCCGGGACGGGCCGCCGCCGGGTGCCCAGCAGCGCCGTGCTGACGTGTTCGGCCCAGGTGCTCATCCCAGCGGCCCTTCCCCCGGAAAAGCGGCGGTGAAGGTCGTGCCGCGCGCTGCCGGTTCGCGTGCCTCAGGGGAGTGCGGTGTCACAGGACCACCAGACCTTCCTGCTCGTGCCAGGCCGACAGGGGGTGCAGGCCGTGGGGGGACCACTCGCCCGCCAAGGTGAAGCGGCCGCCGCCCGAGAGGGCCAGCAACCGCCAGGGGCCGTGCCGGGACTCCTCGCCGGCGGAGAAGCGCAACGGCAGGGCGTCGCCGTGGTCGTCGACGACGTGCAGCGCGTCGGGCCGCAGCGGCGCCCCCTGCGGAAGCGCCAGGCGCACGCCCTCCAGCACGGCGGGCCAGCGCTCCAGCCACGGGTCACGGGCCAGCGCTTGGGCGTACTCGGCGAGCAGACCGCCGATGGCGGTGCCGCGCGGCACGGCGGAGACCGGGCCGTGCTCCTCGGCCACCAGCGCGCGCAGCGGCTGAGCCCCCGGATAGAAGGCCAGCTCGGCGTCGAAGACGGCGCCCGTGGCCAAGGGCACCTCCGGCGGGCGGCCCGGCGCGGCGAACGACAGCACCAGCGCGGGCCGTCCGGTGCGGACGCCGCGCAGCCAGGTCCGCCGGGTGGTGAGCTGCTCTTGCACCGACTCCCGGGAGCCCAGCACATACCAGTGGTCCCGGACCCGCTTGCCGCCCAGCACCTCCTCCTGCCGGGCGGTGAAGCCCACCCGCGAGCGGACCGTCGCGCGCAACGGCCCGGGCAGCTCGGCGCGCCGCTGATAGGCGCGGACCAGCAACGCCAGCAGGGCGTACTCCTCCAGCATCCGCTCCGGCCAGCCGGCGCCGTGCCGCAGCGCGGGCAGCGACCTGACCTGGGCGGCCAGGCCGGGCGCCTGGGCGTCGACCAGCCGGCGGGCGACCTCGTCCCACACCCGGTAGGAGGCGTGCTCGGCCTGGGCCAGGCCCTGGTCGATCTGGTCGCGCAGCCACTGGTCCAGCTCGGCCACGCCGTCTTCGACCCGCTGCTCGCGGCGTTCGGCGGTCTTGGGATCGGGGGTCTTGGCGGCGGAGGCGGCCTTGCGCTTGGCGGCGCGCTCCCGCCGCTGCCGCAGCCACTCCGCCACCCACTCCGGAGGCTCGGCGGCGTCGACGGCGCCCTCGCTCCACAGCAGCAGCAGGCCCAGCACGTGCTTGCAGGGGATCTTGCGGCTGGGACACGAGCACCGGAACGCCGGCTCGGCCAGCTCCACGCACGCCTGGTACAGGCTCTTGCCGCTGCCCTTGCACTCGCCCCACACGCTGTGGGGATCACAGCCGGCGCCGTGCCACTTGGCGGGCTTGGCGACCCCGCCGGCCGCCTTCACCGACGCCGCGTCCGGCGCCAGCGCCAGCACCTGTTCCCGACCCCACCGATCGCTCACGGCCCCGAAGCTAGCGGGGGCCTCTGACAAATCAGGGCGATCCGATGGGGGCGGGGAAAGCCCGCCCGGTCACGGGCGATCCCGCAGGAACTGCGGCAGCAGCTCGGAGGTGTCGGGCAGCAGCAGCTTGCCGCCGGCCAGCAGCGCCACCAGCGCCACGGCGGCGAACAGGCCCACCCACACCAGCCCCGGCAGCCCGGTCAGCTGCGCCAGCTGGTCGGCGTCGGAGGACGGCGCCAGCTGCCGGGCGCGCATCCGCTGCAGCTCGATCACCGGCCGCGCCCCGGCCAGCAGCAGGAACGAGGCCGCCAGGTAGGCGAAGGCGGCCTGCACCGTCGCACTGCCCAGCCAGGACACCACGAAGATCACCGCGCCGGTGGCCACCACCGACAGCACCCCATAGGCGTTGCGGATCATCACCAGCATCGCCGCCAGCAGCGCCAGCGAGGCCCACAGCATCAACGTGATCCGGCCCCAGCTCAGCAGCGCCGCGAACACCAGCCCCAGCAGCGGCGGGGTGAGGTAGCCGGCCATGGCGGTGAACACCATCCCCGGCCCGTGCGGCTTGCCGCGCGAGACCGTCACCCCCGAGGTGTCGGAATGCAGCTTGATGCCCTCCAGGCGCCGGCCGGTCAGCACCGCCGCCAGCGCATGCCCGCCCTCGTGCGCGATGGTGACCACGTTGCGGGCCACCCGCCAGGTCGGCCCGTGCACCACGGCGGCCAGCGCGAGCACCCCGGCGCAGACGACCAGCCACAAGGGCGGATCCGGCTGGGTGCCGGTCAGCCGATCCCACAGTTCACCGATGCCCGCTGCGTCCACGTCCACCTCTGGTCGATCCTCGTCGCCATCGCCTCACAGTAGGACGTTACGGACGGTCTGCGCGTTCAGATCGCCGGCGGCGGGCCGGTCAGGTGTTCTGCGGGCGGACGGTGCGGATGCACAGCGGCTCCGACCAGGCCACCAGCGCCCGGCCGCCGCCGGCGGAGGCGGTGCGGAGCATGGCCCCGACCCGGAAGCAATATCCGGTCCCCGGCCGCAGCCGGTCCACCCGGACGCCGGTCGCCCCTCTCCCCGCCGAGATCATCCGGCGGCCGTCCCGGGGCGAGGGCAGCACCACGATCGGCAGCCGGCGCGACGGTTCCGGCAGCGACCAGCGCAACCGCACCCAGGTCCGCCGGTCGGAGACCAGCTGCAGCCGGCGCGGCGCGGCGGCCCGCACCTGTGCCTGCGTGACCGGCGCCGACCGATCCGGCCGGGGCTGCGCGGTGGGCGTGCCGGTGCGCGGGGCGACGGCGGCTCTCCCGGCCCTGGCCGAGGTGCCGTTGTCGCTCATCGCCCCGGCCGTGACGATCCCCCCGACCATTCCGCCGACCAGGATCACCGTCCCGGCGGCGACCCGCCGGGAGGGCCGGTACTCGGGCTCCTCCGCCGGCCGGGCGCCGGCGGTCTTCTGCCGTCTTTGCGGCGGCCCGGCGGCGGGCTCGGCCTCCTGCCGGCCGTTGTCTCGCGCCGCCTGCTCGCCGGCGACGGCCATCGGCCCGGTGGCGGCCGCATCCGGGGCGGGCCCCCCGGCGGGCTCGTCGTTCTGGTGGAACACCAGCTCTTCCAGCTCTTGCGGCGACAGGCGCGGGGCGGAGGCGGGAGAAAGCCGCACGGCGGCCGGGGGAGGGGCGGCGACCTGGGGCAGCGGGGAGGACGGCCGGTCGCCCGGGAGCGGGCCGAGCTCGGTCACCTCCACCGGGCTGTGCGCCAGGTCGGTGACCGGCAGCCCCAGCTCGCCCTGCACCTGCTGCAACCGCCGGGCCATGGCCACCGCGGACGTGAAACGCCGCTCGGGCGCCTTGGCCATCGCCGTGCCGATCGCCTCCCGCACCGGCGCGGGCACGTCGGGACGGGGGATCGGCGGGGGAGACTCCTGCAGCACGCGCCGGGTGAAGGCGGCCAGGTCCTCTCCAGGGGGTCCCTGGAACGCCGGCAGGCCGGCCAGCAGCTGATACAGCGTGGAACCCAGCGAGTACAGGTCCGCGGGGACGCCCGGCGGGCCGCCCGCCAGCACCTCCGGTGCGGCGTGGTGGGGGGTGAACGCCGGGGAGTGCCCCTCGTCGGGCGAGCCGATCAGCAAGGCGATGCCGAAGTCGGTCAGCGCCGGCTCCCCGTAGCGCGACACCAGGATGTTCTGCGGCTTGACGTCGCGGTGCAGCACGCCGTTCTCATGGGTGGCGGCCAGCGCGCCGGCCATCTTCACCCCGATCCGCAGCACGTCGGGCACCGGCAGGGGGCCTTCCCGCCGGAGCCGGTCCAGCAGTGAGCCCTGCTCGAAATACTCCATGGCGACGTAGGGACGGCCGGCGCCGGTCCAGCCGGTCTCCAGCACCGTCACCACGTTGGGGTGGCCGGTCAGCCGTCCGGTGATGCGGCACTCGTGCTGGAAGCGGTTCATGGCCACCGCGCCCACCGCGCCCACCGACAGCACCTTCAGCGCGACCTGGCGGTCGAGGCGCTCCTGGTAGGCCCGGTAGACCACGCTGAACCCACCCTCGCCCACCTTTTCCAAGATGCGGTAGCCGGGCACGTCCTCGATCATGGAGTCCTTTTCGTCGGGCTTGTTCGTGGGGCTTGCACCAGGTTCGGCTGCGGCCTGCCGGATCGGTTCCCGGCGTTCAACCAGGGTAATACGTGACCTAAACGGACGGTGGGCCGGCCGCCGGCGCACGCCGGATCCGTGCTGCGCCCGCAGGCCGGATCCGCCCACGGCAACGCGCCTTCGGGTGGGTGTTTTAAGGGGAAATAGCCGCAAATATGCACCCGCCAGTTTAATCGTTGGTTCAATTTCCGGACGGCTCCGTGTGATCTCTTTAGCCTCGGTCACAGCCATTCCCTGGATATCCGAGGAGCCCGTCCATGCCGCAGAAAGCCTCGCCCAGTGCCGTGCTCGAGCGGCGTTATCGCGATCTCGTCCGGCTGGCTTATCTGATCCTTCCCGGGAAGGGCAGGCGGCTTTACCGGCTGGCGCTGGCCCAGCGGATCGTCGACTGCGAGTTCCCGCTGGTGTCCATCCGCCCGGCCCGTCCGGGCAGTGGACGCCACGGATACGCCCGGATGCGCGCGCGGGTGGTGCGCCGTGCGATGAACCCCTCCTGGCGCCTGCGCATCGGGCTGGGCCCCTGGCTGCGCGGGCTGCCCACCCGCCTGCCCGACCCGGCGCTGACCCTGGCCCTGGCGGAGCTGGATCCCCCGGTCCGGGTGGCGTACGTGCTGCGCCAGGTGGAGCGGATGCCCCGGTACGCGGTGCGCGACCTGCTGGTCGAGCTGGGGGTGCAGGACGTTCAGGCGGTGCTGGAGGCCTCCGAGTCCATCCAAGGACTGCCCAAGAGCAGCGGCAACCCCGCCGAGGTGGTGGTGGACGTCTCGGCCCGGCGGGCCCGGGAGCGCGCGGTCCGCCGCCGCTCCCGGGTGCCGGTCGCGGTGGCCACGGCGCTGACCATAGCGCTGGTGGGGACGGTGTTCGTGCTGGAGACCGGCTCCTCCTCCGGCCCCGCCGCGGCTCCCCGGCACGGACGGCTGATCATGGCCGCGCCGCGCGCCTCCTGGGAGAACGCTCCCCGCACCTTCGATGTGTGGCCGGCCCGTGGCGAGCTGGTGGGCGACCGGGCCTTCACCGGCCGGGCGCTGGCCGCCTGGGTCCGCCGCGCCGGCGCCGACGGCGACCCCCAGCTGCTGTATGCGGGCCGCGTCGGCCGCACTCCCACCGCGCTGCTGCGTCACCGCGACCGCATCGTCCGCTACACCGAGCCGGACGGGGCGCTGCGCGACCTTCCCGTGGCGGGCCGCGTGCCGCCCGGCCCGCTGGCTCTGGGCGGCGGTCATTACCTGCTGCCGCCGTGGACGACCCATGTCCAGACTCCCGACGGCGAGCCGCTCCCCGCCCGGCGGGGACCGGTGAGGAAGACGCAGGCCAAGGACCGGTCCGGACAGGGCACGGCGAACGGGACGGCGAGAGACGAGGCGAGGAATAAGGAGACGGCGGGCGAGGACGGGACGGACGAGAACGCCGCGAGCGGGAAGACGGCGGGCAGGAGCGCATCGGTCCGGCCGGCCTCGGCCAGGGCCGCGTCGGCCGAAGGCGCACCGACCCAGGGAATGGAGAACCCGGTGGTGGGTCCCCTCACCGCCCGTACCCCGTGCCGGAGGGGGCCGCTGATGAGCCTCCGCGACCACCACGGCTCGGCGATGCTGGCCGATCTGGGCGGCCCGGTCCTGACCACCGTCCGCCACCGGTCGGCCACGGACGCCGCTCCCAGGCCCGTGATGCCGCGTTCGGCAGCGGTGGGCCTGTGGCGCCGGCTGTCGTGCGGACTGCCCGCCTCCACTCCCGCCCGCCCGGTGGTCGAGTCCACCTCCTGGGAGTTCTGGACGGGCCGGCTGCCCGGCCAGGACCGGCCCGCCCGCTGGGTGTGCACCCGCCATGCCTACGCCGGCGGCGGCACGTCCACGCACGCCACGCTGCTGGAGCCCGGCGGCCGGCGCCACGACGCCGGCTCGTGCGGCGACCCGCGCCGCCCGGTGAGCGGTCTGTGGTGGCGCGGGCCGGACAAGCGCTGGTACTACCTGGCCGCCGCCGCGCCGGGCGCCGTCCCGCACGCCGCCGGCCCGGTCAAGACGGCCTTCCGCAGGGGCCGGCTGCTGGTCGCCACCGGCCCCGAGCCGGGGCGGCGGCCCGCCGGCCGGGTGATCGTGACGGCCCGCACGCCCTGAATGGAGCTGTCGTTCACCTTGATCGCGGTGAGGTCGGCGCCCACCGAGGGCTGGCCCCTTTGGGGAATCCGGGCGCACATCAAGGTGGCCTGACCGGTGCCCGGCACCCTGATGATCTCGGTGAGCGGACGCCACATTCCCTCGGCCAGCCCGCCGGAGGACACGATCTGGTTGTAGGCGGGGGCGGCGCCGTTGGCCGAGATCCCGCAGCGGGCGTCGCCTCCGACGATGAGCGCCCCGGCCTGGATCACGTAGGTCCCCGCCGGCAGGTCGATCCAGGCGACCTTGGTGAAGTCCTCTCCCACGGGAAGGGTGAAGGGCTGGTGCTTGCGGAACGCGGCGGGCAGCGGCCCGGGCGGCCCCTGGGGACCGGGGTCGCCCTTCGGTCCCTGAGGGCCGCGATCGCCCTTCGGCCCCTGGGGGCCGGTGGCGCCCCTGGGACCGGCCGGGCCGGTGGCGCCCTTGGGGCCGGCGGGTCCGCGGGCGCCCTTGGGGCCGGTCTTGTTCCAGGTCACCAGCCGTTCGTTTTTACGGCACTTGGTCTTGGCCCCCACGATGCGCGTCGCGCCGCCGGATTTTTTGACGCACGCTCTGACGACTTTGGACGATGCGGCGGAGGAGTTGGCGACCGCGACGCCTCCGCTCACCAGTACCACGCAGTTGGCCGTTGCCAGGCCCACCAATGTGACCACCCCGGCCTTGCTGCGCAATCCCATGGAACCCCTCCGAGCATGACGGTCATGATCCCAGTACGAGGTTCTCCCATGGGAAGAGAGAAGACCAGAGCGGCCCGGCATGCGATATCGACCTGTCTATGTCGTTTTGTAGAGTTTGTTAAGAAAGTGGAACGGTGCAAGGGCTCAAACCTGAACTTTTGGCCGATAGTGGCCATCGTGGGCCCGTATCCGATGTCCGGTGTACGGGTTTTCAGGCGGTGCGAGCGGGCCCCCGGAAAACCTGCCGGACATGCCAGTCGATGTTGTTGCGGTGCGGAGCGGGGAAACCGACCTTGGGTTGTGCGGCCTTGCGCCCGACCAGTGAGTCCACCAGCGCGTGCGACGATTCGGTGGTGCCCACGAACTGCCGGCTGACCAGGATGGTTCCGCTGCTGCTCAGGCTGAGCACCCCCCGGTCCAGCAGCCGGTGGTGCAGCGTGCACAGGCACAGGGCGTTGGACAGGTCGTCATAACCGTCGAACGCCCACCAGCGCAGCCGGGCGGCCTCCAGGCCCACCACGCTGTTGCCCATCCATCCTTCGAAACCGCAGAACGCGCAGCGGCAGTCGTAGGCGACCAGCACCTTCTGCCGCAGCAGCACGTCCGGCCGGGCCCGCGGCAGCAGGCCCTGGAGATTGGCGGCCAGCGTGACCGGCACCGGCGGCTCATGCGGCAGCCCGACCGCCATGCGCAGGTCCTCGTGCAGGCCGGGCTCGAAATTCAGTTGCAGCAGCAGATGCACGATCTGCGCGAACGCCGTCGGGTCGGCCAGCAATTCCTTGGCGAAACGGGGCACCAGCCGGCCGGCGGCGTCGTAGGCGCGCAGTGCGGCCGCGTCAGGCCCAGGGCTTCCGGCGCCGTGCGGGGTGAACACCTCCCACAGGCCGTCGGCGGCCAGCTGGTGAAAGGCGTACCCGGGGCTGGCCGGCTTGGCCGGGCCGAACTCGGTCAGCAGTTCGCCCAGCGGCTCTTCGATGTCCCGGTAACGAAGCTGGGTATAGCCGCGCCGGTGCAGGTCGCCGAGCGCCAGCAGCAGGAGCAGTGCACGGTGGGGATCGCGTTCGCCGCCACGGGTCCAGCGGCGCATGCGAGCCACTCTCTCGAACCACTCCATGACCAGCAGCATAAGGTGCTCATGGTGCGATACGGGAGATATTCTCCCAGGTGGGAGAGGGGGACTGCAGTGACAGGGGCGACGCGGGTTTGTCACCTGTCCGGATAGGGCGCACCGGTCTCACCGAAACAGCGGGCTTTCCATGATGCTCAAAACCCCCGGCCCGACGACGGTGATGATAAGAGCGGGGAGAATGCAGAGCACCACCGGGAACATGACTTTCACCGGGACCTTCTGCGCCATCTCCTCGGCGCGCTGACGTCTTTTGAGCCGCGCCTCCCGGGCCTGTTCGCGCAGCACCACACCGATCGACATCCCCAGCTCACTGGCCTGCACCAGGGCCGCGATGAACGTCCGCACCTCTTCCACGGCGACCCGCTCGCCCATCGACCGCAGCGCTTCGGTCCGGGACTTGCCGATCCTGATCTCCTGAAGCACCCGGGCCAGCTCCTCGGCCAGCGGCCCGCTGGTGTGCTGCGCCACCCGGGTGAGCGCGGCGTCGAAGCCGAGCCCGGCCTCCACGCTGACCACCAGCAGGTCCAGGGTGTCGGGCAGGGAGCGCTTCAGCTCCTCCTGGCGGCGCAGCCCGGCGTTGTAGAGCAGGATGTCGGGCAGGAAGAAACCGAACAGGGAGCCCAACGCCGCCCCCAGCAGGATCCCGGGCACGCTGCCGCTGCCGACCAGCGCGCCCGTCGCGCCCACCGCCAGCAGCCCGAGCCCCTTGTAGGACAGGATGCGCTCCGGCGTCCATGCGCCGGGATTGCCCGCCAGGTCCAGGCGGCGCTGCAGGCCCTCGACGCCGGTGCCGGGGCTGAGCGACTGGGCCAGCATCCGCAGCCGCCGCATCAAGGGCTCGGCGAGCCGCTCGTCCCGGGACGGCGGCGGGACCGTCCCGGTCGCCTTCCCGGCGTACTCGGTCTCGATCGAGTGCAGGGCGCCCGCGACGCCGGTGGGCCGGTCGCTCCGCCGCGGCGGGCTCAGCAGGAGGACGAGAGCCGCCGCGAGGGCGCCCATCCCGGCCAGCAGGGTGGCAACGCCCGTCATCTCAGACCTCCACCTTGACGACCTTGCTCAGCCACAGCCAGCCGAGCGCCACCAGGAACACCGCGAGGCAGATCATCCCTATGCCCATCGGCGTGGTGTACAACGGCCGCATGTAGTCCGGCCGTGACACCGTCAGCAGGCCGCCGGTGATGACCGGCAGGGCGATGAGCACATAGGCCGAGAGCCTGCCCTCGGCCGACAGGGCCCGGATCTGACGGCGCAGCCGGGTCCGCTCGCGCATCGTCTCGGCCGTGGTCTCGATGACCTCCGACAGGTTGCCGCCGACCTCCCGCTGGATCTGGATGGCCAGCACCACCCAGTGCAGGTCGCGGCAGTTCATCCGGTCGGCCACCGAACGCAGCGCGTCCTCGGTGGAGACCCCCAGCCTGGTCTGCGCCACGGCACGGGCCATCTCCTGGCCCATCGGCTGCAGCTCCAGCCCGGCCAGGCGCTCCACCGACTGGGCGACCGAAAAACCGGACCGCAGCGACCCGGCGACCAGCTGCAGCGCATCCGGCAGCTGGTCGGCGAACGCCGTCAGCCGCCGTTCGGCCCTGCCACGCAGATAGGCCCGGGTGGCGACCCAGGTGATCACGGCCACCGGAGGGGCGGCGAGGAGGACGTTGCCCACCAGCGGGGTCACCACCGCCGTCAGGCAGGCCCCGATGACGATCCGCAGCAGGGTCCACTCATGGGGACGCAGCAAGATTCCGGCCCGGTCCAGGTCCTGTGCCAGGCGCTGCGCCAGCCGGCCCGAGCCGGTGATCTTCATGCTGAGGGTGAGTGCGCCGCGCATCAGGGGGTTGCGCGCCCGGGACTCCTCGGCATCGGGCTCGGCGGGGGAGGGCCGCGCTCGCAGCCGGTAACGCTCGATCCGCACCGCCCACTCCGGCGGCTCCTTGCGGCCCAGACCTCCCACCACCAGGATGAGCAGCAGGATCGCGGCGAAGCAGACGCCGAGCACCGCGGGCAGCGGCAGACCGGCCAGGGGACCGGCCGCGTCCGCCGGGGCCGTCCCCGCATGCCGGGGGGACGCGGAGGTCCGGCCGTGCGGCCCGGCGGTCCCGGCGGGAGAGGCCGCCGCGGACGCCGTGGCCTTGATCGCGGTGTCTCCGGCCCGGACCCGCACCTCCAGCCGCAGCGCGGTGCCCTGCAGCGACTGCGGCAGCGTGACCGTGATCCACATCGACTGGCGGAAGGAGGCCGCCGCGTCGGCGAACGCGGCGTTCAGCCGGCGGGGATCGGGCGAGGACAGCAGGCGGCCGCCGGAGTCGGCGGCCAGCTGCCGCAGCGTTCCCTCCGACGTCGCCGCCGTCTTGAAGGCCACCACGTCGGCCGCGATGCGGGTCCTCTTCAGCCGGGCCAGCACCTGGGCGAGCGTGCTCGTGCTGGCGGAGTCCTCGCCGTCCGACAGCACCACGAGCCGGCCCTCCGCGGCGTTGGCGCGCGCCAGCCGGTCCACCGCCGCGGACATCGCGTCATACAGGGCGGTCTCCCCGCCCGTCCGCATCCGGCCGAGGGCCTTGCGCAGGGACCGGCGGTCGGTGGTGGGATCGATCACGGGGCGTGTCGGCGTCCCGGTGGTGGTGAATCCCGCGGGCACGTCGGCGGGCAGCAGGTCGAGAAAGGCCACCGCCCCCGCCTTGGCGGCCGCAAGGTCGGCGGCGCTCATCGACCCGCTGGTGTCCAGCACCAGCATCACCGCCCGCGCGTTCCGCCCGCCGGGGGAGGGGCCGCCGGGGCGGGGCGAGCCGGGCGGTTCGGCCTTCGCCGGCAGGGTGCGTCCGGCGGCCGTCACCGTGACCGAATCGGGGTCCAGCGCCGCCTTCGGCGGCAGGCCGTGCGCGGTGAACAGGAACTGGACCCGGTTCGCCATCACCTCCAGGGCGCTGATCCGCCCGCCGGGCTCGGCGGCGCCCGCCGTCCCCGCGGGCAGCAGGAGCGCCAGGCCGCACAGCACCGCCAGCAGCCGCCCGGTCACCATGGCGGCCGGCCCATCGTCTGCCCGCCCCGGCCGATCTCGAAGATCTCGTTCGGGACGGTGATGCCCGCATCCAGCAGCCGTTCCAGGAAGCGGGGCCGCAGCCCGGTCGGCCGCAGCCTGCCCAGCGCCCGGCCGTCGGCGTCCACCCCCGCCCGCATGTCGAACAGGAACACGTCCTGCAGCGTGATGACCTCGCCTTCTAGGCCGGACACCTCGGTGACGTGGGTGATGCGCCGGGAGCCGTCCTTAAAGCGCGCCTGGTGGATGACCAGGTCGATGGCGGAGGCGATCTGCTCGCGGATCGCCCGCACCGGCAGGTCCATCCCCGACATCAGCACCATCGTCTCCAGCCGGGCCATGGCCTCCCGGGGCGCGTTGGCGTGCACCGTGGTCAGCGACCCGTCGTGGCCGGTGTTCATGGCCTGCAGCATGTCCAGGGCCGCCCCGTCGCGGACCTCGCCCACCACGATCCGGTCCGGGCGCATCCGCAGCGCGTTGCGCACCAGGTCGCGGATGGTCACCTCGCCGCGGCCCTCGATGTTGGGGGGACGGGACTCCAGCCGCAGCACGTGCTCTTGGCGCAGCTGCAGCTCGGCGGAGTCCTCGATGGTCACGATGCGCTCATCGGGCGGAATGAAGGAGCTGAGCACATTGAGGGTGGTGGTCTTGCCCGAGCCGGTGCCGCCGCTGATCAGAATGTTCAGCCGGCCCCGCACGCAGGCCGCCAGCAGGTCGGCCACCTGCGGGGTGAGGGTGCCGAAGTCCACCAGGTCGTGCACGGTGAACGGGTCGGCGGCGAACTTGCGGATGGTCAGCAGCGACCCGTCCAGCGCCACCGGCGGCACCACCGCGTTGACCCGGCTGCCGTCCGGCAGCCGGGCGTCCACCATGGGGCTGGACTCGTCGATCCGCCGCCCCACCCGGGCCACGATCTTGTCGATGGTGCGGCGCAGGCTGCCCTCGCCCGCGAACGCCCCCGCGGCCAGCTCCAGCCTGCCGTTGCGCTCCACGTAGATCTGGCCCGGGCCGTTGACCATGATCTCGGTGACCTCGGGGTCGTTGAGGTAGGGCTCCAGCGGCCCCAGCCCCATCACCTCGTCGAAGATCTCCTGGCTGAGCCGGGCCCGGTCGGCCGCCGTCATCGGGGTGTCCTCTTGCTCCAGCACCATCTGCAGGGTGCTGCGGACCCGGTTCTCCAGCTCGCCCGCGCTGAGGTTGACGTCGTACATGCGCGGGCCGAGCGCCTCCACCAGCGCCTGGTGGACCCGGCGCTTGAGCCCGGCGAACGGGTCCAGCGGACGGGTCGAGCGGCGGTGGGGCGTGTGGACCAGCGCGGTGGTCGGCTCCGCGGCCGGCTGCTCGGCCTCCCGCTGCAGCCGGGCCAGCCGTTCACTCAGGCTGCTCATGCGTGCTCCCCGCATGTCCCCGGTGCCAGGGCACCGGCTCTCGTCGTCGCGTACTCACCTCGGCCCGCCTGCGACGGGCCGCAAGACGCGGCCTCGTTCCGCGGTTTGCGGCTCACCGGCCCGCCTTCGCCCGGCGCAGCCCGCCCCGGCGGCGCAGCCGTCCCGGCGGCCGCCGCTCCTCGCCGAGCACCAGGTCGGCCACCTCCTCGATGGCGCGGCTGACCTGGTGGCCGGGGTGGGACAGGGCCAGCGGGACGCCCTTGTTGATCGAGGCCGGGATGTCGGAACTGGACGGGATGCGCACGTTGACCGGGCGTCCGGCCACCCGGTCGATG
The DNA here is from genome assembly GCF_001896795.1 of Thermomonospora sp. CIF 1. NCBI lineage: Bacteria > Bacillati > Actinomycetota > Actinomycetes > Streptosporangiales > Thermomonosporaceae > Thermomonospora > Thermomonospora sp. CIF 1. The sequence continues at coordinate 256,062 of NZ_MOYN02000015.1, forward strand.
TCCGAGCGCGACAGCCCGGCCCGCACGTCGGCCCGGTTGAGCAGGATCTTGCGGCCGGCCGCCGGGTAGCCCAGCAGGTCCAGCATGTCCAGCGTCACCCGCAGCGCCTTCAGGGCGGTGACCTCGGGGCCGGCCAGCAGCAGATGCCGGTCGGCGGCGTCCAGGGCGGCCAGCACCGTCTCGCTGAACTGGGAAGGGGTGTCCACGATCACCACGTCGAACATCTGCCGCAGCACCGCCAGCAGATCGGTCACCAGCCGGCCGGTGATCTTCTCGGCGTCGCCGGGGGCGACCGGCGCCAGCACCGCGTGCACTCCCGACTCGTGCCGCACCAGCAGGGAGCGCACCCCGGTCTGGTCCATGTTCTGGCCCATGGGCACCGCGTCGACGATCGTGCGCTGCGGGCTGAGCTGCAGCATGATCCCCACGTCGCCGAACGCCAGGTCCAGATCCACCAGGCACACCTGGCGTTCCCGGCGCGCCAGCGCGACCGCCAGATTGGTGGAGACCATCGACTTGCCGCAGCCGCCCTTGCCGGCGAACAGCACCACCACCGTGCCGTCCTTGCCGGGGCCGGCGGCGCCGCCCTCCGGCAGCTGGGCCTGCTCGGCGGCCCGCAGCCGGGAGGAGACCTCCCAGCAGCGCTTGCACGCCTCCATCAGGGCGGGAAAGTCCCGGTCGGGCACCACCTCGCGGATTCCCGCGCGCATCGCCTGGGCGAGCGTGTTGACCTCCAGGGCGGTGCGCACCAGCACGACCCCGAGCGAGGGGCGGGTGAAGCGGCGGGCCGCGGCGAAGCTCAGCACCGCCTCCAGCGGCGCGCCGGGCCCGAACACCACGATCAGCTCGTCGGGGTCGGCCGCCAGCATCTGCTCCAGCGTCTTCAGATCCGCGACGGTGCGGCCGTGCTCGCGGAAGCCGGCGACCAGCCGCCGTGCGGTGCTCCCGTCGGGTTCGCAGACGATCGGCATCACACCCCCCGGCTTTATTTGAAGACCTTGAAGCTGCTGACCCCGGACCCGCTCTCCGACAGCTCCGAGGATCCGCCCTCCAGCCCGAGGTAAAGGCGCCCGCCGCCCGTCCCGGAGACGCTCCAGACCAGCTTTTCGGCCTGCCGCTGGGTGACGGCCAAGGTGACCAGGCTGGAACCTTCGGTCTTGGCCGCCGACTTGTCCTTGGGAGCCGGACCGATCCACAGCACGTCGATGCCGGACATCAGCAGCCTGGTCTCGGTCAGCTCTCCCCGGGGCCGGCCGTTCGAGTCGAGGATCCTGCGGGTCAGGAAGACCGCCACCTTGGAGCCGGGCACCACGTGCCCGGCCACCCGCTGCGGGTCGGTCAGCTCCACCGTCAGCGCGATCTTGCCTTCTGGGACGGTGAAGGTCTGGCTGGAGCCGCGCGGCACCAGCAGCGGCTTGCGGATCAGCTCGCCGGGCCGGACGGGCGATCCGGTCACCATGTCGCTGTCGACGTCCTCGATCCGGCTCAGCACGTCGTCGGGCGCCGGAATCGCCTTGGCGGCCACCAGCACGTTCACCGCGCGCTGGCCGCGCAGCGCGCGCTCGTCGGCGCCGTGGACGTATCCGTACACCATCAGGCTGCCCAGCCCGGCCAGTGCCACGGCGACCACGATGGTGATCAGGCGGCGATTCACGGTGTCCCCATTCCTGCTGTCTGTTTCATCCGATCAGTTGGATGGCCTGCAGTCCGTAGCCGTCTCCCGGTCCCACGGCGCCGACCAGCGTGCCTTTGGTGAAAAAACCGATGAGGCACGGTTGCGGGGTTTCCGCGTCCGCCATGTCGCAGTCGCTTCCGGTGCTCCAGGAGTTCTGGAAGTCATGCGGGCCGAACCAGTAGCCGGTCGGCAGGAAATAGGCGAAGCCCACGATGTGGTAGGCGTTTCCCCCGCCGCTTTCGGCGGCCGGTTCGTAGACGGGAAGCACCAGCGGCTCACGGTTCTCGCTGAAGAGGGCGTCCAGCGTCAGCTCCCGGCCGTCCACCCGGCAGGCCGCCGCCCAGCCGGGGGTGATCTCACTGCCCGGCTGGGCGGTGCCGGCCTCCAGTTTCTGGAAGCAGTCGTCTCCGGAGGCGCCGAGCCAGGCGAAGACGGAGTCGTCCTCTGGCGGCGAGGATCCCTCCGCGGCGCACAGTCCCCGGTGAACCCCGGTCTCCCCGGCGGGATCGGGGGTGCCCGCCTTGATCTGCTCCAGCGGCACGAACGCGGGGGCGGGCGACCCTTCGAAGACGCATGAGTGGACGCCGAGCCTGAAGGCCCGGGGATGGGCCGACAACGCTCCCCAGGCGGCACGGGCACAGGCCATCGCCCTGGTGCCCTGGTAACTCTCGCCCAGCAGCGCGCTGCCGAAGGTCGCCGGCAGCAGTGTGCTGCCGTCCTCGGTCTCGGTGCTCGTCCGGATCTCCACGAAGTTCCCGCTGCTCGGCCTGGGGCCGACGCACCGGGTGAGCTGGGTGTCGTCGTAGGGGCAGGTCATCGGCGTCACTCCGGCGACGCGGAGGCAGCGCAACGTCGTCTGGGCGGCTCCGTCCCTGGCGTTGGCCCGGGCCGCCGCGGCGGCCGCGCTCAGCAGGTCGCTCGGGTCGCACCGCTCGTCTTGGGCGCATCCGCGCGCCGCGGCCAGGGCGGCGGAGTCGGCGCCGTTCTGCAGTTCTTCGCGCTCGATGTAGAGCCGGCCGATGTCCACGACCAAAGCCAGCATTCCGACCACGATGAGACTGCTCAGCAGCAGGGCGAAGAGGGTGGTCACGGCCCCTTCGTCCCGCTGCGGCGGCGGGATCCGGCCCGGCACGGGGAGTTTCAGCTGGGGCACTGCATGACCGCCTGTCCGGTCAGTTCCCGGGAAAAGAGCGTCCCCTCGAAGCGGTAGGTGGCGGTGGCCCTGGCCACCGTGGCCGTCCCGGTGCAGGGCTGGATCCACTCCGGGCTGGCCACGGTCAGCCCGCCCAGCGCGGTCGTCATGATGTCGGCCGCCGCCGTCTTGGGGTCGGCGGGCGGCTGGGTCAGCACCGCGGTCCGCACGCCCTGCCGGACGGCCTCGTTGATCCGCAACTGCGCGTTGAAGGCCCGGCCGAAGTCGATGATCATGAAGATGAGCATCAGCATGATCGGCAGGAGGAACGCCATCTCCACGGTGACGGCGCCCCGGTCGGTCCGGGCGGGCGCCGCCTGTACCGCTCGGCGCGGGGCTTCGCGCACCGGGTACCGGATCGACATGGTCGTTTCGTCCTCAACAGATCAGCCGCGACGAGGGAACCAGCGGCCGCGGGGCGGGGCGGCGCAGGCCGTCCCGCCCCGCGGCCGGCGGCCCGGAGTCAGGAGCGGGCGTTGTTGAGGGCGTCGGCCGCGGCCTGGAAGGCGTTCTGAACGGCGTCCCGGAGCGGCCCGAAGGCGACGGCGGCGATGGTGACCGCGAGCGCGACCATCAGCCCGTACTCGACGGCCGTCACCCCCTCCTCGCCGCGGTCGCGCAGCCGTGAACCGCTCAGCCGGGAAAAGTCCAGCGTCTGGATGCGCGCGGCAAGCGCCGTTATCATTCTGTTAAACACGGGTATAGCCCCCTCCGAGCTGGGAACGGTCCGATCCGGCCCCCGCACCGGCCGGGCGGCGACGTTCGCCTGCGCCGATCAGAGTGATGAGCGCGGCGACCGCGCGTTAAGCCGCCTTTCGGGTCGAAAAAACTGGCCGCCCGGGTGACATGTCATCCGTTCGGACGACATGCGGCCCAAGAAGCGCATGTCGAGCGGCATGATCGCTTTGCAGGGCTGTCAGAACGGATGGTGACTTTGAGTCTCCTTTTGCCTTACTTCTGCGGATAGAACCCTGTTGCCAGTGGTAAACCTGGGCTTGCTGTGATCCGTCACACTTGTCAGAGTCTCGCTCTCCGAGCGATCGGGAAGTGATCGCGAGTCTGCAGGCCGGATTCCAGCCCGATCGCACCCTGGGAGGTCCCGATGGGCATTCGGGTCGTGGTCGTCGACGCCCATACGCTCAGCCGCCATGGCCTGGCGCAGCTCGCCGAACGCGAGCCGGACATCGACTTCGCCGGAGGGGCGGGGACCCTGGCGCAGGCCGCCGCGCGGGTCGCCGCCTGCTCGCCGGACGTGGTCGTGGTGTCCACCAGGCTGCCGGACGGGGACGGGCTGGACCTGGTCCGCACGCTGCGCACCCGCGACCGGGAACTGGGCGCGGTGGTGCTGGGGCCGCCCGAGGACGACGAGGCGCTGTTTCGCGCCATGGAGGCCGAGGCGTCGGCCTACGTGACCACCTCCGCCCCGGCCGCCGAGGTCGTGGCGGCCATCCGGCACGCCGCGGTCGCCCCCGGTTCCTTCACCTCCGCCGGCCTGGCCCAGGCCCTGGCCCGCCGCCGCACCGGCGAACTGCTGAGCCCGCGCGAACGCCAGGTGCTGGCCCTGCTGATGGAGGGCCGCTCCATCGCCGCGATCGCCGACAGCATGCACCTGAGTCATTCGACGGCCAAGACCTATGCGGCCCGCCTGTATGAGAAGCTCGGCGCCGCCAACCGCACCCAGGCGGTGATGACCGCCCTGCGCCTCGGCCTGATCAAACAGGACTCCCTGGTCCCCCCGCCCCGGCTGCCGGAGACCGCCCGCTCTCGCTGAGGTCCTGCGGATCCGCGGCGCGAGGGGGCCTTGACCTCCTGCGCCGCTCAGTGAACCTTTTCAGCACGACGTTCCCGCAGGCGGGGCCTCGGAGCCAGGGACGATGCCGTGACCGGCAATGTCATGACCCCGGATACCGCTCTGACTCCCGTATTCGGCGCCCGGGACCACGTGTTGAACAAGATTCAGTGGTGCTGAGGCGACCTGCCGCGGCGCAGTACCGGGCGTCTTGTCCTCTGTGCTGCAAAGAGCGCGATTCCCAGCGGCCCGGAGCGCCCGTTCCCGCCACGCCCGTCTTGGAAAGGCCTCCTGAATGAGGAGGCCGGTGCTCGGGCGCCGCGGTTTTCCGCCGCCTGGTTTTGAGCGTCGCCGGGGGACGCCCGGTGCCCTGCCGATGCCGGGCCCGTCCGGTCGGGGCGGTCAGGCATTGCTTACCGAGGTCGGGCAGACTAGGGGGCGCCGAACGCGGTTCTGTCGAGCCGCCGGCACAGTGCCCAACGGTGTGAAAGGGGTCGTGGATGAGCGAGTCGAAGCAGGGGCCGTTGACGGGCATCCGGGTGATCGAGCTGGCCGGGATCGGACCGGGGCCCTTTGCGGCCATGCTGCTGGCCGACCTGGGAGCCGAGGTGATCCGGGTGGACCGGGCCTCGGCGGTGAGCGGGGCCGGGCAGGCGACCACCGACTTCACCAACCGCGGCAAGCGCTCCATCGCCGTCGACCTCAAGAGCGAAAAGGGCAAGCAGGTCGTGCTGCGCCTGGTGGAGAAGGCCGACGTGCTGCTGGAGGGCTTCCGGCCGGGCGTGACCGAGCGGCTGGGGCTGGGCCCCGACGACTGCCTGGCCGTCAACCCCAAGCTGGTGTACGGGCGGATGACCGGCTGGGGGCAGCACGGGCGGCTGTCGCAGAGCGCCGGGCACGACATCGGCTACATCGCCATCACCGGGGCGCTGCACGCCATCGGCCGGGCCGGCGGGCCGCCGCAGGTGCCGATGAACCTGCTGGGCGACTTCGCCGGCGGCAGCATGTACCTGGTGGTGGGGGTGCTGGCGGCGCTGCTGGAGGCCCGCATCAGCGGACGCGGCCAGGTGGTGGACGCGGCGATCGTGGACGGCACCGCGCACCTGACCACCTTCATCCACGCCTTCCTGGCCGGCGGGATGTGGACCGACGAGCGCGGGGTGAACATGCTCGACACCGGCGCCCCCTGGTACGACGTGTACGAGACCGCCGACGGCAAGTACGTGGCCGTCGGCGCGATCGAGCCGCAGTTCTACGCCGAGTTCCTGCGGCGGCTGGGCATCGAGGACGCCGACGAGCTGCCCGCCCAGCACGACCGGGCCGGCTGGCCGGTGCTGCGCAAGCGGTTCGCCGAGGCGTTCAAGACCAAGACCCGCGACGAGTGGGCCGAGATCTTCCTGCCCGGCGACGCCTGCGTGGCGCCGGTGCTGTCGCTGAAGGAGGCGGCCGAGCACCCCTACAACACCGAGCGCGAGGTCTTCGTCGAGCGGGACGGGCACCTGCAGCCGGCGCCCGCGCCGCGCTTCTCCCGCACCCCGGGCGCCATCTCCGGCTCGCCCGCCCTGCCCGGCCAGCACACCCGCCAGGTGCTGGAGGAGTTCGGCTTCACCGACGTGGACGAGCTGCTGGCCGAAGGGGCCGTCGCCCAGGGCTGACCGCCCCGGCAGGAGCGGCTCTCCGCCGGGCGCCCGCGTCCGCCCCGCGGGCCCGGCGGGACGCCCCCAAGGAGCCGGGTGGGCCTTCCGGCTGGGCTTTTGGACCAAGTGCCGGGGGCGTGGAATGGGCGGGCGGACAACCCGCGCCCCCGGGCCTCGGCGCGACCCGGGGCATGCGGCACACTCTGGAAATCGCTGATCGGTTCTGGAGGTCGCCGTATGCGTGAGGTCGTGATCTGCTCGCCCGTCCGCACTCCCGTCGGCAGGTTCGGCGGGGCGCTTCGGGACGTCCCGCCGCAGCGGCTGGCCGCCACGGTCATCGCCGAGCTGCTCAAGCGCACCGGCGCCGACCGGATCGACGAGGTGATCCTCGGCCAGTGCTACCCCAACGGGGAGGCCCCCGCCATCGGCCGGGTGGCGGCCCTGGACGCCGGGCTGCCGGTGGAGGTCCCCGGCAGCCAGATCGACCGGCGCTGCGGCTCGGGCCTGCAGGCGGTCATCAACGCCGTGCTCATGGTGCAGTCGGGGGCCTGCCAGACCGTCATCGCCGGCGGTGTGGAGAGCATGAGCCAGGTGGAGTACTACGCCACCGGGCTGCGCTGGGGCCGCCCCGGCGCGGAGATCAAGCTGATGGACCGGCTGGACCGGGCGCGCGTCACCCCCGGCGGCGAGCACCACCCGGTGCCCGGCGGGATGCTGGAGACCGCCGAGAACGTCCGGGCCAAATACGGCATTCCCCGCGCCGAGCAGGACGAGCTGGCGCTGCGCTCCCACCAGCGGGCGGTGGCCGCCCAGCGGGAGGGACGCTTCGATGCGGAGATCGTCCCGGTGGAGGTGCCCGGCCGCAAGGAGACCGTCGTGGTGGACCGCGACGAGCACCCGCGCGCCGACACCACCCTGGAGAAGCTGGCCGCGCTGCGCCCGGTGCGGGCCGCGGTGGACCCCGGGGCCACGGTCACCGCGGGCAACGCCAGCGGCCAGAACGACGGCGCCGCGGTCTGCCTGGTGACCACCCGCCAGGAGGCCGACCGGCTCGGGCTGACCGTGCGCGCCCGCCTGGTGTCGTGGGCGGTGGCCGGGGTGCCGCCGGAGCTGATGGGGCTGGGGCCGGTGCCGGCCACCGCGCGCGCCCTGGAGCAGGCCGGCCTGACCCTGGCGGACATGGACCTGATCGAGCTGAACGAGGCGTTCGCCGCCCAGGTGCTCGGCGTCACCCGCGAGTGGGGGTTCGGCGCGGGCGACTTCGAGCGGCTCAACGTCAACGGTTCGGGCATCTCGCTGGGCCACCCGGTGGGCGCCACCGGCTGCCGCATCCTGGCCACCCTCATGTATGAGATGGAGCGCCGCCAGGCCCGCTACGGCCTGGAGACGATGTGCATCGGCGGCGGGCAGGGCCTGGCCGCGGTGTTCGAGCGCGTGCCCGCCTGAGCCCGCCCTTTCCGGGACGCCTTTTGAGGACGGGGTGATTCCCGCAAGGCGTCCGGATGGCGCGAAGACGGTGGCGTGCCACCCGGGTGATGTGCAAGGGCGGCGGGCGTTTCGGCCCGCCGCCCGGCCGTATCCGGGCAGGGAGCTTTCGGTGCGGGTGGAGAGAAGCAATTGTCAGCCGGGTGACAAGTGCCCGCCGGTTTTGGCTCCGATGCTGACAAGACAGCCGTTCCCGCGATTGTAATAACTTACTTATTGAATATTTCGGCGCTGCTCTAACCAACCCCACGGCTCCTTTCCGCGGGCGGACCACCGCCCCTTCCACCCCCGGCCCGTAAAGGAGAACGAATGCGCCGCCGCAGAATGCGCGCCTGGAGCGCCCTGGCCGCCTCGGCCGTCACCGCCGCCGCGATGCTCCTGGCGGCGCCCGGCACCGCCCACGCCGACACCTCCCCGCCCGGCGCCAACGACTGGACCTGCAAGCCCACCCCGCAGCGGCCCCGCCCCGTGGTGCTGGTCCACGGAACGTTCGAGAACATGGCGTTCAACTGGCAGTGGCTGTCGCCGGTGCTCAAACGCCACGGCTACTGCGTCTTCGCCCTCAACTACGGCGGCAAGACCCCCGAGTCCCCCATCCAGGGGACCGAGGACATCCCCACCTCCGCCGGGCAGCTGGCCGCCTTCGTCGACGCCGTGCTGAAAGCCACCGGGGCCGCCGAGGTCGACATCATCGGGCACTCCCAGGGCGGCATGATGCCCCGCTACTACGTGCGCTTTCTGGGCGGCGCCGACAAGGTCCACCACCTGATCGGGCTGGCGCCGTCCAACTACGGCACCACCTTCTGGGGCCTGGTCGTCGAAGGCGGCCTGATGCGGCTGACCGAGCTGGCGGTGCGGCTGGCACCGGCCGTCGGTCAGCAGATCGAGGGTTCACAGTTCCTGCGCAAGCTCAACGACGGCGGCGACACCGTGCCCGGCGTCGTCTACACCGTCATCGCCAGCAGGTACGACGAGGTGGTGACCCCCTACACCAACTCCTTCCTCAAGGATGGGCGGGCCCGCAACCTCACCATCCAGGACCTGTGCCCGCTCAACCCCGTCGAGCACCTGGCCATCATCTGGGACAAGCCCACCCAGCTGGTCATCCTCAACACGCTGGCCGGGCTGGATCCCCGCACCCCTGTGGAGTGCGCCTTCCCCAGGCCGTGACTTCGAGCAGGCCCCGGGGCTCGCCTCCGGCCCCGGGGCTCGTCACCCTCCCGGCCCGTCGGCGGGCCTTGGCGTGATTTCCGCGGGCGGCAGGCCGGGGGATGCGGCCGTGAGCACCGGCGGGCCTCCCGCGGGCGCACGCCGAAAAGAACTCACCGGCCGCGCTTAGAACTGCGGCATCACCGGTCGCCCATGCGGCGCCGGCGGGATCGGCCGGATCGTCGCCGTGGCCCGTGCGTTCCCCTCGGCTCGCCGTTTCGGCTTTGCAGCGACGCGCCCCGTCCGGCCGCTTTCGGACGGGACCGAGTATCGTCCGCATTCCCCCGGAACATCGGGTTGCAGGTCGCTTTGCGGCAAACCGGCGGCGAAGGAGCGTGAGCGTGGCAGAAGTCCAGGTCACCGCGCCGATGCACGGCACGGTCGAGAGCGTGGAGGCGAAAGAGGGGCAGGCCGTGGCGGCGGGCGGCCCGCTGGTGGTGCTGGAGGCGATGAAGATGCAGCACGTCGTCGAGGCGCCCACCGCCGGGATCGTGCGCCGGCTGCCGGTCGCGCCCGGCGACACCGTCGCCGAGGGCGACCCGGTCGCCTACCTGGAGCCCGCCGCCGTCGAGGAGCAGGCGCCCGCCGCCGAGGACGGGCGGCCGGACGGCACGGCGGAGGAGGAGATCAGGGAGGACCTCGCCGAGGTGATCCGGCGGCACGAGATCGGCCTGGACGCCGCCCGGCCCCAGGCCGTGGCCCGCCGGCGCGCCACCGGCCGGCGCACCGCCCGCGAGAACATCGCCGACCTGTGCGATCCGGGCACCTTCACCGAGTACGGCGCGCTGGTCATCGCCGCGCAGCGGCGCCGCCGCCCCGTCGAAGAGCTGATCGAGCGCACCCCCGCCGACGGCCTGGTGGCCGGGATCGGCGAGATCAACGGCCGCCAGGCGGTGGTCATGTCGTATGACTACATGGTCCTGGCCGGCACCCAGGGGGCGATGAACCATCTCAAAAAAGACCGCATGTTCGAGCTGGCGGCCCGGCGGCGCCTGCCGGTGGTGCTGTTCGCCGAGGGCGGCGGCGGACGGCCGGGCGACACCGACACCCCCACCGTCTCCGGCCTGGACACCATGGCCTTCCACCTGTTCGCCCGGCTCAGCGGGCAGGTGCCGCTGGTGGGCATCGCCGCCGGGCGCTGCTTCGCCGGCAACGCCGCCCTGCTGGGCTGCTGCGATGTGGTCATCGCCACCGCCGACGCCAACATCGGCATGGGCGGCCCGGCGATGATCGAAGGCGGCGGGCTCGGCAGCTACACCCCCGAGCAGATCGGCCCGATCTCGGTGCAGGTCCCCAACGGGGTGGTGGACCTGCCGGTCGCCGACGAGGCCGAGGCGGTCGCGGTGGCCCGCCGTTACCTGTCCTACTTCCAGGGCCCGGCACCGCAGTGGGACGCGCCGGACCAGCGGCGGCTGCGGTCCCTGATCCCGCAGGACCGCCGCCGCGTCTACGACGTGCGGGCGGTGATCGAAACCCTCGCCGACACCGGCTCGGTGCTGGAGCTGCGCAAAGGGTTCGGCGCCGGGATCATCACCGCGCTGGTGCGCATCGAGGGCCGCCCCTACGGGCTGATCGCCAACAACCCCGCCCACCTGGGCGGCGCCATCGACCGGGACGCCGCCGACAAGGCCGCCCGCTTCCTGCAGCTGTGCGACGCCCACGGCCTGCCGGTGGTGTCGTTGTGCGACACCCCCGGCTTCATGGTCGGCCCGGACGCCGAGCAGACCGCCACCGTGCGGCATTTCTCCCGCCTGTTCGTGACCGGCGCGCACCTGCGGGTGCCGATCTGCATGGTGATCTTGCGCAAGGCCTATGGGCTGGGCGCCCAGGCGATGGCCGGCGGCAGCCTGCGGGTGCCGCTGGCCACGGTGGCCTGGCCGACCGGGGAGCTGGGCGGCATGGGGTTGGAAGGGGCGGTCCGGCTGGGGTTCCGCCGGGAACTTGAGGCGATCGCCGACCCGGCCGAGCGGCAGGCGACCTTCGATGCGCTGGTGGCGGCCGCCTACGAGCAGGGCAAGGCGCTGAACGCGGCCACCGTCTTCGAAATCGACGACGTGATCGACCCGGCCGACACCCGGCGCTGGATCACCACAGCCCTGCGCGACGTCCCCCTGGAGTCCGCCCGCCGCGCCTTCATCGACACCTGGTGACGCATCCCCGCGGCGCGGAACCGCCACGGCACCGGAATGAGGAAACGGGTGTCAGCGCCGTCTGCCGGGGTAGTGGCCCTCTGCACCGCCTCTCCCGGCGCACCGGAAGGTGCGTGAGACGGGCCCGCTGAGATCGACCACCGGGCTGATTCCCAGGGCCGCCGCGAATGCGGCGGCCCTGGCCGGTCTACGCCTGCCAGAACTTTGCAGCCGTCTTCCGGCCGGCCGGGCCCATCGACCGCGGTGGGCGTCTTCGGCAGGAGGCACGGCCGGTGGCGCCTGGCTGCCGCGTGCGCCGTCGCCGGTCGCGGACACGAACCCGCCGGGACGCCTGGGCCGCCGCACCTGCGAACCGCTCTTCTCCGAACGCGTTTCGTGCTCGGACCGGCCGGGCCGTCCGGAGCGGAATAGACGGTCTTGTGCAGCAAAGAGCGGAACCTTCACAAGAGCGCAAGAAGTCTTATCTGCGAAAGTTGCTGGTAGTGGCGTTGTCCGGCCCGGTAGCGTTGCGCCGCGGCCGGCGATGATCGCCGCCGGTCCGGCGGCCCGTTGGAGGTTTCCGTGTACCACCCGCCCCCCGCTCCGCCTCCCGGTTTTCCGCCACCGGGTTTCCCGCCTCCGCCGGGACCCGTGCTGCCGCCCGTGCCGCCACGGCGCAGATGGCCGGGCAGGCTCATGTCGCTCTTCGTCATCCTGGTCGTCGCCATCGTCATCGTGTCCGTGGTGGCGCTGGTCAAGGCGGTGAGCGGTGGCGGGTGCGGCACCGGTGGGATCACGCTGAACCTGGTCACCTCCCCGGAGAAGGCGGGGATCGTCCGCCGGGCGGCTGAGGACTACTCCGGCCGCGAGGTGGACGGCCGGTGCGTGCACGTCGCCGTCCAGGTCAAGTCCTCCGGCGAGGCGATGAGCGCGCTGGCGCGCGGCTGGGACGCCCAGACCGACGGGCCGGTGCCGGATGTGTGGTCACCGGCCGGCTCCGGCTGGGTCACCCTGCTGCGGCACCGGCTCGCCCAGTCCGAACGCCGCCTGGATCTGCTGCCGGAGCAGAGCCAGGGGATCGCCGCGGCGCCCCTGGTGATCGCCATGCCCAAGCCGATGGCGCAGGCCCTGGGCTGGCCGGACCGGGAACTGGGCTGGTCGGACCTGCTGAAGCTGGCGCGCGACCGGCGGGGCTGGGGCGCGGTCGGGCACCCGGAGTGGGGAGAGTTCCGCATGGGCAAGACCAACCCCGGCTTCTCCACCTCCGGGCTGAACGCCACGGTCGGGGCCTACTACGCCGCCGCGGGCAAAACCAGCGGCCTGACCGCCGCCGACCTGCGGCGCGCCGGCGTCCAGGCGGCCGTGCGGACCCTGGAGAACTCCGTCGTCCACTACGGCGACACCACGCTGACCTTCCTGGAAGGGCTGCAGCGCGCCGACGACGCCGGCGCCGGGCTGTCGTATGTGTCGGCCGTGGCGGTGGAGGAGATGTCGGTCCACTACTACAACCAGGGCAACCCCACCGGGGACCCGGCCCAGGCCGGCAAACATCCCAAGCCGAAGACGCCGCTGGTGGCCATCTACCCCAAGGAAGGAACGCTGGTCTCCGACCACCCCTATGTCATCTTGCGCACCATCGCCCCCGGCAAGCGCCGCGCCGCCGAGGACTTCCTGTCCTACCTGCGCGGTGAGCGGGTGCAGCGGGCCTTCCGCGCCGACGGCTTCCGCGGCTTCGACAACCGGCCCGGCGAGGTGATCAAGGAGGCCGACGGGCTGCTGCCGGACCGGCCGCGCAAGACGCTCGCCCCGCCGGACCCCGAGGTGCTGGACGGGGTGCTGCGCAGCTGGGAGTCGCTGCGCAAGCGGGCCAACGTGCTGTTCCTGGTGGATGTGTCCGGCTCGATGGCCGAACCGCTGCCGGGCACCGGCCGCACCAGGATGCAGCAGGCCCAGCGCGCGCTCCGGCAGGCCGTCGACGACTTCGTCGCAGTGGACCGCGTGGGACTGTGGGAGTTCTCCACCGATCTGGGCGGCGGCCGCGACTACCGCCCGCTCGTCCCGATCAGACCGATGAGCACCCCCGGGCACCGGGAGCGGCTGCGCGAGCAGATCGCCGCACTGCGCCCGCGCGGCGACACCGGGCTGTACGACAGCACGCTGGCGGCCTTCCGGCACGTGCGGGCCGTCCGCCAGGACGGGGCGATCAACTCGGTGGTGGTGCTCACCGACGGCCGCAACGACGACCCCGGCGGCGGGCTGTCGCTGGAGGAACTGCTGAAGGAGCTGGACGGCGCCGACGGAGTGCGGATCTTCACCATCGCCTACGGCGCCGGAGCCGACGGCGGGGCGCTGAAGAAGATCTCCGAGGCCACCGACGCCGCCGCCTACGACTCCCGCGACCCGGCCACCTTGGACAAGGTGCTGACCCAGGTGGTCTCCAACTTCTGAGCGGCGGCGCTCAGCGGGCCACCCGGCGGCCGGGTGGCCCGCGCGGCCGGGGATTGGCTACCTTCCGGCGCGGAGGTACCGGGAATGCCGAAGTTCTCGATGGTCCTGGGCGGCTATGACCCGCGGCAGGTGGACGAGATGGTGGCCAAGCTGGAGGGCACACTGGGCCGTGCCCCCCTGCAAGGGCCGCCGGTCACCCTCAAGCTGCTGGAGTGGACCAGCTTCAGCGTCGCGCTGCGCGGCTACGACCGGTTCGAGGTGGACGGGGCGATGCGCCGCTACCGCCGGGAACTGGCCGCGCTGGAGGGCGTGGAACTGACCGACGACGAGCCGGACGGCGGGCTGAGCCTGGTGCTCGGCGAGCCCGAACCCGAGCCGGAGCACAGGACCGGGCCCGAGCTCCAGCGGCTGCACCTGCCGCTGGAGCTGCGCGAGGAGATCCGCCGCGAGCACGGCCTGGCGGTGCGCTGGCGCGGCTATGACCGCCACCAGGTCGAGCAGTTCGTGGTGCGGATATGGGGCCGCCTGGGCCGCTACTCCCTGCGCGCCTACCGCATCGAGCCCGAGCCGCTGGAGGACCGGGAGCTGGACGAGGCCGCCTTCGACATCGTGCTGCGCGGCTACGACATGGCCGCGGTCCACCGCATGCTGGCCGATTACCGGCGGCGGCTGACCGGGCGCTGACCGCCGGCGGGATCAGTCCTCTGCCTTCTTGAGCTCCTTCTTCTTGCGGCGCTTGACCGTCACGCCGCCCCAGAAGGAGAAGCCGCCGACCACCACCTTGGGCGCCCCGGGCGCGCCCGGCCCGGTGGCCTTGTCGTCGAAGGCGCCCATGATGCCCAGCCCCCGCACGGTGACCTCCAGGTCCTCGGGGACGATGACGTCGATGCCGCCCATGATGGCAAAGGCGTTGATCCGCAGTTCCGGCTCGCTGAAGCGGGCCTCGGTCAGGTCGATCGTCCCGCCGCCCCAGAAGGCGAACCCGGTGAAGCGGCGCGGCGCCGTCCAGGGCCCCCGCCGCTTGAACTCGCTCATGATCGCGATACCGGTCCGGGAGGTGGGCTCGCCACCGGTGATGCGCTGGCCGGGCGGCACGGGGCCGAAGGCGGGCACGGCGCCGCCCGGCAAGTCGCGGGTGAGCGCTTCCAGCTCCCCATAGGTACGGGCGGTGTAGGCGGCGGTCAGCCGCTCCTCCAGTTCCTCGAGGTTGATCCGGCCGTCACCGGCGGCCTCGCGCAGCCTCTGGGCCACCTGCTCGCGATCGGCGTCGGAGGCCCGCAGATCCCGCGGGTCGGCGGGGATCCGGCGGTCGGGAAGATCGGTCATGGCCCTACCGTAATTCGGGCGTGTCGCGGTTTCGAGTGCGGTGCGGTCACCGGCCGGCTCCGGACGGGGCACCCCTTCCCCGGACGAGCGTGCGCCCCGGCGCCGGCGGGCGGCCCGTGCGCCCGCCGGAAAGGAGGACGCGCGTCCGGCGGCCCCGCGGGGAGCCGCCGGCGCACGCGGTCATCCGGGACGAGCGGGCTCAGGCGCCGCTGAAGTAACGGCGGGGGTTGCCCACCAGCATCTGCTCGATCTGGGCCTCACTGACCCCGGCGGCGCGCAGCGCGGGCAGCACGTCCCGGCCGATGTGCCCGTAGTGCCAGTTGGGGGCCATGCTGCGCAGCGACTCCGGGTCGGGGCCGAACCAGTCCATGTAACAGCTGGCGTCATGGCTGAGCACCATCCGGTCGGCGTACCCCCGCTCGCACAGCGCCGCGACGGTGGCCACGCGCTGCTCGGTGGGGTTGAACACATCCAGCCCGAAGCGGTCCATCCCCAAGATCGCGCCGGTGTCGGCCAGCTCCATCAGGTAGTCCAGGTCGTTGCTGTCGCCGGCATGGCCGATGACGACCTTGGAGGGGTCCACGCCCTCCTTGCCGAGCAGCTCCAGCGCCGGCCGTCCGGTCTGCGCGGCGGCCGAGGTGTGCACGGTGATCGGCGCCCCGGTCTCCCGGTGGGCGGCGGCCACCGCGCGCAGGATGCGGGTGACGCCGGGGGTCAGGCCCTGGGCCTCCACGCAGCACTTGAGGAAGGCCGCCTTGACGCCGGTGTCGGCGATGCCCTCGGTCAGGTCGCGCACGAACATCTCCACCAGCGGCTCCGGGCCGCCCAGCAGCGTGTCCGGGCCGCGGTAGTGCAGCTGGAAGGGCAGCTGATCGTAGGAGTACAGGCCGGTGGCCACGATGATGTTCAGCTCCGGCACCTGCTCGGCGATGCGCTGGATGCGCGGGATGTAGCGGCCCAGCCCCCACACCGTCGGGTCGGCGATCGTGGAGACCCCCTGCGCGGCCAGGTCGCGCAGCTTGGCCACCGCGTCGGCGACCCGCTCCTCCTCGTCCCACCAGCCGCCGAGGCCGTAGTTGTGCACATGCTCGGTGGACAGGACGAACACATGCTCGTGCATGTACGTCCGGCCCAGTGCGGCGACGTCGACGGCGCCCCTGACGGTCTCCACGGTGGTCATGTCCGCCTCCTCGCGTACCGACTAGTCGGTACCTGGCAAACTTAGGGGGAGCGCAGGCGCAGTGGCAGGCTTTTCGGCACATCGAGCGAGCGGAGCTTTCCGGACCGGCGGCGGGAGGGCGGGGGCATGGCCGGTGACAGACGGCCCGCCGGCGCGCGGACGTCGCCGACGGAGCGGCGCATTCTGGCCGCCGCCGTGCACCTGTTCGCCGAGCACGGCTTCGACGGCACCTCCGTGCAGCAGATCGTGGAACGGGCCCAGATCACCAAGGGCGGCCTCTACCACTACTTCGGCTCCAAGCAGGACCTGCTGCAGGAGATCTACCAGTCGCTGATCAGCCGCCAGCTGCAGGACCTGGAGCGCATCCTGGCGGCCGGGCTGGACCCGCCCGCCACCGTGCGGGCGGTGATCGAGGCGCTGGTGATCTCCACCGCCGAGCACATCGACGAGGCCAAGGTCTTCGCCCGGGAGCTGAACCGCCTCGACCCGGCCCGCCTGGCCGCGGTGCGCGCCGAGCGGCGCCGCTACCACACCGCCTTCCGCGACCTCATCGAACGGGGCCAGCGCGAGGGGGTGTTCTCCCGCGTCGCCCCCGCCGACACCGTGACGCTGATCGTCTTCGGCATGGTCAACGAGATGCCCCGCTGGTACCGGGCCGACGGCCCCAAACCCGCCTCCCGTTTCGCCGCCGAGGTCGCCGACTTCGTCCTGACCGCCCTGCGGCCCCGCTGAGCGGGCCCGCCCGGCCGGGGAAACGGTCCGGGGCCCGCGGACGTGCTGCGAGCCCCGGCGCGAAGGGGATCCTCGGGCGGATCAGACGGTGGTGACGACCTGCTCGTAGTCCAGGCGCGGGTTGCGGTCGAACCAGGCGTTGGGGCCGGGCTTGCCGACGTTGACCACGGCGATGGCCCGGTGGCGGCCGTCGGGGAAGAACTCCGCAGACAGGCCGTCGGCGTCGAAACCGGTCATCGGGCCGGCCGCCAGCCCGGCGGCGCGGATGCCCACGATCAGGTAGCCCAGCTGGATGGCGGCGTTGAAACGGGCCGCACCGGCCCGGGCCTCGGGGTCGGCGAAGGCGTCCTTGGCGTTGGGGGCGTGCGGGAACACCGTCGGCAGGTGCTCGTGGAAGTCGTTGTCGGCGGCGACGATCAGCGTCAGCGGCGCGGTGGCGGTCTTGTCCCGGTTGCCCGGGGACAAGTGCTTGATCAGCCGCTCGCGGGCCTCCTTGCTGCGCACCGCCACCAGCCGCAGCGGCTGGGAGTTCATCGCGGTGGGCCCCCACTTCACCAGCTCGTAGATCGCCCGCACCTGCTCGTCGGTGACCGGTTCGTCGGTGAAGGCGTTGGCGGTGCGCGCCTGGCGGAACAGCAGGTCCTGGGCGAAGGGGTCCAGGGCCAGCTCCTGCGCGGCGGTGTCGTCCTGCACGGTGGGTGCCGTCATATCGCAAACCTTCTGGCTCTAGAGGTTCGGGATCGTCCTCACGAAACGAGTTGAAGTTTCAACTCATTCCGGCGCTCTGAGTAAGCTCGATCACACCTCGCGGGCCGGGGCGCGGACGCTACGACCAGGGCAGGGCGTGCACGCCCTGGCCGACGCCGACCGCCAAGGCGGCGACGCCCAAGAGCACCAGACCGGCGAAGACCGACCAGCGCCCGGCCTGATAGCCCACCGGGACCAGCGCGTTGCGCCGGCCCCGCACCGGCCAGGGGTCGCGCAGCGGGGCGGTGCCGGGCACCTCCTCGTCGATCTCCAGCGGCGGGACCGGCGCCCCCTTCCGGCCGGCAGAAGGCAGCCCGGTCACCCAGCCGAGCAGCCCGGCCACCTCGGCCGGGTCGGTGTCCAGGCCCGAGCCGAAGTAACGCACCCGCCCGGCCAGCTGGTCCAGCGCCCGGATCGCGTTGCCCAGCCCCGCCTCCTGCAGCCAGCGGCGCACCCGCTCGCCCGCCTCCCGCCCGGACAGGCCCTCCAGGCCGGCCAGCGAGCGGCCGACCATGGTGGTGCGCAGCAGGTCGATCTTGGTCAGCACCACCGCCACCCGCCGCTGCCGGCCCCGGTCCGGACGCGAACGCAGCTCGTTGAGCACCCGCTGCAGGGTGTCGGCCGGGTCCTCCTCCGACGACGGCGCCGCCTGCTCCACCGCGGCCCGCTCCTCCTCGCTCAACGCCCGCCGCACCACCGGCAGCGCGAACGGGTCCACCACGAACAGCAGCGCCTCGCCGTGGTCGAGATAGCGCAGCGACTCCACCTCCCCGGCCCCGGTGAAATGCTCGCCGGCCGGGTCGAACAGGTAGAGGATGCGGTGCCCGGCGCCGGGCAGCTCCACATCCACCATGGTGGCCAGCGGCAGCTCCGGGCCGGTCTTGGCCAGCCGCCCGCCGCGCTGGAACTCCCGCATCGCGCTCGCGTACGCCTGCGCGTGCCGCCGCTCGACGAAGGCCAGCGCGCCGTGCGCGGCGCGGGCCCGCGCGTGCAGCGCCCGGATGGCCAGGAACATGAACGTCGTCTTGCCCGCCGCCGGCCCCCCGACGAACGGCAGCGGCTCCACCCGCACCCGCCCGATCCGCTCCGGCAGCCGCCCGTTGCAGTGCGGGCAGTAGGCGGTCAGCCGGTAGCGGCCCAGCGGGATCGTGGTGGGCAGCCGCGCCCCGCACCGGCACACGTGCCGGAAGGCCCCGGCGGTGCCGGGCACCAGCCGCCGGTGCCGCAGCCCGCAGCCGGGACACTCATACACCGGCAGCGCGATCTTCTCGTAGCAGAACGGGTGCGGGCAGGTCTGCAGAATCCGCCCATAGGCCATGAACGCCCGCTCCAGCAGGCCCAGCGTCGCCACGCACACCAGCCACCCGCCCAGCCCGACCACCGCGACCAGGCCGTAGCAGGCCGTCAGCGCGGCGCCGATGACCGTGGCCGGCAGCGCCGCCAGCGCGATCCCGGCCACCAGCGCCAGCCACACCGGGATGAGGAAGTAACCCCACAGGCCGCCCAGCAGCACCCGGGTGACCTTGACGATCGCGGTGCGGGCGGTCTGCCAGGCCCAGGGCACGACCACCCGCGTCATCGCCCACCAGTCCAGCCACACCTGGCCCAGCAGGTAGTGCCGGTAGGCCACCTCGGGCACCGGGACGGGCGAGGGCCCTTTGGCGGTGATGGGCGCCAGCGTCCGCCACGCCTGCAGGTAGACGAACCCCAGCACCACGGCCCCGGCGCTCAGCAGCGTCAGCGTGAACAGCACCGGGAAGATGACGATGAAGCCCAGCCACATGGCGCCCAGCCACAGGGCCACCAGCAGGAACGCGATGACGGCGGGCACCGCCTCAGCCCTCCTCGCCGCCGGCCAGCAGTCTGCGCAGCTCGGCGCGCAGCTCCGGCTCCTGGCGCAGGTGCGACTCCAGCTGCCGGGAGGCCATCCAGCCCCCGGCGGCCGAACGCGCCCACGCCTCCAGGCGGGGCTCGCTGACCCCGGCCCGCCGCAGCCGCAGGGCGATCTCGACCAGCTCGTTGCGCTGCCCGGGCCCGAAAGCCGGCCGCCCCCAGATCCGCCGTCCCCGCGGCTCCATCCACCGCCCGGCCAGCCGGGCGCGGACCGGGGCGGAGGCGGCGGCCAGCACCGCCGCCCGGAAGCGGGTGTCGCGGCGGGCCAGCCGCCGGGCCGCCCAGGTGAAGGCGGTCCGGCACAGCTGCGGGTCGGCCTGGCCGGCGGCCGCGTGCACCACCTCCAGTTCGGCGGCGGCGGTGTCCGGCTGCGCGGCGCCGACGGTCTTGGCGTAGGCGATCAGCACCGCGGCGTCGCGGGCGGCGCGCGCCTGCGGTTCGAAGGCCGCCAGCACCTGCCCGGCCACCCGCAGCAGCACCGGGTCCTCCAGCGCCAGCTCGCCGTCCACCGCCGCCTGCCGGAACGTCCGCGACGGCAGCGCCGCCAGCGCCGGGTAGCGGGGCACCAGCTCCTCGTAGGCGTCCAGCAGCGCGCCGCACTCGGCCGCCGACGCCGGCACCGCCCACACCTCGCGCAGCACCGCGTCCACCGCCGCCGACTGCGATGCGTCCAGCCGCAGCAGCGCGCCGGTCACATCCACCCGGCGGTCCCGGTGCCGGCGCCCCACCGACGCCAGCACCGCCAGCCCCACCTCGGGCGCCTGCGACCAGTCCCGGGCCTGCAGCAGGTCGCAGGCCCGGTCGGTGAGCAGGGCGGCGCGCCCGGCCGCATCGGCCTGCGCCAGCCCGGCGATCACGCCGTCGGTCAGCCGCTCCCGCCAGGGGGCGGGCACCGCCGTCAGCGCCTCGGCCAGGTCGCCGGCGCCGCGGCGGGCGCACCGGACGGCGGCGGCGCGCACCTCCTCGGCGGCCGGCGGGACGCCGGCCCGTACGGCCGCCGCCACCAGATGCCCCACCCTCGTCAGGTCGGCGGCCTGCCGCAGCGCCTGCGTCAGCTGCGGCTCCAGCCGTTCCAGCGCCTGGGCCGACAGTTCAAAGCGCGGCAGCCGGCCGGCCAGGCCGGGGTCCTGCAGCGCCAGCATCGCGCAGCGCTCGGCGCACCGGTCGGCGACCTGCGCCGCCTGCACCCGCCGCGCCCAGGTGTGCATCGCCAGCGCCAGGTCGAACCCCACCGCCGGCAGCGCCGGCACCAGCTCCGGCCACACCCACTCGGGGACGCGCCCGCCGTGGCGGGTCAGCAGCTCGGCGGCCGGCTTCTCCTCCTCGGGGGAGGGGGCGGTGCGGCCCCGGCACAGCGCCAGCAGCGCCGCCGCCCGCTCCAGCGCCGGCGCCAGCGCGGCCTTTTCCGCGCCGCCGTCTTCGCCGTCGAGCTGGACGGTGACCAGCTCACCGAGCGCGTCCAGCCCGGCGAAATCGGCCTCCCGCCAGCAGTCCGCCACGGTGCGCGCGAACCGGCTGCCGCCGTCTCCGGCGGCGGCCCGCCCGGCCTTCTCCTCCCGGGGCTCCTTTTCGTCCAGGAAGAACGCCGGGTCGTCGGGGCGGACGGCCGACCACACATCGGGCGTGGTGCCCACCACCCGGTGCGGCGTGCCGGCGGGGTCGGCGGTGAAGGTGGTGAACGACAGCCGGGCCGCCACCGCCGCCGGCAGCGAATACGACAGCACCGCGATCCAGTGCACGATCGGCCCGGCGTCCCGGCACACCAGCACCAGCCTGCCGTGCCCGCGGTCCAGCGCCGCCACCGCCGTGTCCACCAGCCGCACCAGCAGGGGGTAGGAGTTCTCCGCGGCCAGCCGTTCGGCGAGCGTCTCGGGGGAGACGCCCGAGCCGGGCGGCAGGTCCTCCAGCGGGGCCAGCTCGCCGTCGCCCGGCTGCTCGGCCCAGATCTCCGCCTGCCACAGCTCGATCGGCCGCAGCCCCTCCAGCTCCTCCGGCTCGGCCACCACCGCGTGCGCGAAGAAGTTGCCCTGCCGGCCCGAATAGTCCTGGCCCAGGTAGCGCGAGCGCACCAGCAGCGCCCGCCCGCCCACCCGGTCGTAGGACAGCGCCACCGGGAAACGCTCCAGCTCCTTGGGGGTCGGCGACAGCGGCGCATCCGGCGGCGGCCGGTAGGCCATGAACGGGGTCACCGCCGCCCGCACGCCCGGCGGCAGGCCGGGCGTTTCGGCCACGAACTGAAACCCCGAACGGCCCGTCGGGCCCTTGCGCGCCGAGGTGTAGTGCAGTTGCCAGGCCACCTGTCAGCTCCCGTTCCCGTTCGCCCGGCCGCGCGTGCCCTCCAGCATGCCGAACCGGTGCAGCAGCCACAGCAGCGGATCCTCCACCCGGTGCGGGCGGACCCCGCCGGCGCCCACCCGGCCGTCGCTGGGCATCCCGCCCAGCGCCGAGACCCCGAACAGCGCGTACTCGGCGTACTGCTGGCGCAGGTACACATCCAGCTGCCCGGCCTGCCACTGGTGCAGCAGCCCCCGCACCTGGGCGTCCACCGCCTCCCGGTCGTCCAGGTCCAGCGTCCCCGGCGACGGGCGGGTGCGGTGCAGCGCCGACTGCACCGCCAGCGCCGGGGCCAGCGCGTCGATCTTGGTCAGCGCCACCGCCACCGGCACCTTCAGCCGCTCGCCGGTCCGCAGCTCCCGCCGCTGCCGCAGCGCCTCGGTGACCCGGGCGATCACGTTGATCGGCTCGGCGTCGGGGTCGGGCGGCGTGGCCGGCAGCAGCGCGGCGGCCTCCTCCCGCAGCGCCGCCCGCGCCCCCGGCAGCTCCAGCGGGTCCACCAGGAAGATGATCGCGTCGGCCGCCTCCAGGTAGCGCAGGTGCAGATCGCGCACCTCCCGGCTGCGCAGGTCCTCCCCGGCGGTGTCGAACAGCACCAGCACCAGCGACTCGGTGCGCTCGCGGCCCAGCCGCAGCCTGCTCGGCAGCCGGCGGCGGGCCTGCCGGGTGCGGGTCAGCAGGTACACCAGCGGCTCGCGGGGCGCGGTCGCGGCGCTGGTGGTGGTGGGCAGCAGCCGCCGCTCCTCATACAGCGGCCGGGCGAAGTCCCGCTTGTAGCGGTCGATGGTGCGGTCGTCGCAGGCCACCAGGGAGGCGTCCAGCTCGGTGCCGACCCGGTTCATCAGCTCATGCAGCAGCACCGCGATATAGGTGCTCTTGCCGGCGTTCTTGGCGCCCACCAGCGCCACGATCCGGCCCGGGGTCTCGCAGTAGGCCGCCGGCAGCGGGTTGTGGCAGTGCGGGCACACCCGCCGCGTGCTGACGCGCCCGCAGGAGGGGCACTCGGCCCGGCTGCGCCGTCCCGGCGCGGTGAACACCGGCGGCAGCGACGCCCCGGCCGTCGAGCCGGTGTAGGCGGCCAGCCGCTCATCCAGCACCGGGTCGCAGCCCTGGCCCCGGCCCGCCCGGCCCATGCAGCGGAAGGCGATCTGCTGGCGGGGCACCTCGGCGAAGCAGTAGGGGCAGGTGATCGGGCGCATCCTCACCTCAGGGTCTGGCGGCTGCGGACCGGGGGGTCGATCAGTTCGATGGACTCATCGTCGGCGAAACAGCGAAGCCAGTATGGCCCCGATCCGCCGGGCGCCGGCACCGAAAGCTCACCGGGGACCGGCACCTGCTCCCAGGTCCCCAGCACCCGGCCGTCCTCGGGCCGCTGCGGCTCCACCTGGCCGTCCCGGTGCACCAGGGTCAGGCGCGCCACCTGCAGCGGGTGCGGCGCCGACAGCCGGACCGTCAGCGACCGCCGCCACGGCGGCCCCGAGCGCCGCAGGTCGTAGCGGACCCGCCGGCGGGCCGGCAGCGTGGTCTGCGCCGCCGGTCCCACCACCCGCGCGCCCTGCCGCATCCCGGCCGCCGCGACCGCCACCGTGACCGGCTGGTCCGCCGGCACCGGCAGGTGGATCCCGCCGCCGGACTCATAGGCGGCGCGGGTGACCGTCAGCCGTTCCTCGCGGGGGGCGGACGCGCCGACCCGGTAGGTCAGCTCCACCTCCGCCACCTCCTCGGGCCAGTCGAACCCGACGTGCACCCTCTCCCCGCGCCGCTCGGCCACCAGCGCGGCCGGCGGAGGCAGGTTGACGTGCCGGTGGCAGGCGCCGATCGCCGCCAGGTCCCCCGACACCGTGACCGCCAGCAGCCACCCGCCGCCGTCCGGGCGCAGCATCAGCCCCCGGGAGGTGGGCGCCGCCGGCACTCTGCGGCCCGCCTGCAGCGCTTTGGCCGCCGGCAGCAGCGTGCCCACCGGCCAGGGCGGCGGCGCCTCCAGCATCAGGATCTCCACGGTGCCGCCGGGCGGGTGGGGGAAGCACAGCAGGGTCCGCGCCGGGTCCGCCGGGTCGGTCTCCACCGTCCACTCGCGCACCGGCTCGGGCGGGGCGTTCGGGGTGACCGAGGCCGTCACCCCCGGCGTCATCGTCTCCCGGCCCTCGCCGTCCAGGTAGACGGCGGCGATCCGGTAGTGGCAGGGAACCCCGTTGGGCACCTGCTCGCGGAAGCCGTCGCGTTCGGCCGCGACCGGCCGGCCCTCCCGCAGCACCACGATCCGCGCGGCGCCCGGCGGGGCGATCCAGCGGCCGGTCACCACCCCGTCGCCGGCCACCAGCTCCAGCGACTGCACCTCCGGGCGCACCACGACCGGATCCGCGCAGGTGATCGGCGCGTCCGCGGCGCCGCGCCGGGCCACCACCCCGTAGTACAGCGGCACGTTGACCGGCGGGTCCGCGTCGAACGCCCCGGTGGCCTCTGCGACCGCGGCCACCGTCTCCCCGTCGCCGTCCCCGCCCGGCGGGCGGCCTTGGCACCGCACCACCCGGTAGGTGATCTCGCCCACCGCGGACGGGCTGGGCGCCCAGTCCAGCCGCACCCCCGTCCCCTCGGCGACCGCCCGCAGGCGCGGCACCGGACGGGGCGGCAGGCGCCGCTGGTGCTCGGCGGCGCCCGGCAGGTCGCGCACCAGCGCCAGCGCGTCGGCCAGCATCCGCCAGGCCCGGTCGGCGTCGGTCTCGGCGGTGGCCGCCTCCCGCAGCCGCACGGCCGCCGCCACCCGCTGCCGGGCCTCCTCGGCCAGCAGCTCGGCCTCCTCCGGCAGCTCGGAGCCGGCCAGCTTCTCGCCCAGCAGCGCCGCCGCGTACACCTCCCCGGCGTCCAGCAGCGCCCGCAGCCGCGCCGCCGCGCCGCCGCCGGGGCCGTCCTCGCGCAGCACCGCGAACACCAGGCGGCGCGCATCGGCCGGCTCGATCCCCAGGTCCTGCACCGCGTGCCGCAGCAGGGCGCCCTGGGAGGCCCGCTGGCGGTGCCGTTCCCGCAGCCGCTCGGCCAGGTCGTAGCAGATCAGCGCGTCCGGTGGGGCCTCCCGCAGCGCCACCAGCACCGTGCCGGCGTGGGTGCTGCTGCTGTCGCGGGCGCGCCGCGCCCACTGCTCGGCCGCCTGCTGCACGGCCTGCGCCAGCGCCTGCGGGCCGGGCGGCACGCCGGGGGCGGCGAACCCCTCCAGCACCCGCATCGGCCCGCCCAGCGCGTCCCCGAACAGGAACTCGGCCAGATGCCGGTGGCCCAGCACATCCAGCGACTCGCGCACCTTGCGGTAGCCGGCGTACGGCGGGGAGGCCGGCAGCCGGTCCGGGTCGCGGATCTCGATCCGTTCGACCTTGGCCACCGACTCCAGTTCACCGGGGGCGATGCCGGCCGCCCGCGCCAGCTCCTCCACCTCGGCCGGGGTGACCATCCGCACCTCGCCGGCCGCGTCGGTCAGGCGGGCGCGGGCGTCGGCCAGCCGCTGCGCGCTGCGTTCCCGGCTGCCGCGCAGCCGCTCGGCCAGCGGGCGCACATCGCCCCGCTCGGCGGCGGCGAACAGCGGCGCCAGCTGCCGGTGCTCGGCCTCCAGCCGGTCGATCAGCTTGCGGTACTTCAGCTGCCCCCGGGCGCGCCGCCAGCACTGGCGCACCAGCCGGACCTGCTCGGCGACCTGGGCGGGCACCAGCGGATCGCGCAGCCGGTAGCGCACCCGCAGGTCCTCCGGGGGCTGATCGCCCGCCTCCCGCGCGGGCTCCAGCACCTCCCGCTTGTAGTCGTCGTCAAACCCCATGAAACGCGGTCACCGTCAGCTGACCTGGACGCGGGACAGGGCGGCGCGCGAGCGCTCGACCTCCTCTTCGGACATGCCGCCCACGTCCACCTTCAGCTCCAGCTTCTCGCCGGTCTCCTTCTCCACGGCCGTCACGTGCAGCAGGCCGGAGGTGTCCAGCTCGAAGGTGACCTCCACCGGCCAGCCGGCCCGCTTGCCCGGCGGGATCTTGATGACCCCGGTGGCGATCTCGTTGTTGTCGGCCGGCTCGGGGGACTCCACGCTGCCGGCCTGCTCCATCACCCGCACGTCGGCGGCGGTCTGGTTGTCGTAGACGGTGAAGAAGTCCTCGGTGTGCGAGGCCGGCAGCTCGTCGTTGGCGTGCACCAGGTGGGCGACCTGCTCGGCCTGGGTCTCGCGGTCCACCACCACGATGCCGAAGGCGTGCGAGGCGACGGTCTTGATCTGCCGTCCGGCGATCTGCCGCTGCTGCTCGGCCGACAGTCCCGCCTTGCTGGCCATCTCCTGGGCCTGCTCGGTGGCGCCCGAGCGCAGCAGCCGCCGGTAGGTCTCCTCGAAGGCGTACAGCGCCGCGCCCTTGGCCACCGCCAGGTCGGGGTCCTGCAGCCGGGGTTTGAGGCCGAGTTCGGCCTCCAGCCGCGCGGCCACCGCGGGCATCTTGGTGGAGCCGCCGACCAGCACCAGGTCGTCGTAGTCGGTGATGCCCTTGTCGGCGGCGGTGGCCAGGGTCCGCCCGGTGATCTCGATGGTGCGGTCCAGCAGGTCCTTGGTGATCTCCTCGAACTTCTCGCGGGTGATCTCGATGGCCGCGGCCCGCCCGTCGTGCATCACCCGCACCGTGTAGGAGGTGCGGGTGGTCAGCGCCTTCTTGGCGTCCTCGGCGTCGCGGCGCAGTTGCTGCTCGGTCTGCTTGTCGTCCAGCGGGTCGCCGGCGTCGGGGTGCTCTTCGCGGAACCGCTCGGCCAGGTACTCCACCAGCCGCGCGTCCCAGTCGGCGCCGCCCAGCTCGTGGTCGCCGTCGGTGCAGATCACCTCGATGTTGCCGTCGCGCAACGCGATGACGGTGGTGTCGAAGGTGCCGCCGCCCAGGTCGTAGACCAAGATGGTGCGGTCCTGCTCGGGGTTGAGCACCCCGTAGTTGATGGCCGCGGCGATGGGCTCGGAGATGATGTCGATCACGTTGAGCCCGGCGATCCGGCCGGCCTTGCGGGTGGCGTCCCGCTCGGCGGCGCCGAAGTAGGCCGGCACCGTGATCACCACGTCCCGGGCGTCCTCACCGGTGGTGGTGCGCGCGTCGGTGGCCAGCTTGAGCAGGATGAACGCGCTCAGCTCCTCAGGGGTGTAGCCGAACTCGTGAATGGGGTAGGTGATGTCGCGCCCCATGTCGCGTTTGATGAGGCTGACCACCTTGTCGGGCTCCAGCACCGCGTTGTCCTTGGCGGTCGCGCCGACGATCACGTTGTCGCTGGTCTCGAAGTAGACCACCGAGGGGGTGGTGTCGGTGCCCTCGAGATTGCGCAGGACCGTGGGACGCCCCACCTCGTCGATGCAGGCTATGCACGAGTACGTGGTTCCCAGGTCGATCCCATAGACAGCCATGTCCTACTCACCTGTTGGTCGGTCGGATCGGGGATGCGGCGCGGAGTCGGCCGGGTCGTCGCGGTCCGGGGTGGGGGGACGCCCGATGCGGACTTCGGCCTTGCGGACCACCCGGTCGGCCCGCTCGAAGCCGTCGCTGCACACGCTGATGACGGCGCCCTCGAGCGCGGGGTCCTCGACGGTCTCGACGGCGACCGGGCGGTGCCGGGCGGGGTCGAAGGGGTCGCCGGGCCGGGCGGTGAAGCGTTCGACGCCGGTGCGCGCCAGCGCCTCGGCGATCTCGTCGGCGACCGTGGCCAGCAGCGCGGCGGCGTGCCGGGGCTCGGGCGGGTCGTCGGCCCAGCGCCGCGCCTCGCGTCTGGTCAGGTCGTGCAGCCGGTAGAGCACGGCGCGCACCGGTTCGAACAGGGTCTGCAGCTCGCCGCGGCGCAGCGTCTGCACGTCGGCGTGCAGCCGGTCGATCACGGCCTCCCGGTGCGCGGCCCGCTCGTGCTCGCGTTCGAGGGCGGCCGCCAGCCGGGCCAGTTCGGCGGTCAGGCGATCGATGTCGAGGGCCGGTTGGGGCGGCCCGGCGTGCGGTTCGGTATGCGGCGGACGCTCCGGCTCCGGGGGACCGGTGGCCCCGTCACGTCCGTCGGCGGAGCGGGCTTCGGCGGAGGAGGCGGAAGGAAGGTCCTGGGCTCTCGACACGTGCAGCAACATTAATGAGCCGTGACCTCCCGCGACAGACCCGCGCTTTGTGTTGTCACCCCATCATGGTGGCTTTTCCTGGGCGAATGTTGGTCATGACACGGATGTTGCGCCATCGGGCGCCCGGGCGTGCCGCCGTGCCGGAGGCGGATCCGGGGAAGGATATTCGAAATCCATATCACCTCATGCTTCTCGGTGCGGAAACGACGGGGTAACACGCTGGAAACCGGACATGCGCAGGCTGGGGTGTACGAGGAGGTGACGATGTTGTTGCGGATCAGGGTGCGACTGCCGGACCGGCCGGGCTCGCTGGGCAAGGTGGCCCGGACGCTGGGGGCCGCGGGCGCCGACATCGTCCAGATGACCGTGTTGGAACGTGACGGCGGGCGGGCGCTGGACGACTTCACGGTGCTCTGGCCGACCGGCGCCGGCGTCGACCGGCTGCGTGAGGGGCTGACCTCGGTGCCCGGGGTGGAGGTGGTCGGCATCTGGCCCACCGTCGAGCCGCAGGGGACCGGCCAGGACGTCGCGCTGATCGGCCAGCTGGCCGCCGCGGGGGAGAGGGCGCTGGCCGTCCTGACCGACGCGGTGCCGGCCATGCTCAGCGCCGACTGGGCGGGACTGCTCAAGGTCGCGCCGGAGGG
This sequence comes from Thermomonospora sp. CIF 1, assembly GCF_001896795.1. NCBI lineage: Bacteria > Bacillati > Actinomycetota > Actinomycetes > Streptosporangiales > Thermomonosporaceae > Thermomonospora > Thermomonospora sp. CIF 1. Next base: position 284,573 of record NZ_MOYN02000015.1, read on the forward strand.
CGACGACGCCGGAGAGGCCGTGCTGGTCCACACCAGCCTCGGCGTGTTCGGCGGGATCGAGGTGCCGCCGCTGGAACCGCTGCGGCCGCGTGCCTTCACCGCCGCCGACGGCACGCGCTATGCGGTGATCCCGATCGGGGACCGGCGGCTGGCGCTGCTGGTCGCCCGGACCGGGGCGCCGCCGTTCCACCGCAGCGAGGTGCTGCGGCTGACCCAGCTGGTGGGCGCCGCCGAGGCGGTGCTCGGCGACCGGCTGTGGGCCGAGTCGGGTCCGCTTCCCCGGGTGGGCCCGGCGGTCACCGCTGCGGGAGGAGGGGCTTCGTAACACTCCGGAAACCAATGACATGTTCCGGGCGTCTACTTTCTTTAAAGCGTGGCTCTCGGTGCGGCGGCGCGGTCGCATCGAGAGCCATTTCCTTATGCTGTGTTTCTGCTGTGGCGATAAGTGACTAATCGTCGGATGTGAGACGGTTCGGTCGGGGAGCCGCCCCGATCACCGGATCCGCAGAGCCGGCGTCGGGGACGCGCTCTGCCGCCTTCCGGTGGCCGGGACGCCGTGGACGCGAGGTCGGGGATGCTGCTGGAGGACGAACGCCGGGAGCTGTGCGAGATCGGCCGCAAGATGGTCGACACCGGGCTGGTCCTGGGCGCCGCCGGCAACATCAGCGTGCGCCGGGGCGACCTGGTGGCGGTCTCCCCGGCCGGGATGCGCCTGGAGCGCATGACCCCCGCCGACTGCCCGGTGATCGACCTGACGGGCGCCGTCGTCGAAGGCGAGCGGGAACCGTCCTCGGAGACCCCCATGCACCTGGCGGTCTACGAGGCCACCGGGGCCCCGGCGATCGTGCACACCCACTCCACCTACGCCGCGGTGGTGGCCACGACCCTGACCGAGCTGCCCCCGCTCCACTACAACACCCTGCTGCTCGGCGGGATCGTCAAGGTCGCCGAATACGCCACCTACGGCACGCCCGAACTGGCCGCCAACGTCCGCAAGGCGATGGACGGGGGGATGCGGGCGGCGCTCATGGCCAACCACGGCGGCGTCACCATCGGCGCCGACCTGGAGGACGCCTTCGAGAACGCCCGGCTGCTGGAGTGGCTGTGCGGCCTTTACGTGCGCGCCAAGTCCATCGGCGAACCCCGCGTCCTCACCAGTGAGCAACTGCGCCGGGTCACCGAACGCGGCCTGCGCCCCCGCCCGCTGCCCGCCGATTGAGAACGCACCCCCGGTGCGGCCGCTCCCTTCGCGGACCGAAGTCCCACCGGGGTGAAGTTCTCCTCGACCTTGCCGTGCGGCCGCTCCCTTCGCGGACCGAAGGCTCGGGTGGACGGCGCCGCTTCGGCGGGCCTTTCGCGGCCGGAGACCTCGGCCAGGCCCCGACGCCGTGACGGTCCGGGCCGGTGCATCGCCCGTGGCCGCGACGCACCCGCGGCGCGGTCAGTCCCAGGCGCGGCCGAAGCGGGCCAGCTTCTCGGCGTACTCGATGCGGCCGGCCCAGCCGGCGGGCCAGGCGTCCATGCCCAGGTGCGCCCCGGCGAACGCCCCGGCCAGGCAGGCGATGGAGTCGGAGTCGCCGGAGCTGGCCGCGCCCCGCCGGATCGCCGCCACCGGGTCGCCGGGGAACAGCAGGAAGCACAGCAGCGCGGTGGCCAGCGCCTCCTCGGCCACCCAGCCCTCCCCGGTGATCCGGCACGGGTCGTCCTCCCGGCCGGCCCGCGCCAGCGCCTCCTCCAGACGGTCCAGCGCCGTCAGGCACTCTCGCCGGCCAAGGGCGATGAACTCCCGCGGGCCGTCCGCGCCCGCCCGCCGCCACAGGTCCTCCAGCCACTGCTCACGGTAGGCGGCGGCATGGCAGCGTTCGCGCAGCGCGGCGGGCAGCTCGGCGGGGGCCAAGCCCTCGCGCAGCCACCACACCGCGAACGCGGTCAGCTCGGCGGCGACCAGGGCGGTCGGGTGGCCGTGGGTGAGCGCCGCCTGCAGCTGGGCGGCCCCGGCCCGCTGCTCGTCGGTCAGCCCGGGCACCAGGCCCACCGGCGCCACCCGCATGTTGGCGCCGCAGCCCTTGGAGCGGTGCTGGGTCGCCTCCACCCACCGCAGCCCGTCCTCCAGGTTCCGGCAGGACTGCAGGCAGGTGGCGCCCGGGGCGCGGTCGTTGTCCGGATCGTGCAGCCAGTCGATGAAGTGCCGCCGCCAGCGGGGAAGCACCGACTCGGGGGCGAGCGGCGGATGCTCCAGGGCGCCCAGCAACCCCTCGGCCACCGCGATCGTCATCTGCGTGTCGTCGGTGACCAGCGCCGGCGCGCCGGGCAGATCCCGCGGCCCCTCCTCCCCGAACCGGTCGCGGATCGTCTGCATGTCCAGGAACTCCGTCTCGGCGCCGAGGGCGTCCCCGTAGGCCAGTCCGAAGAGGCAGCCGCTGGCGGCCCGGGCGATGGGGGGCATGCGCCGATCCTACAGATCGGCCGCTTTCACAGGCCGATCAGTTGGGCGACCCGTTCACGATGGTGGGCGGGGCCGCCGAGCAGCAGCTGAGAGGACTTGGCCCGCTTGAAGTACAGGTGCGCATCGTGCTCCCAGGTGAAGCCGATGCCGCCGTGGATCTGGATGTTCTCCCCGGCCGCGTGGAAGAACGCCTCGGAGGTGTAGGCCTGGGCCAGCGCGGCCACCACGGGCAGCTCCGCGGGGTTCTCATCGGCCGCGGTCGCCGCGTACAGCACCGCCGAGCGGGCCGACTCGATCTCCATCAGCAGGTCGGCGCACTTGTGCTTGATGGCCTGGAAACTGCCGATCGGACGGCCGAACTGGTGGCGGACCTTGGCGTACTCCACGCTCATCTCCAGCACCCGCTGGGCGCCGCCGAGCTGCTCGGCCGCCAGCGCCAGCGCCGCCACATCCAGCAGCCGGGCCAACACCCGCTCCCCGTCGCCCTCCCGGCCGATCAGCCGGGCGGGCGTGCCGGCCAGCTCCAGCCGGGCCAGCTTGCGGGTCTGGTCCATGGTGGGCAGCAGGGTGCGCGTCAGAGCCGGGGCGTCGCCGTCCACCGCCAGCAGCGACAGGCCGCCGGGCGCCTGCGCCAGCACCAGCAGCAGATCGGCGGTGTGCCCGTCGATCACGAACGACTTGACGCCCTCCAGCCGGTGGCCGCCGGCTGCGGACGCCGCCGTGGCCGCGATGGCCTCGGCCGCCCAGCGCCCGTCCTCCTCGGCGACCGCCACCGTGGCGATGCGGCCGGCGGCGATCTGCGGCAGCAGCTCCCGCTTGGCCTCCTCATCGTCGCAGGCCAGCAGCGCCTGGGCGGCCAGCGCGACCGACAGCAGCGGCGCGCACGCCAGCGCCCGGCCGGCCTCCTCCATGACGATCACCAGCTCGCGCATGCCGAACCCGGCGCCGCCGTACTCCTCGGGGATCGCCAGCCCCGGCACCCCCAGCTGCTCGGCCAGCTGCCGCCACACCGCCGGGTCGTACCCCTCGGCGGTGGCCATCAGATGGCGCACCCGCTCGCTGGGGGACTTGTCGGCGAAGAAACGGCGCAGTGTGGCGCGCAGTTCCTCCTGCTCCTCGGTGACGGCCAGCCGCATGCCCAACCCCTCTTCAGCCGGACGGTTGCCGACCGCTCACGTTAGGCCGCCCAGTCGTGCGGTCCCAGGACGTATCCCGCCGAATGGGACCGCAGATGGTCGATGGCGACCAGGTGCTCCAGCGCCCGCCGCACCTCCTCCTCGCCTCGCCCGGTCTCCTCGGCGATCTCGCCGATCTCCGCCTCGCCCAGCGCCCGGCCGGCCTTGTCGGCGCCGGCCACCGCGTCGTAGACGTACAGCTCCAGGTCGCTCAGCTCTTGCACGTCGGTTCGTCTGTCACCCATGGACGGGCTTGTGCCCGCAGCACGTCCGCTCAGACGCGATGCGCCTGTTTCGCTTCCCCGGGATCTTTCGGCGGCGCGGCCGGGACGGAGGCGGCGGGCAGGAGGACCGTCACGACCAGGCCGCCGTGCGCGGCGGCGATCGCCCGGACGATCGACAGCCCGAGCCCGGCCCCCCGCTCCGAGCCCACCCGGCCGCCGCGCAGCCGCCGGAACGGCTCGAAGATGGCCTCGATCTCATACGGCGGCACCACCGGTCCGGTGTTGACGACCGTCAGCTCCACGCCCTCCGGCCGCCGACGGCGACGTGGTGCCGCACGGCGTTCTCCACCAGGTTCTGCACCGGCCGTTCCAGCAGCACCGGATCGCCCTCGGTGGGCGCAGGGCCCAGTACGGCACGCGGCCCTCTTCAGGCCGCGCCCGCCGCGGACGGCTCAGCGGATGCGGTGGCCGACGCCGGGCACGGTCTCGATGACGGCGGGCTCGCCCAGCTCGCGGCGCAGCTTCATCAGCGTCACCCGCACCGTGTGGGTGAACGGGCCGATGCGCTCGTCCCACACCTTCTCCAGCAGTTCCTCGGCCGGCACCACCGCGCCGCCGGCCCGCAGCAGCTCGGCCGGCACCCCGAACTCCTTGCGGGTCAGCGACAGCGGGCGGCCGTTCCGGAAGACCTCCCGGCGGGCCGGGTCCAGCGTGATGCCCGCCCGGCGCAGCGGCGGCGGTCAGCATCAGCACCCGCACGTGCGCCCCGGCCGCCACCACCGCCCGGCACACGTCGTCGCCGTGCACCACCGGCAGGTCGCGGTCCAGCACCAGCACGTCGTAGTCGTTGACGCCCAGCCGCTGCAGCGCGGCGTCTCCGCCTCCAGCCGCGCCGACCTGACGGCCGCGCTGGAACGGCTGGGCGCCGATCTGCTCACCGTCGCCGCCGGCGACGACGTGTTCGGGGAGGAGCCGCCCCTGCCGGCCGAGTCCATCCCCATGATCGGACGGCGGCCGGCTCAGCCGTACCGCTTGAGCTCGTAGAAGAAGTCCGGCACGGTCTGCAGTTCGCCCTTGGCCTTGACCTGGTCGTAGACGTAGCGCGCCACCGCCAGGTCCAGCACCCCCAGCCCGAACGGGGAGAAGATCACCGGCTTGTCGGCCGGCGGGGTGATCCGGTCGGTCAGCACGTCATACAGCGTCCCGGCCACGAAGTCGCGGTTGCCGACCCGCTGCTCGGCCAGGTGCGGGGAGGTGTTGGCCTTCATGCAGTGCTCGACGTCGTCGACCACGTTGTAGGACGACAGGATGATCTCCGGCGACAGGTCCCGCAGCGAAATGTGCAGCACCAGCGGGTTGTGCTCGAACCAGGACGGGTCCAGCACGTGCGGCTCGCCGGCCACGGTGGCGAAGACGACCAGGTCGCAGGAGCGGATCAGGTCCTCGGGCTTGTCGTAGATGGTGATCGGGCCGCGCTCGGTGCGCTCCAGGTAGCCCTTGAAGCCCTCGGCGTGCTCGGCGACCAGGTCGTGCACCCCGATCGCCTCGAACTCCAGGCCGCCGGCCACCAGATAGGTGTGCAGGTAGCGGGCGATGAGCCCGACGCCGAAGAACCCGGCCCGGCGGGGGCGCACCCCGCGCCGCCTGCTCAGCTCCACCGCGGCCAGCGCGGCCGAGGCGGCGGTGCGGGCGGCGCTGATGATGGAGCTTTCCAGGCAGGCGAACGGGTAGCCGGTCTGGGTGTCGTTGAGGATCAGCACCGCCGAGGCGCGCGGGATGCCGGCGGCGACGTTCTCGGGGAAGCTGGCGATCCACTTGATGCCGTGCACGTCCACCTCGCCGCCCACCGAGGCCGGCAGCGCGATGATCCGCGAGGAGGGGCGGTCCGGGAAGCGCAGGAAGTAGGAGTCGGGGTTGACGGTGCGTCCCTGGCCGTGCAGCCGGTAGGCGGCCTCGACGATGCGGATGATCTGCTCTTCGCGGCCGCTGACGGCCTGGTGCACCTGGGCACCGGAGATCACGGCGAAGCTGGGGACTTGGCTCATCTGGGACGGCTCCGTAGACCGGTCGAAGGACGGGGATGACGAATCAGTCGCCGAGGATATCGGCGCCGCGTGCGGCGGATCGGCCGGGGAGCTCATCGGCGATCTCGCCGAAGTGCTCGCGCAGCCAGCTTTCCGCATAGATCGAGTCCAGGTAGCGTTCCCCCAGGTCGGGGGCTATGGCCACGGCGACGGGGTCCTCACCGGGGTACTTTTCGGCCAGCCACCGGGCGGCCCCGCTGACCACGGTGCCGGTGGAGCCGCCGAACAGGAACCCCTTGGCGGCCAGGCGGTGCACGGTGCGGATGGTGTCGGCCTCGGGCACGTGCACCACGTCGTCGATGTAGGACTCGTCCACCAGCTCCGGGCGGGTGGACGTGCCCAGCCCCGGCACCAGGCGGGGGGCGGGGGCGCCGCCGAAGGTGACCGAGCCGACCGCGTCGATCGCCACGATGGTGACCGGGCGGCGCAGTTCCCGGAAGTAGCGGGCGCAGCCCATCAGCGTGCCGGTGGTGCCGGCCCCCACGAACAGCACTTCCAGGTTGGGGAACTGCCGGTCGATGGCGGGGGCGGTGCCGCGGTAGTGCGCCATCCAGTTGTTGTGGTTGGCGTACTGGTTCAGCCACACATAACGGTCGTCGGAGGCGCACAGCTGTTGCACATAGCGGATCCGGCTGGCCAGGTAACCGCCGTTGGCGTCCTTTTCGGAGATCACCCGCACCTCGGCGCCCAGGGCCCGCATCACCTGGATCGAGGCGGGGTTGCAGCGGGGGTCGGTGACGCACAGGAACCGGTAGCCCTTGCTGGCGGCGATGACGCTCAGCGCGATGCCCAGGTTGCCGGAGGATGACTCCACGATCACCGAGCGTGAGGTCAGCAGTCCGTCGCGCTCGGCCGCCGCGACCATCTCCCCGGCCGCCTTGAGTTTCACCGAGCCGGCGAAATTGAAGCCCTCGCACTTCAGAAACAGTGGGTAGCCGAGCACCGGTCGCAAATCGACGTAAAGGTCCTCGACATTGAAGTCCTGAGGCGAGTTGATGATGGGCACGCTGGGCACCTCGTACGAGATTCAAAACCCGGATCCGGGAAATTTGTCAACGTTATTCTATTGTTGGGTCCGGAGGTTTCGAAGACGTCTTTCAAAAGACGTTTGCAAGGAGTATTGTTTTTAGTTGGGTCGCTGCCCCCGACTTTCCTCGTCCCCGAACTCGCCGTGTTGCTGATCAAGCGCGGCGGAGCCTCACCGTACCTGTGGGCATGTCCCCTTGCAAGCCCCGATCAGGCTCGATTGCGTCAACAATGCTGATTTGGCGGCCAGGTGGTCATAAGCTACGACGAGTGCCGCCTGCCGGATCTGTTCCGGGGTGACTGTGCAGCAGTTTGTGTTTACGGAGAGTGATCATGGAGCGTCCTGGACCGGCCGCCGACCGGCTGCTGCCGCTCAGCGGGCTGGAGGAGCTGCCGATGCGCCCGGGCCAGCCCGAGCGCGCCCGTGAGCTGGCGGTGCGGCACGCGATGACACGCACGCGCGAGCTGGACATCGCCGACCCGGTGATCACCCGGGTGGAGCGGTGGGCCGCCGAGCGCGACCGCCCGGCGGTGGCCGACGAACGGCGCCGTCTGACCTACGGGGAGCTGGCCGAGGAGGCCCGCCGGCTGGCCGCGCTGCTGGAAGAGGCCGGTGTGCGGCCCGGCGAGGTGGTCGGCGTGGGCGGACGGCGCTCGGCCACCGTGGTGGCGGCGTTCCTGGCGATCGAGCTGCTGGGGGCCCTGTACGTGCCCGCCGACGCCACCTGGCCGGCCGCCCGCGTCCGCGACGTGCTCTCCCAGGCCGGGGCGGTGGCGCTGCTGGACGTCGACGAGGGCGAGCGCTCCCCGGCCCTGCTGGAGGGCGCCGCGCAGGCCGGCTGCCCGGTGCTGCGCGCGCTGGAGGCGTCCGACTTCGAGCCGTGGGCCGGCAAGCCCCGGCTGCACTCGTTGGACCAGCCCCGCTACGTGCTGTTCACCTCCGGCTCCACCGGACGCCCCAAGGGCGCGGTGGTCGAGCACCGCGGCATGCTCAACCACCTGTGGGCCAAGGTCATCGACCTGGAGATGACCGACGCCGACGTGCTCGCCCAGACCGCCCCGCTGGGCTTTGACATCTCGGTCTGGCAGATGCTGTGCCCGCTGCTGCTGGGCGGCCGGGTCGAGGTGATCGGCGACGAGGTCGGCCACGACCCGGTGGCGCTGGCCCGCACCGTGGACGAGCGCGGCATCACCATCGTCGAGCTGGTGCCCACCATGGTCCGCCACCTGCTGGACGACCTGGCCGGCGCCCCCGCCGGCACCCTGGGCGGGCTGCGCTGGATGATCGCCACCGGCGAGGAGCTGCCCACCGAGCTGGCCCGCCGCTGGCTGGAGACCATGCCGCAGGCCCGGCTGCTGAACGCCTACGGGCCCACCGAGTGCTCCGACGACGTCACCCACCACACCGTCACCCACGCCGACCTGGAGCTGCGGCGCCTGCCGATCGGCACCCCCATCGTCAACGCCGACCTGTACGTGCTGCGCCAAGAGGACGACGGCACCTGGGCGGCCTGCGAGATGGGCGAGGTCGGCGAGCTGTTCGTCGGCGGGCTGTGCGTGGGCCGCGGCTACCTGGGCGACCCCGACCGCACCCGCGCCGCCTTCTTCCGCGACCCCATCGCCGACACCCCCAGCGGACGGCTGTACAAGACCGGGGATGCGGTCCGGCTGCTGCCCACCGGCACCCTGCAGTACCTGGGCCGGGTGGACCGCCAGGTCAAGATCGCCGGCGTGCGGATGGAGCTGGGCGAGATCGAGGCGGTGCTGCAACGCCACCCGGCGGTGGCCGCGGCCGCGGTGGTGGTGCACGAGTTCACCCCCAGCAGGTGACCGGCCATCACCATCGGTAGCCGATCGGGCCGGGCTCGGCCGTCTTCGCGGCCGCCCCCGACCGTCGGCCCGCACGCCGGTGAATGTTCGGTGAACGGAAGCGGGCCAAGCCTCCCGCGGCTCGGATTTTTGTCACGGGCGTGAGTGTTTCGGGAGGTCAGGTTCGCATGGTGAGGGGATTGCAACGCTAGTGACACACTGGTTGACTAAGGCCCCGCTACTCCTGAGTAGAGACGGGGGCCTCTGCGGTGGGGGAAGCCGGCTGGACAAGGGACGGGAAGGTCGGCTTGTGGGGACCGTGATGCCGTATGGCATAGCGAAAAGAAAACGGGGCCGGCCAGCCCATCCCGGTTTTTGTCTTCGTGTGACCGAAACCCCTCTCACCGGAAAAGTGCTTGCTTGATGTCGACACCGGAACTTCTGCCTCTCTCAGCGGCGCAGCGCAGTGTCTGGTACGCGCAGCAACTGAATCCGCAGACGCCGATCTGCATCGCCCAGTACATCGAGATCGAGGGGGCGCTGGAACCCGGGCTGCTGGACGAGGTGGCCCGCCTCGCGGCCGACGAGACCCCCGGGCTGCACATCCGGTTGGTCGAACGGGACGGAATTCCCTACCAGATCGTTCCCGAGGGTGTTCAGGCCACGATTCCCACGGTCGATTTCACCGCCGAGGCCGATCCGATGGCGGCGGCGCAGGAGTGGATGCGCGCCGACATGGCCGCCCCCATGGACCTGTTCGGTGAGCGGCTGTACCGGATGGCGGTGCTGCGGCTGGCCCCCGACCGGCACCTGTGGTACCTGCGGGCGCACCACATCTGCGTGGACGGCTTCGGCGGCGCCCTGATCGCCGCCCGCGTCGCCGAGGTCTACACCGACCTGGCCGAGGGCCGCGGCTACCGGCCCGGCTCCCTGGGCTCCTACCGGGAGCTGCTGGCCGAAGAGGAGGCCTACCGCTCCTCTGAGCGCTTCCAGCAGGACCGCGCCTACTGGACCGAGCGCTTCGCCGACCTGCCGGAGGTCGGCGGCCTGTCCCGCCACGTCGGCAAGGTCGTCGCCCCCAGCATGGACTTCGTCCGCGCCACCACCGCGCTCGGCCCCGACGACAGCCGCCGCCTGGCCGAGGCCGCCCGCGCGCTGCGCAGCGCCACCCCCGCCCTGGCGATCGCCGCCACCGCCGCCTACATGGCCGCCATGACCGGCACCGACGACGTCGTGCTGGGCCTTGCGGTGACCGGGCGCACCACCGAGCTGGCCCGCCAGACCCCCACGATGATGTCCAACATCGTGCCGCTGCGGGTGAGCGTGCGCCCGTCCATGACGGTGGCGGAGCTGACCCGCGCCGTCTCCCGGGCCACCGCGCGGGCGCTGCGCCACCAGCGCTACCGCCGCGAGGACCTGATGCGCGACCTGGGCCTGCTGGGCGGCGCGGAACGCCGCCTGTACGGCGCGGTCGTCAACATCATGCCCTTCGACTACACCGCCCGCTTCGGCGAAGCCCGCGCCCGCGCCCACGCCCTGGCGCTGGGACTCACCGAGGACCTGTCGTTCAACATCCACGACGGCCTGGACGGCCGCGGCACCCGCATCGACCTCGACGGCCACCCCGAGCTGTACACCGCCGAGGAGATCGCCGCCCACCACGAGCGCCACGTGCGCTTCCTGCAGCGCATGGCCGAGGCCGGCCCGGACGCCACCCTCGCCTCCCTGGACCTGCTCGGCGCGCAAGAGCGCCACACGGTGCTGCACCGCTGGAACGACACCGCCACCGGCCGCACCCCCGACACCGTGGTCGGCCGCTTCGCCCGGCAGGTCGCCGCCGCCCCGGACGCGATCGCCGTCCGCGCCGGCGAGACCACCTTGACCTACGCGGAGCTGAACGAGCGCGCCAACCGCCTGGCGCACCGCCTCATCGGCCTGGGCGTCGGCCCGGAGACCCCGGTGGCCGTCCTGGTGGACCGCTCACCGGAACTGATCGTCGCCTCGCTGGCGATCCTCAAGACCGGCGGCTACTACGTGCCGGTCCACCACGGCTACCCGGCCGAGCGGGTGGCCTGGCTGATGGCCGACACCGGCGCCCCGGTGCTGGTGTGCGACCGGGCCATGGCCGGCCGCGCCGCCGGGCTGGACGCCACCGTGCTGGTGGTCGACGCCGACCCGCTGCTGGCCGCCCAGCCCGCCACCGACCCCGGCGTACCGGTCCATCCCGAGCAGCTCGCCTACGGCATCTTCACCTCCGGCTCCACCGGGCACCCCAAGGGCGTGGCGATCCGCCACCGCGACGTGGTCGACTTCGTCACCGACCCGGCCCTGGTGATGCACCCCGGCGAGCGCGTCCTGGTGCACACCGCCCACGCCTTCGACGCCTCCACCGTGGAGACCTGGGCGGCGCTGCTGGGCGGCGCCACCTGCGTGGTCGCCGAGCCGGGCCTGGTGGACGCCGACGCGCTCGCCCGCGCCGTCGCCGGGGGCGGGCTGACCCGGATGTTCCTGACCACCTCGCTGTTCAACCTGGTGGCCGCCGAGCGCCCGCAGGCGCTGGCGTCGCTGCGGGAGGTCCACACCGGCGGCGAGGCGGCCTCGGCCGCGGCGATGCGCCGGGTCCAGGAGGCCTGCCCCGCGCTGCGGATCGCCAACGTCTACGGCCCCACCGAGACCACCACCTACTCCAGCATCCACTACGTCGACGACCTGCCCGAGGACGCCACCTCGGTGCCGATCGGCCGTCCCCTGGCCGACACCCGCCTGTACGTGCTGGACGAGGCGCTGCGCCCGGTGCCGCCCGGCGTGCCCGGCGAGCTGTACATCGCCGGCACCGGCCTGGCCCGCGGCTACCTGAACCGCCCGGCGCTGACCGCCGAACGGTTCGTGGCCTGCCCGTTCGGCGCGCCCGGCGAGCGCATGTACCGCACCGGCGACCTGGTCCGCTGGAACGACGACGGGACGCTGGAGTACCTGGACCGGGCCGACCAGCAGGTCAAGATCCGCGGCTTCCGGATCGAGCTGGGCGAGATCGAGACCGCGCTGGCCGCCCACCCGGACGTGGCCCACGCCGCCGTGATCGCCCGCGAGGACCGGCCCGGCGACAAACGCCTGGTCGGCTACGTGGTGCCCGCCGCCGGCGCCGCCCCCGACCCGGCCGGGCTGCGCGCCCACCTGGCCCGCCGGCTGCCGGAGTACATGGTGCCCGCCGCGGTGATGGTGCTCGACACGCTGCCGCTGACCGGCAACGGCAAGCTCGACCGCCGCGCCCTGCCCGCCCCCGACTACTCCGCCGCCGAGGAACGCCCCCACCGGGCGCCGCGCACGCCCGTGGAGGAGACCTTGTGCGCCCTGTTCGCCGAGGTCCTCGGCGTGGAGCGGATCGGGCTGGACGATGGGTTCTTCGACCTGGGCGGCGACTCCATCGTCGCGATGCGCCTGGTGTCGCGGGCCCGCAAGGCCGGGCTGGTGATCTCCCCGCGCGAGGTGTTCCAGTACCCCACCGTGGAGGAACTGGCCGCCGTCGTGCGCACCCGGGACGAGGAGGAGACGGCCGAGCAGGCCCCCGACTCGGGCGTCGGCCCGCTCACCGCCACCCCGATCATGCGCTGGCTGCGCGAACTGGGCGGCCCCACCGCCGGTTTCAGCCAGAACGTGGTGCTGCGCGTCCCCGCCGGGCTGGACACCGGCCACCTGACCGCCGCGCTGCAGGCGGTGCTGGACCACCACGACGCGCTGCGGATCCGGGAACTGCCCGACGGCGGCCTGGAGATCCCCCCGCCCGGCTCGCTCGACGCCGCCGGCTGCGTGCGGCGCGTCCCCGTCCCCGACCCCGGCGACCTGCAGCAGGCCGTCGCCGCCGAACTGGAGGCGGCCCGGCGGCGGCTGGACCCGTCCGCCGGGATCATGGCGCAGCTGGTGTGGCTGGACGCCGGCCCCGCCGCCCAGGGCCGGCTGCTGCTGGTGCTGCACCACCTGGCGGTGGACGGGGTCTCCTGGCGGATCCTGCTGCCCGACCTGGTCACCGCCCTGCAGGCCGCCGCCGACGGCCGCCCCGCCGAGCTGGACCCGGTCGGCACCTCCTACCGCCGCTGGGCCGAGCTGCTCACCGAGGAGGCGCGCGCCCCCGAGCGCGTCGCCGAACTCAGCCACTGGAAGGACGTGCTGTCCGGCGGCGACGCGCCGCTGGGCGACCGCCCGCTGGACCCGGCCGTCGACACCCACGCCACGGCCGCCCGCCTGGAAGTGGAACTGGACGCCGACGTCACCGCCCGCCTGCTGGGCGAGGCGCCGGCCGCCTTCCACGGCCGGGCGAACGACGTGCTGCTGGCCGCCTTCGCCGCCGCGCTCGCCCACTGGCACCGCGGCCGCGGCCGCGGCGCCGGCCCGGTGCTGCTCGACCTGGAGGGGCACGGCCGCGCCGAGCTGCGGCCCGGCATCGACCTGACCCGCACCGTCGGCTGGTTCACCAGCAAATACCCGGTGCGCCTGGACGTGGGCGCCGTCGACTGGGCGTCGCTGTGCTCCGGCGGCCCCGACGCCGCCCGGGCCGTCAAACGCGTCAAGGAGCAGCTGCGCGCCGTACCCGGCGACGGGCTGGGCTTCGGGCTGCTGCGCCACCTCAACGAGCAGACCGCCCCGGAACTGGCCGCGCTGCCCGCCCCGCAGGTCGTCTTCAACTACCTGGGCCAGGTGGAGTCCGGCTCCGGGGACTGGAGCGTGGCCGCCGAGGCCGGCGCGCTGAGCGGCGGCGCCGACCCGCAGATGCCGCTGCCGCACGCCCTGGCCGTGGACGCCCTCGTCCGCGACACCGGCGACGGCCCCGCCCTGAGCGCCACCTGGACCTGGCCCGCCGGCCTGCTGACCGAGGCCGACGTGCGGGAGCTGGCGCAGGCGTGGCTGGACGCCCTGCGCGGCATCGCCGCGCACACCCGCACCCCCGGCGCCGGCGGCCACACCCCCTCGGACTTCCCGCTGGTCTCCCTCGACCAGGCCGAGGTCGAACGGCTGGAGCGCGCCCACCCGGACCTGGAGGACATCTGGCCGGTGGCGCCGCTGCAGCAGGGCCTGTACTTCCACGCGCTGCTGGCCGCCGAGGCCGAGGGCGTCACCGACGTCTACACCGGCCAGCTCATCCTCGACCTGGACGGCGACCTGGACGAGGCCGCGCTGCGCGAGGCCGCCCGCGCCCTGCCCGGGCGGCACCCGGCGCTGCGCACCGCGTTCGTCCAGGGCGCCGACGGCACCCCGCTGCAGGTCGTGCTGCGCGGCGACCGGGCCGAACCCGCCTGGCGGCACCTGGACCTGTCCGGGGCCGACGAGGAGACCGTCCGGCAGGTCATGGCCGAGGAACGCAACCGGCCCTTCGACCTGACGCGCCCGCCGTTCCTGCGCTTTGCGCTGCTGACGCTGGGGGAGCGGCGGCACCGGCTGCTGCTGAGCTTCCACCACATCGCGCTGGACGGCTGGTCGATGCCGGTGCTGGCCGGCGAGCTGCTGGCCCGCTACACCGGGCAGGAGCCGCCGCGCGCCCCCGCCTACAAGGACTACCTGGCCTGGCTGACCGACCGGGACCCCGCCGAGGCCCGGGCCGCCTGGCGCACCGCGCTGGAGGGCGCCACCGGCACCCTGATCGCCCCGGCCGCCGCCGACCGGCCCCCCGTCCCGCCGGACAAGACCCGCATCGAGCTGCCCGCCGGCCTGGGCGAGCGGCTGCAGGGCTGGGCCCGCCGGCACGGCCTGACCCCCAACACCCTCATGCAGGGCGTGTGGGGCCTGCTGCTGGCCCGCCTCACCGGCCGCGACGATGTGATCTTCGGCGCCACGGTCTCCGGCCGCCCGCCCGAGCTGCCGGGCGTGGAGCAGATGGTGGGCCTGTTCATCAACACCCTGCCGGTGCGGGTCCGGCTGAACCCCGATGAGACGGTGGCGGCGTTCCTGACCCGGCTGCAGCGCGAGCAGGCCGAGCTGCTGCCCCACCACCACCTGGGGCTGGGGGAGATCCACCGCCTGGCCGGCGGCGGCGCCCTGTTCGACACCATGACGGTGTTCGAGAACTACCCGCTGGACTCCTCCCTGCTCGGCGCCCGCATCGGCGACCTGCAACTGAGCGGGGCGGACCTGCTGGACGCCACCCACTACCCGCTCACCTTGGACGTGGTGCCCGGCGAGCGGATGCACCTGCGGCTGGGCCACCGCCCCGACGTGCTGGACCGCGAAAGCGCCGGCCACCTGGCCGCGCTGCTGCCGGCGCTGATCGAGACGGTGATCGACGATGCGACCCGCAAGATCGCCGACCTCGACCTGCCGGACGGCGAGCACGCCGCGGCGCTGCGGGCGGCGTTCCAGAAGCTGGCCGCCCAGCAGAGCCCGGCCGACGCCGGACGGGCCGCCCCCGCCCCGGTCAAGAAGCTGGTCGCCTACGTGGTGCCCGCCCCCGGCGCCCAGATCGACCCCGAGGAGCTGCGCGCCTTCGTCCGCGAGCACCTGCCGGAGACCATGGTCCCGGCCGCGGTGGTGATGATGGACGACCTGCCGCTGACCCCCAACGGCAAGGTCGACACCAAGGCGCTGCCCAAGCCGGACCTGACGGTCACCGCCGAAGAGCACCGCGCCCCGCGCACCCCCCGCGAGGAGATCCTCTGCGGGATCTTCGCCGACCTGCTGGGACTGCCGCAGGTCGGCATCGACGAGAACTTCTTCGCCCTGGGCGGCGACTCGCTGCTGGCCATGCGGGTGGTCAGCCGGGTGCGCGCCACGCTCGGCGCCGAACTGCCGATCCGCGCGCTGTTCACCGCCCCGACCGTCGCCGAGCTGGCCGCCCTGCTGGGGGAGGAGGGCTCCGGCGCCGCCCGGCCGCCGCTGGTGGCCGCCGAACGCCCGGAGATCATCCCGCCCTCCTACGCCCAGCAGCGGCTGTGGTTCCTCAACCGGTTCGAAGGTCCGTCGGCCACCTACAACGTGCCGGTGGCGCTGCGGATCACCGGCCGGCTCGACCCGGCCGCGTTGCAGGCCGCCCTCGGTGACGTGGTGGAACGCCACGAGTCGCTGCGCACCGTGCTGCCCGACAGCGGCGGCACCCCCCGCCAGCTGGTGCTGGACCCGGCGGCGGCCCGCCCCGAGCTGCAGGTCGTGCAGACCACCGAGGAAGAACTGCCGATGCACCTGGCCTCGGCGGCCGGTCACCCCTTCGACATCTCCGCCGAGCCGCCGCTGCGCGCCCACCTGTTCACCCTGGCCCCCGACCGGCACGTGGTGCTGCTGCTGATGCACCACATCGCCGCCGACGGGTGGTCGATGGCGCCGCTGGCCCGCGACCTGATCACCGCGTACGCCGCGCGCGCCGAGGGCCGCGCCCCCGGCTGGGACCCGCTGCCGGTGCAGTACGCCGACTACACCCTCTGGCAGCAGAAACTGCTCGGCTCTGAGGACGACCCCAGCTCGCTGATCAGCCGGCAGATCGCGTTCTGGAAGGAGACGCTGGCCGATCTGCCGGAGGAGATCGCGCTGCCGGCCGACCGGCCCCGCCCGGCCGAGGCCAGCTACCGGGGCGGCACCGTCCGCTTCCACCTGCCCGCCGCGCTGCGCGACCGGCTGCAGGAAGTGGCCCGCGCCACCGGCGCCAGCCCGTTCATGGTCGCCCAGGCCGCGTTCGCCGCCCTGCTGACCCGCATGGGCGCCGGCACCGACGTGCCGATCGGCTCGCCGATCGCCGGCCGCACCGACGAGGCCTTGGACGACCTGGTCGGCATGTTCGTCAACATGCTGGTCTTCCGCACCGACACCTCCGGCAACCCCACCTTCCGGGAGCTGGTGGCGCGGGTGCGGGAGACCGACCTGGCCGCCTACGCCAACCAGGACGTGCCGTTCGAACGGCTGGTGGAGGTGCTCAACCCGCCCCGCCACCTGGGCCGCCACCCGCTGTTCCAGGTCGGCTTGACCTTCCAGAACAACCCGCGGGCCCGCCTGGAACTGCCCGGCTTCACCGCCGAGCCCGAACCGCTGCACGCCGGCACCGCCCGCTTCGACCTGCTGATGGTGCTGACCGAGACCGACGACGGGCTGGAGGGCGAACTGGAGTACGCCCTGGACCTGTTCGACCCGTCCACCGCCGAGGACCTGGCGGCCCGCTTCGAACGGTTCCTGGCGGCGCTGCTGGCCGACCCCGACGCCCCGATCGGCTCGGTGGAGCTGCTGAGCGAGGCCGAGCGGCGCACCATCCTCACCGACTGGGCGCGCGGCACCGCCCAGGCGGCGCAGGACGCCCAGGGAAGCGTCTTCGCGGACCTGCTGGGCGTGGACGCCGCCTCCGTGATCGAGCAGGCCACGATTCCTGCGTTGTTCGAGGCGCAGGCGTTGCGTGCTCCGGATGCGGTGGCGGTGACTTTTGAGGGTGCGCATCTGACGTATGGGGAGTTGAACGCGGCGGCCAACCGTTTGGCGCGGTTGTTGCGGGAGCGGGGGGCTGGGCCGGAGCGGTTTGTGGCGTTGGCGTTGCCGCGTTCGGCTGAGCTGGTGGTGGCGATTGTGGCGGTGTTGAAGGCGGGGGCGGCGTATGTGCCGATCGACCCCGATTACCCGGCCGATCGCATCGCCTACATGCTCCAAGACTCCCGCCCCGTCCTGGCCGTCACCACGGCCGAGGCCGCCGGGGTGCTCCCGGAGTCCATGCCCAAGGTGCTCCTGGACGAGCACACCCTCGCCGATTACTCAGCCGAGAACCTGGGCGATGTGGGGTTGCGTCCGGACAATCCGGCGTATGTGATCTACACGTCCGGTTCCACCGGCCGGCCTAAGGGTGTGGTGATTCCGCATCGCAATGTGGTGCGGTTGCTGGCCTCCACCGAGCAGTGGTTCGGCTTCGGCCCGGACGATGTGTGGACGCTGTTCCACTCCTACGCCTTTGACTTCTCGGTGTGGGAGCTGTGGGGGCCGCTGCTGTATGGCGGCCGCCTGGTGGTGGTGCCGTTCCTGACCTCCCGTTCGCCCGAGGACTTCCTCAAGCTCCTCGCCCGGGAGAAGGTGACCGTGCTCAACCAGACGCCGTCGGCCTTCTACCAGTTGATGGCCGCCGACCGGGACAACCCGGGCGCCGAGTTGGCGTTGCGGTATGTGATTTTCGGTGGTGAGGCGCTGGAGCTGGGCCGGTTGGAGGACTGGTACTCCCGGCATGCCGATGATGCGCCGGTGTTGGTGAACATGTACGGGATCACTGAGACCACCGTGCATGTCTCCTACATCGCCCTGGACAGCTTCTACTGCGCCTCGGCCCCCGGCAGCGTGATCGGTACCGGTATCCCGGACCTGCGCCTGTATGTGCTGGATGAGCGGCTCCAGCCGGTCCCGCCGGGAGTGATCGGTGAACTCTACGTGGCCGGTGCCGGGCTGGCGCGTGGTTACCTGAACCGCCCAGGACTGTCGGCTGAGCGGTTCATTGCCGATCCGTTCGGGGAGCCGGGCAGTCGCATGTACCGCACCGGGGACTTGGGGCGGTGGTTGCGTGATGGCCGCCTGGAGTACCTGGGGCGTTCGGACCAGCAGGTGCAGCTGCGTGGCTTCCGCATCGAACTCGGTGAGATCGAGGCGACCTTGGCGCGGCACCCGTCCGTGACGGACGTGGCGGTCATCGTTCGCGATGATCGGCTGGTTGCGTATGTGGTCGGGGATGCCGATGTGGCCGAGCTGCGCAGGTTCGCGGGCCGGTCGTTGCCGGATTACATGGTTCCGGCCACGGTGGTGTTCTTGGATGCGTTGCCGTTGACGGTCAACGGCAAGCTGGACCGCAAGGCCCTGCCGGCTCCGGACTTTTCCGCCCAGGTCTCCTCGCGTGCCCCGCGCAATGAGCGGGAAGAGATCCTGGCCGGGCTGTTCGCCGAGGTGCTGGGGCTGGAGCGGGTCGGCATCGATGACGGCTTCTTCGATTTGGGTGGGGATTCCATCATCGCCATCCAGCTGGTCTCCCGTGCCCGCCAGGCCGGGCTGGTGATCTCCCCGCGGGAGGTCTTCCAGCATCAGACGGTTGAGGAACTGGCCGCCATCGCCCGCAACGCCACCGACGAGGCCGCCGAAACCGAGCCTCCGGGTGCGGGGGTGGGTCCTGTGCCGGCCACCCCGATCATGCACTGGCTGCGGGAACGCGGCGGCGAGCACAGCGGCTTCCACCAGTCGGTCCTGCTGCGCACCCCCGGCGGCCTGGACCTCGGCCACCTGACCGGAGCGCTGCAGGCCGTCCTGGACCACCACGACATGCTGCGGCTGCGCATCGACGACGGCTGGCAGCCGGTGGTGCGGCCGGCCGGGAGCGTGGACGCCGCCGCGCTCGTGCACCGGGTCGACATCGCCGGGCTGGACGGCGACAAGATCGCCGAAGTGGTGGCCCAGCAGGCCGCCGCCGCCCGCGACCGCCTGGACCCGGCCGGCGGCGTCATGGCCCAGCTGGTGTGGCTGGACGCCGGCCCCGCCGCCCAGGGCCGGCTGCTGGTCATGCTGCACCACCTGGTGGTGGACGGGGTGTCGTGGCGGATCCTGCTGCCCGACCTGGTCACCGCCTGGGCCGCCATCGCCGCCGGGCAGACCCCGCGCCTGGAGCCGGTCGGCACGTCCTTCCGCCGCTGGGCGCAGCGCCTGGTCGCCGAGGCCACCGACCCGGAGCGCGTCGCCGAACTGGACACCTGGATCGGCATCCTCGAAGGCCCCAACGCCAAGCTCGGCGACCGCCGCCTGAAGCTCGGCGACCGCCGCCTGGACCCGGCGGTGGACGTGGCCGCCCGCGCCCGCAGCCTGTCGCTGACGCTGCCGCCGGAGGTCACCGAGCCGCTGCTGACCTCGGTCCCGGCCGCCTACCACGCCGGGGTGGACGACGCCCTGCTGACCGGGCTGGCGCTGGCCGTGGCCAAGTGGCGGCGCGACCGCGGCGGCAAGGGCAGCGGGGTGCTCATCGACCTGGAGGGCCACGGCCGGCAGGAGATCTTCCCCGGCGTGGACCTGTCCCGCACGGTCGGCTGGTTCACCACCATCCACCCCGTGCGGCTGGACCCCGGGGCCGTGCCCTGGGAGGAGGTCACCGCCGGGAGCGCGGCCCTGGGCACCGCCTTCAAGCAGGTCAAGGAGCAGCTGCGGCAGGTCCCCGACAACGGCATCGGCTACGGCCTGCTGCGCCACCTCAACCCGGCCACCGCCGAGGAGCTGGCCGATCTGCCCCGCCCCCAGATCGCCTTCAACTACCTGGGCCGGGTCGCCCCCGGCGGGGAGGAGGACTGGGCGCTGGCCCCCGAGGAGCCGCCCTCCGGGGAGGACCCGCGGCTGCCCATGGCGCACGTCCTGGAGATCAACGCCGTCACCCGCGACCTGCCCGGCGGTCCCGAGCTGACCGCCACCTGGAGTTGGCCGGACGGCGTGCTGCCCGAAGACCAGGTGCGGGCGCTGGCCGAGGCGTGGTTCGCGGCGTTGCGCGGATTGGTGGCCCATCTGGAGGCCGACGACGGGCAGGCCGGCGGGTTCACCCCCTCCGACCTGCTGGTGGACCTTGACCAGGCTGAGATCGACGCACTGCAGGCGGCGTGGAGGAACAAGAGTTGAACCGGTCGGACCTGGAAGACATCCTGCCGCTGTCGCCGCTCCAGCAGGGGTTCTTCTTTCACGCGTTGCTGGACGGAGGGTCCGCCGGGCAGGCCGGCGGCGACATCTACACCGCCCAGCTGACCCTCGACCTGGAGGGGCCGCTGGATGCGGCGGTGCTGCGGGCGAGCGCGCAGACGCTGCTGCGCCGCCACCCCAACCTGCGGGCGGCCTTCTGGCATGAAGGGCTCAGCCGTCCCGTCCAGGTCATCCCCCGCCGGGTCGACCTGCCCTGGCAGGAGATCGACGTGGCCTCCGAAGAAGAGGCCGACCGGCTGGCCGAACAGGAGCTGAGGCGCCCGTTCGACCTGACCGAGCCGCCGCTGCTGCGGTTCACGCTGGCCCGCCTGCCCGGCGGCCGGCACCGGCTGATCTTCACCAACCACCACATCCTGCTGGACGGCTGGTCCACCCCGGTGCTGGCCACCGAGCTGTTCGCGCTGTATGTGGCCGGCGGCAGCGACAACGGGCTGCCCCGTCCCGCTCCCTACAAGAGCTACCTGGCCTGGCTGGTCAAGCAGGACCGCGCCGCCGCCGAGGACGCCTGGCGGCAGGCCCTGGACGGCCTGGAAGAGCCCACCTTGGTGGCGCCCGAGCTGGCCGGCCGTCCCCCCGTCCCGCCCGGCCGGCGGGAAGTGGAGCTGGAGGAGAAACTGTCCGGCCGGCTGACCCGGCTGGCCCGCCGGCACGGCGCCACCCTCGCCACGCTGCTGCAGGCCGCCTGGGGCGTGGTGCTCGGCAACTTCACCGGCCGCCGCGACGTGGTGTTCGGCGCCGCCGTCTCCGGCCGCCCGCCGGAGCTGCCCGGCGTGGAGCAGATGATCGGCCTGTTCATCAACACCATCCCGGTGCGGGTCCGCTTCGCCCCCACCGACACCCTGGCCGACCTGGTGGAACGCCTCCAAGAAGAGCAGGCCGAGCTGCTGCCCCACCACCACCTGGGGCTGACCGACATCCAGCGCGTCACCGGGCACCCGGCCCTGTTCGACACCATGACGGCGCTGGAGAACTACCCGTTCGACCCGTCGGCCATGGACGGCACCCTGGGCGGGCTGCGCATCACCGGCTTCGGCTCCCGCGACGCCACCCACTTCCCGCTGTCGTTCGTGGCCGTGCCCGGGCCGCGCCTGTCGCTGCGGCTGGACCACCGTCCCGACGCCTGCGACGCCGAGTCCGCCGACCGCCTGCTGGGCCGCGTGGTGCGGCTGCTGGAGACGTTCGCCGACGACCCCGAGACCGAGATCGGCCGGCTGGACCTGCTGGGCGAGGAGGAGCACCGGCGCATCACCGCCTGGGGCACCGGCGCCCCCTCGGTGCCGCCGCTCACCCTGCCCGCCATGGTCGAGGCCCAGGCCGCCGCCCGCCCCGACGCCCCGGCGGTCATCTCCGGCGAGGCCGTGCTGAGCTACGCCGAGCTGAACGCCCGCGCCAACCGCCTGGCCCGCCACCTGATCGAACGGGGCGTCGGCCCGGAGGACATCGTCGCGCTGGCGATGCCCCGCTCGGTGGAGTACTGGACCGCCGCCCTGGCCGTGAACAAGGCCGGCGCCGCCTTCCTGCCGCTGGACCCGGCCAACCCGGCCGACCGGCTGTCCTACATGCTGGGCGACTCCCGGCCGGTGCTGGGCATCACCACCGGCGAGCACGCCGCCGCCCTGCCCCCGGCGCCCGGGGCGGACGCGGGCGCGTCCGCGGCGGGCTGGCTGATCCTGGAGGAGACCGACGTCTCCGGCTACGACGCCGCCGACGTCACCGACGGTGAACGGCGCGGCCCGCTGCGGCCGGACAACCCGGCCTACGTCATCTACACCTCCGGCTCCACCGGACGCCCCAAGGGCGTGGTGGTCACCGCCCGCGGCCTGGCCGACCTCGCCGAAACCCAGGTCGAACGCTACGAGGTGAGCGCCGAGGACCGGACGCTGCAGTTCTCCTCGCCCAGCTTCGACGCCTCCGTGCTGGAGGCGCTGATGGCCTTCCGCCCCGGCGCGGCCATGGTGATCGTCCCGCCCGGGATCTACGGCGGGGAGCAGCTCGCCGAACTGCTGCGCGACCAGGGCGTCACCCGCGCGTTCATCACCCCCGCCGCGCTGGCCGGCGTCCCCTCCGAAGGGCTGGAGTCGCTGCGCACCGTGGTGGTCGGCGGCGACGCCAGCGGAGCGGACCTGGTGGCGCGCTGGGCCCCCGGCCGCCGCATGATCAACGCCTACGGGCCCACCGAGATCACCGTGGCCGCCACCATCAGCGACCCGCTGCAGGTGGGGGAGACCCCGCCGATCGGGCGCCCGGTGACCGGCGCCCGGCTGCACGTGCTGGACGACCGGCTGCGGCCCGTCCCGATCGGGGTGCCCGGCGAACTGTACGTCGAGGGCGACGGCGTGGCCCGCGGCTACCTGCACCGGCCGGGCCTGACCGCCGAACGGTTCGTGGCCTGCCCGTTCGGCCCGCCCGGCGCCCGCATGTACCGCACCGGCGACCTGGTGCGCTGGCGGGCCGACGGCGCGCTGGACTACCTGGGCCGCGTCGACGACCAGGTCAAGGTCCGCGGGTTCCGCATCGAGCTGGGCGAGATCGAGGCCGCGCTGCTGCGCCACCCGGACGTGGCGCAGACCGCCGTGATCGTCCGCGAGGACCGGCCCGGCGAGCGGCGGCTGGCCGCCTACGCGGTGCCCGCCGCCGGGCGCGCCCTGGACGCCGCCGAGCTGCGCCGCTTCCTCGCCGAAACCTTGCCGGACTACATGGTTCCGCTGGTGGTGGTGCTGGAGGCGCTGCCGCTGACGGTCGGCGGCAAGGTGGACCGTTCGGCGCTGCCGGCCCCCGACGCCTCCGCCACCGCCGGACGGGCCCCGCGCACCCCCCGCGAGGAGATCCTGTGCGGGCTGTTCGCCGAGATCCTGGGCGTGCCCCGGGTCGGCATCGACGACGACTTCTTCGCGTTGGGCGGTGACTCGCTGACCGCCACCCGCCTGGTGGGGCGGATCCGCTCGGCGCTGTCGGTCGAGCTGCCGGTCCGCGCGCTGTTCGAGGCGCCCACCGTGGCCCGCCTGGCGGCCCGCCTGGACGAGGCGGCCGGCACGGCGCGCCCCCCGCTGCGGCCGGCCGAACGCCCCGACCGCATCCCGCTGTCGTACGCCCAGCAGCGGCTGTGGTTCCTCAACCGGTTCGAAGGTCCGTCGGCCACCTACAACGTGCCGGTGGCGCTGCGGCTGCACGGCGAGCTGGACTACGCGGCGATGCGGGCGGCGCTGGCGGACGTGGTGGCCCGGCACGAGTCGCTGCGCACGATCTTCCCCGACAGCGGCGGCACCCCCCGCCAGCAGATCCTCGACCCCGCCGACGCCCGCCCCGCCCTGCCGGTGGAGGACGTCACCGAGGCCGCCCTGCCGGCCGCGCTGGCCCAGATCGCCGGCCGCGGCTTCGACTTGGCCGCCGAGCCGCCGCTGCGCGCCCGGCTGCTGCGGCTGGGCGAGACCGAGCACGTCCTGGTGCTGGTGATGCACCACATCATCGGGGACGGCTGGTCGATGGCGCCGCTGGCCCGCGACGTGATCACCGCCTACCTGGCCCGCCGCGGCGGCGAGGAGCCGCGCTGGTCGCCGCTGCCGGTGCAGTACGCCGACTACACCCTCTGGCAGCAGCAGCTCCTCGGCTCCGAAGACGACCCCGACTCGCTGATCAGCCGGCAGATCGCGTTCTGGAAGGAGACGCTGGCCGATCTGCCGGAGGAGATCGCGCTGCCGGCCGACCGGCCCCGCCCGGCCGAGGCCAGCTACCGCGGCGGCCTGCACTCCTTCGAGCTGGACGCCGAGCTGCACGCGGAGCTGACGAAACTGGCCCGCTCCTCGCAGGCCAGCCTGTTCATGGTGCTGCAGGCGGCGCTGGCCGCCCTGCTGACCCGCATGGGCGCGGGCACCGACGTGCCGATCGGCTCGCCGATCGCCGGCCGCACCGACGAGGCCTTGGACGACCTGGTCGGCATGTTCGTCAACATGCTCGTGCTGCGCACCGACACCTCCGGGAACCCGAGCTTCCGGGAGCTGGTGGCGCGGGTGCGGGAGACCGACCTGGCCGCCTACGCCAACCAGGACGTGCCGTTCGAACGGCTGGTGGAGGTGCTCAACCCGGCCCGGCACATGGGCCGCCACCCGCTGTTCCAGGTGGTGCTGTCCTTCCAGAACAACCCCGAGGCGTCGCTGGAGGTCGACGGCCTGACCGCCGCCCCCGAATCCCTGGGCGCCGGCGCCGCCAAGTTCGACCTGTCGCTGTATGTGGAGGAACGCACCGGCGACGACGGCACCCCGGCCGGGATCGAGGCCGCCTTCGAATACGCCCTCGACCGCTTCGACCAGCCCACCGTGGCGGCGCTGGCCGAACGCCTCACCCGCCTGCTGCGCGCGGTGACCGCCGACCCCGACGCCCCCATCGGGTCGGTCGATCTGCTGAGCGAGGCCGAGCGGCGCACCATCCTCACCGACTGGGCGCGCGGAGCGCACCTGAGCACCGCCGCCCCGGCCGCCCCGGCCCTGCTCGCGGGAGCGGACACGACCGCCGAGCGGGCCACGATTCCTGCGTTGTTCGAGGCGCAGGCGTTGCGTGCTCCGGATGCGGTGGCGGTGACTTTTGAGGGTGCGCATCTGACGTATGGGGAGTTGAACGCGGCGGCCAACCGTTTGGCGCGGTTGTTGCGGGAGCGGGGGGCTGGGCCGGAGCGGTTTGTGGCGTTGGCGTTGCCGCGTTCGGCTGAGCTGGTGGTGGCGATTGTGGCGGTGTTGAAGGCGGGGGCGGCGTATGTGCCGATCGACCCCGATTACCCGGCCGATCGCATCGCCTACATGCTCCAAGACTCCCGCCCCGTCCTGGCCGTCACCACGGCCGAGGCCGCCGGGGTGCTCCCGGAGTCCATGCCCAAGGTGCTCCTGGACGAGCACACCCTCGCCGATTACTCAGCCGAGAACCTGGGCGATGTGGGGTTGCGTCCGGACAATCCGGCGTATGTGATCTACACGTCCGGTTCCACCGGCCGGCCTAAGGGTGTGGTGATTCCGCATCGCAATGTGGTGCGGTTGCTGGCCTCCACCGAGCAGTGGTTCGGCTTCGGCCCGGACGATGTGTGGACGCTGTTCCACTCCTACGCCTTTGACTTCTCGGTGTGGGAGCTGTGGGGGCCGCTGCTGTATGGCGGCCGCCTGGTGGTGGTGCCGTTCCTGACCTCCCGTTCGCCCGAGGACTTCCTCAAGCTCCTCGCCCGGGAGAAGGTGACCGTGCTCAACCAGACGCCGTCGGCCTTCTACCAGTTGATGGCCGCCGACCGGGACAACCCGGGCGCCGAGTTGGCGTTGCGGTATGTGATTTTCGGTGGTGAGGCGCTGGAGCTGGGCCGGTTGGAGGACTGGTACTCCCGGCATGCCGATGATGCGCCGGTGTTGGTGAACATGTACGGGATCACTGAGACCACCGTGCATGTCTCCTACATCGCCCTGGACAGCTTCTACTGCGCCTCGGCCCCCGGCAGCGTGATCGGTACCGGTATCCCGGACCTGCGCCTGTATGTGCTGGATGAGCGGCTCCAGCCGGTCCCGCCGGGAGTGATCGGTGAACTCTACGTGGCCGGTGCCGGGCTGGCGCGTGGTTACCTGAACCGCCCAGGACTGTCGGCTGAGCGGTTCATTGCCGATCCGTTCGGGGAGCCGGGCAGTCGCATGTACCGCACCGGGGACTTGGGGCGGTGGTTGCGTGATGGCCGCCTGGAGTACCTGGGGCGTTCGGACCAGCAGGTGCAGCTGCGTGGCTTCCGCATCGAACTCGGTGAGATCGAGGCGACCTTGGCGCGGCACCCGTCCGTGACGGACGTGGCGGTCATCGTTCGCGATGATCGGCTGGTTGCGTATGTGGTCGGGGATGCCGATGTGGCCGAGCTGCGCAGGTTCGCGGGCCGGTCGTTGCCGGATTACATGGTTCCGGCCACGGTGGTGTTCTTGGATGCGTTGCCGTTGACGGTCAACGGCAAGCTGGACCGCAAGGCCCTGCCGGCTCCGGACTTTTCCGCCCAGGTCTCCTCGCGTGCCCCGCGCAATGAGCGGGAAGAGATCCTGGCCGGGCTGTTCGCCGAGGTGCTGGGGCTGGAGCGGGTCGGCATCGATGACGGCTTCTTCGATTTGGGTGGGGATTCCATCATCGCCATCCAGCTGGTCTCCCGTGCCCGCCAGGCCGGGCTGGTGATCTCCCCGCGGGAGGTCTTCCAGCATCAGACGGTTGAGGAACTGGCCGCCATCGCCCGCAACGCCACCGACGAGGCCGCCGAAACCGAGCCTCCGGGTGCGGGGGTGGGTCCTGTGCCGGCCACCCCGATCATGCACTGGCTGCGGGAACGCGGCGGCGAGCACAGCGGCTTCCACCAGTCGGTCCTGCTGCGCACCCCCGGCGGCCTGGACCTCGGCCACCTGACCGGAGCGCTGCAGGCCGTCCTGGACCACCACGACATGCTGCGGCTGCGCATCGACGACGGCTGGCAGCCGGTGGTGCGGCCGGCCGGGAGCGTGGACGCCGCCGCGCTCGTGCACCGGGTCGACATCGCCGGGCTGGACGGCGACAAGATCGCCGAAGTGGTGGCCCAGCAGGCCGCCGCCGCCCGCGACCGCCTGGACCCGGCCGGCGGCGTCATGGCGCAGCTGGTGTGGCTGGACGCCGGCCCCGCCGCCCAGGGCCGGCTGCTGGTCATGCTGCACCACCTGGTGGTGGACGGGGTGTCGTGGCGGATCCTGCTGCCCGACCTGGTCACCGCCTGGGCCGCCATCGCCGCCGGGCAGACCCCGCGCCTGGAACCGGTCGGCACGTCCTTCCGCCGCTGGGCGCAGCGCCTGGTCGCCGAGGCCACCGACCCGGAGCGCGTCGCCGAACTGGACACCTGGATCGGCATCCTCGAAGGCCCCAACGCCAAGCTCGGCGACCGCCGCCTGGACCCGGCGGTGGACGTGGCCGCCCGCGCCCGCAGCCTGTCGCTGACGCTGCCGCCGGAGGTCACCGAGCCGCTGCTGACCTCGGTCCCGGCCGCCTACCACGCCGGGGTGGACGACGCCCTGCTGACCGGGCTGGCGCTGGCCGTGGCCAAGTGGCGGCGCGACCGCGGCGGCAAGGGCAGCGGGGTGCTCATCGACCTGGAGGGCCACGGCCGGCAGGAGATCTTCCCCGGCGTGGACCTGTCCCGCACGGTCGGCTGGTTCACCACCATCCACCCCGTGCGGCTGGACCCCGGGGCCGTGCCCTGGGAGGAGGTCACCGCCGGGAGCGCGGCCCTGGGCACCGCCTTCAAGCAGGTCAAGGAGCAGCTGCGGCAGGTCCCCGACAACGGCATCGGCTACGGCCTGCTGCGCCACCTCAACCCGGCCACCGCCGAGGAGCTGGCCGATCTGCCCCGCCCCCAGATCGCCTTCAACTACCTGGGCCGGGTCGCCCCCGGCGGGGAGGAGGACTGGGCGCTGGCCCCCGAGGAGCCGCCCTCCGGGGAGGACCCGCGGCTGCCCATGGCGCACGTCCTGGAGATCAACGCCGTCACCCGCGACCTGCCCGGCGGTCCCGAGCTGACCGCCACCTGGAGTTGGCCGGACGGCGTGCTGCCCGAAGACCAGGTGCGGGCGCTGGCCGAGGCGTGGTTCGCGGCGTTGCGCGGATTGGTGGCCCATCTGGAGGCCGACGACGGGCAGGCCGGCGGGTTCACCCCCTCCGACCTGCTGGTGGACCTTGACCAGGCTGAGATCGACGCACTGCAGGCGGCGTGGAGGAACAAGAGTTGAACCGGTCGGACCTGGAAGACATCCTGCCGCTGTCGCCGCTCCAGCAGGGGTTCTTCTTTCACGCGTTGCTGGACGGAGGGTCCGCCGGGCAGGCCGGCGGCGACATCTACACCGCCCAGCTGACCCTCGACCTGGAGGGGCCGCTGGATGCGGCGGTGCTGCGGGCGAGCGCGCAGACGCTGCTGCGCCGCCACCCCAACCTGCGGGCGGCCTTCTGGCATGAAGGGCTCAGCCGTCCCGTCCAGGTCATCCCCCGCCGGGTCGACCTGCCCTGGCAGGAGATCGACGTGGCCTCCGAAGAAGAGGCCGACCGGCTGGCCGAACAGGAGCTGAGGCGCCCGTTCGACCTGACCGAGCCGCCGCTGCTGCGGTTCACGCTGGCCCGCCTGCCCGGCGGCCGGCACCGGCTGATCTTCACCAACCATCACATCCTGCTGGACGGCTGGTCCACCCCGGTGCTGGCCACCGAGCTGTTCGCGCTGTATGTGGCCGGCGGCAGCGACAACGGGCTGCCCCGTCCCGCTCCCTACAAGAGCTACCTGGCCTGGCTGGTCAAGCAGGACCGCGCCGCCGCCGAGGACGCCTGGCGGCAGGCCCTGGACGGCCTGGAAGAGCCCACCTTGGTGGCGCCCGAGCTGGCCG
Organism: Thermomonospora sp. CIF 1; assembly: GCF_001896795.1. Lineage (NCBI taxonomy): Bacteria > Bacillati > Actinomycetota > Actinomycetes > Streptosporangiales > Thermomonosporaceae > Thermomonospora > Thermomonospora sp. CIF 1. The sequence continues at coordinate 313,382 of NZ_MOYN02000015.1, forward strand.
GCCGTCCCCCCGTCCCGCCCGGCCGGCGGGAAGTGGAGCTGGAGGAGAAACTGTCCGGCCGGCTGACCCGGCTGGCCCGCCGGCACGGCGCCACCCTCGCCACGCTGCTGCAGGCCGCCTGGGGCGTGGTGCTCGGCAACTTCACCGGCCGCCGCGACGTGGTGTTCGGCGCCGCCGTCTCCGGCCGCCCGCCGGAGCTGCCCGGCGTGGAGCAGATGATCGGCCTGTTCATCAACACCATCCCGGTGCGGGTCCGCTTCGCCCCCACCGACACCCTGGCCGACCTGGTGGAACGCCTCCAAGAAGAGCAGGCCGAGCTGCTGCCCCACCACCACCTGGGGCTGACCGACATCCAGCGCGTCACCGGGCACCCGGCCCTGTTCGACACCATGACGGCGCTGGAGAACTACCCGTTCGACCCGTCGGCCATGGACGGCACCCTGGGCGGGCTGCGCATCACCGGCTTCGGCTCCCGCGACGCCACCCACTTCCCGCTGTCGTTCGTGGCCGTGCCCGGGCCGCGCCTGTCGCTGCGGCTGGACCACCGTCCCGACGCCTGCGACGCCGAGTCCGCCGACCGCCTGCTGGGCCGCGTGGTGCGGCTGCTGGAGACGTTCGCCGACGACCCCGAGACCGAGATCGGCCGGCTGGACCTGCTGGGTGAGGAGGAGCACCGGCGCATCACCGCCTGGGGCACCGGCGCCCCCTCGGTGCCGCCGCTCACCCTGCCCGCCATGGTCGAGGCCCAGGCCGCCGCCCGCCCCGACGCCCCGGCGGTCATCTCCGGCGAGGCCGTGCTGAGCTACGCCGAGCTGAACGCCCGCGCCAACCGCCTGGCCCGCCACCTGATCGAACGGGGCGTCGGCCCGGAGGACATCGTCGCGCTGGCGATGCCCCGCTCGGTGGAGTACTGGACCGCCGCCCTGGCCGTGAACAAGGCCGGCGCCGCCTTCCTGCCGCTGGACCCGGCCAACCCGGCCGACCGGCTGTCCTACATGCTGGGCGACTCCCGGCCGGTGCTGGGCATCACCACCGGCGAGCACGCCGCCGCCCTGCCCCCGGCGCCCGGGGCGGACGCGGGCGCGTCCGCGGCGGGCTGGCTGATCCTGGAGGAGACCGACGTCTCCGGCTACGACGCCGCCGACGTCACCGACGGTGAACGGCGCGGCCCGCTGCGGCCGGACAACCCGGCCTACGTCATCTACACCTCCGGCTCCACCGGACGCCCCAAGGGCGTGGTGGTCACCGCCCGCGGCCTGGCCGACCTCGCCGAAACCCAGGTCGAACGCTACGAGGTGAGCGCCGAGGACCGGACGCTGCAGTTCTCCTCGCCCAGCTTCGACGCCTCCGTGCTGGAGGCGCTGATGGCCTTCCGCCCCGGCGCGGCCATGGTGATCGTCCCGCCCGGGATCTACGGCGGGGAGCAGCTCGCCGAACTGCTGCGCGACCAGGGCGTCACCCGCGCGTTCATCACCCCCGCCGCGCTGGCCGGCGTCCCCTCCGAAGGGCTGGAGTCGCTGCGCACCGTGGTGGTCGGCGGCGACGCCAGCGGAGCGGACCTGGTGGCGCGCTGGGCCCCCGGCCGCCGCATGATCAACGCCTACGGGCCCACCGAGATCACCGTGGCCGCCACCATCAGCGACCCGCTGCAGGTGGGGGAGACCCCGCCGATCGGGCGCCCGGTGACCGGCGCCCGGCTGCACGTGCTGGACGACCGGCTGCGGCCCGTCCCGATCGGGGTGCCCGGCGAACTGTACGTCGAGGGCGACGGCGTGGCCCGCGGCTACCTGCACCGGCCGGGCCTGACCGCCGAGCGGTTCGTGGCCTGCCCGTTCGGCCCGCCCGGCGCCCGCATGTACCGCACCGGCGACCTGGTGCGCTGGCGGGCCGACGGCGCGCTGGACTACCTGGGCCGCGTCGACGACCAGGTCAAGGTCCGCGGGTTCCGCATCGAGCTGGGCGAGATCGAGGCCGCGCTGCTGCGCCACCCGGACGTGGCGCAGACCGCCGTGATCGTCCGCGAGGACCGGCCCGGCGAGCGGCGGCTGGCCGCCTACGCGGTGCCCGCCGCCGGGCGCGCCCTGGACGCCGCCGAGCTGCGCCGCTTCCTCGCCGAAACCTTGCCGGACTACATGGTTCCGCTGGTGGTGGTGCTGGAGGCGCTGCCGCTGACGGTCGGCGGCAAGGTGGACCGTTCGGCGCTGCCGGCCCCCGACGCCTCCGCCACCGCCGGACGGGCCCCGCGCACCCCCCGCGAGGAGATCCTGTGCGGGCTGTTCGCCGAGATCCTGGGCGTGCCCCGGGTCGGCATCGACGACGACTTCTTCGCGTTGGGCGGTGACTCGCTGACCGCCACCCGCCTGGTGGGGCGGATCCGCTCGGCGCTGTCGGTCGAGCTGCCGGTCCGCGCGCTGTTCGAGGCGCCCACCGTGGCCCGCCTGGCGGCCCGCCTGGACGAGGCGGCCGGCACGGCGCGCCCCCCGCTGCGGCCGGCCGAACGCCCCGACCGCATCCCGCTGTCGTACGCCCAGCAGCGGCTGTGGTTCCTCAACCGGTTCGAAGGTCCGTCGGCCACCTACAACGTGCCGGTGGCGCTGCGGCTGCACGGCGAGCTGGACTACGCGGCGATGCGGGCGGCGCTGGCGGACGTGGTGGCCCGGCACGAGTCGCTGCGCACGATCTTCCCCGACAGCGGCGGCACCCCCCGCCAGCAGATCCTCGACCCCGCCGACGCCCGCCCCGCCCTGCCGGTGGAGGACGTCACCGAGGCCGCCCTGCCGGCCGCGCTGGCCCAGATCGCCGGCCGCGGCTTCGACTTGGCCGCCGAGCCGCCGCTGCGCGCCCGGCTGCTGCGGCTGGGCGAGACCGAGCACGTCCTGGTGCTGGTGATGCACCACATCATCGGGGACGGCTGGTCGATGGCGCCGCTGGCCCGCGACGTGATCACCGCCTACCTGGCCCGCCGCGGCGGCGAGGAGCCGCGCTGGTCGCCGCTGCCGGTGCAGTACGCCGACTACACCCTCTGGCAGCAGCAGCTCCTCGGCTCCGAGGACGACCCCGACTCGCTGATCAGCCGGCAGATCGCGTTCTGGAAGGAGACGCTGGCCGATCTGCCGGAGGAGATCGCGCTGCCGGCCGACCGGCCCCGCCCGGCCGAGGCCAGCTACCGCGGCGGCCTGCACTCCTTCGAGCTGGACGCCGAGCTGCACGCGGAGCTGACGAAACTGGCCCGCTCCTCGCAGGCCAGCCTGTTCATGGTGCTGCAGGCGGCGCTGGCCGCCCTGCTGACCCGCATGGGCGCGGGCACCGACGTGCCGATCGGCTCGCCGATCGCCGGCCGCACCGACGAGGCCTTGGACGACCTGGTCGGCATGTTCGTCAACATGCTCGTGCTGCGCACCGACACCTCCGGGAACCCGAGCTTCCGGGAGCTGGTGGCGCGGGTGCGGGAGACCGACCTGGCCGCCTACGCCAACCAGGACGTGCCGTTCGAACGGCTGGTGGAGGTGCTCAACCCGGCCCGGCACATGGGCCGCCACCCGCTGTTCCAGGTGGTGCTGTCCTTCCAGAACAACCCCGAGGCGTCGCTGGAGGTCGACGGCCTGACCGCCGCCCCCGAATCCCTGGGCGCCGGCGCCGCCAAGTTCGACCTGTCGCTGTATGTGGAGGAACGCACCGGCGACGACGGCACCCCGGCCGGGATCGAGGCCGCCTTCGAATACGCCCTCGACCGCTTCGACCAGCCCACCGTGGCGGCGCTGGCCGAACGCCTCACCCGCCTGCTGCGCGCGGTGACCGCCGACCCCGACGCCCCCATCGGCTCGGTGGAGCTGCTGAGCGAGGCCGAGCGGCGCACCATCCTCACCGACTGGGCGCGCGGAGCGCACCTGAGCACCGCCGCCCCGGCCGCCCCGGCCCTGCTCGCGGGAGCGGACACGACCGCCGAGCGGGCCACGATTCCTGCGTTGTTCGAGGCGCAGGCGTTGCGTGCTCCGGATGCGGTGGCGGTGACTTTTGAGGGTGCGCATCTGACGTATGGGGAGTTGAACGCGGCGGCCAACCGTTTGGCGCGGTTGTTGCGGGAGCGGGGGGCTGGGCCGGAGCGGTTTGTGGCGTTGGCGTTGCCGCGTTCGGCTGAGCTGGTGGTGGCGATTGTGGCGGTGTTGAAGGCGGGGGCGGCGTATGTGCCGATCGACCCCGATTACCCGGCCGATCGCATCGCCTACATGCTCCAAGACTCCCGCCCCGTCCTGGCCGTCACCACGGCCGAGGCCGCCGGGGTGCTCCCGGAGTCCATGCCCAAGGTGCTCCTGGACGAGCACACCCTCGCCGATTACTCAGCCGAGAACCTGGGCGATGTGGGGTTGCGTCCGGACAATCCGGCGTATGTGATCTACACGTCCGGTTCCACCGGCCGGCCTAAGGGTGTGGTGATTCCGCATCGCAATGTGGTGCGGTTGCTGGCCTCCACCGAGCAGTGGTTCGGCTTCGGCCCGGACGATGTGTGGACGCTGTTCCACTCCTACGCCTTTGACTTCTCGGTGTGGGAGCTGTGGGGGCCGCTGCTGTATGGCGGCCGCCTGGTGGTGGTGCCGTTCCTGACCTCCCGTTCGCCCGAGGACTTCCTCAAGCTCCTCGCCCGGGAGAAGGTGACCGTGCTCAACCAGACGCCGTCGGCCTTCTACCAGTTGATGGCCGCCGACCGGGACAACCCGGGCGCCGAGTTGGCGTTGCGGTATGTGATTTTCGGTGGTGAGGCGCTGGAGCTGGGCCGGTTGGAGGACTGGTACTCCCGGCATGCCGATGATGCGCCGGTGTTGGTGAACATGTACGGGATCACTGAGACCACCGTGCATGTCTCCTACATCGCCCTGGACAGCTTCTACTGCGCCTCGGCCCCGGGCAGCGTGATCGGTACCGGTATCCCGGACCTGCGCCTGTATGTGCTGGATGAGCGGCTCCAGCCGGTCCCGCCGGGAGTGATCGGTGAACTCTACGTGGCCGGTGCCGGGCTGGCCCGCGGCTATCTGAACCGGCCGGGGTTGTCGGCTGAGCGGTTCATCGCTGATCCGTTCGGGGAGCCGGGCAGTCGCATGTACCGCACCGGGGACTTGGGGCGGTGGTTGCGTGATGGCCGCCTGGAGTACCTGGGGCGTTCGGACCAGCAGGTGCAGCTGCGTGGCTTCCGCATCGAACTCGGTGAGATCGAAGCGGTGCTCTCCCGCCACGAAGCGGTCTCCGATGTCGCGGTGATCGTTCGTGATGATCGGCTGGTTGCGTATGTGGTCGGGGATGCCGATGTGGCCGAGCTGCGCAGGTTCGCGGGCCGGTCGTTGCCGGATTACATGGTTCCGGCCACGGTGGTGTTCTTGGATGCGTTGCCGTTGACGGTCAACGGCAAGCTGGACCGCAAGGCCCTGCCGGCTCCGGACTTTTCCGCCCAGGTCTCCTCGCGTGCCCCGCGCAATGAGCGGGAAGAGATCCTGGCCGGGCTGTTCGCCGAGGTGCTGGGGCTGGAGCGGGTCGGCATCGATGACGGCTTCTTCGATTTGGGTGGGGATTCCATCATCGCCATCCAGCTGGTCTCCCGTGCCCGCCAGGCCGGGCTGGTGATCTCCCCGCGGGAGGTCTTCCAGCATCAGACGGTTGAGGAACTGGCCGCCATCGCCCGCAACGCCACCGACGAGGCCGCCGAAACCGAACCTCCGGGTGCGGGGGTGGGTCCTGTGCCGGCCACCCCGATCATGCACTGGTTCCGGGAGCTGCACGGCCCCACCGACGACTACAGCCAGCGGATGCTGCTGCACGCGCCCCCCGGCCTGGACCTCGACCACCTGACCGGAGCGCTGCAGGCCGTCCTGGACCACCACGACATGCTCCGCCTGCGCGTCACCGGCGACGGCTTCGAGATCACCGAACCGGGAACCGTCGACGCCGCCGCCCTGGTCCGCCGGGTGGACGTCGCCGGCCTGGACGGCGAGGCGCTCAAGGCCGTCCTCGCCGAGGAAGGCGCCGCCGCCCGCTCCCGGCTGCGCCCGGATGCGGGCATCATGGCCCAGCTCGTCCACTTCGACGCCGGGCCCACCGCCCAGGGGCGCCTTGCTGCCCGACCTGGTCACCGCCTGGGCCGCCATCGCCGCCGGGCAGACCCCGCGCCTGGAACCGGTCGGCACCTCCTTCCGCCGCTGGGCGCAGCGCCTGGTCGCCGAGGCCACCGACCCGGGACGCGTCGCCGAACTGGACACCTGGCTCGAGATCGGCCGCACCCCCGATCCTCAGCTGGGCGACCGTCCCCTGGACCCGGACGTCGACACCTTCGGCAGCGCCCGGCAGCTCACCTTGACGCTGCCGCCGGAGGTCACCGAGCCGCTGCTGACCACCGTCCCGGCCGCCTACCACGGCCGCGTCAACGACGTGCTGCTGACCGGGCTGGCGCTGGCCGTCGCCCACCGCCGCCCCGGCGCGCAGACCGCCGTCCTGGTCAACCTGGAGGGACACGGCCGCGAGGAGATCTTCCCCGGCGTGGACCTGTCCCGCACCGCCGGCTGGTTCACCTCCATCAGCCCGGTGCGCCTGGACCCCGGACCCGTCGACTGGGAGGAGGTCCGCACCGGCGGCCCGCAGGTCGGCACCGCGCTGAAGACGGTCAAGGAGCAGCTGCGGGAGACCCCCGACAACGGCATCGGCTACGGCCTGCTGCGCCACCTCAACCCGGCCACCGCCGGGAAGCTGGCCGGCCTGCCCCGCCCCCAGATCGCCTTCAACTACCTGGGCCGGGTCACCGCCGACGACGGCGGGCAGGCCGCCGACTGGAGCCCGGCCGCCCCCGACGAGGCCGAGGCCCTCGGCCCCGGGCAGAACCCCGGCCTGGCCATGCCGCACGTCCTGGAGATCAGCGCCCACACCCGCGACCTGCCCACCGGCCCGCAGCTGCACGCCACCTGGATCTGGCCGGGGGACCTGCTGGCCGAAGAACAGGTCCGCGCCCTGGCCGAGGCGTGGTTCGAGGCCTTGCGGGGCCTGGTGGCGCACGCCTCCACCGAGGGCGCCGGCGGGTTCACCCCCTCGGACCTGTCGCTGGTGGACCTCACCCAGGACGAGATCGACGAATTCGAAGCCGAGCTGGACGATTGGGAGTTGGAGCAATGACCCAGCCGAAGCAGGCCCGGCAGTCGCAGCTCGAGGACATCCTGCCGCTGTCGCCCCTCCAGCAGGGCCTGTTCTTCCACGCCCTCTACGACGAGGCCGGCGACGTCTACACCGCCCAGGGCGTGTTGGACCTGGAAGGGAAGCTGGATGTGGCCGCGCTGCGCCGGTCGGTCGCCACGCTGCTGCGCCGCCACCCCAATCTGCGCACCAGCTTCCGGCAGCGCAAGGAGGGCTCGCCCGTCCAGCTCGTGCACCGCCAGGTGAAGCTGCCCTGGCAGGAGCGGGACCTGTCGCACCTGCCGCTTGAGCAGGCCGAGGCGCAGGCCGCGGTGCTGGCCGATGCCGAACGCGCCCGCCCCTGGGACATGACCCGCCCGCCGCTGCTGCGGTTCCTGCTGGTCAAACTGGCCCCCGACCGGCACCGGCTGATCTTCACCAACCACCACATCCTGCTGGACGGCTGGTCCACCCCGATCCTGCAGACCGAGCTGTTCGCGCTGTATGTGGCCGGCGGCGACGACACGGGCCTGCCCCGCCCCACCCCCTACAAGAACTACCTGGCCTGGGTCGCCCGGCAGGACCGCGCCGCCGCCGAGGACGCCTGGCGGCGGGCGCTGGCCGGGCTGGAGGAGCCCACCCTCGTCGCCCCGCACGCCGCCGGCGGGGAACCGTCCGTCCCGCACAAGCTGCACATCAAGCTGGACGCGGACCTCACCGCCGCGATCACCGAGTGCGCCAAGGCCCACGGCGTCACGCTCAGCACGATCCTGCAACTGGCCTGGGGGCTGCTGGTGGGGCGGCTGACCGGCCGCAGCGACGTGGTGTTCGGCGTGGCGGTCTCCGGCCGCCCGCCGGAGCTGCCCGGCGTGGAGCAGATGATCGGCCTGTTCATCAACACCATCCCGGTGCGGGTGCGGGTGCGTCCCGGCGACACCATCGCCGAGGCGCTGCGCCGGCTGCAGCGCGAGCAGGCCGACCTGATGCCCCACCACCACCTGGGGCTGGCCGACATCCAGCGGCTGAGCGGGCTCGGCGCCCTGTTCGACACCATGACGGTGCTGGAGAACTACCCGTTCGACCCCGAGGCCGACGGCACCGACCTGGGCGGGCTGCGGGTGCGCGGCACCGGCGGCCACGACGCCTCCCACTACCCGCTGGCGCTGGCCGCGGTGCCCGGCGAGCAGCTGTCGCTGCGGCTGGACCACCGTCCGGAAGTGTTCGGCGACCGGGACGCCGAGCAGATCATGCGCCGGCTGCGCCGCATCCTGGAGGCCATCGCCCGCCGGCCCGACCAGCCGGTCGCCGCCATCGACATCCTGGACGAGGAGGAACGCCGGCGCCTGCTGACCGCCTGGCAGGGGCCGGTCGTGCCGCGCCCGGAAGGTCCGCAGACCATCCTCGAACGGTTCGCCCGCCACGTGGCCGCCACCCCGGACGCCGTCGCGCTGCGCGAGCTGACCGTCGAGGACGGGGAGCTGCGGGGACGCTCCATCACCTACGCCGAACTGGACGAACGCGCCAACCGCCTGGCGCACCGCCTGATCGGGCTGGGGGTGCGGCCGGAGACCCCGGTGGCGATGATGGTGGAGCGCTCGGCGCACGTGGTGGTGGCCACGCTGGCGATCCTCAAGGCCGGCGGGGTGTACGCGCCCATCCACCACAGCTACCCGCCCGACCGCATCGCCTGGGCGATCCGGGAGACCGGGGCGCCGGTGCTGCTGCTGGACCGCGCCATGGCCCGGCGGGAGGTCGAGCACTCCGCCCGGGTCGTCCTGGTCGACGACGAAGCGGCCCTGGCCGGCCTGCCCGCCACCGATCCCGGCGTCGCCTGCCACCCCGAGCAGGCCGCCTACGTGCTGTTCACCTCCGGCTCCACCGGGCTGCCCAAGGGCGTGGCGGTCCGCCACCGCGACGTGGTGGACCTGGCGCTGGACGCCACCATGCGCGACGGCGCCCACGACCGCGTCCTGTGCCACTCGGCGCACGCCTTCGACGCCTCCACCTACGAGCTGTGGGTGCCGCTGCTGGCCGGCGGCACCGTCGTCATCGCCCCGCCCGGTGAGGTGGACGCCGCCGCCCTCGAACGCATCATCACCGCCGAGCAGGTCACCGGCCTGTTCATCACCACCACCCTGTTCAACCTGGTGGCCGAGGAACGGCCGGGCGCCTTCGCCGGCCTGCGGGAGGTGCTGACCGGCGGCGAGGCCGGCTCGGTGACCGCCATGCGCAAGGTGCTGCGGGCCTGCCCCGACACCCGGGTCGGCAACGTCTACGGCCCCACCGAGGCCACCACCTACACCACCGTCCTGTCGATGCGGGAGATCCTGGAGCGCGGCGAGCAGGTCGCCCTCCTCGGCCGTCCCATCGACAACATGCGCGTGTACGTGCTGGACGAGAACCTGCAGCCGGTGCCGCCGGGCGTGGTCGGCGAGGCCTATGTGGCCGGGGCCGGGCTGGGCCGCGGCTACTTCGGCCGGCCCGGCCTGACCGCCGAACGCTACGTCGCCAACCCGTTCGGCGCGCCCGGCGAGCGCATGTACCGCACCGGCGACCTGGTGCGGTGGCGGCCGGACGGGATGCTGGAGTACATCGACCGCGCCGACTTCCAGGTCAAGATCCGCGGCTTCCGGATCGAGCTGGGCGAGATCGAATCGGTGCTGGCCGGCCACCCCGACGTGGCCAACGTCGCGGTGATCGCCCGCGAGGACCGGCCCGGCGACAAACGGCTGGTCGGCTATGTGGTCCCGGTCGCCGGCCGCCGGGTCGACCCGGCCGAGCTGCGCCGCCACGCGGCCGAATCGCTGCCGGAGTACATGGTGCCCGCCGCGATCGTGCCGCTGGAGACGCTGCCCACCAACGCCAACGGCAAGCTGGACCGCCGCGCCCTGCCCGTCCCCGACTACGGCGAGCTGCTGGGCGGGCGCCCGCCCCAGGGCGTGCGGGAGGAGCTGCTGTGCTCCCTGTTCGCCGAGGTCCTGGGCGTGGAGAAGGTCGGCGCCGACGTCAGCTTCTTCGACCTGGGCGGCGACAGCATCGCCGCGATGCGGCTGGCCACCCGCGCCCGGCAGGCGGGGCTGGAGCTGTCGCCGCGCGATGTGTTCACCCACCAGACCGTCGAGGCGCTGGCACGGGCCGGGGACTCCACCGAGCAGGACGCCCCCAGCCTGGAGGTGCTGCTGCCGATCCGCGCCACCGGGTCGCGCCCGCCGCTGTTCTTCGTCCACCCCGCCGGCGGGCTGGCCTGGCCGTACTTCCAGTTCCAGCGGCACCTGGGACCCGAGCAGCCGATCTACGGGCTGCAGGCGCGCGTCTTCACCTCCGGGACGCTGCCGGAGTCGGTGAACGCGATGGCCGCCGACTACCTGGAGCAGATCCGCACCGTCCAGCCGCACGGCCCCTACCACCTGGCCGGCTGGTCGCTGGGCGGCCTGATCGCCTACGAGATGGCCTGCCGGCTGCAGGCCGACGGGGAGGAGGTCGCCCTGCTGGCGCTGATCGACTCCTACCACAGCCAGGACCTGAACTCCGAAAAACGCGAGGTGCTGCCGGAGCTGCTGGAGGCCGCCGGGATCGACGCCGGGATGAAGGCCGACGGCACCCCCGACATGGACCGCATCATGCAGGTCATCAGGGAGCGCGGCGACGCCTTCGCCACGTTGGACGAGGACGACCTGCTCAAGCTGTACCGCAACTACGAGAACGGGCTGCGCTGCGCCGAGGAGTACCGGCCCGGCCGCTTCCGCGGCGACATCGTGTTCTTCACCGCCACGCAGGGCCGTCCGGACGGGGCGCCCACCGCCCGCGAGAACTGGCAGCCGGTCACCGACGGCCAGATCGAGGACTACCCGATCGACGTCGAGCACCATCTGCTGATGGAGCCGGGGCCGGCGGCCGAGATCGGCGCGGTGCTGGCCGCCCGGCTCGGCAAGCTGCACTCACGCTGACCGATTAACCTTGCCCCAAGACCCCGAAAGGAACCCCCGGATGAGCAACCCGTTCGAGGACCCCGACGGCACGTTCCTGGTGCTGGTCAACGACGAGGGCCAGTACTCGCTGTGGCCGTCGTTCGCCGAGGTCCCCGCCGGCTGGACGGTGGCCAAGAGCGCCGACACCCGCCAGGCGTGCCTGGAGTTCGTGGAGGCCAACTGGACCGACATGCGGCCCAAGAGCCTGATCGAGGCCATGGAGGGCTCGGCTTGAGGCGCGTCCGCAAGGCGGGGGGCCGGCCGTGAACTGGTTCCGCTGCCCGGAGAGCCGGCCGTGGGCGTCGCTGCGGCTGATCTGCTTCCCGCACGCCGGCGGTTCGGCGGTGGCCTACCGCTCCTGGGGCAAGGAGCTGAGCGCGGCGATCGAGGTGCACGCCGTGCAGTACCCCGGCCGGGCCGACCGGCTCGCCGAGCCCATGATCGACGACGCCCACCGGCTGGCCCGGCTCATCGCCGGGGCGCTGGTGCCGCTGATGGACCGGCCCACCGCCCTGTTCGGGCACAGCATGGGCGCCGTGCTGGCCTATGAGACCGCCCGCCTGCTGGAGGAGCGCGGCGTGCCGCCCACGCACCTGTTCGCCTCCGGCGCCCGCCCCCCGCACCGCCGCGACCTGGCCGATGAGGACCGCGTCGCCGACCGGGACGATGAGGGGGTGGTGGCGGCGCTGACCGAGCTGGGCGGCAGCGACGCCGAGGTGCTGGCCGACCCGGAGATGCGCGAGCTGGTGCTGCCGTATGTGCGCAACGACTTCCGGCTGATCGAGAACTATCAGCGCCGGCCCGGGCCCAACCCCTCGGTCCCGATCACCGCGATCATCGGCGACGCCGACCCGCACGTGGACCGGGAGCGGGCCGCCGCCTGGGCCGAGGCCACCGACGGCCCCTTCGCCTTGAAGGTCCTGCCGGGCGACCACTTCTACCTGGTCCCGCGGCAGGCCGAGGTGCTGGGGGAGATCCAGCGCGCCCTGCACGTGCCCACCTGAGCGCGGCCGGGCGGGGCGCTCAGACGCCGGCGCCCACCGGTTCCTCGGCGTGCCGCTCGGCGGGCTCGGGCTCCGGCTCGGGCAGCAGCGCGCTGTAGCAGCGCACGGTCTCGGCGGCGATCCGCTCCCAGGCGTAGCGGGAGTGGGCGCGGTCGGCGGCGGCGATGGCCCACGCCGACAGCGTGGTCTCCTCGGCCAGCAGCCGGCGCAGCGCCCGTCCCAGGGTCACCGGCTGGCCGGGCGGCACGTGCAGCCCGGTGACGCCGTCCAGCACGCTGTCGGCGCCGGAGCCGGTCGGCACCGCGACCACCGGCACGCCGCAGGCCATGGCCTCCAGCGGCACCATCCCCGAGGGCTGGTGCGGGGCCAGGCACAGCGCCAGCCGGGCGGTGCGCAGCAGCTTGGGGACGTCCTTGCGGGGCAGCCGGCCCAAAAACAGCGTGCGGTCGGCCACGTCCAGCTCCTTGGCCAGGGTGCGCAGCCGGTGCACGGTGGGGTCGCTTTCCAGGTCCTCGCGGGCCGGGCCGCCGGCCACCACCAGCTCGGCCTCGGGGACGTGCGCCAGGGCCCGCACGGCCACCGCCGCGCCGGCGTTGTCCAGGTCGTTGCCGACCAGCACCAGCCGGGGGCGCCGCCCCCGCGGCATCGTCGGGCCCGTCTGGCGGAACCGCTCGCAGTCCACGCCGTAGGGCACCACGCAGATCCGGGGCCGCGCCACGCCCATGCGCACCAGTTCGTCGGCCTCGTGTTCACAGCCGGCCAGCACCGTGTCGGCGCCGCGGCCCAGCGCCCGTTCGATCCGGATGCGGGCCGGGTGCACGGTGCGCCGCCCGCCGGGCCGGCGGCTTTCCACCACGCCCAGGCCGTGGAAGGACTGCACCAGCGGCAGCCCGGTGTCCTGCAGCGCGGCGTAGGCGGCCAGCCCGCCCAGCCAGCCGTGCGCGTGCACCAGGTCGGGCCGGTTGCGTTGCTGCGCCAGCCGGCGGCTCAGCTCGTCGGTGAACGCCCGGATGTGCGGCAGCAGATGGGCCTCCGGCAGCGGCCGGGCGGGGCCCGCGGTGATCTGTTCGAGCGTGGCGCCCGCGCCGAGCCTGGTCCGGGGGCGTCCGCTCTCGGTGGTGCGCCGGGTGTAGACGGTCACTCGATGGCCCTGCCCGCCCAATGCGCGGGCCAACTCCAGCACGTGGATGGAGTGGACGCCGGCGCTTGCCGAATCGCCCGTCAGATCGGCCAATGAGACAAGCGCTAGGTTCAGGGACGAGGGCATGACGCGGCCTCCGGGATCGCACAGGAATGGAACCAGGAGGTATCTGCGTCTTAGACACCCACGGTGATCGTTGTATCCAAGCCACTTCTCCACCAAACATGTGAACTCGGGATCTTTTCGACGCTCAGGGTGATCGGTGCCTGTCGTATTGATGTCCTGAGCAGGGGGAAGACCACGCATACCGGGCCGCCGCGCACACGGGGAAATGTCGGACCCGGCGGCCATACTGAAGGGGTGAACGGCAGGGTCTGGTACGTGGCCTACGGGTCGAATCTGGCGCGCGAACGGTTTCAGTGCTACCTGGCCGGGGGACGGCCCGAGGGCGCCGCCCGCCACTACACCGGCTGCCGCGACGCCACCCCGGCCCGGGCCGAGCGGGCGCTGACGCTGCCCGGCGGCATCTACTTCGCCCACACCTCGCAGACCTGGGGCGGCGGCATGGCCTTCTACGACCCGCAACTGCCGGCCCGCACCGCCGCCCGCGCCTACCTGCTGACGGTCGGGCAGTTCGCCGACGTCCTCGCCCAGGAGATGCGCCGCCGGGTCGGCGCCGACCTGGACCTGTCGGAGGCGCTGCGCACCGGGCGGCAGCGCCTCGGCCCCGGCCGCTATGAGACGATCCTGCGGGTCGGCGAGTGCGACGGGCACCCGATGCTGACCTTCACCGCCCCGCACGGCGCGCTGCGGGCCGATCTGAACGCCCCCTCCGCTCCTTACCTGCGGATGCTCGGCCGCGGCCTGCGCCAGGCGCACGGCTGGCCGGCCGAGCGGGCCGCCTCCTACCTGGCCGCCTGCCCCGGCGCCCGGGAGCACTGGTCGCCGCAGGACATCGCCGGGCTGCTGCAGGACGCGGGGGCCGCCCTGTCGGCCGAGTGCCGATAAGGGAATACTGACGTCCATGAAGATCGGTGATGTGGTGGAGGACTTCGAGCTCCCCGACGAGCAGGGCACCCTCCGTTCCCTCAGCGGCCTGCTGGCCGGCGGTCCCGTCGTGCTGTTCTTCTACCCGGCGGCGATGACGCCGGGCTGCACCGCCGAGGCCTGCCATTTCCGCGACCTGGCCGCCGAGTTCGCCGAGCTGGGCGCCCAGCCGGTCGGCATCAGCGCCGACCCGGTGAGCAAGCAGCGCGAGTTCAGCGGCAAGCACTCCCTCGGCTACCCCCTGCTCAGCGATGAGGACGGCACCGTCGCCCGCCGCTTCGGCGTCCGCCGCGGCTTCGCGCTGGCCCCCACCAAGCGCCGGACGTTCGTGATCGACACCGACCGCCGCATCATCGAGATCGTCAAAAGCGAGATCCGCATGAGCGTCCACGCCGACCGCGCTCTGGAGGCCCTTCGCCGTCGTCGCGGCTGACCGGCGCCGGGCCGGTCTCAGCGCAGCACCGGCAGGATGATCGCCGAAGGGCGGCCGGGGTCGTGGAAGACCTCGTGGCGGGCGGCCAGCCAGGCCGTCTCCGCGCCCAGCGGCTCGCCGGTGCCGGAATTGCGGGCCACCCGGGGGTAGGCGCCGCCGGCCACGTGCACGCGCAGCCGGTGCCCGGGGCGGAACCGGTGCCCGGCCGGCCACAGATCCACCGTGATCTTGCAGACGCCCTCGCCGTCGGTCTCGCCCACCCCCGGGCGCACCCGGCGCACGCCCTCGCACAGGTTCAGCGACACCCCGTCGGGGGCCACGTCGCACAGCCGCACCACGAAGTCGGCGTGCGCCCGGTCGGAGCGCACATGCAGTTCCGCGCGGATCGGCCCGATGATCTCCAGCCCCTTGGAAAGCGGCGGGGAGGTGTAGACCAGCACGTCGCGGCGGGCCTCCAGGCGGCGCTGGTCGGCGGGGGAGCAGTCGCCCAGCAGCGAGGGGCCGCTGATGCACGGGGTGGGGTGCATCGGGTCGTACCGGTAGGAGTCGGGCGGGCTCTGCGGCGGCCCGTCGGGGGACAGCCCGCCGCCGGGCTGCAGGTGCCAGCGCTGCTCGTCGATCCCGGGCACCGGCCAGTGGGGGAAGTCCCGCCACTCCCCGGAGCCGGTGATGTAAAGCCGCACCGGGTCCCGGCGCATCTCGGAGCGGTCGCCGAGCAGGTGGGCGCGGAACCACTGCAGCGAGTCGCGCATGGAGTGGCGCGTCAGCCGTGGATCCGAATGCCACCACGGGCCGATGGTCAGGTGCGGGTTGCGCCCGGCCGCCCGCAGCGCCGCGTAGTCCTCCAGCTGCCAGGGCAGGAACACGTCATACCAGCCGCCGGTCATGTTCACCGGGGCCTGCACCCGCCCCACCGCCCGGCTGAAGTCCCGCTTGTGCCAGAACGGGGTGTCGGGGCCGTTGGCCAGCAGGTCCTGGAAGAACCGCACCGGCGCCCCGGTGGCCAGCGCGTCCAGCTCGGCCAGCGGACGGCCCGACAATGCCGCCCGCCGGGCCCGGCGCGGCGAGAGCACCCCGGCGACCAGCCCCGACAGCGGCCGCTGGATGCGGGTGGTCAGATCCACCCAGGTCAGCGTGGACTCCAGGGCGAACCCGCCGCCCAGATTGATCGCATCCCGGAACTGCGAGGCCGTCACCTGCATCGACAAGGCCTTCAGCTCCGGCCCGGCGTCCGCGGCCACCGCCCACTGCACATAGCCCAGATAGCTGGGGCCGTGCATGGCGAACGCGCCGCCGAACCACGGCTGGGCCTTCAGCCAGGCCACCGTCGCCAGCCCGTCCTCGCGCTCGTCCAGCGGCTCGAACGCCCCGCCGGAGCCGAACCCGCCGCGGACGCTCTGCACCACCGTCTGGAACCCGTGGGTGGCGAACACGTACCCGCACATCAGCCCGAACGGCCCGCGCCGCCCATACGGGGAGCGCACCAAGATGACCGGTGGACGGTCCAGCCCCTGCGGTGCGTACCGGTCGGCCAGCAGCGTCACCCCGTCCGGCGCGGGGACCTCCAGGTCCCGGTGCACCCTCACCCGGTACGGGCCGTGCGGCAGCCGCAGCGCGCCGGCCCCCAGCCGGCGCATCAGCCCCAACCCCTCCATACCGCCAGGCTATTCAGGCATGTCACCCGCGGTGGAAGCGCCCCTTGCCCACGGTGCTCACTCACTTTTCCGGCAAAGTGAACCCGCCCATCTGACCGGGGATTGATCGCTACGATCAGACCCGACCGACAATCCCGAACATTTGAATAGAACGGACGAACGTGCCTGATCCGGTGGAATGGGGACGAGTCCTGGTCGGCGCCGTGGTGGTGGTGTCGGCCGTGGTGCTCGGCATCGCGCTGCGGATGCTGCTCAAACGGCTGATCCGGCGGGCCGAGAACACCAAATGGGTCTGGGACGATCTGCTGGCCCGGCTTTTGTGCGACCTGGCGGTGGTGCTGACCACCGTGGCGGGCCTGTGGGCGGCGGTGCTGATCGTGCGGTTCCAGCCCGGCACCCGCCAGGTGATCGGCTCGATCCTGGTCTCCGTGATCATCCTGGCGGTGACGCTGGCCAGCGCCCGCCTGGCGGCCGGGGTGGTCACCTCGATCGTGCTGGCCCGTTCCGGCGTCGCCCAGTCGGTCACCATCTTCGCCAACATCACCCGCGCGGTGGTGCTGGTGGTGGGCGTGCTGGTGCTGCTGCAGAGCATGGGCCTGTCCATCACCCCGATGCTCACCGCCCTGGGCGTGGGCGGTCTGGCCGTGGCGCTGGCACTGCAGGACACCCTGGCCAACCTGTTCGCCGGGGTGCACATCCTGGCCTCCAAGACCGTGGTGCCCGGCGACTTCGTCCGCCTCAGCACGGGGGAGGAGGGCAGCGTCGTCGACATCAACTGGCGCAAGACCACCATCCAGACCCTCGCCGACAACCTGGTGGTGATCCCCAACGCCCGCTTCGCCGACGCCATCTTGACCAACTTCCACGGTCCCGACCCGGACATGAGCGTCCTGATCCAGGCCAAGGTCGGCTATGAAAGCGACCTGGCGCACGTGGAGAAGGTCGCCATCGAGGTCGGCCGCGAGGTGATGACCCAGGTCGAAGGCGGCGTGCCCGACCATGAGCCGCTGGTGCGCTTCCACACCTTCGGCGAGTCCAGCATCGACTTCACGGTGATCTTGCGGGTCCGCCAGTTCGCCGACCAGTTCGTGGTCAAGCACGAGTTCATCAAGCGGCTGCACGCCCGCTTCCGGGAAGAGGACATCCAGATCCCGCTGCCCACCCGCAAGCTGCTCTTCCCCGACGGCAGCGCCGCTCTGCTGCCGTAGCGCGCCCTGCCCGACGTGCCGGCCGGCCCGGCCCGTGCGGAAAAGCCCGACCGGCCCCGCTCAGGCCGGCACGGCGTCCGCCGGGTCGGGCCAGGCGCCGCGCGCCGCGATGTCCAGCACCAGTGCGGCGATGTTCCAGGCGTCGTCGACGCCCCGGTGGTGCCGGCCCTCCAGCGGCAGCCCCGCGATCTGCAGCGCCTGCGCCATGCCCGGCCTGCGCCGCAACCCGTAGACCTCGGTGAACACCGCCTTGGCGTTGATGTGCCGGGCGCCGAAGGGGTAGTCGGCCTGCCCCGCCGCGCACTGCCGCTCGAACTGCTTGCGGTCGTAGTCGCCCCAGCTCGCCCACGGCCGCGACCGTGCGCAGTGCTCGCGTTCCAGGATCCGGCAGGCCTCGGCGAGGGTGACCCCGCGCTCCACCTCCTGCTGCGTCCAGCCGGTCAGCTCGGTGCAGAACGGGCTCACCGACGAGCGCTCCGGCCGCACCAGGATGCCGTGCCGCGCGACCCGCTTGCACGCCGCCAGGTCCACGACGCACAACCCGATCTCGATGATCTCGCTGACCTGGCCGTCCGGCGGGGAGCCCTCCCAGCAGGTGGCCTCCACATCGATGACGTTGAGCAAGCGTCCGGGCGGTTCCATGCCGGGCACGCTAGCGTTCCGCCGGCGCGGCGGGCCAATGATTTTCCCGCCGCGCCGGCGTCCTGTCAGGCGGCCCGCGCCCGCCCGGCCGGGGCGGGCTTGCGCGGGGCCGGCACCAGGTACCGCACGGCCCGGTAGGGACGCATCGACCAGCGCCGGACCGGCCCGGCCGGCGGCTCGGGGTACCCGTTGAGCGCCAGGCCGGTCAGGCCGGTCGGCCAGATCTCGATCAGCACGCGCTCGGCGGGTCCGCGCAGTGCGGGACGGTGCAGGTGGAACCTGCCCAGCCTGCTCAGGCAGATCATGGCGGTGGCCCCCTTCCGGGTCGGCTGCCCACGGGTACGAGCCGGCCCGGCGGCCGGGTTCAGCGGGGGGTGCGCGGCAGGCGCTCGATGGCGGCGATCAGCAGCTCCAGCCCGAAGTCGAAGTCGGCGTCGAAGTCGGAGCTGAGCAGCTCGCAGGCGGACTGCACCACGTGCGGGAAGGCCGCGGGGTCCACCAGCTCGGCGGCGCGCGCCCCGTCCTGGGCGATGTGCCGCAGGGTGTTGGCCATGCCCTCCTCGCGCATCAGCGTGCCCATCACATACGACATGAACAGCCGCATCACGCGCACCGCGGTCCGCCGTTCCAGCCCGGCCAGCTCGGCGATGGTCAGCATCCGCTCGATCACCGGCAGGCTGCTCGTCCAGACCGCCGGCCGGGAGAGCACCACCGACATCGAACGCGGGTGCTCATGGGCGATGCGGCGGAAGGCGTGGGCCAGCGCGCGGATCTGGTCGCGCCAGTCGGCCTCGGGGTCGGCCTCCAGTTCCAGCCCGGCCAGGATCCGGTCGGCGACCCCGTCCAAGATGGCCTCTTTGCCGGACACGTGGTTGTACAGCGACATGGCGGCCACGCCCAGCTCGCCCCCGACCCGGCGCATGGACAGGGCCTGTTCGCCCTCCCGTTCGATCAGCTCGATCGCGGTGCGGATGATCCGGTCGTAGGTCAGTGGCACGCGCCCGTCCACCGGGAGGGTGCCGCCGCTCGTCTGCTCCGCCACCTGCCGCCTTTCGCCAGTGCTCGCCGCGGGACGCGGTCGGTTCGCGCGCGCCCGTATGCACACGTTACGCGCCCGGAACGCCTCGGCAGAACCTTGCCGACTTACGCCGTAAGTGCCACACTTACGCCGTAAGTCGGCAAGGACTGGAGGAGTCGGATGGGCGTCCAGACCGCGTCGCGCACCGCGGTGGTGCGGTGCAAGAACGGCGATCACACCATCGAGCTGACCGAACGGGAACCGGTCGCCGAACGGCTGATCAAGATCTCCCGCAAGCACTCCTTCAACCCCGACACCGACGTCGATTGGGACGCTCCCCAGGACCCGGACCGCTTCTACATGCCGCCGCAGCTGGTGTCGCTGTATGAGACGCCGCTGTGGGATCAGATGACGCACCGGCAGCGGGTGGAGCTGTCCAAGCGGGAGGTCGCCGAGATCGCCTCCTTCGGCATCTGGGCCGAGCTGCTGCTGATGCACATCCTGGTCAAGACCGCCTACCGGTTCCGCTACGACAGCAACCACACCGCCTACGCGCTCACCGAGATCGCCGACGAGTGCCGGCACTCCATCATGTTCGGCCGCATGGTGCGCACCTTCGGGCTGCGCACCCGCCGGCCGCACCCGGTGGCCTACCACTTCGGCAAACTGTCCGCCGGCGCGCCCTACATGCCGCTGCACATGTTCGCCGGGATCTTGGTGGTGGAGGAGTTCACCGACTCCCTGCAGCGGGTCGCCATGGCGGACGAGGAGATCCAGCCCATCGTGCGGCAGGTCTCCCGCATCCACGTCATCGAGGAGGCCCGGCACATCAGGTACGCCCAGGAAGAGCTCAAGCGGCACATCGCCACCGCCTCCCCGCTGCGCCGCCGCCTCGCCGCCGCCGGCATCGCCCGCTTCGTCTCCTTCATCCAGGCCACCCTCATCCACCCCGCCATCTACGCGGAGGTGGGGCTGGACCCCAAGGAGGCCCGGCGGGCCGCCGCCACCAGCCCGCACCGCCGCGCCGTGTGGGCGTGGGCCATGCGGCGCTGCACCCGCTTCTTCGACGAGGTCGGCTTCCTGGACGGCCGGGGCCGCACCCTGTGGGCCCGCGCCGGCCTGCTCCCCGACAGCCACATCACGATCCCCTGACCGCTACCGGACGCCGCTGGACAAGTCGCCCCGGCAGCCGCACCCGCCGGGAATCCGGAACGGCAGGGGATCGCGCACGGCCCGCAGACGGTCAGCCCGTGACGGCCATCGTCGCGTTCCGGCTCTCCAGGGCGCGGCGCAGCGCGGGCACGGCCGGGCCGGACCGGGCGGTCAGCGCCGCGATCCGCTCGCGGTGGCGGCGCTGCTCGTCCCGGGCGATCACGGTGCGCAGCCGCCCGGCCGCCGCCAGCGCCATGGTCGCCGCGTCATAGCTGTTGAGATGCGCCACCGGCCGGCCGCGCAGCGCCGCCGAGGCCCGCCCCCACAGGTCCTTGACCACCCTGGGGTCGCGCACCTCCACGCGCCGGACGGGCAGCACCCCCAGCAGGCGGCGGGAGCGCACCCGGATCCAGCCGCCGGACTCCAGCTCCGCCTGCACGGCGCGGACCATCGCCCGCCCGTCCCGGCCGATCCAGTACTGCCAGCGCCGGGGGCGGGAGGAGCCGATCTGCGCCAGCAGCCCATAGGGGTCGTCGCCGGGGGTGCCCAGGGCCGGGCGTTTTTCGCCGACCAGCCGGCCGTCCAGGTAGAGCTCGGTGAGCGCGGCGGCGCGCAGCAGCATCCCCAGCCGGTCACGGGCGGTCAGCCGCCCGCGCTCCATGTCGTAGGCCAGCAGGTACATCCTGGCCGGCAGGGAGTCGGGGACCTTGACCATCGGCTACTCCTCGTCGCGGGGGGCGCCCTCCTCGGCGGGCCGGGGCTTGGGCGGCCGGCCCGGCCGGCGCATCTGCCCGGCGTCGCGGGGCATCCGCCCGGCCTCTTTGAGGGCCTTGCGCAGCAGGAACTCGATCTGGGCGTTGGTGCTGCGCAGCTCGTCACCGGCCCAGCGCGCCAGCGCGTCGTAGACGGCCGGGTCGAGCCGCAGCAGGAGTTTCTTGCGTTCCCTGGGCACGGACTCGCATCACTGATAGAGCGTCCCGGTGTTGACCACCGGCTGGGCGTCCCGGTCGGCGCACAGTACCACCATCAGGTTGCTGACCATGGCGGCCTTGCGTTCCTCGTCCAGTTCCACCACGTCCTGCTCCTGCAGCTTGGCCAGCGCCAGCTCCACCATGCTGACCGCTCCCTCGACGATGCGCTGGCGGGCGGCCACCACCGCGCCGGCCTGCTGGCGGCGCAGCATCGCCTGGGCGATCTCGGGAGCGTAGGCCAGCTGGTTGATCCGCGACTCGATGATCCGCACCCCCGCCGAGGCCACCCGCGCGCTGATCTCTTCTGACAGCTTGGCGGTGATCTCGTCGGCGTTCTCGCGCAGCGACAGCCGGTCATCGGAGTCGTAGGGGAAGCTGCCGGCGATGTGCCGCACGGCCGCCTCGGTCTGGAAGGCCACGAACTCCACATAGTCGTCGACCGCGAAACAGGCCCGGGCGGTGTCCTCGACCTGCCAGACCACCACCGCCGAGATCTCGATCGGGTTGCCGTCCAGGTCGTTGACCTTGGCCAGGCCGGTCTCGTGGTTGCGGATCCGGGTGGAGATCTTGCGCCGCACGGTCAGCGGGTTGACCCAGCGCAGCCCGTCACGGCGCACCGTGCCGCTGTAGGAGGCGCCCAGCAGCTGCAGCACGCGGGCCTCGTTGGGCGCCACGAACGTCAGCCCGGCGCCGACCAGCAGCCCGGCCGCGATCAGCAGCCCGCCGGCCACCAGCAGCGTGATCCCCGCCGGATCGAGGTCCGGCCCCTTCTTCACGGCCGTCACCGCCACCACCACCGCGCCGCCGACGATCAGCGCCAGGGTCAGCGCCAGCATCGGCCAGCCGGACAGGTCGCGGGCCGGCCGTTCGCCGATCGACGGCTCGGGCAGGGGGGAATCGGGGGTGCTCGCGATGTTCATCGCACTCCTTCCGTTGCTAGCTGCAAACTATCAAAGTGATATCACTTTTCCAACCGGCCCGGGACGTCCCGATCCGGCGGTCTTTGCCGGCCCGGCTCCGGGCGCGGCGTGAGCATCCCCACCCGAATGGCAAGGTGAGAGGCATGTGCAGACTGTTCGGGATGACCACGGGAGGGCCCCGGGTCGAGGCGGAGTTCTGGCTCCTGGACGCCCCGCAGAGCCTTCGGGAGCAGAGCCGCCGGATGCCCCACGGCGTCGGCCTGGGCTGGTTCTCACTCGGCGACGAGCCGGTGCGCGACCGCGCCCCGCTGCCCGCCTACGACAGCCGCGACTTCGTGCTGGCGGCCCGTCACGTGGTCTCCCACACCTTCGTCTCGCACCTGCGCTACGCCTCCGCCGGCCCGGTGCACGTCCACAACTGCCACCCGTTCCACATGCGCGACCGCCTCTTTGCGCACAACGGCGTGGTCAAGGGCCTGGACGTGCTGGAGAGCTGGCTGAGCGAGGCCGACAAGGCCCTCATCGAAGGACAGACCGACTCTGAGCGGGTCTTCGCCTACATCACCGCCGAGATCCGCCGGCACGGCGACACCACCGCCGGCCTGGTGGAGGCCGTCCGCCGCATCGGGGCCGAGCTGCCGGTCTACTCCCTCAACCTGGTGCTCGCCGAGGCGCACCGCATCTGGGCGCTGCGCTACCCGGAGTCCAACGAGCTGTGGGTGCTGCCCCCCGAGGACGAGGGCGGCGGCATGATCGACACCTGCGCCCGGCACCTGGCCTCCGCCCACGAGCCGGGCTCGGTCGAGGTGACCGCCGCCGGCCGGGCGGTCCCCGCCTACGTGGTGGCCAGCGAGCCCATGGACGACAGCCCCGGCTGGCGGCTGCTGGAACCGGGCGAGCTGCTGATCGTCAACGGTCTCAAAGGGGAGTCCCGCTTCCCCTTCGACCCGCCCCGCATCCGGCTCACCACAGCCGACCTGTCGGCCCGGGAGGCCGCCTCCCAGGAGCACGCGACCTGATCGCAAAGCCCGGCCGCAGGGAACGTCCGCGTCGCTGGCTACAGTGAGCCGCGACCGACGACTCCTTGGCGGAAACCGGGATCATGGACTCTGAGCTCACCTTGATGGCCGTGCACGCCCACCCCGATGACGAGGTGCTCGGCACCGGCGGCAGTTTCGCCCGCTACAGCGCAGAAGGGATCAGGACCGTCCTGGTGACCTGCACCAACGGCGAGCAGGGGGACGGCCCCGGGGGAGTCAAGCCCGGCCGGCCCGGCCACGACGAGCGGCAGGTCAGCCGGCGGCGCCTGGCCGAGCTGCGCGAGTCCGCCGCCCACCTGGGCATCGGCCACATCGAGCTGCTGGGCTACCGGGACTCGGGCATGGCGGGCTGGGAGGCCAACCACGCCCCCGGCGCGTTCGCCGGCGTCCCCGTCGCCGAGGCCGCCCGCCGCCTGGCCGCCCTGATGGAACGCTACCGCCCGCAGGTGGTCGTCACCTACGACGAACGAGGCGGCTACGGCCACCCCGACCACATCCAGGCGCACCGCATCACGATGGCGGCGGCCGAGCTCAGCGGCGTCCCCGACAAGCTCTACTACACCGCCGTCCCCCGCGGCCGGATCAAGGAGATGGCCGCCCGCGCCGCCGAGGCCGGCTGGGACTTCGGCGAGGAGGAACTGCCCGAGGACTTCGGCACCCCCGACGAACTGATCACCACGTCCCTGGACGTCTCCGCCTACGCCGAGCGCAAGCGCCGCGCCCTGCGGGCCCACGCCAGCCAAAGCGACAGCATCTTCCTGCTGCAACTGCCCGAGGAGCTCCAGCTGCGCGTCTTCGGCGAAGAGCACTTCGTCCGCGTCCGATGCCGGATCGACGCCCCCGCCCGGGAGGACGACCTGTTCGCCGGCCTGCGCTGAGCGCCCGCGCCGGGCCGGGGCCCTGTTTCAGGCGGGCAGCAGACCGGGCAGCTCCTCGGCGTGAGCCCGCAGGTACGCCGCCAGCGGGGCGGGGAACAGGTCGATGGCGGCCACGGCCTCGGCGCTGCAGGGCACCCGGTCCACCTCATAGACGCCCTTGGACGGGTCGTCGAACTCCGGGCCGTGCCGGCGGGAGAGGTCCATCCCGGTCAGCCGGCACAGGTAGAAGGTGCTCAGGTAGCGCAGGCCCAGCGTCTGCTCGGTATAGGCGAACACCTGCCGCACCGGCCCCACGGTGGCGCCCAGCTCCTCGTCCAGCTCCCGGCGCAGCGCCGCCTCCGGGTCGGCGTCCTGCGGCTCGATCTCGCCGCCCGGCGTCGACCAGTAGGGCCGCCGGCCCGGCTTGGTCCGGCGAAGCAGCACCAGGTCGCCGTTACCGTCCAGCAGCAGCGCCCGCACCGCATGCCGGGTGCGCAGCTCTTCGTGGGGGACCGTGCGCTCCGGACCGCACAAGACCACCCGGCCGGTGAAGGCGCCCCGCTCGGCGGCCTTGGCGGCGCGCATCCGCTCCAGCTCGGCTGCGTCGATCCCGTGCGCGGCGGCCAGCGCCCGCACCACCTCCAGCACGTCGGCCAGCTCGGCCGGGTCCTGGCCGGATGCGTACTCCCCGGCCTCCTCATACAGCTTGGCCCGCAGGAGCGCCCGGTACTCGCCGTCGTCGGCGATGCGGGTCTGCGGCCGTCCGCCCGCCGACTCGATGATCTCCGGGATCCGGTCGCGCACCAGTTTCTCGGTCCGCCCGCCGCGCTGCGGAGGGTGGTGGGGCATCACCCCGTGGCGGCGGTCCAGCGACTGCACCCATTGCACGGCCACGGCGGCGACCTGGATCAGCTCGGTGCGCAGCCGTTGCGGGTCCTCCTCGGCCAGGGCCTCATAGAACTCCTCGGTGAGCGCGTGCCGCCAGGTCACCTCACCGGACGAGGCGGCCTGCGCCCGCTCCCGGCGGGCCTGCTCCGCCCGCTTGCGCCAGGCGGCACCGGTGCCGTCGGGGAACTCCTGGACTCCCCACAACGCGTCCTGGGCGGCGCGTTCGGCGGCGACCTCCGCCAGCACCCGGCCCAGCGACCCCCGAATCCCGTCGCCCGCCTTGCTGGTGTCCATGGCTTCGACGGTAGCCGTCCGGGGAACCCGCCGCTTCCGTTTCCGGACGGCCCCGGGCGCGCCGCTTGAGTCCCCGGGGGTGAGGCGGGTCAGCGGCGCCGCCCCCGCCGAGGGCCGCGAGACCGGCGGCGGGAGCCGGCGAGCAGGGCATCGAGCCGGTGACGGGCCTCTGCGCGGGAGAGCGCCGGCGCCTGCTTCGGCAGCAGGGCGGCGAGATGGGACGGCGCCGAGATCCGGCCGTCTGTGTCCACGACGGTCCGCTCGCCCGGCCACTCGCCCAGGATCACCGCTGACAGCGCCCCGGGATGGCGGGCGAACAGCCGGGCGATCCGGTCGGCCTCTGCGCCGCAGTCGGCCACCAGCAGCAGGCGGGGTTGCGCGCCGGAGCCCTGCCCCCTGGCGCGCAGCCGCAATTCCGTCTCCAGGTAGCTGAGCGCGGCATCCAGGGTGCCGGGCAGGAACAGCTCATCCGGCGGCTCGTCGAGCAGCTCGTCCTCCTCCAGTCCCAGCAGTCTCATGGCGTCGGCACGCGGCAGCACGACCAGGCCGGAGCCGTCCTCCAGCGCCGACAACGTGATCAGCCGTGCCAGGTCGGCCGCCCGCCGGCCGCCGAGCGCCAGCAGAAGGCCGCAAAACGGGGTGAGCGCGACGCCATCGGCCCGCTGCCGGGGCGGAGGGGGCGCCGGCGGTGCCGCGGCGGGCGGGGCGGCGGAGACCCGCGCGGTCATCGCCGGTGCGGGGGCCGGTGCCCGCCGGCGGAGCGTCAGCCCGATCGCCGCCACCGGAAGCAGCAGGATGAGCAGCCCCAGCAGGGGAGAGGGCTCCACGGGACGGCTCGCCGGATCTTCGGTGATCTCACCGGAGGGCGCGGGCCGGGGGGTGGGCCAGGTGGAGGCCGAGCGCGCCGCCGGGGGCGGTGCCGCGGCGCGCTCTGCCCGGCCGTCCGCCTGCGGGAGCGCAGAGACCGCGGCGGGACCGTGAGGGTGGTGCTCACGGCCCGCATGGTCGCCGCCGCGGTGCGGCTCGGGTGGCGGATTGCGGTCGCGGCCGGTGCCCGCGACGGCTGCCGGGCCGGTCGGTGTGGCCTGCGCATCGAGGGACCGCGCATCCTCGGGGCACCGCACCGCCGGAGGGGCCGCCGTCGTGGCATGGGCCAGGTGTCCCACGGCGAGGACGACGGCGGGGGCGACCACGGCACAGCCCAGCAGACCGCGGCCGAGCCGGCGGGAGCCGAGAAACCGCCCGGCGGCGGTGGAAAGTGCAATGAGGCGGTTCATTTTCCTGAATGTGGCTTCGTGTGACCGTGAGGCCGCTGATCGTACACAGAAGGAGACGCTCGGGTGTCCTGATTGGATTACTGGCTGCGTTTATTTCGCCACACTCCCGGGTTTTCTTCGGCCTCCCCCTTTTTGAGACTCTCACTCATCAGGGTGATACCTGGATTTATCGGACCGCATGGGGGTTCGGTGCTCTGAACAATGCGGGGCCGCGCGCCCGGCTGAGAACGTACGCGCGGCCGGTCCGTCTCTCCTTGCGTCCATCACTTCCGGGACGGGCCGGTCACGCAAGAGAGGGCGCCTCCGGAGGAGGACCCGGACGTGCCGCGCCGGGAGGAGAAGTGCGGCCGGTCTCCCGCCGGGTTGAACGCCGGCCCGCAGATCTTCGGGGAACCCCGCCCCAAGATCTGCAGGAAACCGGGATCTCGCCGTCCGGTCTGATCGTGCAGGCTTCCATATTGCCGCCGTCCTCGGTCACGTACAAATCGCCATAGCCGGCGGCTGCGGCTGCGATGAGCGTAAGGGGACCGGATGAAATCCCTTTCACGTGCGCGGTGAAATCTCGCGCGCATTGAATTTTTTCGCCACGCCGTCTCGGGCGTCGAAGACCGGAGGACTGATGGCGCCCGGTGCCGGGGCGTCCCAGGCCGCCCGCACCGCCCCCGGCTGCGGCTCACCCGTCTTGACCTGCGAAGACAGCATGCCGAAAAGGCTCGGCCCGCAGGGGCCGCCCCGCCGTCCCTGACCGGGGCGCCGCCGTCTTGACCCATGGGAGCGGCAGCGGGAAGGGCTCATCGCCGCCGAGCGGCCGCACGCCCGGAGACGTTCGTTTCTGTGCGCTTATCCACAGAATCGCCTTCTGCTGCCTGCCGGGTTCTGTCACGGAGAGGATCGCCGTGGAGGCTTTTTCGGGAAAGGAGCACTTCATGGCCGAACCCGCCGCCAGGGCCGACTATGGATTCGGGCAGCTGGCCGCCGAACTCGATCTCGCCCGCTGGCAGATGCGCCTGGCCCGGGAACGCGGCCTGATCCCCCCTCCCGACCTGGAGGGCGGACGCTGGTCGGCGGCCGTCGCCGAGCAGATCGCCGGGCATGCCGCTCAGATCCGGGCGGCCCTGGGGGAGGACCCGCCGATCGGCGCGGTCAAGGCCGCCCAGCGGCTGGCCGTGCGCGTCGGCCTGGACGTGGAGCCGGCCGACATCGAGGTGCTGGTGCTCTCCGGAGACCTGGAGGTGGTCCACCGCTACCAGGGCCGCCCACTGTATGACCCGCACGACCTCGACGCCCTCGACCCCGAACGGGTCACCGAGGTGGTGGCGGCCCGCAAGGGGCCGCGTTTCGCCACGGTCGGCGCCAAGGGAGCGGCCACGCTGCTCGGCTGGCCCAAGAGCCTCTTCCTGCGCGTCGCCGCCCAGCGCGCCCTGCCCGTCGACCGCCTGGGCCGGTACGCCCTGGCCGACGTCCGGGCCCTGGCCGGCGACCGGGAGCTGCAGGCGGCCGTCGCCGAACAGCAGCGGATCATGGCCCTGGAGGCCGCCCGGCGCGAGCAGACCCGCAGCGAGCAGGTGATCCGCCGCTGGATGCGCGACTGCGACGACTACCTTTCCCAGGCCACCGACCGTCCCCCGGACTCCGCCGAGCTGACCCGCGCCCTGCGCGCGCTGACCGCCGCCAGAACCGCCATCCGCCTCCACCGGGAACCGGCGGCCGAAGGCGCCCAACCGGCCGTGCGTTGAGCTCTTTGCCGGAAAACCGCCGGAGAAAAGGTCAGCTCCAAGGACGGGTGTCGACGGTGCGGTGGTGGCGGACGTGCAGGATCTCGCGGAAGGCGCGCTGGCGGAAGGGCAGGCCGTGGACCAGCATGGTCTGGCGGGCGGAGACCTCCTTGGCGATCTGCAGCAGGCCGTGGCGGTCGGCGTGCGCCGACAGGCGCACCTGGTGGACCCGGGCGCGCAGCGGCACCGGCCGGTTGCCGGGCAGCAGGTGTTCGGCGGCCCCCTCCCGGACGTCCTGCAGCAGGCGGCGCCCGCCGGAGGAATCGTCCTGGTAACCGGCCAGCAGCACGGCGCTGTGCGGCTCGGGCAGGATGCGCGCCGCCCAGTCCACGGCGGGGCCGCCGGTCAGCATCCCGGCCGGGGCGATGACCACGCCCTTGGTGAAGCCGTCGAAGTCCCGCGGGTGGCCGGCGGCCGTGACGTTCCCGCCGAAGATGGACAGCCGGCGCTCCCCGGGCCCGTCGGCCGTCTCATAGACGGCGCTCACCTCGGCGGCCATGCCGT
The DNA here is from genome assembly GCF_001896795.1 of Thermomonospora sp. CIF 1. Lineage (NCBI taxonomy): Bacteria > Bacillati > Actinomycetota > Actinomycetes > Streptosporangiales > Thermomonosporaceae > Thermomonospora > Thermomonospora sp. CIF 1. The sequence continues at coordinate 342,322 of NZ_MOYN02000015.1, forward strand.
CGATCAGCACCGGCACGTGGGGCAGGTGCTCGCGCAGCAGCAGGGCCAGCTCCTGGGCACGGCCCAGCGCGAAGGCGGGGATCAGCACCCGTCCGGCGGCGGCGTGCACCTCCTCGACGATGCCGAGGAGCTCGCCGACCCGGGCCCGGTGGTCGCCGTGCTCCTCACCGCAGCAGGTCGACTCCAGCACCAGCAGGTCGGCCCCGCGGGCGCCGTCGGGCAGCCGGTAGCCGTCCACGCTGGCCTGCCGGAAGCCGGAGATGTCACCGGTGATGACCACCCGCCGCTCGCCCGCGCTGATCACCGCCCCGGCGGCGCCCAGGATGTGCCCGGCGGGAAACAGCTCGACGGTCAGGTCGCCGACCCGCCGGGGAGCGCCGGTCGGCAGCTCCTCCAGCCGTTCCATCGCGACGTCCACGGCGTCCTGCTCATACAGCGGCGTCCACGACCCTCCGCTGGAGGCACCGGCGGTGTGCCGGCGCATGACCTTCAGCGCGTCCTGCCACATCACCGGCATGAGCCGGCAGCTTTCGGGCGTGGCGATGATCCGCAGCCGGGGCAGCCGGTGCGCCAGCGCGGGCACATAGCCGCAGTGGTCGTTGTGGGCGTGCGTGACGATCACCGCCTCGGGCCGCGCGGTGAGCGCCTCGGCGACGTCCCGCGGCGGCTGCGGCGGGGTGCCCGGCCGGATGCCGGCGTCCACCAGCAGGCTGGTGTCCCCGGCCTCGACCAGCAGGCACGAGCCGCCGATGTGGTCGTCGCCGCCCAGCGGCGTCACCCGCAGCTCACGGCAGCGGCCCACGCTCAGCGACGCCGGCCGCGGCGGCTCCAGCAGTTCCCGCAGCCCCCTGCGCAGCGCATCGGGTTCGGCCGCGGCGCCGTCTGCGGGCTGCGGCAGCGCGGCCAGCAGCGCGGCGGCCAGCGACCGGGGGTTTTGCAGCCGGCGCTGCTGGGCCGCCAGCCGGGCCCGCAGCCCGGCCAGCTCCTCTTCGGCGTCGGCCATGCCGCGGCGCGCCTCGGCCAGCTCGGCTCGCAGCCGGGCCGCGTCAGCGTGCGCGTATTCCAGCTTCTGGCGGAAGGAGGCCAGCTTCTCCCGCAGCTTGTTGCGCGCCTCGGTGAGACGGCGCACCTTGCGCTCGGCGGCGGCCGCGGACCGGCCGCCCGTGCCGTTCGCGCCGTTCAGCAGCCGCCGTACCCCTGCGGCGACCTCGGGGTCGGGGTGCAGCAGCAGCCGCCCCGGCCCGCTCGCCGAGCGCAGCAGGTCACGGGCGGCGGCCCGCAGCGTCGGGGACGCCTCGATCAGGTCCAGCAGCCACTCCCGCCGGTTGCGCACCAGCTCGGCGGCCCGCCGTTCCGGTCCCGCATAGCGCGGCCGCGACAGCACGACCCGCGCCGCGGCCTCCAGCGCCTCCTCCACCGAGGCCAGGGCGTGCTCGTCGCCGCTCACCGCACCTCACCGCTGTTTCTGGTGGCCTCGGCCAGGACCGGCTCGCACTGCAGCTCGTGGGGGGCGTGCGGGGCCGGCACCAGGGCGCCCAGGATGCGCAGAACCTCGATGACGTCGTCGACGGTGCGGTAGCCGTGCTGGTGAAGGGAACGCGGGGACAGGGGGTGATCCTCCTCCAGGTCGGAAGGGGCGAGCAGATCGGCCAGGTCGGCGGGGGACCCGGAGCCGGCGAGGTCCACCAGCTCGCGCCAGGCCGCGGCGACGGGCGGGCAGCAGCGCACCCCGGCGGCCTCCACCAGGTCGGCGGGGCGGTCGCGCAGGTGACGCCGGCAGCGCTCCAGGGCCTGCTGCTGGTCGGCGACCATGTCGCCGCCGAGCACGATGCTGATCAGCATGGGCCACCCGCCGGTGCAGGCCAGCAGCTCCTCTTGGCCGCGCCGGTTCTGGAAGGCGTGCGCCGCCTCGCGCATCCACTGCCGGACCGCCGCGGCGTCGAAGCGGCGCAGCTGCATCAGCTCGGCCCGCCCGCCCAGCTCCGGCAGCGGCTCGGGCCCGCCGGACTCGCGCACCGCCAGCCACAGCGGCGCCAGGGCGGGCGGCGCGGTGAACACCACCGCCAGCGTGCCGTCGTTGCGGCCCCGGTGGCGGGAGATGATCTGGCAGGCGTCCCGGATCTGCCGCCGGGCCTGCGCCAGGGTCCGGCCCCGCAGCCCGACCACCACCAGGGTGTGGCCGGGCCGGTCGCGGGCGTCGCGCACCGCGTCGTCGAAGGTCAGGCCGTCGGAGCGCACCGGCACCACGGTGACGTCCTCGTGCCGCTCCTCCTCGGCCTGCAGCGCCATCGGCACCCGCTCCAGCTGCAGCGCCCCCGAACCGGCGATCACGTGCACCAGGTTGGCCCGGGTCAGCAGCCGCGAGATCTGCCCGCCGGTCAGCGGGGAGCGCTCCGGGCCCGCCCCGTAGGCGGGACGGTAGGAGTGCACGTCGAAGGAGTCCGGCAGCTCCAGCTCCTGCGCCCGCGTCAGCACCTGCTCGACCTGCTCGGCGCCGCCCAGCAGCTCCAGGATGTAGGGGGTGCGCAGCCGGTAGCGGTCGCCGTCCCGGATCAGCACGCCCAGCTCCACGCTCTCTTCCAGCAGCCCGCAGAAGGCGTCCAGGGAGCAGTCGGCGAAGCCCTGCGGCCACCAGATGTCCCGGCACTCCTCATACAGCGCCCCGACGGGCATGCCCTGCTCGCCGTCTTCGTCGCGGGCGTTGAGGGCGATGGTGTAGGCGATGACCTTGTAACGCTGGTCGAGGTTGATCGTCCACTCGAAGCGTTCCCGGAAGCCCTCGGCCAGGCGGGCGTCGGCCCACACCGCGTCGATGTCGTCGCGGGTCACCTCATACGGCAGGGCGTGCTCGCCGACCGGGCGGGAGCGCAGGTGCCGCAGCAGCGCGTCGGCGAACAGCTGGATCAGCGCCGGGGCGTTGTTGGCCTTGGCGATGATCCGCGCCGCCAGCGTCTGCGGCACCCGAAAGCCCAAGGCGGCCAGCGGCCTGGTCAGCAGGTCGAAGGCGTCCTGGGGGGCCAGCGGCCCCACCGAGATGGGCCTGCCCAGGTTCCCCAGCGGCTGGTTGGACAGGCCCTTGAAACGCGCCGTCTGGTGCAGCCCGGCGAACACCACCTTCACCCGCCGCTCGGTCTCGCTCATCAAGTCGCGCAGCGCCCCGACGTTGGCAAAGCGCGCGCCCTCGGCGTCCCGGTTGAGGAACTCATCGGCCTCATCCAGCAGGATCAGCAGCTGGCGGCGCGGGTCGCCGTCCAGCCACCGCCGCACCGCCTGCCGGATCGGCTCCGGGCCGCCGGCGCCCGCCGGCTCGCCGACGTCGATCCCGGCCTCCTCCAGGCCGCGGCGCAGCGTCGGCCAGATCGCCGAGGCCGGCGCGGTCCGTCCCACGTCCGAGATGCTCTTGAAGATCACCTTGCGGTGCGGGTCGCTGTCGGTCACCTGCCGCCGGGCGGCCTGCAGCAGCGCCGACTTGCCCAGCTGGCGCCCGCCGTACACGATCGACCCGCCGGAGCGGTCGATGACCTGCTGCAGCTGCTCGGCGCGCCCGTAGAACATCTCCTCGGGCACATCGCCGGTGGACACGAACGGGTTGCCGGCGGTGAACGGCGCCAGCAGCGCGACGGTGGTGCTCCAGTCCGCTCCCGGGCGGCAGGCCAGGTAGCCGATGGCGGCGTCGTCCAGCACCGCGACCGGGTGGGGGCGGCGCCGCACCGCCTCCGCCAGTGCCCGCCGGTCCTCCACCGACAGGGTGCCGAAGTACCACACCAGCACCGTCTGGTCGCGCGGCTCGTCCCCCATCAGGTCGACGAGCTGCTGCGGGTGCGGCCGGTTCCACACCAGCAGCAGCCGCAGCGTGTCGCCGGAGGGGCTCATCCGCGACCCGAAGGCCGGCAGCAGCGCCTGCCCGTGCCGGCGGACGCCGGACAGCTCGATCCAGGTGCGGCCCTTGGCGCTGCCGCCGGGGTGCTGCTCGCCCTCCAGCCCGATCAGCCGCAGGATCGGCTCGATCATCGTCTTGAGGTTGCCGGCGGTCTTGGGACCGCCGCCGGCCATCCGCCACCTGCGCAGCGCCTCGGCGCCGACGTCGCGCCGCTGGGAGGCGGCCAGGTCCAGCCCGGCCTCCGCCAGCAGTTCGGCCAGCCGCTCGTCGGCGACGTGCCCGTCCCCCTGCAGCGCCTCGATCAGCACGTCCAGGGCGGGGTTGGGGTCGGCGGCCCGCCGCCCCTGGCGGGGGCGCAGCGCGTCGAAGACCCGGGGGAAGGCGGGGAAGAACCGGGCGAAGTCCCCCGGCTCGGCGGGCGCCTCCGGCAGCGGACGCCCCTGTTTGGCCTGGACCAGGAACTCCCGGGCGGTGGTCAGGTCGCCGCTGTCGAGGTACTCGCCGATCCGCTCGGCCGCACCGGCCACCGCCGGCCGGTGCAGCTCGGCCGCCAGCTCCCGGCGGACCTTGGCGACCTCCCGTTCGACCAGTTCGGCCAGCTCGCCTTCGATCTCCTCCAGGCGCCGTCCCATCCGGTCGAAGTCGGCCCGGTCGGTTTCGGCCAGCGGCTGCAGCCGGCCCTCCAGCCGGGTGGCGTCGCGTTCGCCCAGCACGCCGTCGCGGCGCAGCCGCGCCAGCTGGTCGCGCAGCTTCTCCACCCGGGCGCGCTGGGCGTCGCGGGATTGCGCCACCAGCTCGGCGCGGCGCCGCCGCAGCTCGTCTGCGCGGCGGTCGCCGCCCAGCACCTCCACGATCGCCGCGGTTCCGATGTGGTCGCCGCGTTCGGCGCGGGCCTGGAAGGCCGCCTCCCAGTCCGGCTCGCTCTCCGCCAGCGCCACCAGGTCGGCCGGGGCGGGGGGTTGCGCCGGCTCCAGCGAGCCGGCGGCCAGCGCGATGCCCGGCGCCGCCGGCAGATCCCGGCACAGCACCAGGTCGACCCGGTGCGGCTCGGCGCCCAGCGGGCGCATGCGCAGCAGTTCCAGGGTGTCGGTGAGCAGCCGGCGGGCCTCCTGCGCCGCCGCCGTGAGCACCTGATCGCCCCCGGCGGCGATCTGTTCCAGCTCCGCCAGGCACCGCTCGCCGAGCTCGCCGGCGGTCCGCTGCAGGGCGGCCAGGTGCGTCTCCGGCCCCTGCTGCGGCCCGGCGCCGGCCGCGGCCGTCTGCTCGCGCACCGCGCCGCTCCACCGGTTGGCCACATCCAGCCCTTCCTCCAGGAGCTCGCGCAGCTTGCGGCGCGCCCCGGCCTCGATCCGGCGCTTGACCCCCTGGCCGCCCAGGCTGCGGGTGACGGCGTCGATGAGCCGGTCGACCCCGTCGGCGCGCAGCGCGTCCACGCCCTGGCGGACCTGGTCGGCCCGCTCGGCGTCATCGGCGGCGGCGATCGCCAGCAGCCGTCCGATCTCCCCGTCCTCGTGCAGGATCAGTTTCAGCACCTCGGTGGCGCGCTGATACTTGATCTTCCTTGCCGGCACCTCGGCCAGCATCCGCCGGGCCCGCCCGGCCAGTTCGGCCCGGCGCTCCTCGGCCCGGGGGACGTCGCCGAGCCGGTTGGAGATGCCGGGCTGCAGGTAGACGCCCTCGGCCCCGGCCTGCAGGAACGCCTCGCCCAGCGCGGCCAGGGCGGGACGGGCCGACACCGCCGCCGGGGGCCTGCGCAGCAGCTCATCGGACTGGCCGGTGGGCTGGACGATTCCCGAGCGGATCGCCGAGGCCCAGGCCAGCAGCTGCCCGGCCGGGTCCTCCTCCAGCGCCTCGCCGGCCAGGCCGTGCGCGAGCTGCGCGTAGGCCGCCGACATGCGCCCGGCGAACTCGGTCGTCTCCAGCGCGATGGCCGCGGCGTGCCTGGCCCGCACCTCGGCCTCGGGTCTGCCGGCCGCCGCTCGCAGCCATCCGGCCAGCGCGGGCCGCCCGCTGCGCAGCGCCGCGGCCTCCGCGGCCGCCAGGCGGGCCGCGTCCACTTCGCCGCGTGCCCTGCCGCACTCGGCGGCGTCCCCGCCGCCCGGAAGGGAGCCGCCTTGGGGGGTTTGCCGCCCCGGATCGCTTTGCGCGGCGGCTTTGCCGCGCGTGGCGGGTTCCCCTCTCCGTTCGGAGGCTTCTTGCATCACCGGGCTACGGGATGGCGGGGCGGCCCGGCCGTCCAGGGCGGGCTTGCGCCGGGCGTCTGGGCGCTGGGGAGCGCGGTGCGCGGTGGGCTCGTCGTGCGGCTTCGGCTCTTGAACGGCCTTTAGAGCGCTCTGCGGGGTGGTGCGGTTGGAAGACTCCGGCTTGCGCGAAGGCTCCTGTTCCTCCTGAGGGGCCGGGGCGCTATGGGAAGCGGTGGCGTGCCGGGATCGCGGGTCGCTCGCAGAGGCCGACTCTTCCGGGGAGGCGGGGGCATCGTCGGGTGTCGGCGCGGTCTCGTCCTGCGGCGGCTCCTCGGCGGACGCCTGCCGCCGGGCGGCGCGCCTTTCGGCATCGGCGATCAGCAGCTCGTCCAGATCGTCCAGGGGAGGCTCGTCGGGGGCCGGGCGGGGCGGCGGGATGACGGGGACGGGCACATCGTTCTCTTTTGCGTCCTCTTCTTCCGCGGAGCCGGGCGCCGGGTCCTGCGGAAGGTCCGCCCCGTCCTGCGCGGCGGCCCGGGATGGGGCGGCGTGCTCTGGCGTGCTCACCGACAGGTGCCCGCCGATCGCCGCCATGACCACCGGGCGGTGCCGCTCGGGGAGCAGCTCTCGGAGTGTCTGCGCCAGGCGGTCGATGCGCTCCAGGGCCCGGGGGTCGGTGTCCCCCCGCCGGCACAGCTCGATCAGCTCGGCCAGCTCGGGCAAACCCTCGTGCCGTCCGGTCTCGGCCAGGTGCCTGATCTCGGCGAGCAGCTCATCCAGCGCGGAGGGGCCGGTGAGCGTGGTCAGCGCGCGCACGGCGGCCGAGCGCTCCAGCCGCCGTGCGGCCGCCTCCACGGCCCGGGACAGCCCTTCCAGGCTGGGCTCGGCAGGCGGTTCGCCGAGCGCGCTCAAGGTCTGGTGCAGGTCGTCGAAGGCCCGCACCGCGGCGGTCAGCGCGGCGGTCTCGGCGTCGCCGGGCCGGCGCCCCTCGCTCAGGGCGGCGGTGATCGCGCCGGTGGCCGTGGCCGCCGCGGCGAAGCGTTCCCGCACCTTCTGAAGACGGTCGCGCAGCACGGCCGCTTCGGCGGGATCGCCGTTCCCATTGCCGGCAGGGGAGCCGGGGCGCGATGACGATGGCGGGCCGCTGTCACGGCCATGGCCGGGTCTGTGCGGATCACCTCTCATGGGACCTCCTGGGCGCGGCGATCGGTGCCAGAGCTGTGACGTTAGCCCCATCAGAGGGGGCATGCGCATGTTTGCTGTGGATTGGTCATGGTGGTCAAGGCGACCTGAGATTCCGGTCCGGCCAATGAGCAGCAGAGGTATATATGGAGGACTGATCACCTGTTGTGAATCGGATCAACGATGTCAATCATGGTCAGGCAGTGACGAGATGGCCGCCCGCGTCGGAGGGGGCCAAGGGGGGAGAGTCGGGCGGCTGCGCTTCGTGACAGCGGGGGGCAGGGTGAGCGGATAAGTCGATCGGGACGGGGCCGGCTCGCGGACTTGGAGCCGAGCGGCCCGGCAGTGGGCCATACTGTTATCGTGAACACAATCGACCAACAGAATAACTGTTGAAGGTATAAAGACAACCGAGTACTGTGAAGGGCCCGCGTCGCTTTTCGTGGCGCCCGATCGGAGAGGCCCATGGGTCAGGACGCGATGGTCACCGCCGCCGACATCGCCCGGCTCGCCGGGGTCGGCCGGGCGGCGGTGAGCAATTGGCGCAGGCGGCACGACGACTTCCCCGAACCCGTCGGCGGCACCGCCACCAGCCCGGTGTTCTCCCTGGCGCAGGTGCAGCAGTGGCTGCGCCGCCAGGGCAAGCTGCGGCGGCCGGTCGATGACGAGCACCTGTGGCAGGAACTGCGGCGCATCGCCGAACGGACCGGCCTGGCCGAGGCGTCGGTGTTCGCCGGGGCCTTCCTGACGTATCTGCACCGCGACCCCGAGGACTGGCGGCGCCTGGCCGCGAGCACGGACCGGGAACTGGCCGCCCGCCTGCCGCGCCGGATCAAAGCCGTGGTCAGGGAGCTGCCGGGGGGAACAGGCCTGGGAACGGCGCCCGGGGCGGCACTGCCGGCCGACTGCATCCCGCTGGTTCGGAGGCTGGCCGCGCTGGCCGAACGGCGCGGGCCGGTGGAGGTCTTCGAGTTCCTGCGCGAGCGCTACCTGAGCCGCCACCGCCGCCGCGTCTACGAGGCGCCCCCGCAGGTCGTCGCCTTGGTCTCGGAACTGGCGGACTCGCGGGTGCACACCGTGCTGGACCCCGCCTGCGGCTCCGGCGCCTTCCTGCTGGGAATGCTGGAACGCCCCGACCCGCCGCGGCGCCTGCTGGGACAGGAGGCCGATGAGGCGGTGGCGCGGCTGACCGCCGTCCGGCTGGCGCTGCGCACCCCCGGTGCGCGGATCCGGCTCGGGGACGGGCTGCGCGCCGACCGTTTTCCCGACGCCGCGGCCGACCTGGTGGTCACCTGCCCGCCGTTCAACGACCGCAACTGGGGACATGAGGAACTGGCCACCGACCCCCGCTGGCGGTACGGGCCGCCGCCGCGCAGCTGCTCGGAGCTGGCCTGGGCGCAGCATGCGCTGGCCCGCTGCCGGCCCGGCGGCCTGGTGGTGCTGCTGATGCTCCCGGCCGCCGCCCTCCGGCGGGCCGGCCGCCGCATCCGCGCCGAGCTGCTGCGCCGGGGCGCCCTGCGCGCGATCATCGCGCTGCCGCCGCAGGCGGTGCCCGGCATGGCCTGCCATGTGTGGGTGCTGCGCCGCCCCCGCCCCGGGGACCGGCCGCCCGGCCAGGTGCTCATGGTGGACGTCTCCGGGATCGGCGACGACTTCGCCGCCCCGGCCGCCAAGCTGTGGCACCGCTTCGCCGCCGCCCCGGAGGCCGACCTGGCCGAACCCGGCCTGGGCGGCGCGGTCCGCATCATCGACCTGCTCGGCGAGGAGGTCGACCTGACCCCCGCCCACCACATCCCCCCGCCCCCCGCCGCACCCGCCATCGAGCAGGTGGCCGAGCTGCGCGCCGAGCTCGGCGGCCGGCTCGGCGAGCTGGCCGCTCTGCTGCCGGAGGTGGAGGCCGGCGGCGAGGGCTTCCCGGCCCCCATGATCAGCCTCGCCGAGCTGGCCCGCCTGGGCCTGCTGCGCATCCTGGGCGCCCTGCCCCCCTCCGGTGCGCCGCCGGCCGGCCGCGCGGAGGAGGACGCGCCGCCGCATCCCGACCCGCCGGTCCTGACGGCCGAGGACGTGGCGGCCGGCACCGGCCCCTCCGGAAAGGCCGATGGGCTGCCGCCCGGCACCCGCATCGCGATCCGGCCCGGCGACGTGCTGGTCCCCACCCTCCTGCACCCTCCCATCGCCCGGGTGGCCGGCGAGCGCGGCGCGGTGCTCGGCCGTCACCTGGCGCTGCTGCGCCCCGACCCGGCCCGGCTGGACCCCCACTTCCTGGCCGGCATGATCCGCGGATCCCGCGGCCACCGGCACCGCGCGGCCCTGTCCGCCACGCTCCGCCTGGACGTCCGCCGGATCGAGATCCCGCTGCTGACCGTCGAGGAGCAGCGCCGCTACGGTGAGGCGTTCCGCCGCCTGGAGGAGTTCACCGCCGCCTTGAACCAGGCCGGCGACCGATACGCCGAGCTGGCCGCCCTCATCGCCGACGGCCTGGCCGACGCCACCTTGCGTCCCCGCGACGACACCCCGCCCGTCCCGGAGGAACGACCGTGAACGGCGCGTCTTCCCCGCATCGCCGGCCCCAGGGGGCGGCCCGCTCGCGGGCGAGGGCACCCGGCGCGGGCGCTTTGGCCGACATCTGTCACCGCGCGGGTCTACCCTGCGGAGAACGTGTGAAAGCCGTGTAGCCCGGGGTGGGATTGCTTGGACGGTACAGACGGGGTGCGTGATCACAACGGGGCCGCCGGGGCGGCGGAGGGACGGATCGTGGGCCGGGTGCTGGGCACCCAGTCGGCCACGCCGCTGTCGTTCTGGGTGGGGCTGGAACCGGGGCAGGTGGTCCAGCTCGATGAGGTGGTGGCCACCCGCCGGCAGCTGCCGGACGGCGGATCGGTGCTGGTCGCCGGGGTCGTCACCGACGTGCAGGCCAGGCACGAGGGCGCGGCCTACGACTCGGACGTCTTCCTGATCGCCGACGGGGTGCTGCCGGCCCAGGTGGTGGAGTCGGCCGAGGTCACGGTGACGCGCGTGGAGCCGGAACTGTACGTGCCGCCGCTGCCGGGCGCCGTGGCCTACCGGGCCGGCGACCGGGACCGGGAACTGGCGCTGTACTTCGATGTGATGAAGCGGCGGGTTCCGGTGGGGCTGGGCCGCGACGGCGAACCGGTCCATGTGAACCTGGAATTCCTGGACGGCACCCGCGGCGCCCACGTGTCGATCTCCGGGGTGTCGGGGGTGGCGACCAAGACCTCCTTCGCCACCTTCCTGCTGTATTCGATCTTCAACTCCGGGGCGCTGGGCGCCGAGGCCGCCAACACCAAGGCGCTGATCTTCTCGGTCAAGGGCGAGGACCTGCTGTTCCTCGACCACCCCAACAACCGCCTGGACGAGCGGGCCCGCGACGCCTACGCCCGGCTCGGGCTGCCGGCCGGGCCGTTTTCCAGCGTGCACATCTTCGCCCCGCCCCGCCCCGACGACCCCAACGGCGTCCCGCACGTCTCCTCGCGCACCCAGGGCGTCAGCCCGTTCTACTGGACGCTGACCGAGTTCTGCCACCAGGAACTGCTGCGCTACGTCTTCGCCGACACCGAGGACGAACGCGCCCAATACACCCTGCTGATCGGGCAGATCGCCGCCCGGCTGCGGCGGGACGCCCAGCAGGCCGGCGACGGCGGGGCGGTGCGCATCCGCAAGCCCAACGGCGACCTGGGCACGGTGTGCCGCACCTACAAGGACCTGGTCGACCTGATCGAGACCGAGCTGACCGACGAGGACACCCGCGCCGAATGGGCCGGCGGCCTGATGGGCATCGGCACCATCAACGCCTTCCTGCGCCGGCTGCGCTCGTCGGTGCGGCCCCTGGAGGCCATCGTGCGCGGCGACCTGCCCGCCCGCGAAGGCCGCTCCATCAGCACCTCCGACGCCCAGGTCACCATCGTCGACCTGCACAACCTGCCCGAACGCGCCCAGCGCTTCGTGGTCGGCACGGTGCTGCGCCAGGAGTTCTCCCGCAAGGAGAGCACCGGCAGCGCCCGCCCCCTGCTGTTCGTGGTGCTGGACGAGCTGAACAAATACGCCCCCCGCGAGGGCGGCTCGCCGATCAAGGAGATCCTGCTGGACGTCGCCGAGCGCGGCCGGTCGCTGGGGGTGATCCTGATCGGCGCCCAGCAGACCGCCTCGGAGGTCGAGCGCCGCATCGTCGCCAACTGCGCGGTGCGGGTGGCCGGCCGGCTGGACGCCGCCGAGGCCGCCCGCGCCGAGTACGGCTGGCTGCCCCCGGCGGCCCGCGCCCGCGCCACCATCGCCAAGCCCGGCACCATGTTCGTCTCCCAGCCGGAGATCCCGGTGCCGCTGGCGGTGGAGTTCCCCTTCCCCGCCTGGGCCACCCGCCCCGCCGAATCCGACGCCGCCTCCCGCGCGGACGCCCCGCCCGCCCCGCAGGTGCCCCGGCAGGCCGCCGACCCGTTCGCCGGGCTCGCCGAAGACGACGATGTCCCCTTTTGAGATGCCCCCTTTCAACGTGCCCTTGTGATCCCCGACCCAGGAACGAGCCGACATGAAGATCCTGCACACCGCCGACTGGCACGTCGGCAAGGTGCTGCGCGGGCGGGCCCGGGCCGATGAGCACCGGGCGGTCCTCAAGGAGCTGGTCGAGCTGGCCCGCGCCGAGGACGTGGACGCGGTCATCGTCGCCGGGGACGTCTTCGACACCTCGGCGCCCACCCCGCCGTCCCAGGCCCTGGTGATGCAGACCCTCCTGGCGCTGCGGGAGGGCGGACGGCAGGTGGTGGTGCTGGCCGGCAACCACGACGACCCCCGCCTGCTGGATGTGTGGCGGCCGGTGCTGGGCGCCCTGGGCGTTCACGTGGTCGGCCGGTTCCGCCGCCCCGACGACGGCGGCGTGCTGTCGTGGACGACGAGGGCCGGGGAGGACGTCCGCCTGGCGGTGATGCCGTTTTTGTCGCACCGGTTCGTGGTGCGGGCGGTCGAGGCGCTCACCGACACCCCCGACCAGCACAACCGCAGCTACGCCGCCCGCTTCGCGCAGCTGGCCGCCGCCCTGACCGCCGGTTTCGGCGGCGACACCGTCAACCTGGTCGCCGCCCACGGCACGCTGCCGGGCGGCAAGCTCGGCGGCGGCGAACGCGAGGCCCAGACGATCTTCTCCTACTACTTCGAGGCCACCGCCTTCCCGCCCACCGTCCAGTACGCCGCCCTCGGCCACCTGCACCGCCGCCAGCAGATGCCCGGCCCGTGCCCGATCTGGTACAGCGGCGCACCGATCGCGGTCGACTTCGGCGAAGAGCACAACAGCCCGGGCGCGCTGCTGGTCACCGTCGAGCCGGGCAGGCCCGCTCAGGTCCGCGAGGTCACCCTCGCCTCCCCCCGGCCGCTGCGCACCGTCAACGGCTCCCTGGAGGAGCTGGAGGCGCAGGCCGAGAGCCTGCAGGACGCCTGGCTGCGGGTGGTGGTCGCCGAAAAGCCCCGGGCCGGCCTGGCCGACCGGGTCCGCCAGATCCTGCCGAACGCCCTGACCGTCGATGTCGACGAACGGTTCCGCCCCACCGCCGCCCGCCGGGAGGGCGGCGGCGCCGCCCGCGCCGCCCGCACCCCGCGGGAGCTGTTCCGCGACTACCTCGCCCAGACCGGACGCGACGACCCGCGGGTCATCGCCCTGTTCGACCGGCTGCACGATGAGGTCACCGCGAGCGGGGGAGGGGAGGGCTGATGCGCCCGCTGCGCCTGTACCTGGAGAACTTCGGCAGCTTCCGCGCGCCGACCTCGGTGGACTTCCACGATGTGGACTACTTCGTGCTCGTCGGCCCCACCGGCGCCGGCAAGAGCACCGTCATCGACGCGATCTGCTTCGCCCTCTACGGCACGGTGCCGCGCTGGGGGGATGAAAAGAAAGTCGGCCTGGCGCTGGCCCCCTCGGCCACCTCCGGCAAGGTCGCGCTGGTGTTCGAAGTGGGGGACCGGCGCTATGGGATCGTCCGCTCCCTGGTCCGCAACGCCCGCGGCACGGTCGCCACCCGCGAGGCCCGGCTGGATGAGCTCGACCCGTCCGCCGACCCCGCCCAGGACGTCACCGCGCTGCTGGCCTCCCCGGTGCGCACCCTGGCCGAGGGCGACCACGTCACCGCCGAGGTCGAGCGCCTCACCGGGCTGGAGTACAAGTTCTTCACCCAGTGCGTGATCCTCCCCCAGGGCCGCTTCGCCGAGTTCCTGCACGCCACCCCGAGCAAACGCCAGGAACTGCTCGTCCAGCTGCTGGACGCGGGCGTCTTCGACGCCATCCGGCAACGCGCCGTCGAAGAGGAGAAGAAGGCCGCCGCGGCGGCCCAGGCCGCCGAAGACCAGCTGGCCGCGCTCACCGACGCCGACGAGGAGGCCGAGGCGCGCGCCCGGCGCCGCCTGGAGGAGCTGACGGAGCTGGCCGAGCGGGTCCAAGGCTCCCTTGAGCGGCTGCGGGACCTGGACGGCCGCGTCACCGCGGCGGAAAGCGAGCTCAGCGCCGCCGACCAAGCCGTGCGGACACTCGGCACCGTCGCGATGCCCCCGCACGTGCCCACCCTCGCCGACGACCTGCGCGCCGCCACCGAACGGGCCGGGCAGCGGGCCGAGGAGGCCGAAAACCGCCGGCGAGCCGAGCAGCAGGCCTATGAGGAGCTGGCCGCCCTCGGCGACAAGACCGCCCTGACCTTGGCTTTGAAAGCCCACGAAGACCACGCCCGCCTCACCGGCCAGCTCGCCACCGCCCGCACCGGCCACCAGCAGGCCGTCGCGGACGTCTCCCGGGCCGAAGACCGGGTGCGGCAGGCGGAGGCCCGCCTGGAGGAGGCCGAAGCGCACCTGCAACGCGTCCGCGACGCGCACGCCGCCGCCGACCTGGCCCGGCGCCTCACCGTGGGCGAGCCCTGCCCGGTGTGCCTGCACCCGGTGGCCGAGCCGCCCGCCCACCCCGAACCGGCCGCCCTCCAGCAGGCCGAAGACGCCGTCCAAGGCCGCAAGGCGGAACTGGAGCAGGCCCGCCGCCACCACCGGCACACCCAGACCGTCGCCGACAAGGCCGAGCAGGCCGTCACAGACCTGACCGGCCGCCTGCAGGCACTGGCCGAGCAGCTCCGCGCCCACCCCGACGCCGCCGAGCTGCGAAAGAAGCTGGCCGCCATCGAGGAGGCCGAGCACGCGGCCCGGCGAGCCCGGCAGGAGGCCCAGCAGGCCCGCGCCGCCGCCGACGACGCCGAACGGCACCGCGCCAAGATCGCCGAAGAGGCCGCCGCGGCGCTGCGGAAACTGGACGCCGTCCGCGACACCCTCGTCCCGCTGGGCGCCCCGCCCGTCGACCGGCGGGACCTGCACGCCGCCTGGACCGCCCTGCTCACCTGGCGGGACCAGGAGCTGCAGCGGCGCCACCGGTCGCGCCGGGAAGCACAGGAACGGTTGGCCGCGGCGCGCGGCGAACGCGACCGGGAACGCGGCGCGGTGCGCACCCTCCTGGAGGAGGGCGGCCTCACCCCGCCCAAAGCGCTGGAACCCGACGCCATCGGGCGGGCCGTGGCCACCGCCCGCGCCCGCGCCGAAAGCGACCTGGAGGGCGTCCGGGAACGGCGCCGCCAGGCCGCCGCGCTCGCCGGCAGGGCCGCCGAGCACCGGGAGGCCGCCCAGGTCGCCCACGAGCTGGCGCTGCGGCTGCGGGCCAACAACTTCGAAAGCTGGCTGTGCGGCGAGGCGCTGGAAGTGCTGGTGAGCGCCGCCTCCCAAACCTTGAAGGAGCTGTCCGACGGCCAGTTCGAGCTGGTGCTGGACGCCCGCAACACCATCGAGGTCATCGACTACGCCGAGGCCGGGATGCGCCGCAACGTGCGCACCCTGTCGGGCGGGGAGACCTTCCAGGCGTCGCTGGCGCTGGCGCTGGCCCTCTCCGAGCAGGTCGCCGGGCTGTCGGCGGGCGCCGCCCGCAGCCTGGAGTCGATCTTCCTGGACGAGGGGTTCGGCACCCTGGATCCGGCGACGCTGGACACCGTGGCCGCCACGCTGGAGCGGCTGGCGACCGCCGGCGACCGGATGGTCGGCATCGTCACCCACGTCCCGGCCCTGGCCGAGCGGGTGCCGGTGCGCTTTGCGGTCTCCCGCGACGCCTCCGGCTCCCACCTGGAGAGGAGGAGTGCATGACCGTCGCTCCCGCCGCGTCCGCCTCGATCACCATCGACCCCTGGGACCCCGGGTACGCCACCTCCTTCACCGCCGAGGCCCTCACCGAGCTGGACGCCACCACCGCCGAGATCGACCTGGACGTGGAGGTCCCGGCCGCCCGCTGGCGCCCCATCACCCCCGCCGTCCCGGCCGCCCTGCCGCGCTCGCTGCTGATCGTCGACGGTGTGCGCCGCATCGAGGCCCGGGTCTGGGTGAGCGACCCCACCGGCGCCATGCCCACCGCCGGGATCGCCGCCTCCTGCGCGGCCGGAGTGGTCCGCTGCGACCTGGACGGTGCCGCCCCGGCGCAACTGGCCGAGGTCAGCGTGCGGCGGTCGCTGTTCACCCCCTCCCCGCATGCCGCCGCACTGCGCACCTGGGCCGGCGCCTACACCGTGCAGCCGGCCCCCGGCGCCGGCGCCGAGCAACTGTCGCTGGCGTTGCAGCGGCAGCTCAGCGAACTGGAGGTGGAGCTGGCGACGCGGCACCGCACCGCCGGCGAGGACGACCTGCTCATCCTCGACGGCCCCTTGCGCGGGCGCGCCCACCTGCCCCGCACCATCGGCTACGTCAAGACCCACCACACCGCCTACCTGTCCGGCCCGGCGGCCTCCGTGCTGGCCTCCCTGGCCCCCGGCCAGCGCACCCCGGTCTTCGGCATGGGCACCAGCTGGCGCCGCCATTCTTGGTATCTGCGCCTGCCGGTCCGCTCGCCCGCCCCCTGGGCCGGCATCGCCCGCTGCGAGGCCGGCGCGGACCTGCCCGCGGCGGAGGTGATCGCCCTGGCCGACTTGAGCACCGTGATCCTGCCGACCCTGGCCGGGGTGGACTACAAGGATCCCCGCGCTCCCCAGAACCTGGTCCCCATCGGCGGCCTGGAAAAGCTCCTTCGCCACCACCTGGGCGACGCCAAACTCCTCTACCGCGCTCTCCGCAGAGCCACCGCCAGGCCCTCGGCCGGTCCGGGAGACGGCGTGCGGCGCGTGTGAGCTCGCCGGACCCTTCCTTAATTCTCGTCTTCCGAGAATTTGTGAATGAAATCAACTGCTCGCGTGTTGGTCGGACATAGTCCCAATTCTCGGTAAGGCGCTTTGGTGGTATCGGGCGAACTGTGATACCACCAAGGAGCCCATGAGGTGTGGCCGGCCGTATCGGAAACGTTTCGCGTGCCGACGTCTCCGCAAGACGTCCTTGCCGTTGGCGGCGGTGGGAACCCGGCAAAGGCCGCTGACGTTGCCTGAAAGGCCGTCTTGCGGGCCGACTGCATTGCCGTGGAGGGCGATCCGCCGCGGTGCGCGATCTTCACAGTGCCGGTCGAGCAGACCGGCTGCGCGTCCGCCGCGCCCAAGCATCGGCTGTGACCTGGGCAGAGAGATGTTCACGCGTCAAGCCGATCTTTATGTGAATATAATCGACCAACAACATTCAGGCTAGGAGGCCGCGGTGCAGGACGCGACGGTGACCGCTGCGGACATCGCCCGCCTGGCCGGGGTCGGCCGGGCGGCGGTGAGCAACTGGCGCAAGCGGCATGACGACTTTCCGCAACCGGTGGGCGGTACCGCCACCAGCCCGTCTTTCTCCCTGCTCGAGGTGCAGGCGTGGCTGCGGGCGCAGGGCAAGCTGGCCGGCGCCCCCGCCGACGAGCAGCTGTGGCAGGAGCTGCGCCGGCTGGCCGACTCCACCGACGAGCTGGTGGACGTGCTGATGTTCGCCGGGGCGTTCCTGCTGTACCTGCACCGCGACCGGCGCGGCTGGCGGAAACTGTCGCGCGGCACCGACGAGGAGATCGCCGCCGCGCTGCCCAAGGCGGTGCGCGCCGCCGTCGCCGACCTGCCGGGAGAGCGGGTGCTGCCCGCCGAGCCGCCGTCCTCCTGCGTCACCGTGGCCAAGGGCGTGGCCGCGCTGGCCCGGGAACGAGGCGAGCAGCAGGCTTTCGAGTTCCTCCGCGAGCGTTATCTCGACCTGCACAAGCGGCGCACCCAGGAGACGCCGCCCCAGGTCGTCCGCCTGGTGGCCGAGCTGGCCGGCCCGCGCATCGAGACGGTGCTGGACCCGACCTGCGGATCGGGGGCGTTCCTGGCCGGGATGCTCGCCAAGGGGACGCGCCGGCGGCTGCTGGGCCAGGACGTCGATGAGGCCGTGGCCCGCCTGACCGCCATCTGGCTGGCCCTGCTGGACGCCGACGCCGACATCCGCTCCGGCGACTCACTGCGCCGCGACGCCTTCCCCGGAGAGCAGGCCGACCTGGTCGTCGCCAACCCCCAGTTCAACGACCGCAACTGGGGCTATGACGAGCTGACCACCGACCCGCGCTGGGAGTACGGCCTGCCCCCGCGCACCGAGTCCGAACTGGCCTGGGTGCAGCACTGCCTGGCGCACTGCAGGCCCGGCGGGCTGGCGGTGCTGCTGATGCCCCCGGCCGCCGCCGGCCGCCGCGCCGGCCGGCGCATCCGGGCCAACCTGCTGCGCCGCGGCGCCCTGCGCGCGGTGATCACCCTGCCGCTGGGCGCCGTCCCCAACACCGCGGTCCCCCTCACCGTGTGGGTGCTGCGCCGCCCGGTGCCGGATGAACGCCTGCCCAGCCAGGTCCTCATGGTCGACACCTCCCGCTCCGGCGAGGGCTTTGTGGAGACGGCCGGTCGGCTGTGGCGGCGTTTCACCGACGACCCCGAGGCCGACCTGGACGAACCGGGCGAGGGCCGCGCCGTGCGGATCATCGACCTGCTCGACGACGAGGTCGACCTGACCCCCGCGCGCCACATCTCCCGGCCCACCGCGGCCCCGGCCATCGACCGGGTCGTGAAGCTGCGCGAGGAGCTGGTGCGGCTGCTGGACGAACTGGCCGGCATGGTGCCCCCGGTCGAGCCCGCCCAGCCCGGCTCGGTGTCCGTCGTCACCGTCGCCGATCTGGCCCGGCTGAACCTGCTGGAGATCTGCCAGGCGTCCGGCCGGCCCTCCCCCGAGGCCGCCGCCGACCGGCCGGTGCTGACCGCCGACGACGTGGTCGCCGGCCGTCCGCCCACCGGCGGCCCCGACGACCAGGGCCTCAGCGGCGACCAGCCGGTGGAGCTGCGCCCCGGCGACGTGGTCGTCTCCACCCTGCTGCGGGAGGCCGCCGCCACCATCGTCACCGAGCCCGGCGCGCTGCTCGGCCGCCACCTGGTCCTGCTGCGTCCCGACCCGGCCCGCCTGGACCCCGACTACCTGGCCGGCGTCCTGTGCACCTCGGCCAATCTGCGCCACCACACCTCCATGTCGTCCGGCTACCGGCTGGACGTGCGGCGCGCGGAGATCCCGCTGCCGTCGCTGGAGGAGCAGCGCCGCCAAGGAGCGCTGTTCCGGCGGCTGCGGCAGATCGTGGCCGGGTTGCGCCGGGCCGGCGACCTGGGCGCCGAACTGGCCAGGCTCATCGGCGACGGCCTGGCCGAAGGCACGCTCCGCCCCGTTTCCGCCCCCGGCGACTGACCTGCACCCGGCCGCCGGGACGTCGAAGCCGGCGGCCTTAATGCCGTGCCCGGACGAACCGGCCGGGGAGCCGGGCTTCGAGGGCCGTGACGTGGGCGCCCGGCGAACGCCGCCCCCGCCGCTTTGCGCCTTTAAGTTCGGCGTATCACGGCGTGGGCAGATCCCGGCCGGCGGGTACGACTGGCCCTGCACCCCGCCCGGGGCCGGCGCGCCCCGCCGGCTGAGCCGCTCGGTCGGTTTCATCGGTGCCGGCCGAGAGACGTTCCGTCTTTTGCTCCCGCCGCCGGTCAGAACGGCGGGGCCTCGTCGGGGTCGGGGTCGCTCAAAGACGCGCAGACGGCGGCGGCGCGGGTGGTGAGCGGGCCGGAGGCGTCCAGGACCTCGCCGGTGCGGGGGTCGATGAGGACGCCGTCCACCTCGATGGGGCCGCCATGGCCGTCTTCGGCGGGGGTGCGGGGAGCGGGGCACCACTGGGCGGTGGGGCAGCGTTCGCACCAGGGGCCGGGGGAGGCGGCGAACTCGGTGTCGTGCAGCCACGGGCCGGCCATCCGGGTGATCTGGCCGCGGGCGGCCTGCAGCACCTGCGGGTCGGCGGCGTCGAAGGCGGTCAGGTGGGCCCGGGAGGGGGTCAGCACCTCCAGTTCGACGGTGCCCTCCGGTTCGCCGAAGACGCCGTGGGCGATCAGCAGCACCGCCAGCGCCAGCTGGGGCACCTGCGCGAACACCTCCTCCGGGGTGCCCGACGGCGGCGCGCCCGTGGTGGTCTTCTGCTCCCGGTACACCAGCCGGCCGTCCACTCGGCGCAGCAGGTCGGGATGGGCGATCACCAGTACGTCGGCGACCGGGTCGAAGGCGGCCACGACCGGTTCGGGCCGCACCTGGTCGATGCGGCCCGGCCCGGCCAGCGGGCAGGTCGCCAGGTGCGCCAGCAGGTACGGCCTGGCCTGGCGGTATTCCTCGGCGGTCAGCTCCGCGGCGAGCGGGCCGGGCTCGGCGGCGTCGGGGTCGGGCAGGTCGCCGGGTGAGCACGGCCGTCCCCTGCGGTGCGCGGCCTCCAGCCAGCGGTGCACGGCGCGCCCGCGCCGCACCGCCGAGTCGTCGCCGGGGGCGGCGGCGGGCAGGTGGAGCTGCCGCATGTGCGCCCGCGCCGGGCAGACCGCATAGTCGCGGCCGGTGGTGACCGACCAGGTCCGCCGGTGCGTGCCCGCCTCCTCCGCCCCCAGCAGGCCGGGTGCGTGCGGCAGGTCCTCGCAGTGGGCGCGCAGCTTGCACTCCAGGCAGTCCGAGCCCGCCCGCCGCTCGCCGCCCAGCACCACGCCCTGGGCCAGCGGCCGGACCCGCTCCAGGTAGGCGCGCCGCACCCGCTCGGGGGAGTCGTCCAGCAGCACCCGCGGCGGCACTCCCTCCAGCAGGGTGACCTCGACGATCCGGATGCGGGTGGGGGCGTCGGCGTCGTCGATCACCTCCACCGGGACGTCCTGGTAGACGTTGCCGACCGCGCGCCGCCCGGCGGCGGTCACGAACGCCAGCGCCAGGGTGGAGGGGGTGTGCTCGTCCCCCGCCCGGCTCATGCGCAGCCGCCGGAACTCGCGGACGGTGCCGTCCGTGGAGCCGTACCAGCGGCCCCAGGCCGTCAGCATCCGCAGCTCGGCCGCCGAGGCCGACTGCACGATCCGCGGCAGCCGCTCGGGCGCCAGCGCGATGCCCTCGGCCTCCAGCTCGTCGGTGATCCATTCGGCGGCCCGCAGGTAGGCCCGGCAGGCGTGCGACACCCACACGGCGACCCCCGGGTGCACCGGGGTGCGGTTGGCGGCGACGGCCTCTTCGGCGGCCTGCCGCAGGTCCCGGCCGTCGAACTCCACCGCGTCCAGCGCCCGCATCACCAGCCCGAGCGGGAAGGTCTCCAGCGGGGGATGGCGCCGCCGCTCGCGGATCCGGGGCCACAGCCCGGTGCGGGCCTTGAGCGCGGCGAAGTCGGCGCACTGCCGGTCGGTGCGGTCCAGCAGGCTCGCCGACAGCCGGATCACCGCGGGGTCGCCCCGCAGCCCGGCGTGACCGGCCCAGCGATCGTGGCTCATCCTGTTGGCTCCCCAGGGTCGACGACGACACGCACAGTACAGCACACGTGAACTCAATCAACCATGGACTTTGTGGAAATGATCTGTTTGTCCGTGCCGGATTCCGCCCAGAGCCGATCCGCTGAGGGCGTAGCCCTCTACGCCCTGCCCGCCGGGCTTTTTAGCGTGCCCGTATGGACCTCGTGCAGCTGACCCCTGAGCTGACCTTCCTGCGATTCCCCGTCGGGCACGTGTACCTGTGGCGCGACCCGGACGGCCTGACGCTGATCGACTCCGGCGCGCCCGGCGCCGCGGAAATGATCGCAGAGGCGATCCGGCGCCTGGGACACCGCCCTGCGGACGTGCGGCGCCTGGTGCTCACCCACGGGCACGTCGACCACGCCGGAGGAGCGGCCGAGATCGCCTCGTGGGGCGAGGTGACCGTGCTCGCCCACCGGGCCGAGGCCCCCGTCCTCCGCGGCGAGCGCCTCCAGCCGCCCCCCAACCTGGCCGACTGGGAACGCCCCATCTTCGAACGGGCCAACGCGCAACTGCCGGCCGCCACCGCCGCCCCGGTGCGGGTGGACCGCGAACTGGACGACGGCGACGTCATCGACTTCGGCGGCGGGGCGCGCGTGGTGGCGGTGCCCGGCCACACCGACGGCAGCATCGCGCTTTACCTGCCCGGCCCGCGCGTGCTGTTCACCGGGGACCTGGCCGCCCGCGACCCGGCCGACCCCGACCCGGACACCCCGGTCATGCTGGGGGTGTTCAACCTCGACACCGCCCAGGCCGCCGCCTCCTTCAAACGCCTGGCGACCCTGGAGGCCGAGATCGCCTGCTTCGGCCACGGCGAACCGGTCACCGCCGGCGCCGCCGCCCGCCTGCAGGCCACCGCCGAACGCCTCCCGGACCCGGCACCCTGAGTGCGCCGAACCTGTGGGGCCGGGCCGCCTCAGCGGGGACGAGATATCTCATCGGAAAGCTCAGTAGGGCTTGACGATGGTGCCGCTACGACCCCAATCCTGGTAAACGGCCCAGTAACTGGCGCCGATGAACGTTCCTTCCAAAGGAAATCGAAATTCGACATCGAGTCGTGCCGGAAGGAATTCATTGGTGACGGTCAGAGTGAAAGTCATCAAGACTCTGCGGTCGGCAAAGAATTTGTAGAAGGGAGCGATCGGGCCATCGTACGACAGCTTTACCGGAGAGGCGCTGCCTCGGTAGGTGTGGGTGCCTTCGTCGCTGGTCCGCTTGAGCTCTGAAGCGTTCCTCAGCAGGGTGGTGATGTTGTATGGCGAAGTCAGCAAGCGAGCTTCCACGGCCAGGTTGAGATGAGGATGTCCTTGGTCGGTCCTGCTGGGATCGATGGGAATTCTCTGGCCGTACCCCGGCACATAACCAGAAGTGCCGACGAGGACTACGCGGGTGGGGAAGCTGTCTTCAAGGCCCGGGTTGGCGTTGTACACGGTCATGTCGTAGTCGGTGGCGGAACCGGGGCGGTATTGCAGGCGTCCGGTGGCTTTGAGATGGTGGGTGCTTTGAGACAGCAGACCTTCGGCTTTGAAAGCGGCGGTTCGGCGTGACGCCATGGCCTGCTCGACGGCGGCTGCGATCTCGGTCGGGGTCCGCGGGAACGAAGGCGCCGAGCGGATGGGCTGTGCACTCGGCTGAGAGGCGCCCGGCGCATCCCGCCTGGACGCAGGAGCCGGAGAGGCAATGGCGTGTGAAGCACGCGGGTCGGACTCGCCGTTGAGAGCGATGGCGCCGCCGGTGAAGGTCAGCAGGGCGACGGTCGCCGCGACGCCGGTGAGGACGGCCCACTGCGGCGGGCGGCGGCCGGACGGCGGGCGGTCCAGGCGCAGCGTGGTCCAGCGGGCGGTGCGCTCGTCGGCCAGGGCCTGATCGTCGGCGGCGGCCAGGGCGCGGCCCTGTTCCAGGGCCTGGGCGGCGGGGATGGGGCCTTCGGTGTGCTCCAGCAGGCGCAGCAGCACCTCCCGGCTGTCGGGGCGCTTGGCCGCGTCCCGCGACAGGCAGTCGGCGACCAGGTCGCGCAGCGGGCCGGCCAGGGCGCCCAGGTCGGGCCTGCCGGTCATGATGCGGTTCATCACCGCCGGGATGGTGTCCTGCCCATAGGGCGGACGGCCGTTGGCGGCGTAGGCGATCGTGGCGCCCCAGGCGAAGACGTCGGCGCGCGGCCCCACCGGCTCGCCGGCCAGCTGCTCGGGCGCCATGTAGGACGGGGTGCCCACCACGGTGCTGGTGGCGGTGACGGTGGCGTCCAGGGCGCGGGCGATGCCGAAGTCGATGACCCGCGGCCCGTCCGGGCCGAGCAGCACGTTGCCGGGCTTGAAGTCGCGGTGCACCACTCCGGCCTGGTGAATGGCGGCCAGCGCGGTGGCGGTCCCGACCGCCAGCCGGTACAGCGCCGGTCCCGTCAGCGGCCCGTCGCTTTCGACGGCCTCCCGCAGCGACGGGCCGTCGATGTACTCGGTGACCACGTACGGGGCGCCCTCGTCCTCCCCGTCGCCGAGGATCCTCGCGGTGCAGAACGGCGAGACCCGCCGTGCGGCGGCGATCTCCTTGCGGAAGCCGTCCAGCCGCGCCCGGTCGTGCAGCAGTTTGATCGCCACGCGTTCGCCGGTCTCGGTCTCGGCCAGGTAGACCACGCCTTGCCCGCCCTCGCCGAGCCGGCCCACCAGCCGGTGCCCGCCGATCCGCTCGGGGTCGCGCGAGGTCAAGGGCAGGACGGGCACGGGACTCCTTCGTTCGTCGGGGGAGGGCTGGTCGCGGGCGTGTCGTGCCGGCCCGCTGTCGGTGGGGCATAGGCAACCACAAGGTACATGTGAATGCAATCAACAGATGTCGGGCTATCGGGTCGAATCGACCGCTTTGAGTGCTCGGTCCACAGGTGCGAAGCCTAGGAGGGCGGCTCACGCGGCCGCCTCCCACCGGGCCCGGGGTGCTTCACCTGGCGGGAAAGGTCCGCCACAAGATCGACAAGGACTCCCGCCCTCGGTCGGCCCGCTGTTTTCGAATACAGTTCGAAATGGTCATGACATGGGGTTGAATACAACGAATGTTACGGCCACAAGCGGCAATCGATGATCAAAGTCGGCATTCGGTTGGAAGGGGCGGCTTCTGCAAGAATGCTGCCGCGGCCGGAGGGGGCCGATCACTGCGGCGGCCAGGGCGGAAAGGCGGTGCGGTGCGGCGCGGAATGCTGCTCGGTGGCAAGTATCGGCTGGTGGAGCGGCTGGGCCGGGGCGGCATGGGAGAGGTGTGGTCGGCCGACGACCACCAGCTGGGCCGCCGGGTCGCCGTCAAGATCCTGCACGCCGATCTGAGTTCCGACCGGGTGGTGGCCGCGCGGCTGCGCCGGGAGGCCAGGACCGCGGCGGCCCTCCAGCACCCGGGAATCACCGTCGTCCACGACATCGGCGAGCACGAGGGCCATCCCTACTTTGTGATGGAACTATTGGAAGGGACAAATTTCGCCGAACTGCTGGCCGATAACCCCGGCGGGCTGCCCGTCGCACGGGTGGCCTCGCTGATGGCCCCGGTGGCGGAGGCACTGGCCTACGCCCATCGCAAAGGCGTGGTGCACCGCGACATCAAACCCGCCAACCTGGTTGAACTATCCGAAGGCGGAGTGAAGATCTGTGACTTCGGGCTCTCCCGGTACGCCGGGGCCGGCAGCAGCCTGACCGGCACCGGCGGCGCACTGGGCACTCCCGCCTACATGGCCCCCGAGCAGTACGCCGGCCGCTCCGCCGACGCCCGCAGCGACCTGTACTCCCTCGGCTGCACCCTGTACGCCCTGCTGGCCGGACGGCCCCCGTTCCCCGGCCCGACCATGGTCGACATGATGCGCCAGCACCTCATGGAGCCCCCGCCCGACCTGGCCGAACGGCGCCCGGACGTCCCCGCCGACCTGCACCGCCTGCTGCGGCGGCTGCTGGCCAAGGACCCCTACGACCGTCCCGCCTCCGCCGAGGAGGTGCATCGGGTCGTCGGCGCCCTGGCCGGGCCCGCCCGTCGGCGGCCGGACCCGCCCGCCGACCCCGTCCCGGAGCCCCGGCCCGCTGAGCGGCCGGCGCGGCTCTCCCCGGCGCGGCGCCCCTGGCGGCTGCCCTCCCCGCCGATGCCGGCGGACGAGGGACGCGGCGCCGACCGCATCGAGACCACCAGCACCCCGATCAGGATGCGCGGCGGCCTCGTCCCCGGTCACCCGTCCTGGCCCGGGCCTCCGAGCGGCGCCTCCTGCGCCGCCACGCTCGCCTGCGCCGTCCCGGTCCTGGCGGCGGTCTTCAGCCCGGACGGCCGGCTGCTGGCCACCGGCGGGGAAGGCGATGCGGCGCTGCTGTGGGAGGTGGGCACCCGCCGTGCCGTGGCGGCCTTCGAAGACCATCCCGCCGGAATCCGCGCGGTCGCCTTCAGCCCCGACGGCCGGCTGCTGGCCACCGGCGGCGACGATGAGGTGGTCCGGCTGTGGAGCGTGACCGCCCACCGGCTCGTCACCGTCCTCAAAGGCCACGCCGGCGGCGTCAGCGCACTGGCCTTCAGCCCGGACGGCGCGCGCCTGGCCGTCGGCGGCGGCAACCGGGCCGTCAAGGTCTGGGACCTCGCCGCCCTGCGCACCGTCGCCGCTCCCAAGGCACCGGCGGGCGGAGTCTGCGCACTGGCCTTCAGCCCGGACGGCGCGCGCCTGGCCGCGGCCGTCCGCAACGAGCGGGTCCTGCTGTGGGACGCGGCCGCCTTCCGCACCGTCACCGAGCTGAGAGGCCACAGCGGCCCGGTCCGCGCCGTGGCCTTCCGCCCGGACGGGACCACCCTGGCCACCGGGGGAGAGGACGGCACCGCCCGGCTGTGGGACCTGGCCACCCGCTACACCATCGCCCCGCTCAAGGGGCATGCCGGCCCGGTTCGTTCAGTGGCCTTCCGCTCCGACGGCGCCACCCTGGCCACCGGCGGCGACGACGGCACCGCCCGCCTGTGGGACGGCGCCAACGGCGCCCCCACCGCCACCCTCACCGGCCATGCCGGCCCGGTCCGCGCCGTGGCCTTCGGCCCCGAGGGCATGACGCTGGCCACCGGAAGCCTCGACCGGACGGTCCGCCTCTGGCAGCTGCACTGAGCCCTCTGCCGCCGGGACGCGCCGTCGAAAATCTTCTGGGGATGGCGGGCCGGCCGGTAGCGCCCTTGAGGTGATCCGCACGGTGCGGACGTCGCCGCGCACCCGTGCGGCCACCGTGACGCCGCGGCCGTCTCCCGGCGGTCAGGCGGCGCAGAACTCGTTGCCCTCGGGGTCCTTCATGATCCACCACCGTCCGGCCGGTCCCTTGTCGACCTCGCGGACGCGGGCGGCGCCCAGCGACTCCAGGCGCTCCACCAGCTCGTCGGTCCGGCCGGGCTCGGCGTGCACGTCGATGTGCAGGCGGTTCTTGACCGTCTTGCCCTCGGGCACGTCCTGAAACAGCAGCCGCCGCCCCAGCCCGATCCCGCTGACCTCGTCGAACGGGTCGTCCGGGTGCCGGATCGCCGCATAACCGCGGAAGATGCGCCGCCCCCGGTGCTCGGTGACGGCGTCCTCGCTCAGCTGCCCGGAGGCCAGCAGCCGCTCGATCAGCGGGCTGGGGTCCTCCACCTCGTACTCCAGCGCGGCGGCCCAGAAGTCCGCCAGCACGGGCGCGTTCCGGGAGTCGATGACCAGTTTCCAATGCAAAGCCATGTAACCGTTTATATTGGTTACATGGACGCATCGGCAACCCCCGGAATCCCGCTGCGCTCCCACACCGGGACCGTCTACCGCTTCGACCCCGGCGCACTCTGCCTGGAACTGCTGACCACCGGCGGCCCCGGCCCCTTCCGCCGCCACGAGGTCCTGCACGCCCCCGCCGACCTGGCCGCCTGGGCCGAACGCTGCCGGCTGACCCCGACCCCCCAGCTGCAGATCACCGACTCGGAAGTGGCCGACGCCCGCAGACTGCGCGACGCCCTCTTCCGCATCGCCCTGGCCCGCACCCGCGACGAGCCCCCCGCCCCAGACGACCTGGCGACCCTCAACGAAGCCGCCGCCCACCCACCGCTGACCCCGGCCATCACCCCGGACGGCCGCCGCCGCTGGGCGACCCCCGCCACCGGCACCCAGCTGCTGTCCACCGTCGCCCGCGACGCCGTGGACCTGCTGACCGGCCCGCTGGCCGACCGCATCCGCACCTGCGCCGCCGCCGACTGCCACCTGATCTACGTCGACACCTCACGCCCCGGCCGCCGCCGCTGGTGCTCCATGGAAAACTGCGGCAACCGCCACAAGGTCCGCACCCACCGCGCCCGCCGCTCCCAGCAGGACTGACCCGTATCCCACCCGTGGCCTTGGAGACCGGGCATCGCGGGCGAATGGCGGTCTTTTCCGGTAAAGCCATCACGTGATGGAATTCGTGCCGGGCGACTCCTCCACGCTGGCGCCGGCGGAAGGTTCTTCGCCATATGACCTAGGCGCCTGCCGCGCGGAGGGGGGCAACGATGGACATCAGCATCCTGGTGCTGGGCGCCCAGGGCGCGGGGAAAACGGTCTACCTCGCCGGGCTCTACCAGCAGCTGTCGATCGCCAACATCGACAACGTCGTGACCTTGGAGACCCGCGAACGGTACGCCCGGCGGCTCTTCAACACCTACCTGCACCTTCTGGACGTCAGCCGGGAGTTCCCCCCGCCGACCCCCTGGGGTGTGGAATCGGTGTCGTTCAACTGTGTGCTGACCAACCGGCACGGCTCTTTCCCACTGTTCAAGGCCACCTACCACGACTACACGGGGGAGATGCTCGACCCCCGCCACATCCCCGAAGACGAGGACGATGAGCAGCTGCAGCGGGTGAACCGCCTCATCGACACGGCCGACGTCTTCATCGTGCTGATCGACGGCTTGAAGATGCTGCGGCTGCTGCAGGGGGACCCGTTGATGGCGCTCTGGCTGGACCAGTACCTGCCGTTCGTCCTCAGGCACCTGGCGAAGCCCGGGCCGCAAGGGTTGCGCCCGGTGCACTTCGTGGTCACCAAGTGGGACCTGCTGGACGGCGAGTTCACCCTGGAAGAGGTCCGGGAGAAGCTGCTGGCCCAGCACTTCATGCCGGGCTTTCTGGAGCATCGGAGGGAACACGACAACTCGCCGGTCCGGCTGATCCCGGTCAGTGTGACCGGGCCGTTCGCCCGCCTGTCGGAGAGCGGCGTCATCGAGAAGGTTCCCGGCCAGTCCATCAGCCCCTGCAATGTGGAGGTGCCGTTCGTGGCCATCCTCCCCGACATGATCCGGGCGGCCCTGAAGGAGACCAGGTCCCTGGAACCGTCCTGGGATTCCGCCCGCGAGGCGCGCTTGGCGCAGCAGGCCGGCTTCCTCGACCAGAGCCGGCAGCTGCTGGAAGGGCCTGTGGGGCGGCTGGTCGACCGGATCATGGGGCAGACCGGCCTGGCCACCAGGACCACCTACGCGGGGGCACGCGCCTGGCTGGAGGATCTGATCGAACGCCGGCGGAAGGCCGTGGGGCGCGAGCTGGAGCACTTGCACCGGGAACACCAGCGCAAGCAGCGGGATGTGGAAACCCGTGAGGCGGCGTTGGAGCTGGCCCTGGAGAGCTTCGAGGCACGGCTGCACTCCTTTGAGGAGAAGTACCCCGCCTCCCTCCTCATCGGCGGAGGCCTGTGATGGGCGGGAGTTCGATCCGGATGTGGCCATTCGTCATCGTCCAGACCTGGCCGGTGCTGGTCCCCGACGTCCTGCTGACCGGCGCCGGCAAGGACGCCCGCGGCGAGCGGCTGCTGGTGCGCACCGCCACCCCCGGGCTGGAAGTGACCAGCGAGCCGCTGATCCGCGAGCTGCACCTGCCCGGCGGTGAGGGACCGATGACGGTCGTGTTCCGTTACGTCCCCATCGCCGGACGGGACGTGGGCCGCTCCGAGGAGTGGGTGCGCGACGAGGCGACCCGCCGGATGCACATGATCGAGGGAGTCATGATCGACGGGACCGGGGACGACCTTCCCGGCGACGTCGCCGGAGTGCTCCAGATCCGCCGTCGGGAGGTCCTCGACGCGGTCCGCGGCTACCTTGACGCCCCCGTCAGACCACCGGCCATCCGCACTTCGGCCCCCGCCCCGCTTCCCGGCGTCCTCGTGGCCGCACGGCCCAGGCCGGCGGAACCTCCCAAGGAGGTTCCCACCGGCCCGGCACGTCCCCCCGGGCTCTCCCGCCCTCCCTCCAAGACCCCGGCGGCAGCCGGCGCCTCCGGCCGCCCGCAGGCCGGGCGGCGCCTGCTCGCCTGGCCGGTGCTGCGCCTGCTGGGCTGCGGCGCCGCCCTGGGCATCGCCGTGTGGGAGATCATCCGCGCCATCGTGAGCTGAGAGTTCCGGCCTGCCGCCTGTGCGGACGGCGGGCCGGACGCCACGGCCGGGAGCAAGGCTCACCGCTCCGGGCCGCGATGCCCGCCGGCCGGAACCGGACTCACCCGGTTCGGACGCTCACCAGTGCGTTCACCCGTTACGCGCCGGATATCGGCTGCCTCACGGCATTGTGCGTCGTCTACCGACAGCCGCAGCAGGAGGGCGGCGTCTCCGTCACGCCGCTGCCACCGTCCACCTGACCGCACGCGGCGACATCCTGGACGCTCCTTGCACGACTCCCGGCCGGCACGAGGTTGCCTGCTCCACGGCTGTTTCGGGTGGATTTTCGTGGTGCCGCGGTGTTCTTCGGCGAGGTCAGAAAAGAGTCGGCTGCTGGTCGGCCGGGGCCGGGTCGGGGAGCGGGGCCAGTTGCGGCAGGCGGGCGCGTACCTGGTCGTGGAAGCGGCGGGCCAGCGACAGGGCCTCGGTGTTGTCGGGGGTGTGGATGAAGACGGTGGGGGAGCGGCCCTCGCGGAGCCAGTCGGTGACCGTGGTGATCCACGGCTGCCAGCCCTCGATGGTGCGGGCGCTGTCGTCCCGGCCGATGTAGCGGACGATGGGACGGTCGGTGAGGGCGCGGGAGCGGCGCGGCAGGCGGGGTTTTCTGGTCCAGGATTCGCGTTCGGCGGCGGTGGTGGGAGGGCTGCTGAAAAGCACGACGGTGTCGAAGGGGATCCACTCGGCGCCGACGCCCGACAGCACCTGCTCCAGCAACCGTGCGGAGCGGGCGTCCTCGAAGAAGGCGCGGTGGCGGACCTCGACGGCGTAGCGGTGCTCCTTGGGCAGGCGGTGCAGGAAGGCCGCCAGGGCGCCCAGGTCGGCGGGGGTGAACGAGCCGGGCAGCTGCACCCACAGGGCGTGCACGCGCCGCCCCAGCGGCTCCATGGCCGTCAGGAACGAGCGCAGGTCCTCCTCGATGCCGTGCAGGCGGCGCTCGTGGGTGATCGTCTTGGGCAGTTTGATCACGAAGCGGAAGGACGGGTCGGTCTGGCGCGCCCAGGACTCCACCGTGCTGCGGGAGGGGGTGGCATAGAAGGTGGTGTTGCCCTCCACCGCGTTGCACCAGGTCGCGTAGGTGCGCAGCCGCTCTCCGGCGGGCAGCCGCTGCGGCAGGAAGCGTCCCTGCCACGGCGCATGGGTCCACATCGCGCATCCCACGTGAAGGTGCATGGCCTTGACGCTACCCAGCCGGCCCGGATGATGCCGAATCCTCAGAACGCGACCGCCGCCGGGTGAAATCCCGCAAGCCGGTTTCGTCACCGCCGTGTGCGAGCATCGCGGGGTGAGCGAGGAACTGTATGAGGCCGTCACCGGCTACTGCGAGGACGTCCTGGGCGGCGTCAGGGAATACCCCTTCGGCCCCTCCGCCGGGGTCTACAAGGTCGCCGGGAAGATGTTCGCCCTCCTCGCCGAGAACGCCGACCCGCCCCGCCTCAGCGTCAAGCTCCCTCCCGAGGAAGGGCTGGCGTTGCGCGCCGAGTACCCCGAGCACGTGCTGCCCGGCTACCACCTCAACAAACGGCACTGGAACACGATCGTGCTGGACGGCGCGCTGGGCCGGGAGGAGGTTCTCGCGCTGCTCCGGCAGTCCTATGACCTGGTCGTCGCCGGCCTGCCCAAGCGGTTGCGTCCGCCGGCTCCGGACCGGTGACCACCGGGCCTTTTCAACACGTGGCCTCAGACGCCGGGAACGGCAGTCCCGAGGATGTTCGGCACTGGGGCGTTCCAGGTCGCGGCATCGTCCCCGACCCCGAGGCCCCGGCCCCACCTGCGGGAACGTCGCGTTGAACAAGGTTCACCGGACGGCTGCCGCTCACCCGGCCCGGTCGGCGTCCGCCAAGAGCGCGTCGAGGAACGCCTGCGGCGGCCGGTAAGAGTGGGCGTCCATGTAGTGGGCGATGAGGTCGGGAGCCCGGTAGACGGTGCCGTCCCGCCCGGTGACCTCGATCTCCGCATCCCCCAGCACGACGTCCTGCCCGTCCAGCGGCATGACGACGGGATGGGAGCCGCCCGGAGGGCACAGCGGGCACCGCGCCTGGCTCCGCACCACGTTGACCACCTGGCGGCGGCCGACCATCGCCAGCACCGAACGCACCGCCTGCGCCGGCACCCGGCCGACCGGGAACTCCTGGCGGGCGCCGAGCCAGCCGACGCGACGCGCGAACGGCCGGTCACCGGGGCGGCTCGGCCGGTTGGCATACGGACTGAGATCGGGAAAATAAGGCATCACAGTGCCATGAGACCATCACCGGGCGCTTCCTTGTGCACCGGCGGGCCGTCCCGGGACGCCGACGCGTGATCCGGCGGCACCATGAGCAGGCAAGACGCACCCGCCGGAGGTGAGGACACCGAGGCGGACCCGGCCCGCGATCCCCGGCGCGGATGGGGACTTTGGTCCCACCGCGCGGTGACCAACGTCCCCGCACAAGACCGGGGCGGAGGGGCATGCTGGAGGCGGAAGGGACCACAGGGAACCCCCGCCCGGGGGCCGGTAAGAGACGAGACGGCTCACCCCAGCCGCAAGACTCAGCGTCGCCAAGACGAAGGCCCCGGTCCTCGGGCGGATCGTCATGTGCCTCTCCGGTGGATGCCATGGGAAGGTCGGGCCCGGCAGCCGGTCCTGCGTGACACCTCCCGGATGACCGTCCGGTGAGCCGGGTCTCCCGGGCCGTGGACGTGATCGAGGGCGCGTCCGCGGCCCGGGATTTTTTCCGCCCGGGCGCGGATCTCAGCTCGCCTGCTCGCTCGCCAGCAGGTCCTCCAGCTCGCGCACCGCCTTCGTCAGATGGTCGGCGAAGGCGTGCATCTGCTCGGCCACCGGACGCGGCGTGCTCAGGTAGAGGTTGAAGCGGTCGGGCAGCAGCACGTAGGCCACGCCGATGCAGTGCGGGCTGGTGGAGCCGAACCCGAAGTACTGGATGTTGACCGACGGCGCCGAGCTGGTGCTCAGGTAGTCGTCGCGCATCTTGATCCAGCCGGGCGTCTCATACAGCGGCAGCGGCCCGGTCACCCCCAGTTGCTCCCCGCGCCGCTTGGCGATCAGCTGCAGCTCCCACAGGTGCTGCTCGGGCGCCTGCCCGGCCTGGCACTCCTTGGCCCGCGCAACGTGCTTTTCGGCGGCGGCCCGGAAGGCGGCCCGGCGGGCGGCGGCGTCGGCGGCGGGGTCGTCCATGACCTCCACAAAACGCAGCACCTCGGGGGTGACCACGCGCATCGCCTCGGTGCGCCCGTAGTGGTACTGGCGGGTGGCGATCGACTCGTAGGTGGCGCCGACGAACCCCTTGGCCCGCTTGTGCGCCAGCTGGTAGGCCATCTGCACGAACGCGTCCGGCGACATCTTCAGCTGCTTGATCCGGTCGCTGCCGAAGTCCAGCGAGATGGTCTTCCCGACGGTGTTGGCGGCGTAGTCGGCGAAGGACGCGGCGGCGGCGCGGATGTCGGCCCGCAGGTCGTCGGTGAGGACGAACTCGATCGGCCGGATGGCGGGCGTGCCCTGGGGACGGGCGCCGGAGCGGCGGGAGTGCTCCTCGGGGGAGGTCTCCAGCATCGCGTCCACGAAGCTGAGGATGGTGGTGCCGTCCAGGCCGCAGTGCTCGACGTTGATGCCGGCGCTGCCGTCCCCGAAGACGATCAGGGACACCGACTTGTCGAACCACCGGTTGGCGCTGTTGCCGTGCAGCAGCTGGTCGCAGGCCTCCAGGGCGTCCGCCGGGACCAGCTCCTCCAGGCACACGCAGAACAGCGCCGTCTCGACCTCCTCCAGCGCCTCGGCGTTGCGCGGGTCGGCGGCCAGCAGCGCCTGCCGGGAGGCGGCCCACTCGGCCCGCGCCTTGGTGGTCAGCGGGCCGACCGGCTCGTCGGCGGGGGGACCGGCCTTCATGATCTCCTGCAGCCCGGCCGCCAGCTCCTCCAGGGTGTGCGGGCGGCCCTCGGCCCCCAGCACCTCCATGCGGAACATGTTGCCCCGGAAGAACACCAGGATGTGCCGGGCCCGGGACGGGCCGGGGTGCTCGTCGCTGTAGGGGGCGCGCACGGTGTCCTGCTCGACGCCGGGGATGCGGGTGGTGGAGAACAGGAACTTGTTCTGCACCATCGACAGCGGCCGGCCCCGCTGCACCGCCGGCGGGATGCGCTCTTCGTCCAGCAGCAGCTTGTAGTCCACCGCGGCGGCGATGAGCGCGGCGGCCCGCTCCACCTGCGGCAGGCCGGCGTCTTTGAACAGGAAGATGAAGTTGGCGTTCAGCGCGATGCGGTCGCGCCGCCCCAGGTACCGCGACGGCCAGAACTCGTCCAGCCAGCTGTGCACGCCCTCGGCGGCGTTGAAGCGCTCAAGCTCGGCGTGCAGGATCGGGCCGGGGCCGGACGCGAACGCCTCCAGCTCGGCCTTGGTGGCGGCCAGCTCCTCTTCGGTCAGCAGCGGCGCGCACCACTCGATGAACCTTTCGCAGGTCTCCTCCAGGGTGGGCAGCGGCACCCTCGGCAGGCGGTCTTCGTTGCCGAAGGTCGATGTGGAAAGAGTGTCGTTCACTTCGTTCCTTTGAGTGTGTACGGGACGATCCGGGGCACCTCGGCCCCCTGGCCTCGGTGCCCCGGTGATTTCCAAAAAGAGGGGTTCAGTCCGCGGGACGGGACAGGTACAGCTGGGCGTAGAACCAGCCCTCCTCCTCCAGACCGCGGGAGTCCACGCCCACCTCCGCCAGCCTCTGCAGCACCGACTCCTGTTCTGCGGCGGTGGCGAAACGCCGCTGCCGGAACAGCCCTTCGTGGCGGACGGTGCGGTAGCCGGCCTCGGCCAGGCGCTCGGCGATGGGCTCGAAGGGGAACATGCGCAGCACGAAGTGCGCCATCCACGGCCTGTGCTCGTCGCGGGCGGTGGCCACCTGCCAGAGGGTCCGCTCGCCGACATAGCCCAGGCAGCCGGTGGAGATCACCAGGTCGGCCTCGGCGAGCTGGGCGCGCTGCCGGTCGGTGGCGGTGGTGCGCTCCAGGTCGGCGTGCACCGCGCCGTCGATGAACCCGGCTCCGAGCGCATATGACAGGGCCTGGTGGGAGCTGTCCAGGCCGACGAAACGCGGGCTGGTGCGGCGCCCGCGCAGGCGCATCAGGTCCCGGTCGCGGGCCTGCAGCTCGCCGCGGCTGAGCGCCAGGGCCTGCGGGTCGCAGTAGCGCTCGTACAGCTCCTCCATGGTGGTGTCGCATCTCAGCAGCACCGCGTTGATGCCGTAGGAGCAGCCGATGTCCAAAACCGTGGGCCTGGAGACGCCCCGTGCGCGCCGGTACTCGTCGATGAGCCGGCTGAAGTGGGGCTTGGCGTGGGTGGGGATGTGGTAGTCGAGGTCGCGCAGGGTGGTGAAGTAGGGACGGGGGTCGGGCTGGGTGTAGATGTGGTCGAGCGAGATCTTCCCTGTGGTGTCGGCACGCACGGGGCCGCGTTCCTTCCTCGGGTGACGGGGTGGGGCGGCGGGGCTTGGCGCACGGCCGCGGCCCGGGGGGACGCTCTGCGGCGGCCTTGACGCACCTTTTCGGAACGCCGTTTCCCGCAGGTGGGGGCGGCGTGTCGAAAAGGGCGTCAGTCCAGCAGCCGGTCGACCCGTACGGCCTGCTCCTGGGCCGCCAGGTGCTCTGGCAGCACCCGCCCGAAGAGCTGCTTGGTGCGCGCCACGCTGCCGATGACCCCGGGCCGTTCGGTGTAGGCGAAGATCGCGGTGTGGCGGGCCGTCCGCCCCTGCACGGTGCTCACCCGGTGCAGCGCGTAGCGGCCCTTGAACAGCTGCAGGTCGCCCGGCCGCAGCTCCAGGCGGCGGATCAGGTGCTCGCCGCGCCCGGTCAGCACATCGCGCACCGCGTCGAAGTTCTCATCGTGGACCGACCGGATGCCCGGGCAGTACTCGAAGACGCCGCCGTCGTCGGGGCGCTGGGTGAGCATGCTGACGGTGAACTCGTTGGTGTCGAAGTGCCAGGGGTGCTCCAGGCCCGGCTTGATGACGTTCAGGCACAACCCGGCCAGCGGGTCGGCCATCTCGTATACCTGTGGCATCCCGAAGCAGTCGGCGATGAAACGCTGGAACGGCTCGTAGGAATAAAGCCGGTGAATGATGAAGTCGGCGGGAATCTGATCGCGCGCCACAAAGGCGTTGCCGCGCTGGAAGGTGATCCGCCCCGGGTGGTCTTCCGGCAGCGGGGTGTCCAAGGCGATGTTGTAGGCGTTGACGGTCTCGATGTCGTAATGGGCCAGCGGGGCGATCTGAGCGCATTCGGCTCGCAGCGTCTCGTGCAGCTCGGGCCGGATGAAACCGGGCAGCACGCTGCACCCGGACTCGGCCAGTTCCCGCCGCACCCGCTGCACCGTCGCCCGCCACTGCTCGCTTTCCGGATCGGTCAGCCGGTACCGCTCGGTGTCGATCACCTGTTCGGTCACCGCCGCTTCCGACATGCCCATGAGGTCCTCTCCGCGCGCAGGCACCACCGGCCGATCCGGTGCCTGCCGGCCCGGAACGGTGAATGCCTATTTCCACGCTCCTGCCGGGGGCGAACACAATGGCCCGCCCGTTATCAAGACCCTTACCCCGCCGCAGCCTCCTGCCCGCTGCGGCGGCCGTTGCCCCCTCTGCTGGACTTGAGAGGCTTCTTAGCACATTCATTAAGCAAAATTCAGTCCCCCCTTTGGGAGTCCATTTTGTGAAAGAACTCGGGGAGGGCCTGTGACCTGCGCTTTTGCGCGCTTAAACGGTGATCGCCCGGGCACTTTCCGTAGCGGTTGTGTGCTATCTCACGTCCTCCCAGCGGGACTCCCTCTTGCCGTAGGCCCCTTCTGCGGCGCCGCCTCCGGCGGGGGCGGCGATGTCGGTGGTGAATGCCAGACTGCACGCCACGCGCGAGCGTGACGTGCTGGCCGGGCTGGAGGAGATCCGCTGGGAGGAACTGGAGCACGCCTACGGCCCCGCGGCCGACGTCCCGGACCTGCTGCGGGCGTTGCGTTCCCCCTCTCAAAGAGCGTGAGCACGCCATCCACTAGCTGTACGGCAACATCTTCCACCAGGGCACCCGGTATGAGGCGACCGCCCATGCCGTCCCGTTCCTGGCGCGGCCGGCCCTGGACCCGGCGACCCCGCGCCGGGGCGACATCGTGCACCTGCTCTGCGCGCTGGCGGCCGGGCACGACGAGGGCCTGCCGCCGGACGGCATGGACATCACCGCCTGGCGGGCCGAGGTCGAAAAGGCCCGCACCGTCGACCCCGCCGAGAAGATGCGCGAACTCGACCAGTGGGCCCGGCAGGCCTGCGGCGAGGGCGAGCGGCGAGTCCGGCAGATGCGGCGCGACATGTACGACCATGCGGAGGCGTTGCGCTGCATGGAGGCGGAACTGGCCGCCTGCGACGCCGCCCGGGCCGAGCTTCCCCGGCTGCGCACCCTGCCGACCGCAGCCGACCCGTACCTGCGCACCGCCACCGCCTACCTGCTGGGCTTCTTCCCCGAAGAGGCCGCCGGCTCGCTGACCGCGCTGGAGGCGCCGCTCGCCCGGGAGACCGTCCCCGAGGTCCTGGCCAAGGCGTTCATCTCCATCGCGCTGCTGTCGGGCACCGGCCTCATCCCGCGGCTGCGCGAGCACCTGGACGGGCCTGATCCGCTGCTGCGCTGGGCCGCCGCGCTGTCCCTGGCCCGGATGGACCACGGCGACCCGAAGGTGATCACCGCGCTCGTCGCCGCGCTCACCGGCCCTGCGCAGGACGCCGCCTGCCCGCCGTTCCGGGACGACCGGCGCACTTACGCCGCGCTGTCCCTGGCCAGGCTGGGCGACCGGCTGCCTGAGCAGGCCGTGGACGCCATGCTGGAATGCCTGGCGCGAGCCTCCCAGCTCGAAGCCTGCGCGATGATCGTGCCGGCCCTGCGGATGGCCTTCCTCCAAGACCCGCCCCGGCCGCGGCCGCCGTTCGCGGAACTGACCGAGCGGCAGCAGCGGGTCGTGCGGCTCCTGGCCGAAAAAGGACCGGAGACCTGGCGCTGGTCCAACTTCACAGGGATCCTGCGCGCCTGGAACCCGCCCGGCGACCCCGCCGGATGCCGCACTTACGCAGGTCTGACCGCCTCGCAGTAGCAGGAGATCAGAAGCCGGGGCCGCCGATGAACCCTCGCCGGCGCATGACCTTGAGCGCCGGCGGCGGGAGCCTGGTGCCGTGGCGGTTCAGGTCACGGCGTCGTTCCCGGCTGCGGCGCGCCCGCGTGCGGCCTGTGGAGAGGAGGCGATGAAAAGGCGCGGCGAGAACACGCCGCTCAGATCCCTGAGATCGAATTCCCGTACCCCGCCAAGGCCCCGGGGTGCTGACCGCCGAGGCACGGCCCGGGCGCCACTAGGCTGCTTTTATGAGAACGATCTTGAATGTTCTGTGGCTGGTGCTCTCCGGCATCTGGCTGGCCCTGGGCTATGCCGTTGCGGGCATCGTCTGCTGCCTCCTCATCATCACGATTCCCTTCGGCATCGCCTCGTTCCGGATCGCCGGGTACGCGCTGTGGCCGTTCGGCCGCAGGATCGTGCGCAAACCGGGCGCGGGCGTGCCCTCCCTGATCGGCAACATCATCTGGATCATCCTCGTCGGCTGGGAGCTGGCACTGGCCCACCTGGTCACCGGGGCGCTGCTGTGCCTGACGATCATCGGCATCCCGTTCGGCATCGCCAACTTCAAGATGATCCCCATCTCGCTGGTCCCCCTGGGCCACCGGATCGTCGACGGCGGCGACATCACCGACATCTGATCCGCGGGGAGGCGCACCTTTATTTCCATGGGGATCGGCCGCTCAGATCCCGGGGCACCTGTCTGCCGGAGGGCCGTCATCCCCGCCCCAGGTGAACTCCCTCGGTGCCGGGTCGCTGACCCGAATCCTTGTCGAGGTATCAAAACATCGGGCGTAAGCTCGGAAGAGTGACGATCCAGCGGATGGACCACGTCAGCGTCGTCGTCGATGACCTCGCCTCGGCCACGGCGTTCTTCGCCGAGCTCGGCATGGAGGTCGAGGGGCGGGCGGCGGTCGAGGGCCGCTGGGTGGACTCCGTGTGCGGGCTGGAGGGCGTCCGGGCCGACATCACGATGATGCGGACCCCGGACGGCCGGGGCCGGGTGGAGCTGACCAAGTTCCACGCCCCGGCGGCGATCGCCGCCGAGCCGGAGCGCGCTCCGGCGAACACTTTGGGCCTGCGCAGCATCATGTTCGCCGTCGAAGACATCGAGGACGTCTTGGCCCGCCTGCGCGCTCACGGCGCCGAACTCATCGGCGGCCTGGAGCGCTACGAAGACAGCTACCGGCTCTGCTACGTCCGCGGCCCCGAGAACATCATCGTCGCCCTGGCCGAGCAGCTCGGCTGAAGACCCGCACCATGCTCTTCCGCCCGGCCCTATCGGGGCGCTGAACGGCTCCCGGTGGCCTCGGCCGGTCCTGCTCGCAGTGTGCCGGGCCTAGCGCTTTGCAGCGTGGTGCCACAAAGCCCCGGCGATGCCACCCGCCGGGCCGCCCGGACTTCCCGGGCGAACAGCGCCCTCGCCAGGGCCTCCCCGTCCTGATGGACGTTCAATACCGTCACTGCGACGGGCGTGCCGCCGGGGCGCGTCCCAAGGAGACCGCTCCCTGCCCGCCGGTACCCGGCGATCTGTGCCGGACCCCGGGCGGCAGCGGTGCGACCCGCGGCATCTCAGCCCTCCCCGCGCCGCGGCTCGGCGCCGAATCATCAGGAGGGACGGACACTTCCGGAAACGAGGGCGGCCCCGCCGCCCGGGACGGACGGCGGGGCCGGAAAGCGGCGGGGTCAGCGCCGGCCCAGGTCGAACCGGTCGAGGTTCATCACCTTGTCCCAGGCGGCGACGAAGTCGCGCACGAACTTCTCCTTGGCGTCGTCGCCGGCGTAGACCTCGGCCAGGGCGCGCAGCTCGGAGTTGGAACCGAAGATCAGGTCCACCCGGCTGGCGGTCCACTTGACCTGGCCGCTGGCGTCCCTGCCCTCGAAGGTCTGGGCCTCCTCCGAGGTCGGCTGCCACGTGATGCCCATGTCCAGCAGGTTCACGAAGAAGTCGTTGGTCAGCTTGCCGGGCCGGTCGGTCAGGACGCCCAGCTCAGAGCCCTTGTAGTTGGCGCCCAGCACGCGCAGCCCGCCGACCAGGACCGTCATCTCCGGAGCGCTCAGGGTGAGCAGGTTGGCCTTGTCCACCAGCAGGTACTCGGCCGGCAGGGTGTGGCCCTTGCCCAGGTAGTTGCGGAACCCGTCGGCGGTCGGCTCCAGCACCGCGAACGACTCCACGTCGGTCTGCTCCTGCAGGGCGTCCATGCGGCCGGGGGTGAAGGGCACCTCGATGTCGAACCCGGCGTCCTTGGCGGCCTTCTCCACCGCCGCGCAGCCGCCCAGCACGATCAGGTCGGCCAGCGAGACGCGCTTGCCGCCGCTCTGGGCGGAGTTGAAGGACTGCTGGATGCCCTCCAGCACGCCCAGCACCCTCGCCAGCTGCTCGGGCTGGTTGACCTCCCAGGAGTTCTGCGGCTCCAGGCGGATGCGCGCGCCGTTGGCGCCGCCGCGCTTGTCGCTGCCGCGGAAGGTGGAGGCCGCCGACCAGGCGGTGTACACCAGCTCGGAGACCGTCAGGCCCGAGGAGAGGATCTGCTCCTTCAGGGCGGCGATGTCGGCGGCGTCCACCAGCTCGTGGTCCCGCTCCGGAATCGGGTCCTGCCAGATCAGCGTCTCCGACGGCACCTCCGGGCCCAGGTAGCGGGTGACCGGGCCCATGTCGCGGTGGGTCAGCTTGAACCAGGCGCGGGCGAAGGCGTCGGCGAACTCCTCGGGGTTCTGCCAGAACCGGCGGGCGATCGGCTCGTAGATCGGGTCGAACCGCAGCGCCAGGTCCGTGGTGAGCATCGTCGGCTGGTGCGTCTTGGTCGGGTCGTGGGCGTCGGGGACGGTGCCGGCGGCCGCGCCGTCCTTGGGACGCCACTGGTAGGCGCCCGCCGGGCTCTTGGTCAGCTCCCACTCGTAGCGGAACAGGTTCTCAAAGAACCAGTTGTCCCACTTGGTCGGGGTGGGCGTCCAGGTGCCCTCCAGGCCGCTGGTGATGGTGTCGGGGCCCTTGCCGCTCTTGTAGGTGCTCTTCCAGCCCAGGCCCATCTCCTCGATGGGCGCGGCCTCCGGCTCGGGGCCGACGTGGTCGGCCGGGCCGGCGCCGTGGGTCTTGCCGAAGGTGTGACCGCCGGCGATCAGCGCCACGGTCTCCTCGTCGTTCATCCCCATGCGGCGGAAGGTCTCGCGGATGTCGCGGCCCGCCGCCACCGGGTCGGGGTTGCCGTTGGGGCCCTCGGGGTTGACGTAGATCAGGCCCATCTGCACGGCGGCCAGCGGCTTTTCCAGCTCCCGGTCGCCGCTGTAGCGCTTGTCGCCCAGCCAGGTGGTCTCCGGGCCCCAGTAGACGTCGTCCTCCGGCTCCCACACGTCCTCGCGGCCGCCGCCGAAGCCGAAGGTCTTCAGCCCCATGCTCTCCAGGGCCACGTTGCCGGCCAGGATCATCAGGTCGGCCCAGGAGATCTTCTGGCCGTACTTCTTCTTGACCGGCCACAGCAGGCGGCGGGCCTTGTCCAGGTTGGCGTTGTCGGGCCAGCTGTTGAGCGGGGCGAAGCGCTGCTGGCCGGTGCCGGCGCCGCCGCGGCCGTCGTGGATGCGGTAGGTGCCGGCGCTGTGCCAGGCCATGCGGATGATGAACGGCCCGTAGTGGCCGAAGTCGGCCGGCCACCAGTCCTGCGAGGTGGTCAGCACCTCGGCGATGTCCCGCTTGACGGCGGCCAGGTCCAGGCTTTCGAAGGCCTTGGCGTAGTCGAAGTCCTCATCCAGGGGGTTGCCCGCCGGGTGGTGCTTGGCCAGGATCTTCAGGTTCAGCCGGTTGGGCCACCACTGGCGGTTGTCACCGCCCTGGGTGGGGTGCAGGGCGCGGTCGTGCGCGACCGGGCAGCCGCCGGCCTGGGCCGCGGTCTCGGTGTTGGTGTCGTATGCGGCTGACTCGTTGGTCTGCGACATGTGAGTCCTTCCAGGTCGAACCAGGGGTGGGTCAGGAGCCTCGAGCGGGAGAGCAGGCGGGGCACAGGCCCCAGAAGAAGACCTCGGCCTCCTCGATCGAAAAGCCGTGGTCTTCGGCGGCGGTCAGGCAGGACGCCCGCCCGGCGAGGCGGTCCACGTCGGCGAGGGCCCCGCACGCCCGGCACACCAGGTGGTGGTGACCGTCCCCGACGCGCCCGTCGAACCGGGCCGGCCACCCACCCGGTTCCAGGCGGCGCACCAGCCCCGCCGCCACGAGCGCCTGCAGCCCCTCGTAGACGGTCTGCAGGGAGACGTGCCCGATGCGACCGCGCACTCCGTCGGCGATCGCCTCGGCGCCGAGGTGGTCGCCGTCCCGGACGGTCTGCAGCAGCGCGATCCGCCCGGCCGTCACCCGCAGGCCGGCTTCGCGCAGCTCCTCGGCCACCGCCGAGCTCCGGGACGCTGTCATGGCACCCAAGCTAACCTCAAAAACACGAATGATTCAAGAGAACGAGCAATGCAAACTTTGTGTGATCTCATGTGAGGGTCGTGTCGCTCTCCGTAGCGCCCTGTGGGCGGGGACGGGTCTGGGAGACGGCCTCCGTGCATGCCGGGCCGGACGCCGGGCGTGGGTCGCTACTCTGTGCCGGTGATCTTTTCCGGATGGCGGCCGTCGTGGTGGCCGCGGGACTGACCACCGGATGTCTTGCCGAAGAACCGAGACCGGCCGTCGGCATCGGGACGCCGAAAACGGCGACACCGGCTCCGGCGCTCGACCC
>NZ_MOYN02000016.1:0-132018 GCF_001896795.1 Thermomonospora sp. CIF 1
TGCTGTGCCTGCCCGGGGTGCACCCCGCCACCCGCTCGATGCTGCGGCGGCTGATCCTGCGGCTGGACGGCGTGCGCCCGCACACCCACGGGACGCTGCTGCCGCGCTGGACCCCCTCCCGTCTCAACGCCCGCTACCGCACCGCCCTCCGCCTGGCCGAACTCATCTTGCGCTCCGGCTCTTATGAGCACGAGGACGGCACCGTGGTGCGGGTGGACGGCCTGCTGCTGACGATGTGGAAGGTCTTCGAGGACTTCCTCACCCGGGCGCTGCAAGAGGCGCTGCGCCCTTACGGCGGACGGACCGAACTCCAGGACGAAAGCCGCCACCTCGACCACGACCGGCGCATCCAGCTCAAACCCGACCTGGTCTACTACACCCCGGCCGGCCCGCCCGGCGCCGTCCTGGACGCCAAGTACACCTTCCAAAAGGAGCTCAGCAAACGGCAGGAGCACCTCTACCAGGTGCTCGCCTATTGCACCGCCTTCCAGACCCGGCGCGGCTACCTGGTCTACGCCCAAGGCCCGAACGCCCCGCAGACCCACCGGATCTCAGGAGCCGAGGACATCCAGCTCACCGAGACCGCCCTCAACCTGGACGTCCCCATTCCGCAACTGCGCGCCCAGATCACCCGCCTGGCGCGCGACCTGGCGGGTGCCGCCGTCGGGCCTGCAGATCGCCGCCCGCTCACCGAACCGGTGCTCACTGAAGCGGCTCTTTGAGGCACCGGCCGCAGGATGTTGGAAGAACCTCAAGCGGGATTGTCCGACTGGTGGCTCCAAGCTCGGCCGGCGCCGTGAGCATGACCGTCGTCCGGTGGCCGGTGAAAGGAGACGAGAGCATGGCATTACCGCCCGCGGGCATATGAGGAGACCTCAGCACATGCCGCGACGGGCGGTAATGGCGCGTGAGGAATCAGAGAGCCAGGTTACTTAGACGGCCCTGTTGGCCACGTCGAATCTGATCGTCGACCAGTCCCGGCGCTCGTTCTCGGCGACGTTCCAGACGTGCACGTTGCGCGTGACCCGCCAGCCCGGCTGGATCTGGAACGAGTAGGTCGTGGTGCCGTCCAGGTCGTTGGTGTTCACCGAGTCGCCCTCGTAGAAGTAGACGGTCCCCCACACCGAGATGACGCCCCGGGCGTCGGTTCGGTAGTAGTGGAGGAGCTCTGTGCGGATTTCGCCACCGCATGTCGTCGTGGTGCGGAATCCCCTGGTGCTGGGGCTGACGACGATCGACATCCGGACCGTGTGGCTGCAGCGCTGGTCGGAGCCGAACGTCTCATAGTCGTTGGTCGTGACCGTGATGGTGCCCTCTAGGCGCCTTTGCTGCTGGACATCGGCCACCGCCTTGCCGTTCGGGAACACCCCCAGCGTGAGCAGCATTAACGCCGCTGCGGCAATGCTTTTCCGGGTGGCCTTACGCCATCTCGTCTCCATCCTCCGCCTCCTTGTGGTGCTTTCGGGTAGCGTATGACGTTCCTGACGCTATGGGGGAACAGTGCAATTGGCAACCAAGGGTGAATTTTGTTTGAGTAAATGATCCGGCGATGCCTTGAATGGGGTATTTTTGGATGATGGTTCAGGGAATATCGGGTCGTGGCGGTGTGTATTTACCGTCTGGCTCTCTACGTCATGAAACGCCGCATGGCGCTTGCGGAAAGGGATGGCCGAGGAAGATTTCGCGGTGATTTTCGTGCTCAGTCCCCTCCTCGGCCGATTCGGGCGCATTCCGGTACGTTCACGGCGTCGATACCGAAGACCGCGGCATAGCACTCGGCGGTCCTGCACCCGCCGGCCGGGCGATGCCCGGTGATGAACAGGGGCGCGGTCCGCTCGCGGCAGCCGAATGGCAGGAGGCCGAAGCGGCGACGGCTCGTCCGGGGCGAGGACGCCTGCGGTCACCCCGGACAGCGAAGCCGGGAAGGCTTTCGAGCCGGCCGGGTCGCCTCGGCGGCCGGTGCGGGGCGGCGGGCCGGGCAGGCGCTTGAACGACGGCAGCCGCTCCGGGCTCACCGGGGCGGGCCGGGCGGTGCGCGAGCCGTCCACGAGCGGGCCGGGCGGTGCCTTCGCCCTGATGGGAGGCGGCACGGTGCGGCCGCCGCCTCATCTCGCCGGAAGAACCTCAGGCGCCCGCAGCGGCGGTGATCTTGAATGCCCGCAGGACTGTCTGCTGGAAGCGGTCCATGGCGATGTCG
Source organism: Thermomonospora sp. CIF 1 (assembly GCF_001896795.1). Taxonomy (NCBI): domain Bacteria; kingdom Bacillati; phylum Actinomycetota; class Actinomycetes; order Streptosporangiales; family Thermomonosporaceae; genus Thermomonospora; species Thermomonospora sp. CIF 1. The sequence goes on from NZ_MOYN02000016.1 coordinate 2,198, forward strand.
ACGCTGCGGATGAATCCGGTTTCTTCGGCTCCGCGTTTGGAGCCCATGCCGGTGGCGAGGGTGAGGCGGAAGGAGGAGATGTTTCCCTCGTCGGGGACGAGCAGGCCGGGTTCGGTCCGGGAGGCGCCGAGCAGTTCGCAGGGGCCGGTGTTACATCCGGGGGTGAGCGCCTCGATGCGCAACTCCGGCGGGGCCTCGGCCAGCCGGCGCAGCAGCCACTGCACGCGAGACAGGGGGCGGGCGCGTTCGGCGGCCGGGACCTCGACGGTGGTTTCGATCTGCCCGGTGCGCAGATCGGCCTCGATCCGGATGGGGTTGGGGGCGGTGGGGATGCGGATGTCGGCACCCATCCGTCCTTTTTCGGCCAGGGACGCCACGGTCTGCATCCGGCGGACGGCCGCATCGTCGGTGCGTCGTTTCCGCACGACCGGGGCCACGTTCACCCCCAGCTCAGGCATGGCTGGCGGATCGGTTTCTCCCAGCTTTCGGCGACCTGCAGGGCGCGTTTGTCGCCGATCCGCAGAGCGCCGGCGGTGACGGCGTTGCGCACCGGGACCCAGGCCGGTCCCATGTCCTGGAAGCCGTGGCGGCCGGCGTTTCTTTGACGCAGGTAGTGCAGCAGCTCGCCCAGCAGCCAGGCGTGTACCGGATTGGCCAGCCCGTGGTGGTGGCAGAGCATGTGCGCCTCGTGGGCGACCTCGGCCCCTATGGGTGGCGCAGGGCGCATGTGCGCCTCGTGGGCGACCTCGGCCCCTATGGGTGGCGCAGGGCGACTTTCTTGAGCTTGCGTTTGCCGATGGCCAGAGGGTGCTCCCCGTCCTTCGACGGTTCCCCACCGTATGGGAAAGGGGGAGTGAAGGAGAGTCGGCATTCGTAAGGAGGTCCGATGAGATCGGATTTCGTATCGAGGTGAAGAGCCACGAGGGGAATTCGTTTCATATCGGTCCTGGTGGCTTCTTCCTGGTGGAAGCAGATGGCACGAAGCATGAGCGGGCCGGTTCCGCTTCGCTCGAGTTCGCCGATCTCAAATCGGGGCAGCGCGTAGAAGGTTATGTCGTTTTTCCGAAGATGAAGTCCTTGGCCGGGCGTCCATAGTGTTCGAGGAGCAATTGCTCGACCCGGACCGCCCCTCATCATCCGGCGGCTGCCCGGCCGCCCCTGACGCCCTGCGGGCGGGGTGCGCACCGAGCACCCCACCCGCATATCGCTCCGAAGCAAGGTCGCTGAGCTTTTCCCGTGCCGTTCCCCAAACCGGGGCGGGGAGGCGTTGTGATCGCCGATGGTTTGGCTTCGGCCTCCCAGGTCACGTGCTGCACGAGACCGCACGGCGGTCAGGCGCAGGGCCGGGCCGGTCAGCGTTTGCGGGCGATGCCGCCGTAGTAGTAGACCGCGTGCGGGTCGGCCGGCGGCTCGACCGGGCGCCAGGTGGCCAGCGGGACCACCCCGGGGTCGAGGATCTCGTGGCCGGCGAACAGGTCCTCCACCTGGGCGCGGGTGCGCGGCACCAGGGTGATGCCGGCGGAGGTGGCGGCCTCGACGGCCTGGGCCACGCTGTCGGGGTCGAAGTCGGCGGTGGGGTGGGAGATGACCAGGCGGCTGCCGGAGGGCAGGGCGTCCATCAGCTCGGCGACCATGGCGCGCGGGTTCTGCTCGTCGGTGAAGTACATCAGGATCGCCACCAGCATCAGCGCCACCGGCCGGTCCAGGTCCAGCGTCTCGGCCAACGACGGGTGGTCCAGGATGGAGCGCGGCTCGGTCAGGTCGGCGTGGATGTAGGCGGTCTTGCCCTCCGGGTGTCCGGCCAGCAGGGCGCGGGCGTGGGCCAGCACCAGCGGGTCGTTGTCGACGTAGACCACCCGGGAGGCCGGCTCGATCGACTGGGCGATCTCGTGCAGGTTGGGGGAGGTGGGGATGCCGGTGCCGATGTCGAGGAACTGGGTGATGCCCTCGCCGGCCAGGTGGCGCACCGCGCGTTCCATGAACGCGCGGTTGGCCCGGGCCATGGCGGGCAGTGTGGGGATGGCCGCCACCATGGCGTCCCCGAGCGCCCGGTCGGCCTCGTAGTTGTCCTTGCCGCCCAGCCAGTAGTCGTAGACCCGGGCGGAGTGCGGGACGTCGGTGTTGATCTCGGTCATCGAAGGCTCCATCGGCTCGATGCGCACATCGGAACGCAAGATCAACTCTGGCCCGCCGCACCGCACCGGGGCAACGTGACCTTGACCGGATCAATACGGTCTTTTGACCTAAAACTCCACTCGGCGACCGTTACTGCATCTGCCTGGGAGAATTGCACGGCGTGCGGCGCCGATGCGCCGGCGATGGATTGACCTGAATTTTGCAAATGATCGATCCAAAAATGCCGTTTTTTCGCCGAAGAGAGCTGAATACCCGCTTAAGGTGATGTGCATGCCGGAGGCAGTCACACTCGAACAGGTCCACCAGGTCGCCACGCGGCTGTTCGCGGGGCTGGGCTATGACATGACCACCCTGGACCTCGTCGCCGACGCGCTGGGCGTCCCCACCGCGACGGTGGTCGAGCTGACCGGGGGCAAGCGCGAACTTTATCTGCAGGTCATCAACCGCGGCTGCGAGGAGAAATACGCCGCGGTACGGGCGGCATTGGCGGAGGCCGAACCCGGACGCGACGCGGTTCACCGGTTCACCGACGCCTACCTGGACTTCTACGCCGAGCACCCGGACTTCCTGGCGCTGTGGACGCACCGGTGGGTGTCGGACGCCTCGGACGTCCCGGAGATCGAAGACCTCTACCTGCGGCCCCTGCTGCGCCTGGCCGCCCCCAAGATCCGGAGCGCGGTGCCCGACGACATCGGCCCCTACGGGCTGCTGGGAATCGTGCTGTGGTGCGTCTCCGGGTTCCTGAGCACGGGCATCCTGGCCCCGGGAGGACGCGGCATGATCAAGGCCGATGACCCGGACGCCATGAAGTTCTTCCGCGACATCCTGCACATCGTCATCGACCGGATGCTGGCCCCGCCGCAGCCCCACACGTGACGGCCCGGGGCGCCGGGCTGGCGGCGCGGTCAGGGCGCGTACTAGGCTCCACACCGCTGGCCGCACCCGCGCCTGCAAGGAGCGCCCCGACCGATGAGCCGGCCCCACGGACCGGAGGACCCCCAGGACCCTCCCTGGCACCGGCTGCGCGGCGGCGCCCGCAAGGCCGTCGAGACACTGGGCACCGGGCTGCTGCGGCACCCGGCCAACGCCGGCCTCCTGGACCGCCACAGCCCGCAGGACCTTCACCGGGCACTGCTGTGGACCGTCCAGCGGCTGCTGGTGCTGTTTCTGGCCGAAGACCGCGGCATGCTGCTCGACCCGGACGCACCCGAGCAGGCCCGGGAACGCTACCTTGCGCACCACTCCACAGCCGTGCTGCGCCGCCGGGCCGCCGAAGCGGGCGGCGGGCACGGCCGGCTGTGGCGGTCGCTGCGCACCGTCATCGACGGCCTCGGCGGCCACGACGGACTGCCGGAGCTGGCACTGCCCGCCCTCGGCGGCATCTTCGCCCGCACCGACGCCGACCGGGTCCTGGAGGACACCGAACTGGACGACGCCGACCTGTGCGCGGCGGTCCGGGCGCTGTCCCAGATCCGGCACGGACGCCCCGCCCGCCCCCGGCCCATCGACTTTTGCCGCCTGGACGTCGCGGAACTGGGCGCGCTGCACGAGTCCCTGCTGGAACACCGGCCGTGCCGGCAGAGTGCGGCCCGGCGGCGGGCGTTCGTCCTGCTGCCGGCCGGCACCGGACGCAAAAGCGGCGGCTCCTACTACACGCCCCCCGCCCTGGTCGACTGCCTGCTGGACTCGGCGCTGGACCCGCTGCTGGACGAGGCCGTCAAAACCGGCCGCACCCGCCGCGAACAGGAACGCGCCCTGCTGGCGCTGACCGTCTGCGACCCGGCCTGCGGCAGCGGCCGCTTCCTGGTCGCCGCCGCGGGCCGGATCGCCCGCCGCCTGGCCTTCGTCCGCACCGGCGACCCGCAGCCGCCCCCCGCGGCGCTGCGGCGGGCCCTGCGCGAGACCCTCACCACCTGCGTGTACGGCGTGGACCTCGACCCGCTGGCGGTCGAGCTGGCCAAGGTCGCGCTCTGGCTGGAGACCGGCGAGCCCGGCCGGCCGCTGCGCTCGTGGGACGAGCGCATCAAAGTCGGCAACGCCCTGCTCGGCGCCACCCCCGCCCTGCTGGCCGGCGGCATCCCCGACGCGGCCTTCCGGCCGCTGGAGGAGGACGACCGCGCCCTGACCGCCGCCCTGCGCGCCCGCAACAGGGCAGAACGCCGCAACCACCCGCCCCTGCGCGCCTGGACCAAGACGCACGCCGACGCCTGGTGCGCGGCCTTCGTCTGGCCCAAGACCCCCACCGCCCCGCCGGCCATCACCACCGCGACCCTGCACGGCGACCTGCGGCGCCTCGCCCCGCGCACCCGCGCCGAACTGGAGGAGATCACCGCCCGGTACCGCTTCTTCCACTGGCCCCTGGAATTCCCGCAGATCTTCACCGGCGAGGCGGGCGCCGGCGGTTTCGCCTGCGTGCTGGGCAACCCGCCCTGGGAGCGCGTCAAACTGCACGAACGGGAGTTCTTCGCCGCCCGCGACGAGCAGATCGCCGCCGCCCCCGACGCCGCCGCCCGCCGCCGCCTGATCGCCGCCCTGCCGGAACGGAACCCCGCGCTGCACGCCGCCTTCACCCGCGCCCGCCGGCAGGCCGAGGGAACCGCCCACTTCCTGCGCGCCTGCGGACGCTACCCGCTGACCGGACACGGCGACCTCAACACCTACGCCGTCTTCGCCGAAGCGGGCCGCTCGCTGCTGAACCCCCGCGGCAGGATGGGCCTCATCGTCCCCACCGGCATCGCCACCGACGCCACCACCCGCCGCTTCTTCCGGGACGTGGTGGAAAGCGGCTCGCTGGTCTCGCTGCTGGACTTCGAAAACCGCCGCCGCCTGTTCCGCGACGTCGATAGCCGCTTCCGCTTCACCCTGCTGACCCTGGCCGGCCCAGACCGCCGCGAACCGGCCGCGCAGTTCGCCTTCTTCCTGCACGACCCCGCCCAGGCCCAGGACCCGCGGCGGCGGTTTTCCCTCACCCCCGGCCAGATCGCCCTGCTCAACCCCAACACCGGCACCTGCCCGTCCTTTCGCGGACGCCGGGACGCGCAACTGGTGCTGGAGATCTACCGGCGCGTCCCGGTGCTGCGCGGCCCAGGCGGCGACCCGTGGGGGCTGTCGTTCCGGCGGATGTTCGACATGTCCAACGACGCGCACCTGTTCTGGACCCGCGACCGCCTGGAGGACCCCGCCCAAGAAGGCGGCCCCTGGCGGCGGGAGGGCAACTGCTATGTGCGCGGCGAAGAGGTCATGGTGCCCCTCTACCAAGGGGTGATGGCCGACCTCTACCAGCACCGCGCCGCGGATGTGGCCTGCAGCGACACCGCCGCCAAACGCAGGCACCGGCCCGTCCGCCTGACCGAGAAGGAATGGGCCGACCCCGCACGGTTCGCCCAGCCCGCCTACTGGGTGCACGCCGCCGACCTCCCCGGCGACCTGCCGCCGTGGCTGCTGGGCTTCTCCAACGTCACCAGCCCCACCAACGAGCGGACCTTCCTGGCCTGCGCGCTGCCCCCCGTCGCCGTGGGCAACGCCGTCCCCCTCATCGGCACCGCCCGCCACCGGCTCCGCCCCGCCCTGCTGGCCTGCCTGTCGTCGCTGGTGTTCGACTACTGCGCCCGCCAGAAGATCGGCGGCACCAACCTCAACTACTTCTACGTCGAGCAGTTCCCGGTGCCGTCGCCGCAGCGGTTCTGCGAGCCGTTCGCCGCCGACCCCGCCACCGCCTTCCACGTCTGGGCGGAACGCCGGGTGCTGGAACTGGTCTACACGGCCTGGGACATGGCCCCCTTCGCCCGCGACCTGGGCGATGACGGGCCGCCGTTCCGCTGGGACGCCGCCCGGCGCCGCCTGCTGCGGGCCGAGCTGGACGCGGCGTTCCTGCACCTGTACGGCATCGGCCGCGACGACGCCGAGCACATCCTGGCGTCCTTCCCCATCGTGAAACGCAAGGACGAGGCCGCCTGCGGCTCCTACCGCACCAGGGACCTGGTCATGGCGGCCTACGACGCGATGGCCGCGGCCGCCGCCACCGGCCGCCCCTACCGGACGGTCCTGGACCCGCCGCCGGGACTCGGCCCCAGGCACCCTGCGCCCGCTGAAGATCCACCGCCGTGCCGCTTGCCGCTACGGTGGCGTCGTGAGTGAGAACTACCTGCTGATCCTGGGAGACCGGGACGCCATCGCGTGGGTGCTGAGCGAGCAGCGGATGGCCTTCCCCCCGACCGCCCGCGCCGAGGTGGACCGGCTCGCCGAAGGGGACGTCCTGCTGGTGTACGCCACGCGCGGCGCGTTCGGGAACCCCACGCGAGACCGCGGACGGGTGATCGCCCGGGCGGTGGTGACCTCCCCGGTCGTCGCGCTGGAGGAGCCGGTGGTCTTCGGCGAGCGGTCCTTCCCCCGCGGCTGCCGGCTGCGGATCGAGACGCTGGCGCCCTGGGGGAGCGGAGTGGAACTGCAGCCCCTGGTGGAGCGCTTGGCGGCCTTCCCCGACCCGCGGTCCTGGAGCGTGCGGCTGCGGCGCCCGCTGCTGCACCTGCCGCCCGGGGACGCCGCGCTGCTGACGCGCAAGCTGCAGCCGGTGGCCGGCGACCCCGCCGAGCACCTGGCCGGATACCTGGCCAAGGCCCGCACCCGGGTGGCGGGCTGACCTTTGGCTCCGAATCCGGCCCGGAAAACCACGGCGCTTGCGCACCCGGCGTGTGAGACGCCGGGAAATGGGGATGATCTTGCCGGTCGGCCGGTGAAAAGGGACAGGCCGATTCGGGACTTTGGTCCCTGGTCCGGCAAGGACGCCTTGGGCCAGGCTTGAGCGGCGACTTTGTGGGAGGGCCAGGGGCATGCCGGGTGACGAACGGGTCCGCGCACAGGCGATGAGGGCCCGGCCGTATCGGGTGCTGGCCCGCTACCCCCTCGCCACCGGCATGGTGACGCTCGTCCTGGAACCGGTGCAGCCGGGCGAGGCCGTCCCACAGGCCCTGCCGGGACAGTACTGGGTGCTGCAGACCCCCGCCGGCGTGCGGATCCCCGCCATCGCCGGCAACGGCTCGGCCGGGCTGGAGGTGACCACGCTGCGGGTGCCCTGCGCCGGGCCGCCGCTGGGAGAACCCGGCACGCTGCTGGGAGTGCGCGGCCCCTTCGGCACCGGCTGGGACCTGGAGCCGGCCGTCGGGCGGACGCTGCTGCTGGTGGCCTGGGAGACCGGGCTGGTGGCGCTGCGGCCGGTGCTGGAACAGGTGCTGTCGGGCACCGCCCGCTACGCCCGCGTCCAGGTGTGGGCGGGCGGCCGGAACCCGCGGACGCTCGCGCTGCACGCCGACGCCGACCTGTGGGTGGCGCGGGGCATGGACGTCACCATCGCCACCGGTTCCCGGCTGACCATGGCGTGCGCCGCCCAGGACCGTCCCGCCCCGCCCCCGGACGCCACGGCGCTGCTGGCCGGGCCGCTGGAGATGATGCTGGAGACCGCGCAGGCCCTGGCCCGCCGCGGATTGCCGCCGCAGCGGATCCAGATGGCGGCGCACTCGCTCATCCGCTGCACCGACGCCGTCTGCGGACGCTGCCGGGTCGGCCCCGCCGACCGGCCGGTGCTGCTGGCCTGCCGCAACGGGCCGGTGTTCGGCTACCACGAACTGGCCGCCCCGCTGCGGCGCCCCTCCGGTCCCTGAGGCGGCCGGCCGCTTTTCGCTCCGCGTCCTCGCCGGTGCCGGCGGGCGACCGGCGGCGCGCGCAATGAGGTGAGCATGATCCGGCCTGCGGGCCGCCGGGCGCCGAACTCGCCGGTGGCACCGGGTCGCGTCCACGATCGGGGGAGTGCTACCCGGGAGGAGGGAGACGAGCGCGCCGTCCCGGCGGCCCGCAGGCCGCACGCGCACCGCCGGCCGACCCGTGCGCCGGCCCGGCCGTCCGCCAGTGTCACGGACAGGGACGAAGCTCATTCTGCCGAGCGGGCCGGCCGGCGCCAGGGACCAAAGTCCCTGATCCGGGGGACCTGCGGCCCGCGACGGCCGGCCGGGGCGCGGCGAGGGACTAAAGTCCCTAATTCATCGGGCCATATGCCCTACCCCGGCCCACCCGCGGACCGGTGGTCTGTATGAGTGCGTTCCCCTCTTGAAGTCATCCGAAGGAATCACTCGTGACCCCGGCCGCAAGCAGTCGCGAGACCGAGAGCGCCCCGCTGGAGAACCTGCACGCGCCCCAGCCGGTGGGGCCTCTTGAAGCGGAGGTCCAGGCCCCCTGGGAGCGGGCCCTGGTGGGGGTGTTCATCGCCGCCCCGCTGCTGGCGCTGTGCGCCGCCGTCCCGGTGGCCTGGGGGTGGGGGCTGAGCTGGCGGGACGTGGTGATCGCCGCCGTGCTGTATGTGATCACCGGGTTCGGCATCACCGTCGGCTACCACCGCCACTTCACCCACGGGTCCTTCAAGGCGCCGCGCCCGGTGCGGATAGCGCTGGGCATCGCCGGCAGCATGGCGCTGGAAGGCCCGATCGTCCGCTGGGTCGCCGACCACCGCAAGCACCACCAGTACTCCGACCGCGAGGGCGACCCCCACTCGCCCTGGAAGTACGGCCGCTCCCCCCTCGGCCTGGCCCGCGGGCTGCTGCACGCCCACATGGGCTGGATGTTCGACCGTGAGCGGACCTCCCGCCGCCGCTACGCCCCCGACATGCTGGCCGACCGGGACGTGATGTGGATGTCCCGGCTGTTCCCGCTGTGGGTGGCGCTGTCGCTGCTGCTGCCGGCGGCGGTGGGCAGCCTGTGGTCGTGGTCCTGGCAGGGGGCGCTGACCGCCTTCTTCTGGGGCGGCCTGGTGCGCATCGGCCTGGTCCACCAGGTGACCTGGGCGGTCAACTCCGTCTGCCACGTGTTCGGCAAGCAGCAGTTCAAAACCCGCGACCGCTCCACCAACGTGTGGTGGCTGGCGCTGCCGTCCTTCGGCGAGTCCTGGCACAACCTGCACCACGCCGAGGCCACCAGCGCCCGGCACGGGGTGCTGCGCGGCCAGCTCGACCCCAGCGCCCGCCTGATCCGCATCATGGAGCGGCTCCGCCTGGCTCGCGACGTGCGCTGGCCCGACCCCGCCCGGATCGCCGCCAAACGGATCGCCTGACCTGCTACCGGCCATGACGCTGCCAGACCCGCCCTGTCAGGGCCGGGCGGCCTCCGCCCCCTCAGCCGCCCGGCCCGCAGGGCGCTTTCCACCGCCCCTGGACCGCACCGGACGTGAGCCGGGCGATCGGCGATCCGCCGGCACTCTCACTGCGATCGCCCGGCTCCCCGGGACGCCGCAGGCGTCCCGGCCCCCTCCGTCGCCGGCCTCCGGGGCGCGGCCCGCCCGCCAGGCGGGCCGCCCCCGGACGCCGGCGATGTGAACCATCGGAAAGCTGGAGTAGGACATGACACTGACCAGCCCGGCGCCGGCGCCCGCCGCCGCCGTCGCGCAGGACCGAACCCGCAAGGGCTCGATCATTGTCAGCTGGCTGACATCCACCGATCACAAAGTGATCGGTTACATGTATCTGATCACCTCCTACGTCTTCTTCCTCATTGGCGGGTTGCTGGCGTTGGTGGTGCGCGCCGAGCTGGCCGAGCCCGGCCTGCAGTTCATCTCCAACGAGCAGTACAACCAGGCCTTCACCATGCACGGCCTGGTCATGCTGCTGCTGTTCGCCACCCCGCTGTTCGTCGGCTTCGCCAACGTGCTGGTGCCGCTGCAGATCGGCGCGCCGGACGTGGCCTTCCCCCGGCTGAACATGCTCGGGTACTACCTGTTCCTGTTCGGCGGGCTGATCGCCGCGGCCTCGTTCCTGACCCCCGGCGGGGCGCCCAGCTTCGGCTGGTACATGTACCCGCCGCTGTCGAACGAGGTCTACAGCCCCGGCATCGGCGCCGACCTGGGCATCCTGGGGCTGACCCTGGGCGGCTTCAGCACCATCCTGGCCGCGGTCAACTTCATCACCACGATCCTGTGCATGCGGGCGCCCGGCATGACGATGTTCCGCCTGCCCATCTTCACCTGGAACATCCTGCTGGTCAGCATCCTGGTGCTCGCGGTGTTCCCGCCGCTGGCGGCGGTGCTGATCGCCATGGAGGCCGACCGCAAGCTCGGTGCCCACATCTTCGACCCGGAGATCGGCGGGGCGATCCTCTTCCAGCACCTGTTCTGGTTCTTCGGGCACCCCGAGGTTTACGTGCTGGCGCTGCCGTTCTTCGGGATCATCTCCGAGATCATCCCGGCCTTCAGCCGCAAGCCCATCTTCGGCTACATCGGCATGGTCGGCGCCACCTTGGCGATCGCCGGTCTGTCGCTGGCGGTGTGGGCGCACCACATGTACACCACCGGCCAGGTGCTGCTGCCGTTCTTCTCCTTCCTGACCTTCATGATCGCCGTGCCCACCGGCATCAAGTTCTTCAACTGGGTCGGCACCATGTGGCGAGGGCAGCTCACCTTCGAGTCGCCCATGCTGTTCTCCGTCGGCTTCCTGGTGACGTTCCTGTTCGGCGGGCTCACCGGGGTGATGCTGGCCGCGCCGCCGATGGACTTCCACCTCAGCGACAGCTACTTCGTGGTCGCCCACTTCCACTACACGCTGTTCGGCACCGTGGTGTTCGCCATGTTCGCCGGCTTCTACTTCTGGTGGCCCAAGTGGACCGGCAAGAAGCTGTCGGAGGGCTGGGCCAAGATCCACTTCTGGACGCTGTTCATCGGCTTCCATGCCACCTTCCTGGTGCAGCACTGGCTGGGCGTGGAGGGCTACCCGCGCCGGTACGCCGACTACCCCGATGAGTTCGCCGCGCTCAACATGATCTCCACGGTCGGGGCGTTCCTGCTGAGCGTCTCCACCCTGCCGTTCCTGTGGAACGTCTGGATCACCTGGCGGAACGGCAAGAAGGTCGAGGAGGACGACCCGTGGGGCTACTGCGGCTCCCTGGAGTGGGCCACCTCCTGCCCGCCGCCGCGGCACAACTTCACCGCCATCCCCCGCATCCGCTCCGAGCGGCCCGCCTTCGACCTGCACCACCCGCCACTGGCCGCCACAGGCGCCAAGGAGGTGGAGGCGTCCGCGGGGGACTCCTCCTGACCCCTGGGCCGAGCGCCTGACTCCCCAAGAGACCGAGGGCGCCCGCCGCTTGCGGCGGGCGCCCTCGCGTGTCATCGGTGGCGCTCAGCGGGCCCGTTGAAGAGGCTCACTCCTCGTCGGGGACCACCTGGAAACCGAACACCAGCTTCGGGCGGATCCGGATCACGTAGTTCTTGTCCCGGCCGTTGTCGAGCCAAGGATCGGTCAGCGCCAGATAGCGGGCGGCCTCCCGGACGTCCAGCACCCGGCGGGCGGTCCCGTTGATCACCACGCTCCAGCCCAGCCGGGCATCCAGATCGAAGTGGTCCACCTCGTAGGCGACCAGCATCTCACCGGTGCCGAGCGCCTCCACCACGGCCGAGTCGCCGTGGGTGCGGAAGATGATGTCCTCGCCCTCGACGATGTGGTTCACCGGCCGGATCGTCGGCACCCCATAGAGGTTGAACACGAGCCTGCCCAGCGGGCTGGTGCCCGCCAGCCGCAGCGACTCGGCGGAACGCAGCCGCTGGATCCTGCGGCGCGGGGCGTCCGCGGCGGCGGGAAACCGGTCGGGCACGGTCAGCGAGGAAGGCATGGTCGATCCCGAGGGTCATGGGCCAAGACGGCCGATGGGCACGAACGAACAACCTGACGACAGACGTCCCATGCATGATCATCTCGGTGGGACCCGGCCGCCAGGGACGAACGTCCCCAAGCCCGCGGGCCGAACCGCCCCGCCCGGAGCCCTCCGGGCGGGCGGCGCTCGAAAGCGGGGCCGGATCGAGCTCTCAGATCAAGGTCGCATCCAAGGTGATGCCGGTGCCGGCCAGGGCCTTGCTGACCGGGCAGTTGGCCTTGGCCGTCTCGGCGGCCCGCTGGAACTCCTCCGCCGACAGGCCGGGGACCTTGGCGCGGACGGTCAGATGGATGCCGGTGATGCCCTCACCGGGCTGGAAGGTCACATCGGCCCGGGTGTCGATGCTCTCCGGCGGGGTGCCCGCCCCGGCCAGGCCGTGGGAGAGCGCCATGGAAAAACAGGTGGAATGGGCGGCGGCGATCAGTTCCTCGGGGCTGGTTCTGCCGTCCGGCTTCTCGGCGCGAGAAGGCCAGGTGACCTCGAAGGTCCCCAGGCCGGAGGAGTCCAGGGAGACCGTGCCCTGCCCGCCCATCAGCGGCCCTTCCCAGTGGGCGTTGGCGGTGCGGATTGTGGCCATGTGGTCGGTTTCCTTTCGTTCGTTCGGTTTTTGTGCCGCGTGTTTCGCCGCGCTCAGGCCGAACCTATTTCACACCGCTGCACCGCAGCGGACTTGAACACGCGGCGACGGGCGTACCGAAGCCTTTCCACCACACGGCCCGCGACACCGGGAACAGGGGTCTGCAGGTGTGCGCGCACCCTGGCCGGCACCGCTCGGTGAACCCTTGTCAACACGCCATCGCCGCAGGTCGAACGGGAGCCCGGAAGCCGGGGACGATGCCGTGACCTGCGAGGCCGCATGCTTGAAAAGGCTCAGTGCTCGTCCAGGATCTGGCGCAGCAACCGCAGGCTCTCGGTCGGCTGGCAGGCGCTCACGCACAGGCTGTTCATGGCCCGCAGGTAGGCCTCCACGTCGCTGGGCTTGTCCAGGTAGAGCGCGCTGGTCAGATGCTCCAGGTAGACCACGTCCGACAGGAACGGCTCGGCGAAGCGCAAGATGGTGAACGGGCCGCCGGAGGCGGGGTTGGAGACGGCCTTCAGCGGCACCACCTGCAAGGTGATGTTGGGACGTTCGGCCAGTTCGATCAGGTGCCGGATCTGCTCGCGCATCACCTCCGCCCCGCCGACCACCCGGTGCAGCGCGGTCTCGTCGACCACCGCCCACAGCGCCGGGGCGTCGGGGTCCAGCAGCCGCTTCTGCCGGGCCATCCGCAGGCTCACCCGGCGCTCGACCTCCTCCGCGTCGGCCCCGGGGTGGCCGAGCCGGGTGACGGCGCGGGCGTAGTCGGGGGTCTGCAGCAGGCCGGGGACGAAGTGCACCTCATAGACCCGGATCAGCGAGGCCGCCTCCTCCAGCCCCAGGTAGGCCTGGAACCAGTCCGGCAGCACATCGCCGTAGCGGTGCCACCAGCCGGGACTGTTGGCCTCCCGCGCCAGCGCCAAGATCGCCTCGCGGTCCCGCTCGTCGGTCACCCCGTAGAGGGTGAGCAGATCGGCCACGTCTCGCTGCTTGAAACTGACCCGGCCGTTCTCCATCCGGCTGATCTTGGAATGCGAGCCGCGGATGGCGTAACCGGCGTCCTCGGCCGAGATGCCGGCCTTCTCGCGCAGCTCCCGCAGATGCCCGCCCAGCAGCAGGCGCAGCACGGTGGGGCCGCCCCGGCGGGGATAGTTGATCACCTTCGCCGGCTCGGCGTCCGCCGCGGGTGTGGGTGCCAGTGCTTCCTCGTGCAAGGGACTACCAGCCAATCGGGGACAGGCTCCCGTTCATCTGAACGAGACACTCCTGCAGCCTAATGAATCACCGCGGAACTCGCATTGCCTGCTCCCTCCCGGATCGCGGTATTCGTCCTTCCATCTCCTTCTTGCCGGCCCTTGTGCGGTGAGCGCGGCGCATGCCGCGGGCGATCGGCGGGCGCCGGTCCGCTGCCGCCGCCCCGCGGGCAGCGAAATGATCAACATTCGGCGCCGCTGCGCGGACACGCCGGTCCCGAAGCGATCTCTCTTTGCGACACGCCGATGGGGTATCGCTAAGGTCGCAGAAGGGGAGGATCGCGCCACACCAGGCGAGCAGATCTTCACTTGCCGGAAGACCCCGGCCGAAAACGTGAATGCGCGCAACACGGCGACATGGAGGAGGACGCATGTCCGGCATCGAGCTCGAGCACCCGGGCGGGCGGATGTCCCTGAAGGTGACGGAGGCGACCGAAGGACCCGGTGGCCTGAACATCGGCGATCTGCTCAAGCAGACCGGCTACGTCACCTTGGACCCCGGTTTCGTCAACACCGCCTCCTGCACCTCCTCGATCACCTACATCGACGGGGAGGCCGGGATCCTGCGCTACCGCGGCTACCCGATCGAGGAGCTGGCCGAAAAGTCCTCCTTCCTGGAGGTCGCCTACCTGCTGATCTACGGGGAACTGCCGACCGCCGAGCAGTTGCAGAACTTCACCGACCGGGTGAAGAACCACACGATGCTGCATGAGGACTTCAAGAACTTCTTCGCCGGGTTCCCCCGCGACGCCCACCCCATGGCGGTGCTGTCGGCGGCGGTCAGCGCGCTGTCCACCTTCTACCAGGACAGCCTGGACCCCTTCGACCCCGAGCAGGTCGACATCTCCAGCATTCGGCTGATCTCCAAGCTGCCCACCATCGCCGCTTACGCCTACAAGACCTCCATTGGCCAGCCGCTGCTGTACCCGGACAACTCCCTGTCGTACGTGGAGAACTTCCTGCGCATGTCGTTCGGCGTGCCCACCACCCCCTATGAGGTGGACCCGGTGGCCGCCGAGGTGCTGGACATGCTGTTCATCCTGCACGCCGACCACGAGCAGAACTGCTCGACCTCCACGGTCCGCCTGGTGGGCTCCAGCCACGCCAACCTGTTCTCGTCCGTCTCGGCGGCGGTCAACGCGCTGTGGGGGCCGCTGCACGGCGGCGCCAACCAGGCGGTGCTGGAGATGCTGGAGCGCATCCACGCCGAGGGCGGCGATGTGAAGGCCTTCGTGCGCCGGGTCAAGAGCAAAGAGCCCGGCCTGCGGCTGATGGGCTTCGGGCACCGCGTCTACCGCAACTACGACCCGCGCGCCGCGGTGATCAAGAAGGCCACCACCAGGGTGCTGGAGCGGCTGGGCAAGTCCGACCCGCTGCTGGACATCGCCATGCGGCTGGAGGAGGTGGCGCTGGCCGACGACTACTTCATCGAGCGCAAGCTCTACCCGAACGTCGACTTCTACACCGGCGTCATCTACAAGGCGCTGGGCTTTCCCACCAACGCCTTCACCGTGTTGTTCGCCCTGGGACGGCTGCCCGGCTGGATCGCCCAGTGGCGGGAGATGATGTCCGACCCCACCACCAAGATCGGCCGGCCCCGCCAGGTGTACCTGGGGCCCGGCGAGCGCCACTACGTCCCGGTCGAGGAGCGCTAGCCGCCCGGCCGTGCTCCGAATCCCCGGCGCGCCGGGGATTCGGAGCACGGCGCCCGGTTCAGGAGTCCTTGCGCGCCAGGCCGGCGACCATCTGGGTGTGCAGCGGGTGCTCCAGCGGCCCGGGCGGGCCGTTGGGGCGCCACTCGGTCACGTGCACCACGCCCGGCTCCAGCAGGGTCAGGCCGTCCAGGAAGCCGGTGATCTGCTCGCGGCTGCGGAAGTAGGAGCCGCCCAGCCCGGTCTGCAGGATCTTCTTGGCCTCGGCCACCCGCGGGTCGTCGCCGGAGTCGTGCAGGTGGGTGAGCATGAAGTAGCTGCCCGGCGCCACGAAGTCGTGCAGCCGGCGCACCACCGCCTTGGGGTCCCGCTCGTCGGGGACGTGGTGGATGATCGCCGCCAGGATGATGCCCACCGGGCGCTTGAGGTCGATCAGCTCCAGCAGCGCCGGGTCGGAGAAGATCTTCTCCGGCTCATACAGGTCGCCCTGGATGAAGGTGGCCACACCGCTCTCGGTCAGCAGGGCGCGGCCGTGCGCCAGCACGATCGGGTCGTTGTCGACGTAGACCACGCGGGCGTTGGGGTTGGCCGCCTTGGCGAACTCGTGCACGTTGCTGGCGGTCGGCAGGCCCGAGCCGATGTCGATGAACTGGTCGATGCCCGCCTCGCCCGCCAGATACCGCACGGCCCGCTCGATGGCCACGCGGTTGCCCTGGGCCACCACCGGAGCCTCGGGCACCAGTTCCATGACCATGTCGGCGACCTGACGGTCCACGGCGTAGTTGTCCTTGCCGCCCAGGAAGTAGTCGTAGACCCGGGCGAAACTCGGCTGGGTCACATCGACGCCGGGGGGTGCCTGCTCCTGCTCGTCTGCGGTCACGAGGTGGGACTCCTTACTGGATGATGAGGAAAACGGGGGGATCGCCACGAGATTAGAGAAAAACCGGCCGGCAGGGGGATCGAACGCCCGGCGCGCCGCCGAATCGAGATTTTCCGCGGCCTGACTCCTCCGCGAAAGCCGAGGCCTGACCGCATCCGGCCTTTTCCGGTACCTCGCCTGAGGGCTGGACGTTCCGGCCCGGAGTTCCGCCTCGGCCTGCGGAAACGATGCGCTGAAAAGCGTCGCCGAACGGAATCGCCATCGCGGTCGGCTCATCCTGCACCATTTGAGGCCGCTTCTCGATCACCGGCCGTCGAAAAGTCGGGGACGGCGTCGATCGGATAGCGGATGCCGCCCACCGCTTTCGCCCGCGCCAGCAGCCGCCGGTTGGCCTCCAGCATCGCCTCCGGTGAGGCGGCCCCCGGCGAGGCGGTGCGCAGCATCGCCAGCATCACCGCGTCCCCGGGCGCGCCCAGCGCCGGGACGTGGCGGACGGTCAGCGGGCTGATCAGCACCACCCCGCTGAGCCCGAGGTCGGCGGGGGAGGTCTCGGCGAGCGTGGCCTCGATGACCTCGGCGGCGCGGCGGGACGGCAGCAGCACGATGCCCCAGGGGTGGGGGCGTTCCCACTCGCCGATCCGGATCAGCTCGGTCACGTCCGGGCGCATCCGGTCGGCGAACTCGGCGTAGGACAGCTCCTCGACCTCGACGGCGCCGGGGATGTCCGGCCCCGGCCCATAGCGCACCGCCGTCAGCTCATACCGCCAGACCGGATCGTGCTTGGCCTGCCCGGAGACGTGGTCGGCGGGGATCCGCCGCTGGGCGTCCAGCAGCGCCCCCGCGGTGGCGTACAGCAGCCGATGGGAGCGGACGAACGGGGGCGCCGGGACCAGCCGCAGCGCGGCCCGCACGATCACCCCGTGCCGTCCCAGCCCGCCGCGCACCGCGTCGAAGAGCGCCCGGTTGCGCCGGGGCGAGCAGTGCACCAGCCTCCCCTGCGGGGTGACCACGTCCAGGGACAGCACCTGGTCGGCCTGGAGCCCGTGGCGCAGCGAGGCGCCGCCGATGCCGCCGGCCGACAGCGTCCCGCCCACGGTCACATCCAGGTAGTCGGTGAGCACCGGGGGAGTGAGCCCGTGCGGCAAGGTGGCCTCCAGGACCTGCCGCCAGGTCGCCCCGGCCTCCACCACCGCCCGCCCGCGCCCCACTTCCCGGACGGCGCACAGCCCCCGCAGGTCCAGCAGCACGCCGCCGTCGCACTGGGCCTGCCCGTAGGTGGAGTGGCCGCAGCCGCGCGGCACCACCGGGCCGTCGGCCTCCCGCAGCACCGCCGCGACCTCCTCGACGGTGGCCGGACGCGCCACGTGCCGGGGGAGCAGGCGGACAATTCCTCCAAAATCACCGAACATGGTATTTATCTCCTTGTATTAGAAGAAACCGTGTGAGCATGTGCGGTCTGGGCACGAGACATCGACAGCGGCGTCGGTGCGTCCGTCAGACGACCATGCCCCGGCGACGGCCGTGCGACCCGCCCGCATCCGCGGCCCGGACCGGCCCCGCAACGAGCCGCGGCGGCCGAGCGGCGGCAGGGGTGATCGAGTGCACGGCCCGGGATGGATTCGAACGCCGGTTCCGGGGCATCTGATCATGAAATCAGGGCAGGGAGGATTGGCGTGACGGACCGCAGCGAGTTCGTGGTGGTGGCCAACCGGCTCCCGGTGGACCGGGTCAACGGCGAGGACGGCCGGCCCTCCTGGCGCCGCAGCCCCGGTGGCCTGGTGACCGCGATCGCGCCGGTGATGCGGTCCCGCGAGGGGGTGTGGGTCGGCTGGTCGGGCGCCGCCGACGAGGAGCTGGAGCCGTTCCAGGCCGACGGCATGGACCTGGTGCCGGTGCCGCTGTCGGCCCTGGAGGTCGAGCGCTACTACGAGGGCTTTTCCAACTCCACCCTATGGCCGCTGTACCACGATGTGATCGCCCCGCCGGTCTATGAGCGCAAGCTGTGGGAGGTCTACGTCCGGGTCAACCGGCGCTTCGCCGAGACCGCCGCCGAGGTCGCCGCCGACGGCGCGGTGGTGTGGGTGCAGGACTACCACCTGCAGCTGGTGCCCGCCATGCTCCGCGAGCTGCGGCCGGACCTGAAGATCGGCTTCTTCCTGCACATCCCCTTCCCGCCGCTGGAGCTGTTTTGGCAGCTGCCCTGGCGGCGGCAGATCATCGAAGGGCTGCTGGGCGCCGACCTGGTGGGCTTTCAGCGGCCCGGGGCGGCCTCCAACTTCCTGCGCCTGGCCCGGCGGCTGCTGGACGGGCGCACCAGCGGGCAGCTGGCCTTCGTCGGCGACCGGGTGGTGCGCGCCGCCGCCTTCCCCATCTCCGTGGACGTGCGCGAGCTGGAGAGGCTGGTGAACGACCCGGCGGTGCGGCGGCGCGCCGAGGAGATCCGCGCCGACCTGGGCGGCGCCAAGATCCTGCTGGGGGTGGACCGGCTGGACTACACCAAGGGCATCGCCCAGCGGCTGCAGGCCTTCGGGGAGCTGTTCCGCGACGGCGACCTCAAGCCCGGGGAGGCGACGTTCGTGCAGATCGCCACGCCCAGCCGGGAGCGGGTCGCCGAGTACCGGCGGCTGCGCGACGCCATCGAGCAGCAGGTCGGGCGGATCAACGGCCAGCACTCGGAACTGGGCGTGCCGGTGATCCACTACCTGCACACCTCCTACAGCCGCGACGAGCTGGCCGCGCTGTACCTGGCGGCCGACGTCATGGTGGTCACGCCGCTGCGGGACGGCATGAACCTGGTCGCCAAGGAGTACGTGGCCTGCCGGGCCGACCACCGCGGCGCCCTGGTGCTCAGCGAGTTCGCCGGGGCCGCCGACGAGCTCAAGCGGGCCTACCTGGTCAACCCCTACGACATCAACGGCCTCAAGAGCACCATGCTCCAGGCGCTGCGGGCCGAGCCCGCCGAGCAGGCCCGCCGGATGCGCCAGATGCGCCGGCGGGTCATCGAGCACGACGTGGACCGCTGGGCCCGGGAGTTCCTCACCGTGCTGGAGGAACCCCGCCATCTGGATCCGCCCTCGGCCCGCTGACCCGTCGGCGTCCCGCACCGGCTCCCGTGCGGTGCGGACTGCGCGGCCCGGCCGTCAGAGGGTGCGCCGCCGGCGCAGGTCGAAGGCGGCCCACACGGCCTTGCCACCGGTGGACAGCGGAGCCCATCCCCACGCGTTGCTGAGCGCCTGCACCACCAGCAGCCCCCGGCCGCTTTCGCTGAAACGGTCGGCGCCGGCCTCGGCGATCCGGGGGATGTGCTCGCTGGGGTCGGTCACCACCACCACCAGCCGGTGCGGGTGGCGGAACAGCGCCAGCTGCACCGGGCACAGCTGCGCGCTCGGCGGCAGCCCGTCCAGTCCGTAGCGGACCGCGTTGGTGACCAGCTCGGAGACGACCATGGTCACGTCATCGGCCGAATCGGACAGCTCCCATTCGGCGAGCGTGCGCGCGGTGAAGTCACGGGCCGCTTTGGGCGAGGCGGCCTCGGTGCGCAGCACGATCCGCGCGGTCCGCGGGCTGCCCGCCGGCGGCGTGGGCCAGTGACCGGGCGAATGGGAGGAGTCGTCCAGAGCCGACAGCCACCAATGCCGCCGCCCGTCCCGGGCCAGGGTGTCGGTGGTGGTGTCGTCTGCCTGGTCAAGGATCATCGCGAAACCCCAAGGCTGTCGGTGGCCTGTGTTCGCTATCTTGCTCCCCTTGTTGTGCAGGTGCAAGCGCGTCTGCAAGAACGAATGCACGTGCATTCAGTACAGTAGGGCGCGGGTGGGGCTCTGCTTTAAGGGGGCAAGAGGATGGATGACCTCGCAGCACTGGAATCCGGCGGTCAGAAGCTGGTCTGGCTGAAGAGCCGGCGAAGCAACCCGAGCGGCAACTGCGTCGAGATGGCTCAGCTCCCCAGCGGGGAGATCGCCGTCCGGAACTCCCGCTACCCGCAGGGGCCGGTGCTGGTCTACACCAGGGAGGAGATCGAGGCCTTCGTCGGGGGCGCCAAGGACGGCGACTTCGACCATCTGATCGCCTGATCCTCTGCCGGGCGCGTCACCTCGACTCCCCGTTCGCCGCCAGGTGGCGCGCCCGGCGCCCACCCCGCCGGCCCGGCACCGGGAACCGGCGAACAGACCGCATCTGCGGAAGGGCTGTGCGACCCGGCCGGTTGGTGAGATACTTGCCGGTCCGAGCCCAGTGGGGGTGACAGATGACATTTGCTGGACCTGCCCAACCGGAACCCGAGTACAACCGCAAGACGCCGGCCAGCGGGCCCACCGTCTTGCGCATCGTGTTGGGCGGCCAGCTGCGCCGGCTCCGCGAGGAGGCGGGGCTGTCCCGCGCCCAGGCCGGCGATCTCATCCGCGGGTCGGAGTCCAAGATCAGCCGGCTGGAGCTGGGCAAGGTGAGCTTCAAGGCGCGCGACGTGGCCGACCTGCTGGACGCCTACGGGGTGACCGGCGAGCGCCGTCAGACCCTGCTGGAGCTGGTCGAGCAGGCCAACCGGCCCGGCTGGTGGCACCAGTACGGCGATGTGCTGCCGCAGTGGTTCGAGACCTACCTGGGGCTGGAGCAGGACGCCGCGCGGATCCGCGAATACCAGCTGCAGTTCGTCCCCGCGCTGCTGCAGACCGCCGACTACGCCCGCGCGGCCATCCGGCTGGGCCATCCCTCGGCCGATGAGCGCGAGCTGCAGCGGCGCGTGGAGCTGCGCATGCGCCGCCGCGAGCTGCTCACCCGCCCCGACCCGCCCCACCTGTGGGTGGTGATGGACGAGGCGGTGCTGGTCCGCCCGGTCGGCGGGCGCGCGGTGATGCGCGCGCAGCTGCGCCACCTGGCCGAGATCTGCTCGATGCCCACGGTCACCGTGCAGGTGGTGCCGTTTTCGGCCGGCGGGCACGCCGCGGCCGGCGGGGCCTTCACCCTGCTGCGCTTCGCCGAGCCGGGAGTGCCCGACATCGTCTACCTGGAGCAGCTCACCGGCGCCCTGTACATCGACAAGCCCGCCGAAGTGGAGCGCTACCAGAAGGTGATGGACCGACTGTGCGTGGACGCCGAGCCGGACCGGCGCACGCCCGACATCATCGCCGACGTCCTGCGCCGGATGTGACCCGCCGGGCTTTCAGAGGGCCTCCCGGCCGCCGGGCCGGGCGGGCGTGCGGCCGTGGGCGGGCTCCAGCACCCCCCGCTCGGTGACCAGCGCGTCGATCAGGCGGGCCGGGGTCACATCGAAGGCCGGGTTGAGGCCGCGCGAGCCCTCCGGGGCGACCCGCACGCCCTGCCAGCACAGCACCTCCTCTTCGGCGCGCGACTCGATGGGGATGTCCGCCCCGGTCGCGGTGGCCAGGTCCACCGTGCTCCACGGCGCCGCCACCACGAACGGCACCCCCGCGTCCGCGCAGGCCAGCGCCACCCCCACAGAGCCGATCTTGTTGGCCGTATCGCCGTTGGCGGCGATGCGGTCGGCCCCGATGATCGCCACGTCCACCAGGCCCCGCAGGATGGTGCCGGCGGCGGCCCCGTCGGCCAGCACGTAGTGGGGGATGCCCTCGTGCGCCAGCTCCCAGGCCGTCAGGCGGGACCCCTGCAGCAGCGGCCGGGTCTCGTCGGCGTACACCACCTCCACCAGGCCGCGGGCGTGCAGCTCCCGCACCACGCCCAGCGCGGTGCCCCACCCGGCGGTGGCCAGCGCGCCGGTGTTGCAGTGCGTCAGGATCCGCAGGGGACGCCGCGGGACGCGGGCGCAGATCCACTGCGCGCCGTGGACGCCGATCGCGCGGTTGGCCGCCACGTCCTCCTCCAGCACCCGGCCGGCCTCTTCCAGCACCGCCGCCAGGCCCGCGTCGACGAGCGGGCGGACCCGGTCCACCCCGCCGGCCAGATTGACCGCGGTCGGCCGGGCGGTGCGGATCCGCTCCAGCGCCGCCTCCAGCCTCGCCCGGTCCCAGCCCTCCCGCTCGGCCTGGAGCATGGCCAGCGCGACCCCGTAGGCGCCCGCCACGCCCAGCGCCGGGGCGCCCCGCACCGCCAGCCGCACGATGGCGTCCACCAGGGCGTCCACCTCGCGGATCTCCAGGTGCTCCAGCCGGTGCGGCAGCAGGGTCTGGTCGATCAGCCGCAGCGCGTCCCCGGTCCAGGACACCGCTTGCAGTTCCGTCACATCCTCACCCTAAAGCTGAGAAAGCGGCCGGTGACAAGATCACCGGCCGCGTGAACCTCAGCCCTCACCGAAAGGTCAGTGCATCGGCATCGCGTTCGGCACCCGGCCGCCGTCGGGCTTGCGGCGCGGCAGGAACAGCGCCGGGATCAGCGCCACCGTCATCAGGGCCAGCGCCCACCAGAAGGAGGCGGCGAACGACTCGGCCATCAGCGTCTGCAGCTTGGCCAGCACCTGCGGCGGGACCTCGGCGGCGGAGGGGGCCTCGCCCAGCCCGCCGCTGCCGGGGATGCGGTCCTTCAGCTCATTGGTCAAGATCACCGAGATGGCGGCGGTGCCGATGGACCCGGCCACCTGCTGGATGATGTTCATCGCGGTGCTGGCCCGCGGCACCTCGTCGTGGACGAGGGTCTGCATCGCCGCCGACATCGTCGGCATCATGGTCAGCCCCATGCCCAGGCCCAGCACGAAGAAGATGACGCCCAGCGTCACATACGAGGTGTCGGCGGTGACCTGGGTGAGCCCGAACGCCCCCGCCAGGATGATCGGCAACCCGACCGTGACCACCCGGCCCGGGCCGATCCGGTCGGTGAGCATGCCGCCGATCGGCATGGTGAGCATCGATCCGATGCCCTGCGGGATCAGCAGCAGGCCGGTGTTGAGGGCGGTCTCGCCGCGCACGATCTGGAAGTACAGCGGCAGCAGCAGCATCGCGCCGAAGAAGGCGATGCTGAACAGCAGCATGGTCAGCGCCGCGGCGGCCATCGAGCGGCGCTTGAACAGCCGCAGGTCGATCAGCGGGTTGGCGGCCATGAGCGCGCGCACCACGAACGCGATCACCAGCAGGGCGCCCACCGCGGTGGTGACGATCACCGTGGCGGAGGTGAAGGAGCCCTTCTCCGAGCCGGTGGCCAGCCCGTAGATCAGCGAGGCCAGGCCGGGGGACAGGAACAGCAGTCCCGGCACATCCAGCCGCTCGGCCGGCTTGGGCACGTCCCGCTCCAGCACCCGCCAGGACAGCAGCAGCGCGATGGCGCCGATCGGGACGTTGATGAAGAAGATCCACCGCCAGGCGTCCAGGTCCACCAGCCAGCCGCCCAGGATCGGGCCGCTGATCGGGCCCAGCAGCATCGGGATGCCGACCACGCTCATCACCTTGCCGACCCGCTGCGGCCCGGCCTTCTGGGTGAGGATGGTCATGCCCGCCGGCATGATCATTCCGCCGCCCAGGCCCTGCAGCACCCGGAAGGCGATCAGCGACTCGGCCGACCAGGCCAGGCCGGCCAGCGCCGAGCCGAGCACGAACAGCGTCAGCGAGGTCATGTACAGCCGCTTGGTGCCGTAGCGGGCGCACGCCCAGCCGGTCACCGGGATCACGGTGGCCAGCGCCAGGGTGTAGCCGGTGATGACCCACTGGATCTTCGCCAGGGTCGTTGCGAATTCCTCGGTCAGCACCGGGATGGCGATGTTGACCACGGTCGCGTCGAGGATCGACATGATCGCGCCCAGCACCACCACGCCGGCGGTCACCCAGACGGAGCGATCCAGCCGGTCGGAGCCGGGCGGGCCGCCGGCCGGCGCGGCCACCTCCGAGGGAGCGGAAGGTTTCAACAGAGAGGTCCAATCGTCAGGGCCCGGATCTCCGGGCGCGCCAGAACGGGGGCCAGCGCCTTCACCAGCCCCATGCGCTCCTCCTCGGTCAGCGTCGCGGCGAACCGCCGCAGGTCGGCGTGCCGTGCCGCGTGCAGCCGGCAGAGCAGTTCGCGCCCGGCGGCGGTGATCGCGATGCGCTTGATCCGCCGGTCGCCGGCGTCTGAGCGCCGGACGGCCAGGCCGTGGCGGACCAGGGCCTCGGCGGCGCGTCCGGCCGCCGCCATGGACAGTCCCAGCTCGGCCGCCAGTTCGTGGACGGCCAGGGCGCGTGAGGCGCGTTCCACCAGGAACAGGGTGCGGGCCTGCGACAGCGACAGGTCCAGCGTCTTCAGCTCGCCGAGGATGTCGCCTTCGGCGGTCCGCATCAGGTAGGTGAGCAGGCTCTCCAGGTTCTCGGCGAGCAGCTCCACCGAGGAGGACGAGCCCTCGCCGGTGTCCGGGACGGACGGAGCGGCCCCCGGCGTCTCACCGGGGGCCGAACCGTGCTGAAAGGGGCTCGTTACTTGCACGCGCGCAAATTTATCCCGAAAGGGACGAAAGGCCCTAACGAATATCAGTGTGAGCTGAGTCCCAGGGAACGGGCGATGAGCATGCGCTGCACCTCTGAGGTCCCCTCGCCGATCTCCAGGATCTTGGCGTCCCGGTAGAACCGGCCCACCGGGAACTCGTTCATGAACCCATAGCCCCCGAAGATCTGGGTGGCCTCCCGGGCGTTGTCCATCGCCGCGTTGGAGGCGGTCAGCTTGGCGATGGCGGCCTCCTTCTTGAACGGCTCGCCGGCCAGCATCTTGGCCGCCGCCGCGTAGTAGGCCAGCCGGGCGGTGTGGGTGCGCGCCTCCATGTCGGCGATCTTGAACTGGATGGCCTGGTACTCGCCGATGGCCCGGCCGAACGCCTGCCGCTGGCGCACATAGCGCAGGCACTCGTCCACGCAGCCCTGGGCCAGCCCCACCGACAGCGCCGCGATCGCGATCCGGCCCTCGTCCAGGATCTGCAGGAACTGGGCGTAGCCGCGGCCGCGCTCGCCGACCAGGTTCTCCTGCGGCACCCGCACGTCGGCAAAGGACAGCTCCCGGGTGTCGGAGGCCGCCCAGCCGACCTTGGAGTACTTGCGGCCCACGGTGAAGCCGGGCGTGCCGTTGGGCACCAGGATCGTGGAGATCTCCCGCTCCCCGGTCAGCGCGGCCACCGTGGTGAAGGCGGTGATGTCGGTGCCGGAGTTGGTGATGAACGCCTTGGACCCGTTGATCACCCAGTGGCCGTCCTCCAGGCGGGCGGTGGTGCGCATCCCGCCGGGCACGTCCGAGCCGCCGCCCGGCTCGGTCAGCCCGAACGCCGCCAGGCGCTCCCCGGAGCACAGCTGCGGCAGCCACCGCCGTTTCTGCTCCTCGGTGCCGAACCGGTAGATCGGCATGGCGCCCAGCGACACCGCCGCCTCCAGTGTGATCGCCACCGAGGAGTCCACCCGGGCCAGCTCCTCCAGCGCCAGGCACAAGGCGAAGTAGTCCCCGCCCATGCCGCCGTACTCCTCGGGGAACGGCAGCCCGAACAGCCCCATCTCGCCCATCTTGGCGACGATCTGGTAGGGGAACTCGCCCCGCTCGTACAGGTCCCCGATCACCGGGGCCACCTCCTGGCGGGCGAAGCGCTCCACCGAGGCGCGCAGCTCCCGCTGCTCCTCGGTCAGCGTGAAGTCGATCATTGCTCCTCCTCCACCGGCAGCGCCTGGACGACGCGGGACGGGCTGGGACGGCCCAGCCGGGTCGCCATCCAGCGACTGGTGGCGGCCAGGGCGGGCAGGTCGACGCCGGTCTGGATGCCCAGCCCGTGCAGCATCCAGACCAGGTCCTCGGTGGCCAGGTTGCCGGTGGCGCTTTCGGCGTACGGGCAGCCGCCGATGCCGCCGGCCGAGGAGTCCACCGTGGTCACCCCGCAGCGCAGCGCGGCCAGCGTGTTGGCCAGGGCCTGGCCGTAGGTGTCGTGGAAGTGCACCGCCAGCCTCTGGGCGCCGATGCCGGCCTCGCCCAGCGCCCCGATCAGCGCGGTGACATGCCCGGGGGTGCCGACCCCGATGGTGTCGCCCAGGCTCAGCTCATCGCACCCCAGCTCCATCAGCCGGACGGCCACCGAGACCACCTGCTCGATCGGCACCTCCCCCTCCCAGGGGTCGCCGAAGCACATCGACACATACGCCCGCACCCACAGGCCGTTCTCCTTGGCCCGGGTGACGACCGGGGCGAACATCGCCAGCGACTCGGCCACCGTGCGGTTGAGGTTGCGGCGGGCAAAGGACTCGGTGGCGCTGGCGAACACGGCGATGTGGGTGACGCCCGCCCGCAGCGCCCGGTCCAGGCCGCGTTCGTTGGGCACCAGCACCGGGTAGCGCACGCCCTCGGCCCGCTCCATGACGGCCAGCAGTTCCTCGGCGTCGGCCAGCTGCGGCACCCACTTGGGGTGGACGAAGCTGGTCGCCTCCACGGTGCGCAGCCCGGCGGCGGCCAGGCGGGCGATGAAGGCGGCCTTGTCGGCGACCGGCACGATCGTCTTCTCGTTCTGCAGCCCGTCGCGCGGGCCGACCTCGTAGATCGTCACCCGCTCCGGCAGGCCCGGCATGCGGAACGCGCTCATTGCTCCTCCTGCGGGGTGATCTCGGCGAGCACCTCATCGAGGGCGACGCGGGCGCCGGCGCGGACGGGCAGGCGCGCCACCACGCCGTCCACCGGGGCGGTGACGGTGTGCTCCATCTTCATGGCCTCCACCACCAGCAGCGGCTGCCCGGCGGTGACGCGCTCGCCTTCGGCGGCCTTGACCGCCAGCACCGTGCCCGGCATCGGGCTGCGCACCACGCCGTCGGAGGCGGCGGCCGCCGCCCCGGCCTGCTCGGTGCGCACGTGCTCGGCCAGCGCCCAGGCGTGCCCGTCGCGGCCCAGCCACAGCACCCGGCCGTCGCGGGCGAAGGCGTAACGGGTCGTGCGCCCGCCGAAGGTCAGGCGCAGCGCGTCCCCATCGCGGGCCAGTGCGGCGGGCACCGGGTCGGCCCCGTCGATGGAGACCTCGGCGTCGTGGGCCCGGCCGCGGACGCGGACCTCCACGGGCGCGCCCCCGGCGGGGGTGATGACCCACGGGGTCCAGGCGGCGCCGCTCAGCCGCCAGCCGTCCGGGATCGCCCACGGGTCGCCGTCTGCGGTCTCCAGCGCCAGCATCCGCTCCAGCGCCGCGGCGGCCGGCACCTCGGCGGGCAGTTGCGGGGCCGCGGCGGAAAGCTCCCGCTCCACCAGGCCGGTGTCCAGCCGTCCGGCCGCCACGTCCGGGTGGGCCAGCAGCGTCCGCAGAAAGGAGATGTTGGAGGTCACCCCCAGCAGGGTGCAGCCGGCCAGCGCCCCATCCAGGCGGCGCAGGGCGGCGGTCCGGTCCTCGCCCCAGGCGATGACCTTGGCCAGCATCGGGTCGTAGGCGCTGGAGACCTCATCGCCGGCGGCGATGCCGGAGTCCACCCGCACGCCGGGGCCGTCCGGCTCGCGCCAGGCCAGCACCCGCCCGCCGGTGGGCAGGAAGCCGCGCGCCGGGTCCTCGGCGTAGATACGGGCCTCGACGGCGTGGCCGTTCAGCCGCACCTGGTCCTGGGTGAACGGCAGCGCCTCCCCGGCGGCCACCCGAAGCTGCAGCTCCACCAGGTCCCACCCGGTGACCAGCTCGGTGACCGGGTGCTCGACCTGCAGCCGGGTGTTCATCTCCAGGAAGTAGTACTCCTTTGGCCGGTCGGCGGAGACGATGTACTCCACCGTCCCGGCGCCGACATAGCCGACCGCGCGGGCGGCGGCCACGGCGGCGGCGCCCATCTGCTCGCGGGTGGCCTCATCCAGCAGCGGGGAGGGCGCCTCCTCGACGATCTTCTGGTGGCGGCGCTGCAGGCTGCACTCGCGCTCGCCCAGGTGGACGACGTTGCCGAAGGCGTCGGCGAAGACCTGGATCTCGATGTGCCGGGGGTTGTCGATGAACCGCTCCACCAGCAGCGCGTCGTCGCCGAAGGCCCCGCGCGCCTCGCGCCGGGCGGCGGCGATGGCCTCGTGAAGGTGCGCCGGCTCGCGCACCAGGCGCATGCCCTTGCCGCCGCCGCCCGCCGACGGTTTGAGCAGCACCGGCAGCCCCACCTCCAGCGCCGCCTCGGCCAGCTGCGCGTCCGACAGGCCCGCCTCGTGGCGGCCGGGCACCACCGGCACGCCCGCCGCCGCCACCGTGCGCTTGGCGCGGATCTTGTCGCCCATCGCCTCGATCGCCTCCGGCGGCGGGCCGATGAACACCAGGCCGGCCTCGGCGCAGGCGGCGGCGAAGGCGGCGCTTTCGGCCAGGAACCCATAGCCGGGGTGGACCGCCTGCGCGCCGCAGCGGCGGGCCGCCTCGATCACCGAGGCGATGTCCAGGTAGCCGGGGATGCGCACCGCCTCGTCGGCCTCCCGCACATGCCGGGCGCCGGCGTCGGGGTCGGTGTGCACCGCCACCGCGCGCACGCCCAGCCGCCGCAGCGTGCGGATGACGCGGACGGCGATCTCACCGCGGTTGGCGATCAGAACGGTTGAAAACATGCGGCCCTCACATCCGGAACACGCCATAGCCCACCGGTTCCAGCGGCGCGTTGGCGGCCACCGACAGCGCCAGCCCCAGCACCCGGCGGGTGTCCAGCGGGTCGATCACCCCGTCGTCCCACAGCCGGGCCGTGGAGTAGTAGGGGTTGCCCTGCCGTTCGTACTGCTCGCGGATCGGCGCCTTGAACTCCTCTTCGGCCTCGGCGCTCCAGGCGTCGCCGAGCTGGTCGCGGCGGATGGTGGCCAGCACCGAGGCCGCCTGCTCGCCGCCCATCACCGAGATCCGCGCGTTCGGCCACATCCACAGAAAACGCGGCGAGAACGCCCGGCCGCACATCGCGTAGTTGCCCGCCCCGAACGAGCCGCCGATCACCACGGTGAACTTGGGCACCCGGGCGCAGGCGACGGCGGTGACCATCTTGGCGCCGTGCTTGGCGATGCCGCCCGCCTCGTACTGGCGGCCCACCATGAACCCGGTGATGTTCTGCAGGAACACCAGCGGGATCTGCCGCTGGTCGCACAGCTGGATGAAGTGGGCGCCCTTGAGGGCCGACTCGGAGAACAGGATGCCGTTGTTGGCCACGATCCCCACCGGGTGGCCGTGGATGCGGGCGAACCCGGTCACCAGCGTGGTGCCGTACTCGGCCTTGAACTCGGCGAAGCGGCTGCCGTCGACGATGCGGGCGATCACCTCGCGCACGTCGTAGGGGGTGCGCGGGTCCGGCGGCACCACCCCGTACAGCTCGGCGGGGTCGGCCCGCGGCTCCTCCACCGGCGTCACCTGCCAGGGCGCCGGCGGCCGCGGCCCCAGCGTGGCGACGATGTCGCGGACGATCGCCAGCGCGTGCTCGTCGTTGTCGGCCAGGTGGTCGGTGACCCCGGAGGTGCGGGCGTGCAGCTCCCCGCCGCCCAGCTCCTCGGCGGTCACCACCTCCCCGGTGGCCGCCTTCACCAGCGGCGGGCCGCCCAGGAAGATGGTGCCCTGGCCGCGCACGATCACCGCCTCGTCGCTCATCGCCGGCACGTACGCCCCGCCGGCGGTGCACGAGCCCAGCACCGCGGCGATCTGCGGGATGCCGCGGGCCGACATGGTGGCCTGGTTGTAGAAGATCCGGCCGAAGTGGTCGCGGTCGGGGAACACCTCGTCCTGGCGGGGCAGGAACGCCCCGCCGGAGTCCACCAGGTAGATGCACGGCAGCCGGTTGTGCAGCGCCACCTCCTGGGCGCGCAGGTGCTTTTTGACCGTCATCGGGTAGTAGGTGCCGCCCTTGACGGTGGCGTCGTTGGCGACGATCACGCACTCGCGCCCGCGGACGCGGCCGATCCCGGTGATGATGCCCGCGCCCGGCGCCTGGTCGTCGTACATGCCGTGCGCCGCCAGCGGGGACAGCTCCAAAAACGGCGAGCCGGGGTCCAGCAGGGCGTTCACCCGGTCGCGGGGCAGCAGTTTGCCGCGCTCGGTGTGCTTTTTGCGGGCGCGTTCGGGGCCGCCGAGCGCGGCGCGCGCCAGATGCTCGCGCAGTTCGGCCGCCAGCGCCCGATTGCGGGCGGCGTTGCGGGCGAACGACGCGCCGGTGGCGTCCACCCGGCTGCGCAGCACCGTTCCGGTCATGTCCGCCCCCTACGGTTAATGAACGTTAACAACGGCGATGTTAATGAACGTTAACAGCGGTCGTCTAGACTCCCTCCCATGACGGAGGCCACCGGGGCGCCCACCCGCCGCGCCGAGATCCTGCAGGCGGCGGCCGAGCTGTTCGCCCGCCACGGCTACCACGGCGTGTCCATCGGCGAGCTGGGCCGCGCGGTCGGCCTCACCGGGCCCGCCCTGTACCGGCACTTCCGCGGCAAGGACGCGGTGCTGGCGGAGATGCTGCTGGACATCAGCCGCCGCCTGCTGGAGGAGGGGACCCGCCGGGCCGCCCTGCCCGACCCCGCCGCGGCGTTGGACGCGCTGCTGCGCTGGCACATCGACTTCGCCCTGGACAACCCGGCGCTGATCACCGTCCATGAGCGCGAGCTGGACAACGTGCCCGAACCGCAGCGCCACCAGATCCGCCGCCTCCAGCGGGCCTATGTCGAGCAGTGGGTCGGCGTCCTGCGCCGCCTGCACGCGGGCGGCATCGGCGAAGCGCACGCCCGCGCCGCCGTCCACGCCGCCTTCGGCCTGCTCAACTCCACCCCCCACAGCGCGGGCGAACTGGACCGGCAGGCCATGGCCGGGCTGCTGCACGCCATGGCCGCCGCGGCCCTGTCCGGCGCCGCCGGGCGGACCCGCTGACCGTCCCGGCCCCGCCGCAGACGCTCCGCGGCGTCCCTCCGACGGCGCGGAACGCCCGCCAGGTCAGGGGGGCGAGGCCGGAGAGGCGGCCACGGCACTCCTGCGCGGGCTGCGCCAGGCCGAGCCGTTCGAACAGATTCAGCGCCTCGGTGCAGTGGCGGCGGGCCACGTCCTTATCGCCGGTGAGCTCGATGGTCATCCCCAGTGCCCGAAGCGCCCGCGCCAGGGCGTGCTTCTTGCCCCGCCGGGCGAAGATCTCCCGTGCGCGCTCATTCGCCCGCGCCTCCCGCTCGGCCTCCTGGCGGGCCTGCTCGGCTCACTGCTCGGCGGCCTCCCGTTTCCGCTGCGCCGTCGCCACCCGGGCGGCGGCCTCGGGCCGGGCCTGGGCGACGTGACGCTCCACTCCCGCCACGCCCACCCGTTCGGTGGGCGGGGGAGAGGGCTCAGCCGGTACGGGAGTCCTCGCCGGGGAAGGGGGCATGGCGGGAGCGCCGGTCCCCGGTGAAGCGCACCTCCCAGATGAACAGGCCCATGTCCCGGTGGTCCGCCGAGTCCGGCACCGGCGGGTCGGCCATGGCGCGCACCAGGTAGGAGGCGCCGGGCGCCAGATAGGTGTCGGCGTCCTGCCGTATCAGGTCCGCCGAGCCGCGCAGCCGTGCGATCACCTGCGACCGTCCGGGCGGGTCGCACAGCTCCGGCGGCGCCCCGATCCGCTTCACGCAGCGGGAGGCGAAGTCCGGCGGCACCACCGAGCGCCGCAGGAACACATACGGCGGGAAGTCCAGCAGGATCGGGTGGTGCTGGGGGTTGGTCAGCACGTAGTCGATGAAGGCGTACCCCTTGCCGGGCGGCGGCACCTGCACCCCCGGCAGGGGAGCCGGATCGACGGCGCCGCGCACCGCCGCGACGGTGTAGCGATGGCCCTCGGCGGTGGTCACGGTGACGGGACGCCCCGTGGCGGGGATGGGCACCTCCTGCAGCAGGGAGGAGCCGTGGTCGACGTTGGCCATCGGGCGGCTGGGGCCTTCGACCGAGCGCAGCACCACGATCAGTCCCGCCGCCGTCGCCATTCCCAGCGCCGCGCTGAGGGCCGCGGCCATCCGGCTGACCCGGCGTCTGCGCAGTCCCCGATGGTGGCCGCGACGGCGGGCGGCACGGCCGGGCTGCTGGGGGAGGGGACGGTGATCAGGGCGGGGTCTGAGTGTCATCTGCCTTCTTGGGGTCGGCACGCCCGGATACCGGGCCTGGACGCATGACGGCTCGACGGCACGGCCGGTCATCCCGCTCCCTGACCCGCCGGCCGGTGGGGACAATGTAACGCCGAACGGCGCGATTGTGATCCCCCACACAATCCTTTGTTGTGAGAACGCTGCAAACCAGCCGTCACTTGTCCGCCGCGGTCAATTCTCCGGCCGCTTGCGTTCTCTTGCGGTCGCCCGGCCCCGCCTGAAAATGACTGCCCGAAAAGGGGGGCGCTGTTTTTTGACCATGGTGCTTTCGTTCTGCGCTCGCAGAGAACGGAGGGCCGAAATCGCGCCTGCTTCGGGCGCGTGCCCTTGAACGCCGGGGAGGAGGCCCGACGGCGCCCCTGGTCGCGATGCACCCGTCTTGACCTGCGGAGATGGGAAGGCGCGGCGGCACCGCCGCCGCATCGGGCCTAGCGGGCGGACATCTCCTCGGCCAAAGCCGCGGCGAAGGCGTCCACGTCCTGCTCGGTGGTGTCGAAGGAGCACATCCAGCGCACCTCGCCGGTGCGCTCGTCCCAGGTGTAGAAGAAGAACCGCTTGCGCAGCCGCTCGGCCACGTCCTTGGGGATGACCGCGAACACCGCATTGGCCTGCACCGGCCGCACGATCCGCACGCCCGGCACGCGGCCGGCCGCCGCGGCCAGCCGGCGGGCCATGGCGTTGGCGTGGGCGGCGTTGCGCAGCCACAGGTCGCCCTCCAGCAGCGCCAGGAACTGCGCGGAGATGAACCGCATCTTGGAGGCCAGCTGCATGGCCGCCTTGCGCAGGAACACCATGCCGCGCACCGCCTCGGGATTGAGCACCACGATCGCCTCGCCGGCCAGCAGCCCGTTCTTGGTGCCGCCGAACGACAGCACGTCCACCCCCGCATCGGTGGTGAGCGCCCGCAGCGGCACTCCCAGCGAGGCGGCGGCATTGGCCAGGCGGGCGCCGTCCATGTGCACCGCCATCCCGCGGGCATGGGCGTGGGCGCAGATCTGTGCGATCTCCTCGGCGGTGTAGCAGGTGCCCAGCTCGGTCGCCTGGGTGAGGGAGACGACCTTGGGCTGGGCGCGGTGCTCATCGCCCCACCCCCAGGCCTGCCGGTCGATCAGCTCGGGGGTCAGCTTGCCGTCCGGGGCGGGCACGGGCAGCAGCTTGAGGCCGGCCACCCGTTCGGGGGCGCCGCACTCGTCGGTGTGGATGTGGGAGCCGTCGGCGCAGATCACCGCCGACCAGCGGTCGGTCATCGCCTGCAACGCCACCACGTTGGCGCCGGTGCCGTTGAAGACCGGGTAGGCCTGGGCCTGCTCGCCGAAGTGGCGGCGGAAGACCTCCTGCATCCGCGCGGTGTAGACGTCGGCGCCGTAGGAGGGCTGGTGCCCCTCGTTGGCGACGGCCAGCGCGGTCAGCACCTCCGGGTGGACGCCGGCGTGGTTGTCGCTGGCGAAACCGCGCTCGGCGGGGTCGTGCGCCCGGGAGATCAAGCCTGCTCCTGTTCGGCCGCCCGGTGCTCGCCGGCCTGCAGCGCGGCGCAGGAGCGCAGCGCGTCCAGGTCCTCGCCCAGCCGGGCCACATCGGCCTGCAGCTCCCGCCATATCGCGGTGCGCTGCTCCAGCCGCCCGGTCCGTTCCCGCAGATCGGCGATGCGCTGCTCGGCGGTCTCCAGCCGGCTGTGCCGGCGGGCGGCCTCCTGGTCGGCGCGCAGCAGCCGGGTGGCCAGGCGGGCCAGGTCCCGTTCGGTCTCGTGGATGCGCTCGTCGATGCCCGGCAGCAGCTGCTCGTTGAGCTGGGCGACGAGCGCCGCCAGCTGCCGGCTCACCGCGCTCAGCGCCGCCGACTGCTCGGCCAGCGCGCGCTCCAGCCGCTCGGCGCGCTCGGACTGCACCGCCAGCGCCGCCCTCAGCCGCACGATCTCGGCGCGTTGCTCCCGGCCGGGCGACAGCAGTTCCTGCCCCTGCCGGGCGAGGGCCGCCAGCAGCCGATCGAACTCGCCGGTCGCGCGCCGGGCCAGGCCGGACAGGGAAAGGGGCATGGGCGCTCCAGGTGTCTCGAGGGTGAACCGAGGGCGACTGGCAGTTTTCCCAACAACCCTAGGCGAACGCTCTTGAGACGGATATGGATGGCAGGCGGTTCCCTGGAACGCGAAAACGTCGTCAGCGGGTTTCCGCGGGATCCCGGTGCGCGGGAGCGGCCTGCCGCGGGTCGCGCGGCGGGCGCCGCCGGTCGGGAGAGCAGACGCACAGTCCGTGCCGGGTGATGAGGTAGGCCCGGTCGGGGGTGTACTCCGCAGGGCTCAGCGCGGGCCGGACGCTCCGGCAGGTCGGGCACAACACCTGGGTATCTCCCCCTTGCAGCGAGGCCACCGGCGAGCGGCCGCGCCCCCGCCGCCACGGACGTCCCCCTCTGCCCGGGACGGTTCCCGAGGCGTCCGTGGCGGCGGGGCGGGACCCGGTGGAAGACGGGTCCCGGCACGGCCTCCCCCCTGGCTCCGTACGGTAAGCGGTGCAACGTTGCATGCACGTTGCACTTCCCTGGTGCTTCTCCGGCTGGATTTCGAGGACGAGTTTCCAGGAACCGGTTGCGTCCAGTAATCGCTTGACTCATGCTCGTGACCGACCATGCCCGGAGCACGATGGGGATCGCCCGCATCGGGCGATGCGCCGGGCGGAGGAGAACCACATGCCCGAACGACCCGTGGTACCGCCGCATGCCTGCCGGGATCCCCGTGAGGTCGCCCGTGCCCTGGCCGGCGCCCACGAGGCCGTCGCCGGCGGAGAGGACGACGGGGAGGACGGGCCCGCCCCGCGGGCGGTGATCGGCGACTCCTGGCGCCGCTCCCGTGCGGCCGGCGTCGACGCCGACATCCCGGCGGCCCCGCTGGTCTTCGACTCCGACGTGCTGGCCGACGCCCGCGCCGCCCACCCCCTGAGCCGGCACCTGCCGATGCTGCGCGGCCTGCTGGACCGGGTCGCCGAGGAGTCGGCCCAGCTGATGGTGATCTCCGACGCCGAGGGGCACGTGCTGTGGAGCCACGGCCCGCCGCGGTTGCGCCGCGCCGCCGCCCGGATCGGCCTGGCCGAAGGGTTCTGCTGGTCGGAGGGGTCGATCGGCACCAACGGCATCGGCATCGCGCTGGCGGAGGGCCGCCCCGAGTACGTGCACTCCGCCGAGCACGTGGCGCGGGTGCTGCACGGCTGGTCGTGCGCGGCGGCCCCGGTGACCGACCCCGACACCGGGCGGGTGGTGGGCTGCATCGACCTCAGCGCCGTCGCCCACGCCCTGCACCCCAGCGCCCTGGCACTGGTCGGCGCGCTGGCCCGGCTCGCCGAGTCCCGGCTGGAGCTGGACATGCAGGTCCGCGACGAGCTGCTGCGCGAGCGTTACCTGCGGCATCTGCGCGGGCCGGGCGGCGGTGTCGCGCTGGTCACCGAGACCGGGCGGGTGCTGGCCGCCGAGGTGGAGGACTGGCGCGGGCTGCGCCTGCCGCTTCCCCAGGACGGGCGGCGGCTGCGGCTGCCGGACGGGTGCCCGGCGGTGGCCGAGGCGCTGGGCGAGGTCTTCCTGCTGCGGGTGCCCCGGCCCGCCCGGCGCGAGGGCGAACGCCCCCTGCTGACCTTGTCGATGCTGGGCGACCCGCCGCACGCCCTGCTGGACGGCCGCCCGCTGCACCTGACCCGCCGGCACGCCGAGATCCTCACCCTGCTGGCGCTGCACCCCCGCGGCCTGGACGCCGACCGGCTGTCGGCGCTGCTGTACGGGGACGAGGGCAACCCGGTGACCGTCCGGGCGGAGATCCACCGGCTGCGCGGCCGGCTCGGCGAGCTGCTGGCGGCCAAGCCTTACCGGCTGGAATGCGAGCTGGACGCCGACTTTCTGACCCTGCGCCGGCTGCTGTCGGCCGGGCGCGGGGAGGACCTGCTGCAGGCGGCCCGGCTGTACCGCGGCGAGCTGCTGCCGTGTTCGGAGTCCCCGGCGCTGCGCGCCGAACGCGCCGAGCTGGCCGCCCGGCTGCGCCGCCAGCTGCTGAGCCGCGGCGGCCCCGACGCCCTGTGGATCTATGCGCAGACCCCCGCCGGCCGGGACGACCTGGAGGTGCAGCAGCGGCTGGCGGCGATCTTGCCGCCCGGCGAGCCCCGCCGCGCGGCGGCGCTCTCCCGCGCCCGCCGGCTGCTGGCCGAGGGCTGAGCGGCCGCCGCTCCGTGAGCGGGCCTTCGCCCAAGCGGGCGTCCCGAACAGCGGAGAGAGCGCCCGCTCCCCTCTGCGGCATCGTCCCCGAACGCGGCGCGCTCGCGTGCGGCCTGCGGAGACGGCGCGTGGAACCGCGTGGAGTAAGGCCTCAGCCCGCCGGGCCGCGGCCCGGCCCGGCGGACGGCCCGGCCAGGTGCGCGGTGTCGCCGTACTCGGCCGGATGCAGCCGTCCGTCCCGGCGGACCCAGCGGCTGAAGGAGCAGTTGGCGACCTGGGTCCGTGCGAGCTCCAGGACCCGCTGCTCGGTCAGCCCCTCGACGATGTAGCGGGTCAGCAGCACCACCACGTCGTGGGCCACCACCAGCACCCGGCCGCCCGCATGGTCGGTGTCGATGTCCCGGTAGGCGCTGCGCAGCCGCAAGACCACGTCCGTCCAGGACTCCCCGCAGGGGGGCCGGTAGTAGAACTCGCCGAGCCGCTCGCGCCGCTCGGCCTCCCGGGGGTGGCGCACCCGCACGCCGTGCGGGGTCAGCCGGTACAGCACGCCCGTCTCCCGGTCCCGCAGCCGCTCGTCCACCAGCAGCGGGGGAGGGGAGTCCATTTCGGCCAGCGCGATGCGCGCGGTCTCCAGCGCCCGCAGGTACGGCGAGGAGACGGCGACGGTGGGCCGCTCGTGGGCGGGCAGCGCCGCCAGCCGGCGGCCGAGTGCGGCGGCCTGCCGCCGCCCCCGCTCGGTCAGCGGCACATCGGCGTCCCGGTCGCAGACGTCGATCTCTTCGGGCGGATCCTGGAGGGCCTGGTGGGCCTGTTGCTGGGCGAGGTTGGCGAGGCTCTCGCCGTGCCGGGTCAAGATGAGCGACTCCAGGTTCCGCACACCGATCATGATTCCATGCGCCGGCCGAGGCGGGCGGTTCTTCCGGGCGGTCCCGCGACCCGGGCCGGGATGCTCTACAGGCGGTAGTAGTCTCAAGGGCCATGACCGAGCCCCTGGGGACCGTGATCGTCGTGGCGGCTCTCGTGGTGGCCGCCTACAGCCTGCTGACCACGGTGCGGAACCGTCCGATGGACCGGCTGCACCTGGCCGGGCTCGCGGTCGTGGAGGCGCTGCTGGTGGTCCAGGCGGTGCTGGGCCTGATCAAGGTGGCCGGCGGCGAGGGCCCCGACGGGAGCGCCACCTTCGTCGGCTACCTGCTGGGCATCCTGCTCATCCCCCCGGCCGGGGCCTTTTGGGGTCTGCTGGAACGCTCCCGCTGGGGTCCGGCCGTCCTGGTGGTCGCCGGCCTGTCGGTCGCAGTGATGATCGCCCGCATGAACCAGATCTGGAACGGAACCGTTGCCTGAACCCGTTACTCCCACCGATCCCGCAGACGCCGCCCCGGCCGCCTCACGCGAGGCCGGGCCGGCCGCCCGCACCGGCGGCGGGCCCGGACGGCTGCTGGTCGCCGTATACGGGGTGTTCGCGCTGGCCGCCGGGGCACGGGCGGGCGTGCAGATCGCCACCCGCTTCGACGAGGCGCCGCTGGCCTACCTGCTGTCGGCGCTGGCCGCGATCGTCTACGTGCTGGCCACCGTGGCGCTGGCGCTGGGCGGCCGCCTGTCGCGGCGGGTCGCGGCGGCCGCCTGCTCGCTGGAACTGGCCGGGGTGCTGGTGATCGGCACCTTCTCCCTGGTGGACGCCGAGTCCTTCCCCGATGAGACGGTGTGGTCGGCCTACGGACGCGGCTATGGGTTCGTGCCGCTGGTGCTGCCGGTGATCGGGCTGGCCTGGCTGTGGCACACCGGGCGGAAAGGGACGCGGACTTCCGCGTGACCACGGCGGGGGTCGGGTTTGCCCGTGGCCGAGCGGAAGTCCGCGGGTCTGTGCGGCCGTCACCGCGGCCCGGATCCGGGCGGGGACGGCGATTCAGTGGCGCGCCGGGACGGAGGGACGGTTCAGGCGGCGTCGGGCACGGAGCCGGGCTGGGAATCGGGCATGGTGCGGCCCCCGATGGGCAGGTTGTAGACCGCCGTGCGCAGGATGTTCTCCACCTGCTTGGGGGACAGCTCGGCGTTGGGGTGCCGGGAGGTCCAGCGCAGCAGCTCCCACGGCCCCAGCACCACGATGCCGTCGGCGACGAAGCGACGGCCGCGGACCCTGCCGCCGTGCACCACCAGCACCGGCTGCACGGGGACGTCGATCCCGAGCCGCTCAGAAAGCACCCGGGAGACCTCGGCGGCGGTTCCGGTGAGCCGCTTGACCAGCTGCGAGGGGGTCCGGTCGTCCAGGAACAGCTTCCCGCCGTATTCGCTCAGCACGGTGTCGGGGTGCCAGGCCTGGTTGTCCAGCATCCAGACGCCGTGCGGCCCGATGAGCAGCTGGTCGAGGTTGCCGTGGCCGGGCACCAGGCGCTGGTGCAGCACGCGGTAGCCGCGCCGCTCCAGCGTCCAGCGCAGGATCTTGGCCATGCGCTCCTCGCCGCGCAGGCCCCGCCGCCAGACGCCGGCGGCCCAGTAGGCCCGGTAGAACTGCAAAGCGCGGCCGCCGCCGGCGATGACCCCCAGCACCACACCGAACAGCGGGGAGACGACGTATCCGCCGACGATTAGCGCAACGGCCGCGGTAATGGCGCAGCTGCGCAATCTGGACTTGCGTCCGCGAAGCCACAGCTCCTCGTACACCGCCTGGGGCGAACCGCCGGTGAAGGCCTCTCTACCTCGAGTGTAGATTGAGCTGCCAAACATGTGTTACCTCCGTCACACCAGCGGCTATATAACTATTATCCGGCACGCCCTGGTCATTGTCATAACCCCACCCCCCGGTTACGGAAGTGAGCCGCTAAAGCAAGCGACGCGTAAGATCATCGCCTTGATGGGGGGTATTGCGAATTTTCTTCGGCGAGGGCGCCGGAAGAGCGCGAGAATGCCTTGGATAGACTCGTGAAAGTACAGTAGAAATTGTCCGTGCAAGTTTCACTGCACATTTCAGGGAAAGTTTCCCGGCATATTTCATGGTGTGGCGCCGCGGCACCCCCGAGCCCCGCGGCGCCCGCGTCGCGGCGGTTCGGTGTTGACTGAGGACATGCACGACCAGCACGACCGGCTGACGGCCCGGTGGCAGGCGCTGCCCGTCCGCACGGCGATCCCCGCCCTGCGGGCGGCGCTGCACGAGCACGGGACGGCGGTGCTGGTGGCGCCGCCCGGCACCGGCAAGACCACACTGGTGCCGCTCGCCCTGGCCGGGGAGGCGGGCCCGGCCTCCCCGCGGCGGAGCCGGGTGCTGGTCGTCGAGCCGCGCCGGCCCGCGGTGCGGGCGGCGGCCCGCCGCATGGCCTGGATGCTGGGGGAGCAGGTGGGCCGCCGGGTGGGGTTCGCGGTCCGCGGCGAGCACCGGCCGGGCTCGTCGGTGGAGGTGGTGACCACCGGGGTGCTGCTGCGGCGGCTGCAGCGCGACCCCGAGCTGGCCGGCGTCGACGCGGTGCTGCTGGATGAGTGCCATGAGCGTCACCTGGACGCCGACACCGCACTGGCGTTCCTGCTGGATGTGCGCGCGGCGTTGCGGCCCGACCTGCGCCTGGTGGCGGCCTCGGCCACCGCCGAGGCCGAGCCGTGGGCCAGGCTGCTGGGCGGCCCGGTGGTGACGGCCGCCGCCGAACTGCACCCGGTGGAGGTGGTCTGGGCGCCGCCGCCGCGCCCCCTGCCGCCCCCGCACGGCATGCGCGTGGCCGCCCAGCTGCTGGAGCACGTGGCCGCCACGATCCGGCGCGCCCTGGCCGAACGCGACGGCGACCTGTTGTGCTTCCTGCCCGGCGTCGGCGAGATCGCCCGTGTCGCCGCCCTGCTGGAGGACCTTGCGCCACAGGCGGAGCTGCTGACCTTGCACGGCCGGGCGACGGCACGGGACCAGGAGGCGGTGCTGGCCGGCGGGACGCGGCGGCGGGTGGTGCTGGCGACCGCCGTGGCCGAGTCCAGCCTGACCGTGCCGGGCGTGCGGATCGTGGTCGACTCCGGCCTGGCCCGCGAGCCCCGCACCGACCACGCCCGCGGCCTGGGCGCGCTGACCACCGTCCGCGTCTCCAAGGCGGCGGCCGAGCAACGGGCCGGGCGGGCGGGACGGCAGGGACCGGGCGTGGTGTACCGGTGCTGGAGCGCCGCCGAGCACCGGCGGCTGCCCGACCGGCCGCGCCCGGAGATCGAGCTGGCCGACCTGACCGCCTTCGCCCTGCAGATCGCCTGCTGGGGCGACCCGGACGCCACGGGCCTGGCCCTGCCGGACCCGCCGCCGCGGGCCGCGCTGCAGGCCGCCCGCGCCGCCCTGCAGGCGATCGGCGCGCTCGACGCCGATGGGCGGGTCACCGACCGGGGCCGCCGGATGGTGCACGCCGGCGTCCACCCCCGGCTGGCCCGGGCCCTGCTGGACGGCGCGCCCCTGGTGGGACGGCGCGGCGCCGCCGAAGCGGTGGCGCTGCTGTCGGAACCGCCGCCCGCCTGGGCCGGTGACGACCTGGCCGACCTGCTGCGGGCGGCGCGCACCGGCCGGCGGGACGCCGCCTACACCGACCGCTGGCGCCGCGAGACCCGCCGCCTGCTGCGGGTGCTCACCGGGCCCGGCGAGGACACCGGCGGCGCAGACGGGCAAGAGCGCGGGGATGCGGGCACGGACGAGACCGCCCTCGGGACGGTGGTCGCGCTGGCCTTCCCCGAACGGGTGGCCAAGGCCAGGGGAGCGGGCCGCTATGTGATGGCCTCCGGGACCGGGGCCGAGCTCGCCGCCGGCTCCCACCTGGAGAACGCCCGCTGGCTGGCGATCGCCGTCGCCGACCGGCCCCCGGCGGCGGCCT
The DNA here is from genome assembly GCF_001896795.1 of Thermomonospora sp. CIF 1. Classification (NCBI taxonomy): domain Bacteria; kingdom Bacillati; phylum Actinomycetota; class Actinomycetes; order Streptosporangiales; family Thermomonosporaceae; genus Thermomonospora; species Thermomonospora sp. CIF 1. Next base: position 43,318 of record NZ_MOYN02000016.1, read on the forward strand.
CGGCCCGCATCCGGCTGGCGGCGGCCATCGACGCTGAGGTCGCGGCCGTGGCCGCCGCGCCCCTGCTGACCGAGACCGAGGAGGTCGCCTGGCGGGACGGGGACGTGCGCGCCCGCCGGATCCGCCGGCTCGGCGCCATCGAGCTGGCCGCCGTCCCGCTGGCCGACCCCGACCCCGCCCAGGTGGCCGAGGCGCTGGCCGAGGGCCTGCGGCGGGAGGGCCTCTCACTGCTGAACTGGACTCCCCAGGCGGTGGCGCTGCGCGAGCGGCTGGCCTTCTGCCGCCGCGCCCTGGGCGACCCCTGGCCGGACGTCGGCGACGCCGCCGTGCTGGAGGAGGTGGCCAAGCGGCTGCACGGCCTGCGCCGCCGCGCCGACCTGGCCGGCGTGGACCTGAGCGCCGTGCTGCGCGACATGCTGCCCTGGGAGTGCGCCGCCCGGCTGGAGGAGATGGCGCCCGAGCGCATCACCGTGCCCTCCGGCTCGCGGATCCGCATCGACTACCGCGGCGAGCAGCCCGTCCTGGCGGTCAAGCTGCAGGAGCTGTTCGGCTGGCGGCAGGCGCCCCGCCTGGCCGGCGGCCGGGTGCCGCTGGTGGTGCACCTGCTGTCCCCGGCCGGCCGGCCCGCCGCCGTCACCGGCGACCTGGCCTCGTTCTGGCGGGAGGGCTACCGGGCGGTCCGGGCCGAGCTGCGCGGGCGCTACCCCCGCCACCCCTGGCCGGAGGACCCCGCCACCGCCGAGCCCACCCGCCATGCCAAGCCCCGCCGCTGACGCGGCGCCCGCTCAGGACGCCGGGGGCTGCCCGTAGAGGCGTTCCACGTGCAGGCGGACCACCAGGCGGCGCTCGGCGACCATGGCCCGGCGGTAGTCGTCCCAGTCGGGATGCTCGCCCCGGATGGCCCGGTACAGGTCGATCAGCTCCGCCACCGTGGCGTCCTGCGGGTCGGCGGCCACCGGTGACAGCTCCGCGGTGCCCTCGGCCACCGCCCACGACCAGCCGTCCGCGGCGCTCACATGCAGACTGGCCCGCGGATCGCGGGCCAGGTTGCGGGTCTTGGCCCGGTCCGCGGTGACCGAGATGCGGATCAGCTCCCGGCCCGGGTCGTAGTGGTAGACGACGGTGGACAGCTGGGGGCGCCCGTTGCGCCTGATCGTGGCGAGCACTCCCAGCTCGCGCTCGGACAGCAGCGCGCGCAGCGCGGCGGTGTCGGTCATGGCCGGCCTCCCGGAAGAGTCGGTGGTGCGGCTGATGCCGTCACCAAACGCCAACCCGCGAGCCCTCGCCGGCCTTCCCGGTCACCGCACCGCCGGGGGAGGGGCCGACGTCGGCAGGGCCTGCAGTTCCCCCAGGTCGGCGAAGGCGGCCGGGTCGCCGACATGGATGTGGCCGCGGTAGTCGGTGCCTTTGGCGGTGATGCGCACGGCCCGGAAGTCACGCGGTTCCAGGCGGGTGAACCCGCTGCGCACCACGTCCTCATACAGCGAGGCCGACACCGCGTACGCCAGGTCCCGGTCGGGGTCGTCGTGCAGCAGCCGCCGCAGCGGGGCGGCGTCCAGCAGCCGCTGCACCACCACCGGGGCGTCGCCGGCGGGACCGAACGGGCCGGCGGTCAGCGTGCCGTGGTGCACCGCCAGCCGCACCCGCAGCCGCGGCCGTCCGGACCGCTCGCGGTTGAGCGCCCGCAATCCGGCCGCCAGCAGCAGCGGGAAGTCCCCCACCACCGCGGCCAGGTCGGTGCCGCCGGGCAGCAGGGCCAGCTCGCCGTCCCCGCCGACCTGCTTGCCCCAGGTGCTCCGGTTCAGCCCGGCGCCGGCCGCCGCCTCATCCAGCAGGTCCGACAGGTCCTGCTGGGCGAGCAGCTGCTCACGGGCGTCGCGCTTGCTGTAGCCCTGGATGTCGACGGCCACCAGCAGCCGGTAGACCAGCAGATCGCCTTGCTCCGCCCGTTCCATGAGCCGCTTTCCGGTCGGGTTCTCAGCCAGGTTGTCAGCCAGCGTGTTCATGTGTGGCCCTCTTTCGATCGCGTCGGCGAATCCGGGCGCGCCGCCCGTGTTCCGCTCCAGGAGCCAAGGAGTGCCGGCGGATCCGTTTTCCGGAAGGGCCGCCCACCTTCCTTTCCCGGTGAGAGAGCTGATGCCGATTGGACGCAGGAGCAGTGCCGAGGATCCCGGGGTTAGGTCGGTATAGCGAACCAGTTAGCAGGTTTTAGGGGACTAAGTCCCGTCTGATCCCTTCCGTAGGGAAGGGCCGGTGTTCTGTGAGCCCTCCCGCAGGCCCTCGCCCGGCGCTGAACCCTTCTGCGGCCCGTCCGCGTACCTCCTGCCGACATGGGCGGCACGGCAGGAGGGTGACGTCATGGCGATCCGAGAAGGGGATACGGCCCCGGGAAGCGCGCCGTGGCCCCTGCTCCCACAGGAGGGGAGAGCGCAGGGGGCGGGACGGCGGCTGCTCGACCGGGGCCGACGGAAGCCGGCGGCCGCCGCTGGGGCGACGCCCGCCGCGCCGCCGTCCCGGGGCATTCGATGGCGGGAAGGTGCAGACATGCAACGGCGAGGGTGGTAACAATGGCGGTGGGAACACCGGCGGCGGCTCCAGCGGGTATGCCGAAGGCCTCGAGCGCAGTGGCTCTGGCGAATGAGGCCGGTCTCGCCTTGACGGCACCGACAACGGCCCCGTCCCGCACCGGAGACCCACTCATGGCGCAACGAACCCCCGCGATCTCCTCGTCCGCCTCCTCCTCCAAGACCTCCGCACGGCCGCCGCGCGCCCGCGAGCGCGCCTCCGGCGGCCGCTGGAGCTGGTTCCGCGGCCCCCGCTCCGCGGCCGCGGTGGACGACCAGGTGATCGTGACCGAGCTGTACCGGGTGTACGGGCGGCCGCTGCTGTCGCTGGTGCTGCGGCTGACCGGCGGCGACCGGCACTGGGCCGAGGACGTGGTGCAGGAGACCATGATCCGCGCCTGGCGCAGCGCCCACCGGCTCGACGCCGAGGCCGCCTCGCTGCTGCCGTGGCTGGCCACCGTGGCCCGCCGGATCGTCATCGACGACCAGCGCCGCAAGAACGCCCGCCCCCAGGAGGCCGGGGAGGGACCACTGGAGAACCTGCACGCCCCCGACGGGTTGGAGGACCTGCTGCGTTCGGTAGTCGTCTCCGAGGCGCTGCGGTCGCTGTCCCCGGCGCACCGGGAGATCCTCAACGAGACGTTCTTTCGCGACCGGACGGTCAACGAGGCCGCCAAGGCGCTGGGCATCCCCGTGGGCACGGTCAAGTCCCGGGTCTACTACGCCCTGCGGGCGCTGCGGGTCGCCCTGGAGGAAAGAGGGGCGGCCCTGTGAGCCGGATCCGGCACACCGACGTCGGCGCCTACGCGCTGGGCCTGCTGGAGGAGCCGGACCGCCGCGCCTTCCAGGCGCACCTGGCCACCTGCGCCCGCTGCCATGCGGAACTGGCGGAGCTGCGCGGCGTCGCCGAGGCGCTGGACGGGGTGCCGCTGCTGGAGACCCTGCCGCAGACCCCCGCCACCGATGCGGCGATCGTCACCGACCTGGTGCGGCGCCGGGCCGAGCTGGCGCGGCGGCAACGCCGCTTGCGCGCGCTGCTCGGCGCCGCCGCGGGCATCGTCCTGCTGGCGGGCGGGGTCGGCACGGGCGTGGCCCTGGGCGGCGGCCCGACGGCCGAACGTCCCGGGAGCGCACAGGTGCCGGTGGCGGCGGCGCCCCCGCCGGCGGCCGACGGCGCCCAGGCGCTGCTGGCCGGGGAACGGCGCAAGGAGGCCACCGACTCCGGCAGTGGGGTCAAGGCGGTGGTCGCCTGGGAGCCCCGCCAGTGGGGGGCGCGGGTCGCGCTGCGGCTGGGCGGGGTCCGCGGGCCGCTGCGGTGCGAGCTGCTGGCGGTCGGCTCAGGAGGGCGGGCCGAGGTGGCCGTCGGCTGGTCCGTGCCGCCCAAGGGGTACGGGGTGCCCGGCTCCCCGGAGCCGCTGACGGTCCAGGGCGGGGTGGCCATGCGCCCCGCCGAGATCGAGCGCTTTGAGGTCCGCACCGACGACGGCCGCACGCTGCTGACCGTCCCGCTCCGCGATTAATAATCTACATTGTAAAGGCGTTGGGCGGTCGGGGGCGCCCGACGCCGCCTTCCGCCGCGCGGCGCCGAGGCAAGTAGCCTGTGCCGGTGCGAACCGAACGCGATGGCAGGACCGGGCCCGCCCTTGCGCTGCCGGCGCTGCACGAGGTGTACCGGGCATACGTGCGGGCGGCCGATGAACTGCCCGGCCTGCCCGATCCGCTGCGCGCCGAGCTGTGGACCTCGGCCCAGCTGGGCGCGCTGGAGGCGGCCGCTCCGCACCGGGCCGGGCACCGGATGGCCATGGGGGATCTGATCGTCGAACTGCACCGGGCCGCCACCGCCGGGACGCGGGCGTTCCTGCGGGCGATCGCCGCGATCGGCCCGCAGTGGGCGCGCCGCGCGGCCGGCCGGGCCGCCGCGGCCCTGCCGGGCCTGCCGCTTCCGCCGTGGGCCGAGGCGCTCGGCAAGGTCGCCCCGGGGCCCATCTGGCTCATCCAGGAAGGCCCGCTGGACGGCGATCGCCTGGTGTGCGAGTTCCGCTACGACCCGGAACGCTCCGGCCCCCACCACGCCCTGGCCGTGCGGCTGCAGCAGGGCGAGCCGAGCGAGATCGTCGTGATCGGGGACGTGCCGGGCCTGCTGGCCGAGGCCCGCAAGGCGGCGCAGGCCGAGCTGTGCCTCCTGCAGCCGCTCACCCGGCAGGCGGCGGCCGCGCGGCTGACCGCGGCCCTGGAGGAGGAGCGGCGCCCGCCCGGCGACTGCTATCCGGCGCTGGCCCTGGCCCGCCACCGCGCCCGGTTGCTGTGAAAAACGGGTGGGGCGCGAAGGCACCCCGCAGTTCCTTCGCGCCCCACGATCAGGGGACCGGGCATCACCGGTCCGGTCCGTACACCTCCCACAGTTCGCCGGCGAAGAAACGGCCGAAGCGGACCAGCGCGGCCAGCCCGCCGGGGCCGCTGGTGCGGAAGGTGGTCAGCTGCTCGGCGAAGTCGGCCGGCCGGATGCGCAGCACGCCCGCGCCCACCACAGGAGCCGTCTCCTCCTGCCCTTCGTCCACATGCCCCTGCAGGATCCGCGCATACAGGGTGGAGGTGTCGGCCCAGATCCGGGTGGGCGGGCCCGGCCGGACGTCCTTCCAGCCCACCAGGGTCAGCGGACGGTCCCGGTCGTCGGTGAAGTGCAGCCGGTAGCGCATCGTCCGCCGGTCCGGGTCGCCGGTGGCCAGGAACAGGTTGAAATGCCCCCGCGTCACCGGCCGGCGGCCGCCCAGCGCCGGGGATTCGATCCAGCCCGTCGCCTCGGCCAGATGCTCCGGCTCGGCCAGGAACCGGTCCACGTCGGCGGCGGTGATGGTCAGCCGGAAGGCCAGCGGCCGGCGGCCGTCCCCCCGCTCGCCGGCGCGCGGGTCGGCCGTCCCCGGCGTCCAGGACCCTTTCATCTCCTCGGTGAACGACAGGGACGTGGCGCCCGCCCGCGGCGGCCCGGCGGGTGACCCGGCGCCCGTCGAGCCGGTCGCGGCCCCCGTCGCGACCGGCCCGGCCCCCGTTTCGAGCAGTCGGGTGCACATCCGGTCGGCCAACGCCGCGATGGTCAGCGCGGGATTGGCGCCCACCGGCCCGGGCAGTGCGGCGCCGTCGGCGATGTACAGGCCCGGATGCCCGAACACCTGCCCGTACGGGTCGCACACCCCCTCGCCCGGGTGCCGTCCCATCGGCGCGCCGCCCAGCGGGTGGACGGTGATGACCCGCTTGCGGAACCAGATGGGGTTGTCGGCGTAGTCGGCGCCCAGCACGTCGGCGATCCGCTGCATGATCTTGCGGAGCCGCTCGAAGTGCACCTCGCTGGTCTTGGCGGTCCAGGTGGCCTCCAGCCGGTCGCCGCGCAGCCGCAGCACTCCGTCCGGGGTGTCGCGGCCCATGCCCAGCAGCGGCAGCGAGCTGATCGACAGCGCCCCGTCCCCGATCAGCTCGCTCAGCTCGGCCGACAGGTTGGTGTCGGGAGCACCCGAGAAGAAGTCGACGAACCGCTCCCACAGGAAGCGCACCGCGCGGGCGATCTGGTCGCCGAAGTCGGCGCCCTCGACCATCCAGTTGACGAAGTCGGGGTAGCCGCCGTCCTCGATGTAGGCGCCGCGCAGGCCGCGGGCGGCCGGATCGCCGTCGGCCTCGTCGGGCAGCCGGATCGCGCTGGTGATCACCGTGCCGCGGCTGGCGTCCAGCAGCCGCACCCGGTCGCGGTCCTTGGCGCGGGTCAGGAAGGTCAGCAGGTCGCCGTTGCCGCAGAACCGGGTGCCCAGCGCCGGGCTCAGCCCCGGCAGATTCTCCCGCGAGCGCAGCAGCAGGTAGGTGGTGCCGTAGGTGCCGGCGGCCAGGATCAGGCGGTCGCAGCCGATGGTGTGGGGCTTGGTGCGGCGGGCCTTGACGGCGGGGTCGTGGCGGACGTAGTCGACCTCATAGCCGCCGCCCGGCCGCGGTCGGATCGCGGTGACCTCGCAGCAGGTGCGCAGGTCGGCCCCGTGGTGGCGGGCCGCCGACAGGTAGGTGAAGTCCAGGCTGTTCTTGGCGCCGTCGTTGCAGCCGATGTCGCACTCGGCGCACAGCCGGCAGGTGCGGCGCGGCGCCCCGTGCAGGTTGCCGTACTCCGGTTCGACGATCGGCAGCCCGATGCCCGGCTCGGCGCCGGGGGAGGGGGCGAAGCTGACCGCCAGCGGCGGCAGGAACCAGTCCAGCCCCAGCTCGGCCGCGGCGTCCTGCATGGCGTGGGTCTTGGGGGTGTCGGCGTAGGCCGGGTGGTGGAGCGGGTAGGGGGTGGCCCCCAGCATCCGCTCGACCGCGTCGTAGTGGGGGTCCAGCTCGGCCCGGGAGACCGGCCAGGGCTCATAGCCGCCGCCTGGGGTGCGGCGCTCGTGGATGAACCAGCGTTCGTCCTTGCGCAGCAGCACGTTGGCGTAGATCAGGGAGCCGCCGCCCAGCCCGCTGGAGACCACCGAGTCGCAGCCGGCGAAGCTCCACACGTCGTACATGCCGTACAGGCCCTCGCGCGGGTCCCAGAAGGCCCGGCTCATCTCGGCGGGGGAACGGGGGAAGCTGCCGGGCGGGAACGGCTGGCCCCGCTCCAGCAGCACCACCGACCGGCCCGCCTCGGCCAGCCGGTAGGCGGCCACCGATCCGCCGAAGCCGGAGCCGACGACCACGGCGTCGACGTGCTCGCTCACCTTCACCTCGGTCGCCATCGTCAGGCCGCCTTCCGCTTGAGGAAGTCGGCGATCTTGGGGAAGACGTCGACGTGGGCGTTCTTGCCCAAGAACGGGTCCATGTGGCCGTAGCCGGGCAGCATGTCCAGCTCGTGCAGGCCCGGGGCGGCATCGTCCAGCACGGAGTGGCAGACGATGTTGGAGTCGGCGAAGACCTTGTTGCGGTCGCCGGTCAGCAGCAGCACCGGGGTGCGGACATCGGCGGCGTAGGCCAGGTAGTCGTCCGGCAGGACGGCCATGCTCCGGTCGCTTCGGTCGTATTTGACCGCCCTGCCGGCCTTCACCATCTTGTGGACGTGCCGGTAGTAGTGCACGCCGACGCCCCCGCAAAGGTCGGCGATGCGACGGTGGGTGGCATCGTCCAGGTTGTGGTGCCCATAGAGCGCCGGTTTGCCGCTGCCCCACATGAAGCTGAGCATGTGGCAGGGGCGCACGTCGCACTCGTTGTGGAACAGCGACGTCACCCGCGACAGCATCCAGCCCCGGGTCAGCACCGGCGCGTCGCCGAACCGGGGGTCCAGGAAGGACAGGCCCAGCACGTACTCGGACAGGGCCGGTCCGTAGGCCAGCTTGTAGCGGGACCACCGCGGCACCCGCGGGGTCAGCGCCACGCTGTTGCAGACCACGCTGGCGATGTCGTTCACGACGCCCCCGTACAGGCTCATCATGAACGTCACCGACCCCAGGCAGTGCGCGATCACGTGCACCCGCCGGTCGCCGATGTGCCGGCGCAGCTCGGCCATCGCGGCCGGGTGGTCGTAGCGGGCGCAGTGGTCCAGGGTGAACCGGTGAGTCTCCAGGTTGTAGGTGAACCGGTTGCTCATCCGGAAGTCGAGCGCCCACACGTCGGTGAAGCCCTCATCCAGCAGGTGGGTCACCAGGTTGCGGTGCTCGGGCATGATGAACATGTCGCTGGAGAGGGTCAGCCCGTGGATCACCAGCACGACGTCGTCGCAGTCGGCTCGGTGGAAACGGGTCAGGCTCAGGCCCAGCCCGTCCTCGGTCGTGAAGGGGTGCACGGAGATGTGCGCGTCCTTCACGCCCGCGTATGTGAAACGCGGGATGGGGCTGTTCATGGGCATCCTCCAGGGGGCGTGCCCGGCGGGGTGTGAGACCGGGCGACGGATCGACTATCTCGTCCCGGGCGTGCGTGCCGCATCGTGGCAAACCCTGACTTGTCCGGGCGGATGCCACGGATACGTACGCCGCCCTTCCCGTAGGCACGGGGGATCAGGGTAGGGCTTTGGGAACCGCGGCTTTGGGACCTCGGCGAAAGCCGGGGTCACTCGGAGGTGAAGCCCTCCAATTTGCTGAGGGCGCTGACCATGGCGACCCGGGAGCCGACGCCGAGCTTGGCGAAGATGTTCGACAGGTGGGTCTCCACGGTGCGGATGCTCAAAAACAGCCGCTCGGCGATCTGCTGGTTGGTGCAGCCCTCCATCACCAGGCGGGCCACCTCCAGCTCCCGGGGGGACAGCCCGCCGGGACCGCTGCCGCGCCCGCCGCCGGAGGGCACCCGTATCCCGCTCCGCCGCTGCTCGCGCAGGGCCAGGGCGTGCAGCGGGCGGGCGCCGGCGCGGCGGAAGATCTCGGCGGCGGCGCGCAGCTGCTCCCGGGCCTTGGCGCGGTCGCCGGCGTCGGCGTGGGCGGTGCCGGCGCGCAGGCGGGCGCGTCCGGCGTCCAGCAGGTGCCCGGCGTCCTGCAGCACCTCGGCGGCCCGGTGGGCGTGCTCGGCGGCGGCGGCCGGGTCGGTGGGGCGCAGCGCGTGCGCGCGGGCCAGGTCGGCCAGCGCCAGGTTGGTCTCCAGTTGCGGGTGGGCGGTCTGGGCGGTCAGCTCGGCCCAGCGGGCGGCCTCGGCGGCCGCGCCTTGGGCGGCGGCCAGGTCGGCCAGCGTCTCGCAGGCCCGCAGCCGGGTGCTCTGGTCGAGGGCGGCGGTGTCCTCGCTGTCGGTGCACACCTCGCGCAGCAGCTCGGCGCCGGCGGCGGTGTCCCCGCGGGACACCAGGGCCATGGCCTGGGCGTAGCGGGCCTGCCGGCTCCACCATTCGCTGCTGGTGCCGCTGACGCGCACCGCCTCCCGCCCCCAGGCCAGGGCGTCCTCCTCGTCCCCGGTCCAGGCGGCGATCAGGCAGCGCTGGGTGAGGGCGAAGACCGTCAGCTGGTCGGAGCGCAGCATGTCGGCGACGGCGGCGGCCTCCTCGGCGGCGGTGGCGGCCTCGGCCAGCCGGCCCACCATGGTGTAGGCGCGGGCCTGCCCGGCCAGCGCGGTGGGCACGATGTAGCTCTGCCCGGTGGAGCGCGCCACCTTCAGGACCCGGTCGAAGCGGGCCAGCGCGTCGCGGTGGCGGCCGATGAACAGCTCCGTCCAGCACAGCCAGGTGACGGCGTCCAGCCATTCGGCCAGGTGCTCATCGGGGGCGGCGGCGGTGACGCGGTCGGCGTGCGCGATGTGGCGCAGGGCGTCGTCGATGAGGTCGCCCGCGTAGGCGGGCATCGGGCGCAGCGCCGCCACCGCCACCGTCAAACTGGGCTCCCAGTCCTCGGCGGTGTCGGGCACCAGGTCCAGCACGGCCTGGGCGGCGCGGAAGTCGCCGCGCATCAGGCTCTCGGCCACCAGGCGCAGCCGCAGCATCACCGCCGGGGCCGAGCGGGGGTCGGGCATGGCACGCAGCTCGGCCAGCAGGATGCCGCGGGCCTCCTGGGGGCGGCCCAGCAGCCGCTCCATCATGGCGCACAGCCGGGTGGCGCGGGCCCGCAGCGGCAGCGCGTCGGGCGGCAGCAGCTGCAGCACCTGGCGGGCGGTCTGCCGGCCCTCGGCCAGCTGGCCGCTGACGGCCTGCATCTTGGCCAGCTCGCCGAGCAGCATCAGGCGCCGCTCGTCGCTGTCGGGCATCAGTTTCAAGGCGGCCTTGAGCCAGTGCGCGGCGGTGCCGGGCGCGTGCGGGGCCACCGTGCGGGCGGCCTCGATCAAGGTGGCGATGGCCTCGGGGTCGCCGAAGCGGCCCGAGCGTTCCACGTGGCGGGCCCGCACCGTCGCCGGCACGCCCAGGCGGGCCAGGTGGTCGGCGACGCGGGCGTGCACGCCCACCCGCCAGCCGGCCGCCGCCGACTCGTAGGTGGCGTGCCGCACCAGCGGGTGGCGGAAGCGGAACCGGCCGCCGGGGGCCGGGCGCACCACGTCGCGGGCGGCCAGCTCGTCCACCGCCCGCAGGGCGGTGCTCTCGGGCACCTCGGCGGCGGCCGCCGCCAGCGCCGGTTCGAACTCGTCGGCGGCCACCGCCGCCGCCTGCGCCACCAGCAGCGCCTGCGCCGGCAGCCCGCTCAGCTCGGCCTGCAGCGCCGCCTGCACCGTCGGCGGCAGCTCGCCGGAGGCCGGCAGCGCCCCGTCGGGGGCGTGGGCGCCGACCGTCTCGGCGGGGCCGCCGTCCATGCGGGCCAGCGCCTCCAGGTAGAAGGGGTTGCCGCCGCTGGCGGCATACAGCGCCGCCCGCCGGGCGGCGCTGACGTGCGGTCCGAGGAACTCGGCGGCCTCCGCCTCGCTCAGCGGCCCCACCGGGACGCGCACCCCGTGCCCGGCGGCGGTCTCCACCAGCGTGGCCAGCCGGGGCGCGGCCTGGGCGGGCCGGTAGGCCACCGCCACCAGCACCCGCGCCCGCGGCGGGTGGCGCACCAGGTGGTCCAGCAGCTCGATGGAGGCGTCGTCGGCCCAGTGCACATCGTCGAGGATCACCACCAGCCCACCGGGGCCGGCCAGCTCCTCCAGCAGCCGCCGTATCGTCCGGTGCAGCCGGTAGCGGGCCAGGCCGGTCAGGTCGGCCAGGTCCGCCTCGCCCGCCGGGGACGTCGCCAGGGACATCGCCGGGAACACCGTCCCCAGCAGCCGCATCGCCCCCGCGCCGAGGTCGGGCCGGTGCTCTTCCAGATGGTCGTCCAGGGCGTCGATGACCGCCCCGAACGGCATGTCCTGTTCGAACTCGGCCGCCCGGCCGGCCAGCGCGGGCAGCTTGCGGGCCCGTGCCGCCTCCGCCAGTTCCATCAGCAGCCGGGTCTTGCCGGCCCCCGGTTCGCCTTCCATGGCCACGAACCGGAACGCGCCGCCTGCCGTGGCGTCCAGCGCCTGATCGAGGGTACGCAGAATGTCACGCCGTCCCACCAGCGGCGTGAGCCCGGAAGGGCCGGAATGTCGGCCCTGATTCCGGTTCGCACGACCTCTCACTGTCCACACCCCAATGCGACAGGCGGTCGATACGCCATGATTATGCGTCGGCCCGCAACCCGTGAGGATTTGATCGTCACATTACCGATGGACGGGCCACCGCACCGTTCACTCGCCGCCAACGGTAGATCGCTGGGGGTGCGCGACTTGTGTCACACGACACGGCCTCCCGCCGGTTCGGGTGCGACCAGGAAGACCTCCAGGACGCGGGGGCCGTGCACGCCCTCGACCCGGTTCAGCTCGATGTCGCTGGTGGCCGACGGCCCGGAGACGAACGTCAGGGGCCGGGCCGGGTCCAGCCGCTCCAGCGCCTCGGGGACGTCGGCGACGACCTGATCGGCGGTGACCACGATCAGGTGGCGGTCGGGGACGAGGCTGAGGGCGCGCCGCCCCTGCCGCGGCCCGTGGTCCAGCACGATCGTGCCGGTCTCGGCGATGGCCACCGCGCAGCCGGTGAGGACGCCGTCCAGGGCGTCCAGCTCCGCTGTGTCCGGGTCGGGGACCAGGCGGCCGGAGGGGATGGCGCCGAGCCACGCCGCGGGCAGGTCGGCGGGGATCGCGTAGCGGGAGCCGGTCAGCGCCGCATCGAGCGCCCCGGGCAGGCCGGCCGCCGTAACGCGGTGGACGGTGGCCCGGTAGTGGGCGACGCGTTCGGCGAACAGCTCCAGCACTCCTTCGTCGTGGTGCCGGCGCAGGTAGGGACGCTCGATGCCGGCGTAGTCCCGTTCGGCCGGCACCTTGCGCGCCCCGAGGGCTCGTTCGATCCTGCCGAGGATCTCGGCGCGTGCATCGCCTGCCGGCCCGGTCATCGGGAGCCTCCGTCGGTGCGCTTCCACCAGGTGCGGAACGACTCGGCGGGGGGAGCCGGCGCGTCCCGGGCCTCGGTCCAGGCCCGCAGCGGGCCGGGCAGGCGGCGGATCCGGCCGCGCCGCGCCAGCAGGCGGCCGGCGGACGCGGCGCGCTGGGCCAGGGCCAGGCGGCGGGGGGAGCGCAGCGTCCACGCCGCGGCCGTCATCGCGGCGTCGGCCAGCCGGTGGCGGGGCCCCTCCGCCACGGCCTTGGCGCGCAGGTGGACCAGCACCTCGGGAATGTCGATCGCCACCGGGCAGACCTCCAGGCACGCCCCGCACAAAGAAGAGGCGTACGGCAGGGAGGCGTCCACCGGTGAGCCGATCCCGCGGATCTGCGGGGACAGGATCGCCCCGATCGGCCCCGGGTAGGGGGAGCCGTAGGCGTGGCCGCCGGCGCGGGCGTAGACCGGGCACACGTTCAGGCAGGCCGAGCAGCGGATGCAGCGCAGCGCCTGGCGTCCGACCGGGTCGGCCAGCGTGGCGGTGCGGCCGTTGTCCAGCAGCACCAGGTGGAACTCGCGCGGCCCGTCGCCGGGGGTGACGCCGGTCCAGGTGCTGGTGTAGGGGTTCATCCGCTCGGCGGTGGAGGAGCGGGGCAGCAGCTGCAGGAACACCTCCAGATCCCGCCAGGTCGGCAGTACCTTCTCGATGCCCATCACCGAGATCAGCGTCTGCGGCAGCGTCAGGCACATCCGGCCGTTGCCTTCTGACTCCAGCACCACCAGCGTCCCGGTCTCGGCGATGGCGAAGTTGACGCCGCTGACGGCGACCTTGGCCGACAGGAACTTGGCGCGCAGGTGCCGGCGGGCGGCCTCGGCCAGCTCGGCGGGGTCGTCGGACAGGCCGGCGGGCGCGTCCGGCATGCGGCGGCGGAAGATGTCGCGGATCTCGCCGCGGTTGCGGTGGATGGCCGGGACCAGGATGTGGGAGGGACGGTCCTCGCCCAGCTGCACGATCAGCTCGGCCAGGTCGGTCTCATGGGCGGCGATGCCCGCCTCGGCCAGGGCCTCGTTCAGCCCGATCTCCTGGGTGGCCATCGACTTGACCTTGACGACCTCGGTGTGCCCGGTGGCGCGCACCAGCTCGGTGACGATCCGGTTGGCCTCGGCGGCGTCGCGGGCCCAGTGCACCCTGCCGCCGGCCGCGGTGACCCGCTCCTCCAGCATCCGCAGGTAGTGGTCCAGGTGGCGCAGGGTGTGGTCCTTGATGCGCCGGGCGGTCTCGCGCAGCTCTGCCCAGTCGGCCAGCTCGGCGACGGCGGCCTGGCGGCGCCGGCGGATGGTGCCGGTGGCGTGGGCGAGGTTGCCGCGCAGCCGGGCGTCGGCGACGGCGTCTTCGGCGGCCTTGGGGAAGGACGGCATGCCCAGGTAGGTCGGCATGCTCCCGGGCGGCCTGCTCATGAGGGCTCCTCTGGTGCGGAGGCGAGGATCTCGGCCAGGTGGACGGTTCGTATCGGCGGGCCGGTGCGCGTCAGCGTCCCGCCGATGTGCATCAGGCAGGAGTTGTCGAGCGCGCACACCACCTCCGCGCCGCAGGCGCGGACGGCGGCGGCCTTGTCGGCGCCCATGGCCGCCGACACCGCGGCGTTCTTCAGCGCGAAGGTCCCGCCGAAGCCGCAGCACTCGGCGGCGTTCTCCGGTTCGACCAGTTCCAGGTCGCGCACCGCGCGCAGCAGCCGCAGCGGACGGTCGCCGACCTTCAGCATGCGCAGCGAGTGGCAGGTGGGGTGGTAGGCCACCCGGTGCGGGAAACGCGCGCCCACGTCGGTGACGCCGAGCACGTCCACCAGGAATTCGGTCAGCTCATAGACCTTGGGGACGGCGGGGGCGTCCGTGGCGAGCAGCCGGGGATGCCAGTCGCGCACCATCGCCGCGCACGAGGCCGACGGCGTCACCACCGCCTCATGGCCGGCGAAGGCGTCGGCGAAGCCGCGCGCCAGGGCCGCGGCCTGCTCGCGGTAGCCGGTGTTGAGGTGCATCTGGCCGCAGCAGGTCTGGGCGGCCGGGAAGTCCACCCGGCAGCCCAGTCGTCGCAGCAGCCGCACGACCGCCTTGCCGGTGCCGGGGAACAGCGTGTCGTTGAGGCAGGTGACGAACAGCGCGATCCGCATGCGGCTCATCTTCCCGGACGTGCGGCGGGCGCGCGGCGGGCGGGCCGCGTCCCGCCGGCGGCCGATGTGTTACGCGAATGTTTCGTCGCGGTCACATGCACTTGTTGCATCGGAACGCCGCCCCCGGGAACCCTATGGACGTATAAGGTCTAGAGACATACCTTCTAGCACCTGGGACGACCATGAGCATGGGACCTTTTCCGGCGGCCGCTCCGCCCGCGCCACGGCCCGGCGGGGCGCACGGCGGGAAGGGCCCGGCTGGGGAAGGTTCACAGTGAGCGCGACGCACCCCATATCGGCGCCCGCCGCGAAACTGACGCGCAGCCAGACCGCCGCACGGGCGGCCTACGTCCTGGCCGGCAACGACCGAGGGCGGCTGACGGTCGCCGCGCCTCACCTGTACCCCCACATGTGGAGCTGGGACGCCGCGTTCATCGCCATGGGCCTGGCCCGGGTGTCCACCCGGCGCGCGCTGACCGAGCTGGAGACGCTGCTGTCGGCGCAGTGGCGCACCGGCATGGTGCCGCACATCGTCTTCACCGACGATGAGACCGGCTATGAGCCCGGCCCGCGGCGCTGGGCCTGCCGGGAGGTCTGCCCGGACGCCCCCGGGCACGTGGCCACCAGCGGGCTGATCCAGCCCCCGGTGCACGGCGTGGCGGTCCGCCGCATCCTGGACGCCGCCCGCATCGCCGCGGCCGGCGAGCGCCAGGAGGTCGTCGAGCGGATCAGGGCGATGTGGCCGGCGCTGCTGGCCTGGCACCGCTACCTGGCCACCCGCCGCGACCCCGAGGAGCGCGGGCTGGTGACCATCTACCACGGCTGGGAGAGCGGGCTGGACAACTCCCCCCGCTGGGACGCCCCGTACGCGGCGGTGATCCCGGCGCCGGGGTTCGTCCCGTTCCGCCGGGCCGACCTGCACGCCCTCAGCGCCCTGGGCGGGGCCGCCGCGCAGCGCCCCTCCGACGCCGACTACACCAAGTACCAGTGGCTGGTGGAGGAGCTGCGCCGGGCGCGCTATGACGACGAGCGGGCGCACCGCACGCTGAGCTTCCGCATGGGCGATGTGCTGACCAGCGCGCTGTTCGTGGCCGCCAACGAGGAGCTGGCCACCGTCGCCGACGAGCTGGGCCTGCCCGGGGCCGATGAGCTGATCGGGTATGCCGACCGGTTCCGCCGCGGTGTGCTGGGGACCTGCGACGAGAGCGGGTTCGCCGCCGATGTGGACCTGCGCGACGGGACGGTGGTGCGCACGCCGACCATCGCCGGGTTCGCCCCGCTGGTGTCCGGCGGGCTGGATGCGGCCCGCCGGCGCGCCCTGGTGGAGAGGCTGATGTCGGCCGACTGGTGCGGGCACCCGGGCTTCGTGCACGCCCTGCCGCCCAGCACCAGCCCCGCCTCCCCGGACTTCGACCCGGTGCGCTACTGGCGGGGCCCGCAGTGGCCGCCGATGACCTGGCTGCTGATCTGGGGCTTGGAACGCTCCGGTGAGCAGGAGGCCGCGCACATGCTCCGCGAGGCCGCCATCGACCAGCTCGCCGACGGCCTGTTCGCCGAGTACTACCACCCCTTCACCGGCGAGCCGCTGGGCGCCCGCGCCCAGTCGTGGACCGCGGCCGTCGCCTTGGACCTGCTGGCCACCTGAGGCGGCCGGGCACCCGGTCAGGGCCTGCGGCGCAGTTCGTCTTCGATCGGCGACGGCCGTGCGGGACGCTCGTGCTCGGCCAGCCCCGGCTTGGCGCGGCGGCGCTGGGCGGTGCGCTCGGTCTCCGAGCGTCCCGGGGCCGGGTCCAGCGGCACCGACCGCAGCACCTCCCGCAGGCTGGCGTACTCGCCCCGGGGCAGCGCCGACAGCGCCTGATCGGCGTCGCGTCCCACGCCCCGCCGCCGGGCGTGCTCGACGATCTGCTCCTTGGCCGCCGGGAAGTCCAGGTCGTTCAGCGCGCTTTTGATACCGCCGGTGTCGTGCAGCTTCATGGGTCCCCCTCTTTTTTGGCCGACCGTGCCCGGATCGGCGCCGTTCACACGGGACCTTGTGCGGCGGCGGTTCCGTTCGCCCGGTGCGGCTCGCCCGCCGTGGGCGGCCGCGGGCCCGGCGTGCTGGAGGAGGCCCGCGCAGGAGGGACGCTCAGCGCCCGTCGAGGAGGAAGCGCCCGGGGTCCGGGTCGGCCAGGCCCAGCGCCACGGCCTCCGGCGGCGGGATCTCGCCGGGCTTGCCGGTCACCGCCTTGACCAGCGCGTCCATGCGGCCCCACGCCCACGGCGGGCAGCCGGCCTCCAGCCAGTCGACCGTTCCGGTCGCCGGGTTCAGCCGGCCCCGGGCGATCAGCCCGTGGTACAGGTAGCCGAGCTTGGCCACGCCGACCGTGACCCGGTGCACCAGCCCTACCGCATCGATCGGCGCCTCCAGCAGCGCCTCTCCCAGATGCCGCATCGCCCGCAGCCGGTCGTCGCAGACCCCGCAGGCTCCCACCCGGCGGCGATCGTCGTGATCGACGACCACCGTCCACGAAAACAGCGAAGGGCGCTGGAAAGTCTGCCGGCCCAGGGTGATCATCCCCCTTTGGTCGGTCTACGGTAGGTCTAAGGTAGACCTACCAAGAAACGGCCGTCCATGGAATCGCGCAACTTCTCCGAAACTGCGGTATTCGGGACAGCCGGGATTGATCAATGGTCGGGTTATGGTTGTTGTAAAGAGCCCTGCCCCGCCATGCCCGAGCTTGGGAGGTCACGTCCCAATGCCGAGACCACCCGCCAAGGCGCAGGCGATCGCCAGCGTGCTGGCCGCCCGGATCATCGAGGGCGAACTGGAGCCCGGCTCCTGGCTGCCGTCCGAACGCGAACTGGCCGGGGAGTTCGCCGCCGACCGCTCCACGGTGCGCCGGGCCGTGCGCATGCTGGCCGACCAAGGCCTGGCGGTGGTGCACCCGGGGACCGGCACCCAGGTCCGCCCCACCGGGCCGGTGCGGCGCACGGCCAGCGACATCACCCGCCAGGTGGGCCGCTGGCGGGGTTTTCACGTCTCGGCCAGCAACGAGGGCCGCGAGCCGTTCACCCACACCACCGTCGAGGAGGTCACCGCCGACGCCACCTTGGCGCGGTGGCTGGCCGTCCCGGTCGGCACCCCTTTGCTGCAGCGCGCCCGCGTGCAGGGCACGGTGGGGGAGCCGCCGGTGCAGACCGCCACCACCTGGGTGATCATGGACGTGGTGGAGCGGCTCCCGGTGCTGCGCCGGGTGGACACCGGACCGGGCGGGCTGTACTCCCGGCTGGAGGAACTCGGCTACCGGCTGCTGTTCGAGGAGACCGTCACCTGCCGGCTGCCGCGTCCCGACGAGTGCGAGGTGCTGCAGATCTCCGCCGATCAGCCGGTGCTGACGCTGTGGCGGCGCGGCTACGACGCCGACGGCCGCATCGTGGAGGTCACCCACCGGGTGGTGGTGGGCGACCGGCACGAACTCGTCTACCGCTATGGATCGGGAGGGTGACATGGCTCGGGACGGCGGGCAGGTCATCAGGCGGCTGGATTCCCGGGTCGTGTACCGAAATCCGTGGATGACGGTGCGCGAGGACCGTATCGAACGCCCCGACGGTTCGTCCGGAATATACGGTGTAGTAGAAAAGCCCGATTTCGCGCTGGTGATCCCGGCGGAAAAGGGCGGATTCCACATGGTGGAGGAATACCGTTACCCGATCGGGCGGCGCACCTGGAACTTCCCCCAGGGCAGCCTTCCCGGCGGCGTGGACTGCGACCCGGAGCTGCTGGCCCGCACCGAGCTGGCCGAGGAGACCGGGCTGCGCGCCGGGCGGCTGGAACACCTGGGCTTTTTGCACTGCTCGCACGGCACCAGCGGCCAGGGCTTCAACGTCTTCTTGGCCACCGACCTGGTGCCCGGCCCGCACGCCCGCGAGCACGAGGAACAGGACATGCGGCAGCGGTGGTTCTCCCGCGAGGAGTTCTGGGAGCTGGTGGACGCCGGCCGCATCACCGACGACTCCACCGTCGCCGCCTACGCCCTGCTGCTCAGGCACGAGGGCGCGTTCGGCTAGCCCGCCCCCCGGCCCCGGTCAGGGCAGCGGAGTGTTCAGCGCCAGCAGCCCCGCCCCGGCCCCGCTCAGCACGATCTCCGTCGGCGCGCAGTTGCGCAGCTGGGGGAAGGCGGTGCGGTAGCGGGCCAGCGGGACGCCCAGCAGCGTGCACAGCACCAGCCGCAGCAGCGTGTTGTGCGCCACCACCAGCACCCGGCCGCCGGGATGGCGCTCGGCGATGCGGTGCAGCGCGGCCACGCCCCGCCGGGCGGCCCGCCGCGGGTCCTCCGCGCCCGGGAACGCCCCGGCCACCGGGTCGGCGCGGAAGGCGGCGACCTGCTCGGGCGGCAGCTCCGCCAGGGTGCGGCCCTCGGCGGCGCCGAAGCAGACCTCGCTGAGATCGGCCTCCACGCTGACCGGCAGGCCCAACGCCCGCGCGGCGGGCTCGGCGGTGGCCCGCGCCCGGCGCAGCGGCGAGGCCCACACCGCCTCCAGACCGGCCCCGCCCGCCCAGGCCGCCAGCCGCCGGGCCTGGTCGCGGCCCCGCTGGGTCAGCTCCACGTCGCTGGTCCCCGCATAGCGGTTCTCGGCGTGCCAGACCGTCTCACCGTGCCGGACCAGGAACAAGGTCGTGCTCACTGCTCGTCTTCCCCGTAGCCTTCCCCGTCGTGCCCCGCCCGTGGCTGCGCGCCGCCGTCCGGTCGCTCGTGCTCGCGGCGACCGGGGACCACCGGGCCGAGCGTGGGCGGGGAGCCTGCCGAGGCGGCGCGTGACCTGCACCAGTATGTGCCGTCGTCGAGCGTTGCGAGGGAAGATCGGCGGATCTGCGGCCGGTGCCCGGCGTGCGCGCGGCACCGGGCCTCACGCCGGCCGGCCGGGGGCGGGGGAGGGACGCGGGAACAGCGTCAGGAAGCGTTCGACCAGTCCGCGGTCCCCGGCGAGCCGCACCCGGCCCGCCGTGAGCGCGGCGCCGAGCGGGCGGCCCAGGAACGTCAGGGACCTGAGGGTGGCCGCATCGGTCTCCAGGACGGCGGCGGGGGCGGCGGGGGCGCCGCGGCTGATGGCGATGCGCCCTTGGCCGATCTCGACCCCGAACTCCTCCCCGCCCAGCCGCAGGGCGAGCACGGCGTTCAGGTCGCCGGCGGCGCGGGCGTCGAACACCGTCCGCAGGGCGATGAGCAGCGCGTCGGTGCTCAGCTCGCCGTCGGTGGTCAGCGGGGCGCGGCCGCCCCAGCGGGCCAGGGCCAGCAGCACCGGCTCCAGGTCGCGGCCCCAGTCGGTCAGCTCATAGACCCAGGCGCCGGCGGGCGGGCCGAGCCGGCGCCGCCGCACCACGCCCTTGTCGGTCAGCTCGCGCAGCCGGTGCGACAAGACGTTCTGGCTGGCGCCGGGCAGCCCCCGGTGCAGGTCGGAAAAACGCTTGGGGCCCAGCAGCAGCTCGCGCACCACCAGCAGCGCCCAGCGTTCCCCGACCACATCGAGGGCGCGGGCGATCCCGCACGGGTCGCCGTAGCTGCGGTTCACCGGCATGCCGCCTCACTTTGCTTGTTTTTCAGGAGTAGTCACTCCTAGTTTAGGAGTATGACTGTGAAGGCGATGCCGCCGCAGGGCAAGGCGCGGCCGCCGGAGACGGCGCGGATCACGGTCCGTCCCTCCGGGGCGGGAATCCGGGCCTCCAGGACTGCCCGCCGGAGGCGGCCGGCCGGGCGGGAGGGCTGATCCGTGGCCTGCTACGTGCTGATCCCCGGTGCGGGGGGCCGATCCTGGTACTGGCACCGCGTCGTTCCCATGCTGCGGGCGCTGGGGCATGACGTGGTCGCCCCCGACCTGCCCGCCCGGGACGACTCCGCCGGGCTCGCCGAGTACACCGACGTCGTGGTGGAGGCCGTCGGCGACCGGCGGGACCTGATCGTGGTGGCCCACTCGATGGGCGGGTTCATCGCCCCCCTGGTCTGCACGCGGGTGCCCGTCGAGCTGATGGTGCTGGTGGCCGCCATGGTCCCCAGGGCGGGGGAGTCCGGCGGCCAGTGGTGGGCCCGCACCGGGCAGGAGCGCGCCATGCGGGAACTGGCCGAACGCCAAGGCCGCGTCCTCGGTGAGGAACTCGATCCGATGGATGTGTTCTTCCACGACGTGCCGCCGCAGGTGGCGGCCGAGGCGATGAAGGACGGTCTTGAGCAGTCCGCGACGCCGTTCCGGGAGCCCTGGCCCCTGGCGGCCTGGCCCCAGGTGCCCACCCGGTTCCTGCTGTGCCGCGACGACCGGCTTTTCCCGGCCGGCTTCCAGCGCAGGGTCGTCCGGGAGCGGCTGGGGATCGTCCCCGATGAGATGCCCGGCGGGCACATGCCCGCGCTGGCCCGTCCCGAGGAACTGGTGCGGCGGCTGGAGGCCTACCGCGCCGCATTGCCCGCCCGGCCCGGGCCCGCCTGACGGCCCGGGCGGAAAAACAGTTGCCCTCAACTTTGGTTGAGGTTTTACCGTCCAGGGCATGAGCGACGACATGCCCTCCCGGGCGGGGCGGCGGGAGTGGGCCGGTCTGGCCGTGCTGGTCCTGCCCACCCTGCTGATCAGCATCGACGTCAGCGTGCTGCATCTGGCCCAACCCGGGCTCAGCGCCGACCTGCGCCCCAGCAGTACGCAACTGCTGTGGATCAACGACGTCTACGGCTTCCTGATCGCCGGCTTCCTGATCACCATGGGGGCGCTGGGCGACCGGATCGGCCGCCGCCGGCTGCTGCTGATCGGCGGTGCCGCCTTCGGGCCGGCCTCGGCGCTGGCCGCCTACGCCCCCAACGCCGAACTGCTGATCGTGGCCCGGGCGGCGCTGGGCGTGGCCGGCGCCACGCTGATGCCCTCCACGCTGTCGCTGATCCGCAACATGTTCCGCGACCCGGCCCAGCGCACCCGCGCCATCAGCCTGTGGATGACGGGCTTCAGCGGCGGCATGGTGATCGGCCCGGTGGTCGGCGGGGTGCTGCTGGAGTACTTCTGGTGGGGCTCGGTCTTCCTGCTCGGCGTGCCGGTGATGGCGCTGCTGACACTGCTGGGGCCGCTGCTGCTGCCGGAGTCGCGCGACCCCGCCCCCGGACGCGTCGACCCGCCCAGCGTGCTGCTGTCGCTGACCGGAGTCATCGCGCTGGTCTACGGGCTCAAGGAGATCGCGGCCTACGGCCTCAGCCCGGCGCCGGCGGCGATCATGGCGGTGGGAGCGGTGCTGACGTGGGCGTTCGTGCGCCGGCAGCGCCGCCTCGAGGACCCGATGCTGGACCTTGGGCTGCTGGGCCGGCGCCGCTTCGGCGGCTCGCTGGGCCTGCTGACGCTGGTCATGCTGATCGGGCCCGGCCTTTCCCTGCTGACCGCCCAGTACCTGCAGCTGGTGCTGGGACTGAGCCCGCTGCAGGCGGGGCTGTGGACGCTGCCGCCGTCGATCGCGGTCATCGCCGGCTTCATGGCGGCGCCCCTGCTGGCCCGCCGCATCCGCCCCGGCCTGCTGATCGCGGCCGGGCTGGCGGTGAGCGCGCTGGGGCTGGCCCTGCTGACCGGCACCGGCACCCAGCGCGGCCTGATGCTGCTGGTGACCGGGATGACCCTGTTCGACCTGGGCTTTTCCCCGCTGGCGGTGCTGGGCACCGACATGATCGTCACCGCGGCGCCGCCGGAGCGGGCGGGCGCGGCCTCGGCGCTGTCGGAGACCTCCCAGGAATTCGGCGGCGCGCTCGGGCTGGCGGTCTTCGGCGGCATCGCCACCGTCGTCTACCGGCTGCGCATCGACCCGCCCGGCGGCGTCCCCGATCAGGCCGCCGACCAGGCCGCCGAGACACTGGGCGGCGCCACCGCGGTCGCCGGCGGCCTGGACGGCGATCTGGCGGCGGCCCTGCTGGAGGGCGCCCGCGCCGCCTTCACCGACGGCCTGCACGCCGCCGCCGCGGCGGCCGCGGTGCTGACCGCCGGCGCCGCCGCGCTGGCCGTGATCCTGCTGCGCCACGTGCCCCCGACCTCCGCTGTGCCGTCCCCGGACGAACCCGCGCAGGAGGCGCCGGCTCCCACGGCCGGGCTCACCGGCTAGAGCACGCGACGCGACCCATGGCCGGGAGCGGGGGCGCCGTCCCCGCTCCCGGCCATGGGACGTCCCGGCTCGAAAGCCACCGGGTCCTCCCCATGCACCCTCTCTGCTGCCGTTCGGGCAGAATGCCGGGCGGTGAACCTTTCCGTCACGCCGTCTTCGCAGTTCACAGGCGGACGTCACGGCGCCGGGGCGCCGCTGCGGCTCCCGTCCCCCCAGGCGCAGGGCCGCGGGCGGAAAGGCTCGGACGCAACGAGTCGGGAGGAAACCGTGGAGCTGTTCGACCTGTCCGGCAAGGTCGCCGTCGTCACCGGCGGGACCCGGGGCATCGGGCTGATGATGGCGCGCGGCCTGCTGCAGGCCGGGGCGCGCGTGCACATCAGCTCCCGCAAAGCCGACGCCTGCGCCCGGGCCGCTGAGGAGCTGTCGCAATACGGCCAGGTCAACGCCATCCCCGCCGACCTGTCCACCGAAGAGGAGTGCCTGCGGCTGGCCCGGGAGGTCGGCGAGGCCGAGCAGGCCGTGCACATCCTGATCAACAACGCCGGCGCCACCTGGGGCGCGCCGCTGGAGGAGTTCCCGGCCTTCGCCTGGGACAAGGTGCTCAACCTCAACCTCAAGGCGCCGTTCTTCCTCACCCGCGCCTTCCTGCCCATGCTGGAGGCCGCCGCCACCGCCGACGACCCGGCCCGCGTCATCAACGTCGGCAGCATCGACGGGCTGCACGTCCCCCTGCTGCCCACCTACTCCTACTCGGCCAGCAAGGCCGGGCTGCACCACATGACCCGGGTGCTGGCCCGCGAACTGGGGCCCCGCGGCATCACCGTCAACGCCGTGGCGCCCGGCCCGTTCGAGTCCAAGATGATGGCCGCCACGCTGGAGGCCTTCGGCAAGGAGATCGCCGCGGCGGCCCCGCTGCGGCGCATCGGGCGCCCCGACGACATGGCCGGGGTGGCGATCTACCTGTCCAGCCGGGCCGGCGCCTACGTCACCGGCGCGGTCATCCCCGTGGACGGCGGGCTCGGCACCACGGTCTGACCCGCCCGTTGATCGCCGAGGAGCGATCGAAATGTCGCTCGGGTGCGTTGATTGAGACCGGCGGGCGAAACTTCCCACCCGCGATCGTCCGATAGCGTCGACGATATGCGACTCGGCGTATTGGACGTGGGCTCGAACACGGTGCATCTGCTCGTGGTGGACGCGCACCGGGGCGCCCGGCCGTTGCCGGCCTACTCCCACAAGGAGGAGATGCAGCTGGCCGCCTACATCAGCGGCGGCCGGGTCACCGAGGAGGGCGAGCGGCGGCTGCTGGCCTTCGTCCGGGACGCCCTGCGGATCGCCGAGGACAAGGGCGTGCAGGAGCTGCTGGCCTTCGCCACCTCCGCGGTGCGCGAGGCCGACAACGGCGAAGAGGTGCTGGCCCGCATCAACGCCGAGACCGGCGTGGGAGTGCGGGTGCTGTCCGGCGAGGAGGAGGCCCGCCTGACCTTCCTGGCGGTCCGCCGCTGGTACGGCTGGTCGTCGGGGCGGCTGCTGGTGGTCGACATCGGCGGCGGCTCGCTGGAGATCGCCTCCGGCATCGACGAGGCCCCCGACGTGGCGATCTCGCTGCCGCTGGGGGCCGGCCGGCTGACCCGCGACATGCTCGGCGGCGACCCGCCGCGCCCGGGCCGGCTGCGCGAGCTGCGCCGCTACGTACGGGCCGAGATCGCCAGCCGGGTCGGCGAGGTGGCCCGCTATGGGCCGCCCGACCACGCGGTGGCCACCTCCAAGACCTTCCGGCAGCTGGCCCGCATCGCCGGGGCCGCCCCCTCGGCCGAAGGCCCCCTGGTCAAGCGGGTGCTGCGGCATGAGGACCTGATCCAGTGGAGCGAGAAGCTGGCGCGGATGACCTCCCGGGAACGCGCCGCGCTGCCCGGCGTCTCCGCGAACCGCGCCCCGCAGCTGCCCGCCGGGGCGGTGGTGGCGGACGCGGCCATGGACCTGTTCGGGCTGCCCGAACTGGAGATCTGCCCGTGGGCGCTGCGGGAGGGCGTGATCTTGCGCCGTCTGGACGCCATCACCGGCGACTCCGCTTGAAGATCCCGGCGAACCAAGGACGCGGCGGGCACATCTACCGATCAGACGACATTTCCGCTGTCATGTCAGATGAGGCTTGAAGCGATCTGAGCAGACGGCCGCGGCCGCCGGGCCCGCCCGTGCCGCGGGCCGGGTGATGGACGCGCGGGCTCTTGCGGGCCCGCAAGAGAGTGGAGCGACCTTGGACAGCCGGCACGGCAGAGCACGGGCGGCGGGTTCTCTGGGCCCCGGCGATCCGCGGCGGATCGGGGAGTACCCGCTGGAGGCCAAGCTCGGCGAGGGCGGCATGGGCGCGGTCTACCTGGGCCGCGGCCGGGACGGGCGGCCGGTGGCGGTGAAGGTGGTGCGTGCCGAGCTGGCCGGCGACCCGGCGTTCGCGGCCCGCTTCCGCGACGAGGTGGCCAACGCGCAGAAGGTGGCCTCCTTCTGCACCGCCCAGGTGCTCGGCCACGGCGCGGAGGGCGGGCGTCCCTACCTGGTCACCGAGTACATCGAAGGCCCCTCCCTGCAGGAGCACGTGGCCGAGCACGGCGCGCTGTCGCCCGGCCTGCTCAACGGCGTCGCGGTGGGCGTGGCCGCCGCGCTGGTGGCCATCCACTCCGCCGGGCTGGTGCACCGCGACCTCAAGCCCGGCAACGTGCTGCTGTCCATCTCCGGCCCCCGGGTGATCGACTTCGGCATCGCCCGGGCGCTGGATGCGGCCACCGGCCACACCCGGACCGGGCAGGTGGTCGGCAGCCCCGGCTGGATCGCCCCCGAGCAGATCCTCAACAAGCCCGTCACGGCGGCGGCCGACGTGTTCGCCTGGGGCTGCCTGGTGGCCTTCGCCGGCAGCGCCTATCACCCGTTCGGGGTGGGCGACTTCCAGCTCATGGCGGCCCGGGTGGTGCACGCCGAACCCGAGATCGGCCCGCTGCCCGAGCCGCTGGCGACCCTGGTGCGCCGGGCGCTGCAGAAAGACCCCGCGCTGCGCCCCACCGCGCGGGAGCTGCTGCTGTCCCTGACCGGAGGCGGCGGCGAGGCCGCCGCGACCACCGCGCTGAACCGGACGTGGACCGGGGGCCTGGCCGCGCCGGACGCACCCGCCGCGACCGTGGGCCCGCCGGCTCCTGGAAGCGGCCCCGCCCGTCCTGCCGAGCCGCCCGCACCGGTGGGCGCCCTCGCGCCCGCTGCGGGAACACAGCCGGCCCCTTCCGCCCCGGGGGAGCCGACGGCGGCCGTCCCCGAACCGCCGGCCGGGCCCGGCGGGAAGGGACGGCGCCGGCTGCGCAAGGGACTGCTGGCGGCCGTCGCCGGTGTCGTGGCCGTCGCCGCGGGCGCGGCCGTCGCGCTGCAGTCCTTGGGCGATGACCGGGGCCGGGGTGCCGCCGCCTCCGGCCCGCCGGCGGATGTGATGCTGGTCCGCATCGACCGGGCGGGCGGCTGGCCCCGGGAGTGCCACGCCGCCGTGGGGCTGCTGACCCCCGGCGCGCGGGCCGCCCGGCCGCTGCTGGAGGGAGAGGGCTGTGACGTCCTGCCGCAGTGGTCGCCGCGGCGGGACCGGATCGCCTTCACCCGCTGGAGCGGCGGCGCGACCTCGGAGGTGTGGGTGGTGAACCCCGACGGCGGCGGGGCCGAACGCAAAGCGGACGGCATCAACGGCCGCAGCCGGGTCGCCTGGTCGCCCGACGGCGCCTCCCTGGCGGCCATGACCAGGACCGGCGGGCGGGCGCAGCTGAGCGTGATCGACTTGAGCGACGGGAGCGTCGAGCAGCTCACCGACGACCGCAGCGTCAAAGACGACCCCACCTGGTCCCGGGACGGCAAGCTCGCCTTCTGGAGCAGACGGGACGGCTCCCAGCAGCTGTACTGGCTGGATCCGGCCGACCCGCAGCGCCGCTGGCGGCAGGTCACCACCCGCCGGGTCGCCCCCCACGGCGCCAACGACCCCATCTGGTCCCCCGACGGCCGGTGGCTGGCCTTCACCGTGATGAACGAAGCGGGCCACGGCCACGACATCGCGGTGATCCGCGCCGACGGCACCGGTTACCGCAGGCTCACCACCGGCCCCGCCCACGACATGGACCCCAGCTGGTCACCGGACGGCAAATGGCTGGCCTTCGTGCGCGGCCCGGTGGCCACCCCCCAGATCTGGGCCATGCCCGTGGACGCCGGCCAGGCACGGGCCCGTCCGGTCGGCCCGCCCGCCGTCGGCCACCCGGACTGGTCGTGACCTTGCGGGCTCAGCGCGGGGTGAGCTCCACCCAGATCTGGTCGGCCTGGCCGAGCAGGCGGCCGTCTTCGCCGTACAGCGCGGTGGCGGTGAAGAACTTGCGGCCCTCGCGGCGCAGCAGACGGCCCATGGCCACGCAGCGTTCACCGGCGGCGGGCAGGCCGGTGACCCGGGCGGTCATCGTGCCCAGCAGGGCGGGCCGCGCCATCAGGTCGGTGGTCCAGCCGCCGGGGCAGTCCAGCGCCGCCCACACCAGTTCGGGGCCGAAGGGCAGCGACTCGTCGGGGATCCATGCCGCGGCCACCGTGTCCTCGGCGACCGGCCCGGGGGCCAGGCGCAGCCCGTCCGGCCTGCGGGGGCCGCAGGCGAAGCACATCCCGTAGGGGGTGTCGTTGCCCGCCCCGCGGTATCCGTCCGCGGCCGCCAGCGCTTTTTCATACGGCACCGCCGGGATCGGCGGGGTCTCGATGCGGCCGGGCCGCGCCTCGGCCACCGGCTGCTCGCCGTGATACAGCCGCAGCCATTCGCCGTCGCCGCGGACGCGCAGCGGCGTCTCCAGCGGCGGAGGGCTGCGCAGGATCACCGTGACGCCCTCGCCCACCGCCTGCGGTCCCCATCCGGCGGCCAGCCGGCCCGCCACATAACCGCCGTGGCCGGAGTCCGGCGGCCCGTTGAACCGGCACGGGATGATCAGCTCCTCCATCGCCCTCAGCCTAGCCGCCCCATTTACCCAGGCAGGAAGCGGGGATGGCGGTGGAAGGCGGATCAGTCGCGTCCGCGGGGAAGCACGGCGACCGGGCAGGGGGAGGCGCGCAGCACCTTCAGGGCCATCTCGCCCAGGAAGACGCGGTGCACCGCGGAGTCCTCGCTGCTCGCGCAGATCAGCAGCTCGCCCTCCGCCCAGTCGGTGCGGGCCATCGCAGCGGCCACATCGTCGGCCTCGGCCAGCTCGGTCTGCACCGCGGCCGGCTCCAGGCCCCCCGCCTCGGCCGCCAGCGGGACGGCCAGGGCCAGGTCGTCGCGCAGCTGCCCGGGGTCGGCATCCCCCAGCGACAAGGTGAGCAGCCGCAGCGGGATCTGCAGCCGTGCGGCGGCCACGGCGGCCCGCTGGACCGCCTCATCGCACTGCGGGCGGCGCACGTAGGCGACGGTGAGCCGCTGCGGGCGCTCGGCCGGGGAGTAGCCGGCCGGGACGAGCAGCACCGCCTCGGAGGATGCGTGCAGCAGATGGTCGGCGGCGCTGCCGATGCCGATGTGACCGTGGGCGCCGCCGGCGGCCGAGCCGATGACGATCAGGTCGGCGCCGGCCTTGCCGGCCAGCACCGACAGGCCGCGTCCCACGCCCCGGCTCTCCTGCACCGCATAGTCGGCCGGTTCCTCTCCCAGCAGGGCGGCGGCCTGTTCCAGCGTCGCGCCGGCCTCGGCGGCCGCCCCCGCCCGGCCGGGCGGGTACACCACGGCGACGGTCAGCCGCCCGCCGGTCAGCGCCGCGATGGCCCGGGCGTACTCCAGCGCCTCGCGTCCCCCGGGGTCGGGGGAGTAGCCGACTAGGACATGCGCTCCGATCACGCAGGGAGCATGCCCGGACTGGACGCGCTCACGCACCCGTCCCCGCGAGCGGCCCGTCCCGCCCGGCGGCCGGCGGACCCCGGATGTCCGGTGAACCTTTGCAACACGCCCTTTTCGCGGCTCGGGACGGGGCGTCGCCGCCGGGGAGGAGGCCGTGACCTGCGGTGGCACGGCACCGTGCGCCATCGGGGCTCCCGTCTCAGCCGCCGGAGAGCACGTGTTGAAAAAAGTTCAGCGGCATACGGCGCTTTTTCAGAGCCGTGACGTACCGGTCAAGACGTAATGCCAGAGGAGTGAAGCGGTAATATTACTCAGATGAGCATAAATGGCTGAACTTGCTCGCTTGTGCGTGGCCGGCTGTTTACCATGTGCTGCAGGCGTGGTCGCCCTCCGCCGCACCGCCGTCAGCCGAAGGGCTCATCGATGGTCATGGCCAACTCCCCGCAGGTACCGGTCGAGACCGTCAACTTCCACCTCTGGCAGCCGTGCAACATGAGCTGCCTGTTTTGTTTCGCGACCTTCCGCGATGTGCGGCGGACGGTGCTGCCGCAGGGGCACCTGGACCGCCGGGACGCCGAGCGGGTGGTGCGGCTGCTGGCCGAGGCGGGATTTTCGAAGATCACCTTCGCCGGGGGAGAGCCGCTGCTGTGCCCCTGGCTGCCCGACCTGGTCGAGCTGGCCTGCGATCTGGGGGTGACCACGGCGCTGGTCACCAACGGCAGCCTGCTGGATGAGGCGATGCTGGACCGGCTGGCCGGGACGCTGGAGTGGATCACCGTCAGCATCGACAGCCTGCGCCCCCGGACACTGCGGTCGCTGGGGCGCGCCACGGCGGGCCGGGTGATGGACGAGGCCGGCTATCTGGCGCTGTGCCGCCGGATCCGGCAGCGGGGATTCCGGCTGAAGGTGAACACGGTGGTGACCTCCCGCAATTGGCGGGAGGATCTGAGCGGCTTCATCGTCGCCGCGGGCCCGGAACGCTGGAAGGTCTTCCAAGTGCTTCCGGTGGAGGGCCAGAACTCGCGTAAGGTGGACCCGCTGCTGATAACCCCCGAACAGTTCGAATCCTTCATTTCCCGCCATCTCCATGTGGAGCTGGCGGGAATTGCGCTGATCCCCGAGGACAACGACGCCATGACCGGCAGTTACGCGATGGTCGACCCGGCCGGGCGGTTCTTTGACGCGGTGGAGCCGGGCGGGTACCGCTACAGCGAGCCGATCCTGCGGGTCGGCGTGCACCGCGCCCTCTCCCAGGTCACCGTGAGCCGGGCCAAGTTCCTGGCCCGCGGCGGCCTGTACGAGGCGAACCTCCGCCGGCGGCCCTCACCGGGGCGGCGGTACGCGGCGGCCGCCTCCCGGGCGGTGCGATGATCGACCTTCGCAAGCCCCAGGGGCGCCCGCAGCAGCGTCCGGACGTCGATACGGCCCGCGTCGACCTGCTGCTGCTGGACGCCTCCGGGGAGCACCTGGCGGTCCACGACGAGCAGGGCCGGCTGACCTGCCCGAGCCTGATCCTCGACCGGCCGGGCGGCCCCCACCACCGCGGCGAACTCGGCGCGCTGGTCCGTGAGCTGGCCCGGCGGCAGCTGGACCTGGACATCACCTACATCGGGCTGCTGGCCGCCGACGAGAGCGGCACCGCGGTGCGCCTGGTCGTCACCGCCGTGCTGCGGACGGTGCCGGACGGCTCCCGCCTGCGCCTGCTGCCGGTCGGTGAGGCCCGCGCCCGCCGCCGCGACCTGCAGCACGGCGAGCACCTGGAGACCGCCCGGCACTGGCATGAGGCCGTCCGCTGCGCCCCCGACCTGGGCCGCCGGATCGAGCGCTCGATGCGCACCGCGGTGGCCTTCCTGGCCCGGCACCGCGCCGAGGAGGCCGGCCACTGGGGCTGGGAGCAGTATCTGGGCACCGACACCCTGGGCACCCTGTCCACCGCCAACGGCATCCTGACCTGCCTGCACGCCCGCGCCGGCGGCGAACTGGCGGAACGGGCGCTGCAGACCCTGCGCGCCCTGCAGAACGACGACGGCGGCTGGCAGATCCGGCGGGCGCTGATCGGCTCCGACAGCGACACCTCCATCACCGAGAGCACCTGCGCCTGCCTGTGGGCCTTCCACGAGGCCGGCCACCGGCCGGAAAGCGAGGAGGCGGTCCGGCGCGGGCTGGCCTGGCTGCGGGAGCGGCAGCGCCCCGACGGCGGCTGGGCCTCGGCCGACGTGCCCGGCCAGCAGTCGCTGGTCTTCGCCACCGCCTCGGCGGTGCGCATCCTCGCCCTGTACGGGGAGCGGGACGCCGTCGCCCGCGGCGTGCAGTGGCTGCGCGACGCCCAGTGCCCGGACGGCGGCTGGGGCGCCACCGCGCCCGCCGCCGATGAGACCGTCTCCTCCTCGCCCGCCTATGCCGCCGCCGCGCTGCTGGCGCTGCGCCAGGCGGGCGTGCCGGTCACCGACCATGTGATCACCACCGGCTGTGAGTACCTGCTGGGCGCCTTCAGCCCCGACCGGCCCGAACCGTGGGAGTCCACCTCCTTCACCTCGCTGGTGGACTCCCGGCGCTTCGCCCGCATGGACTTCCGGCATTTCGCCACCCCCTGGGTGCTGGCCGCCCTCTGCGAGTGCGGCTATGACCTCAGCCACCCGGTGGTGCTGACCGGCACGCTGCAGCTGCTGCGGCTGGAACGGCCCGGCGGCGGCTGGCGCTCCACGCTGACCGCCCCCGACATCACCCCCATCTGGGCGGTGCACGGCGCGGTCTACGCGCTGCGGACCGTCCTGGACTCCGGCGCCCGGAACCTGGCCCCCCTGGTCCTGTCCGCCCACCGCGACGCCGAGCTGCGCACGCTGTCCTGGCTGTCGGGCGGGATGATCGGCCGCCGCGCGGCGGCCGAACGCCCCGGGCACGTGTGGCGCCGCAGGCTGACGACGGTGTGGCTGGCGCTGCTGACCGTCACCGTGGCGCTGCTGGTGCTGGGCCAGCTGGGGGTGCTGCGGGGTCTGCAGTCCGAATCCGGCCGTGACAAGGTGCTGGCCGGGGCGACCACACTTGTGGTCACAGTGGTGGGAGCACTGGCGCCGAGCATCATCGCCGAGGAATATCGAATAAGGCGGAGCCGGGCGCGGGCCGGCCGGGACAGGGAGGGCCTGGAATGAATCTGACCAAGGAGTTCCTCACCACCTGGACTGCCCAGCTCGCGGCGGCCGAGGAGGCCGCGCGGGCGGCGGGCGAGGCGATCCGCGGCCAGTTCGGGCAGCGCCTCATCAACGAGTACAAAGGCCCTCACGACGTCCAGCTGACCGCCGACGTCATCGCCCAGAAGGTGATCGTGGAGTCGCTGCGGGAGGCCTTCCCCCACTATGGGATCGTCGCCGAGGAGGGCGGGCACGGCACCTGGGAGGCCGAGGAGTTCCTGTGGGCGGTCGACCCGCTGGACGGCACCAACAACTTCGGCTACGGCATCGCCCACTGCGCGGTGGCCATCACCCTCTTCCACGGCGACGTCCCGGTGCTGGCCGTGATCGCCGACCCGGTCACCGACCGGTTCTTTTCCGCCACCGGCGACGGCCGCACCAGCCCGCCGGCGTCCCCCTGCTATGAGGTGCCGCTGCGCCGCGCGACGGTGTCCCTGGTCACCGGGTACGCCGAAGAAGGGCGCCGCTGGGGCCAGGGCTTCACCGGCTGGATGAGCCCGCGTTGCAAACGGCTGGTGAACCTGTGGGCGCCGGCGATGGACCTGGCCCTGGTCGCCTCCGGGGCGCTGGATGCGATGGTCTGCCGGGACGCCGCCCTGCTGGATGTGTGCGGCGGCATGTTCCTGGTGGAGTCCTTCGGCGGCCATGTGGTGGACTTCGACGGTGAGCCGCTGGGCGTGCGGCGTTCCATGCACCGGCATCCGGTGTCCTTCATCGCCGCCCGCGACCCCCATCTGGCGGCGGACCTGGTCGCCGCCGTCCGCGCCTACGACGCCGCCTCCTGAAGCAGGGGCCTCGTCCCTTCCGCGTCCCTTCCGCGCATTTCGGTGGCCTGCGGCCGGTTGACCGCCTCCCGCCCGGGTAGGGAAGTGCCGCAGCGGAGCGAGGAAGGGAGAGGCAGATGCCCGGCCGTGAGGAACTTCCCGCGACGGTACGGCGCTCCCCGCAAAAGGCCCAGCGGACTTGGGTCAAGGCCCACGACGCGGCCGTCGAGGAGTACGGCGAGGGCAGACGCGCCCACCAGACGGCCTTCAGCGCCCTCAAACGCGCCTTCGAGAAAGTCGGCGACCGGTGGCTGCCCAAGGGCGGCAAGAAGGGCGCCGGCAAGGTCAAAGGCCCCTCCGATGAGCAGGCCGCCACTCCTCGTTCGCACCGGGCGCCCACCGCCGAGGGAGTGGACGCCAACGCCAGCAAACAGCACCTGTACGAGGTGGCCAAGAGCCTGGGCATCCACGGGCGTTCCAGGATGTCCAAGGACGAGCTCATCCAGGCGATCAAGAAGGAGAACCGGCGGCGCACCAGCCGGGCGCGCAAGACCTCCGACGCATAGGCCGCACGTCCCGCCCGCTCGGTGAGAGGCCGGCTCGCCGAGCCGTTTCGGCATGCGACCTCGGGCGCCGGTGACCGGGAGGACCTCGAGGGTTCCCGGCTCCGGCGCGCCCGTCGCAACCTGCGAAAACCGCGTGCCGAAAAGGCTCACCCCCGGCCGCTTGCCGCATCGGCCCGCGGGCAAGCGCGCCGGTGATCGTCCCTGCTGATGACGCAGATCCGCATCGGCCTTCCCTGCGGGTCGGTGCTCTCCCGGAACGGGGACATGCCGATCTTGGCGGTGACCCGGGCGGAGCCGAGATTGGCGGCCTGGTAGCGGGCCACCACGCTCTCGGCGCCGAGCCGGCAGAACGCCTCGCACAGCATCGCCGCGGCGGCCTCGGTGGCGATGCCCCGCCCCCAGACCCGCGGGTCCACCCACCAGCCGATCTCCAGCGCCGGCTCGGCGACCCCCTCCACCGGGGTGCCGAGCCGGATCAGCGACACCAGCCCCAGGAACGCCCGGTCCTGCCGGGACAGCACGGCCCGCCAGCCGAAGCCGTGCTCGGCCCAGTGCCGCAGCGCCCGCACATGCCGCCGCGCCGCGTACCCGGCCGTCCACACGCCGGTGCCGATATGGCGCATCACCCGTTCGTCGGCCGACAGCCGCACCAGTTCCGCGGCGTGGCGCTCGCGCCACGGCTCCAGAACCAGCCGGTCGGTGATCAGCTCCCGCACCCGGCCGAGGCTAGCGCCTGCGGGGACGTTCCGGCCGGAATCCGGGTTGACCTCAAGTGCGCTTGAGGTCGCACCCTGGTCGGGCGAGATCCGCTCACGGAAGGGACGGCCGATGCGTGCGGTGTGGCTGAAGGAGTTCGGCGGCCCCCAGGCGCTGGTCGCCGGGCAGGCGCCGGAACCGGTGCCCGGCCCCGGTCAGGCGCTGGTGGACGTGGCCTTCGCCGGCGTCACGTTCGTGGAGACGCAGATCCGGGCCGGCGCCGAGGGCCCGTTCCGCCTCGAACCGCCGGTGATCTTGGGCAACGGGGTGGGCGGTGTGATCACCGCCGTGGGGCCGGGCGCCGACCCCGCCCTGGTCGGCAGGAAGGTCGTCACCAGCACCGGAGGCTCGGGCGGCTACGCCGAGCGGGTCGCCGTGGACGCCGCCGGGGTCTTCCCGGTGCCGCCGGGACTGGAGCTGGACGCCGCCACGGCGCTGCTGGCCGACGGCCGCACCGCGGTCATGCTGATGCGGGCGGTCGCGCCGCGTCCCGGGGAGCGGGTGCTGGTGGAGGCCGCCGCCGGCGGGGTGGGCACGCTGCTGGTCCAGCTGGCGCGGGCCGCCGGCGCCCGCGTGGTGGCGGCGGCCGGCGGCGGGCGCAAAGGCGCGCTGGCCCGCGAGCTGGGCGCCGAGGTGGCGGTCGACTACCGCGACCCGTCCTGGACGCAGCAGGTCCGCGCCGCCGTCGGCGGGGTGGACGTGGTCTTCGACGGGGTCGGCGGCGCCGTCGGGCGGGCCGCCTTCGACCTGCTCGCCGCCACCGGCGGGCAGGGAGCCCGGATGCTCCGCTACGGGCGGGCCGGCGGCGAGTGGACCGCCGTCCCCGAGCAGACCGCCCGCGAACGCGGCATCGCCCTGCTGTCGCTGAACCCCACCCCCGAGGAGATACGCCTGTCCACCGAGCACGCCCTCGCCGAGGCCGCCGCCGGACGGCTGCGCCCGGTGATCGGCCAGCGCTTCCCGCTGGAGAGGGCGGCCGACGCCCACGCCGCCCTCGAGTCCCGCGCCACCGTCGGCAAAACCCTGCTGGAGATCTGAGCTCCCCCCGGGCCGGAGGGACGCGGCCGGCCTTCCCCGGCCGAGCGGGCCGCGCCACCGCACCTGCGGCCAGCGGGACACGCCGTGCGGCCTGCCGCCGGATGGACGGTCCTCGCCCGGCCGGGGCCTGCAGGCCGTCCACGCGGCGGGCGGGAGAGCCCCGGCGGGATCAGCCGGGCAGCAGCACCGCGGCCCCGTTGACCTTGTCGGCGGCCAGGTCGGCCAGCGCCCGGTCGGCGTCGGCCAGGTCATAGCCGACGGTGGCGACCCGGATCGGCAGCCGCCCGGCCAGGCGCAGGAACTCCTGGCCATCGGCCCGGGTGTTGGAGGTCACCGACCGCACCTGCCGCTCCTGGAACAAGTGCCGCTGGTAGTTCAGCGCCGGCACGTCCGTCAGATGGATCCCGGCGATGGCCAGCGTGCCGCCCCGGTCCAGCCGCTCCAGCGCGGCGGGCACCAGCTCCCCGGCCGGGGCGAACACGATGGCCGAATCCAGCGGCTCGGGAGAGGGATCGAAGGAGTCGCCCGCCCAGGCGGCGCCCAGCTCCAGCGCCAGCTTGCGGGCGGCCGGGGAACGGGTGAAGACGTAGACCTCGGCGCCCTGGGCCAGGGCGATCTGGGCGGTCAGGTGGGCCGACCCGCCGAACCCCCAGATCCCCAGCCGTCCGCCCGGCGGCAGCTCGGCCCGGCGCAGCGCCCGGTAGCCGATGATCCCGGCGCACAGCAGCGGCGCCACTTCCCGGTCGTCGCGCCCGGCGGGCAGGTCATAGACGTAGGCGTCGGGGGCGACGGCGTAGTCGGCGTACCCGCCGTGCGCATCCCAGCCGGTGTACCGCGAGTGCGGGCACAGGTTCTCCGCGCCGCGCCGGCAGTAGGCGCACCGGCCGCAGGTGTGCCGCAGCCAGGCCACGCCCACCCGGTCGCCGGGGGAGTGCAGGCAGCCCGGCCCGGCCGCCACCACCTCACCCACGATCTCGTGGCCGGGCGTGACGCCCGGCAGGCGGACCGGCAGATCTCCCTCGGCCACGTGCAGATCGGTGCGGCACACCCCGCAGGCCCGCACCCGCAGCAGCAGCTCGCCCGCTCCGGGCTCGGGCACGTCGGTCTCGATCAGACGCAGCGGCCCGGAGGCCATGGGGCCCGGAGCCGTCACACTCCACGCTCGCACGCCACCACCGTACGCCCGAACGCCGCCGAAAGCGCCCGGCGGTGGGCTCCTTCGGGGCCGGGATGGCCTTTCATTCCACACGATCTGGGGCTGGGAAAGCCCGGCTGTGCCGAAAACTTTCCCTTCCTTGACATCTGTCGGAATGTTCTCTCTAATTCGGTGCGGCGACCGCACGATGTCGTCATGGGATCGGGGCGTCCAGAAACGAGGCATCCGTGGGCGGAACCGGCTCTGGTGACATCTTCGGGCGCGCGGCCGCGCCGCCCCGGCGCCGCATCCCACGGCCGGGCCTGCGCACCGGTGTGGCGCTCCTCGCCGCCGCG
Organism: Thermomonospora sp. CIF 1; assembly: GCF_001896795.1. Taxonomy (NCBI): domain Bacteria; kingdom Bacillati; phylum Actinomycetota; class Actinomycetes; order Streptosporangiales; family Thermomonosporaceae; genus Thermomonospora; species Thermomonospora sp. CIF 1. The sequence continues at coordinate 79,568 of NZ_MOYN02000016.1, forward strand.
CTGGCGGTGGCCATCGGCTGCCGCACGGTGCTGAACGCGGCCGGCTGCCGCGGCGAGGGCGCGGGCGGGCCGCTGACCGTCGCCGCGGCCCCCGACATCGCTCCCGCCCTCACCAGGGCGATCGACCGCTTCAACGAGGCCCAGGACACCTGCGTGCACGCCCTCGTGCGCCCCGTCGACCCGGCCGCGATAGCGGTGCTGCTGTCCGGCCAGGGCGCCTCCGGCTCCCTGCAGCGGCCGGATGTGTGGATCCCCGACTCCTCGCTGTGGACGTCCCTGGTGAACACCTCACCGGAGCGGATCGGCCCGCTGCAGGTCAGCCACGGCCCGCTGGCCTACAGCCCGGTCGTGCTGGGCCTGCCGCAGGGGCTGGTGGACGAGCTGAGAAACCGCGGCGTCACCGCCGACCCCTCCTGGAACCTGCTGCTCGGCGCCGTCCCCGGCGTCCCGGGCGGCGCCTCGGCGGTGCCGCCCGGCCTGGTGCGCCCGCAGGTGCCCGACCCCACCCGCAGCGCCACCGGGATGAGCGCCCTGGTCGTGGCCGACCGGCTGCTGACCGGCCGGTCCGGGCGGCAGGAGATCTTCACCGCGCTGGTGCGCGCCGTGCGCGAGAACACCGTTCCCTCGGTGGAGGCGGAGTTCCGGTCGCTGGACGGCCGGGAGCGCAAGCGCCACCCCGTGCTGCTGGTCCCCGAACAGGCGATCTTCTCCCACAACGGCAACCGCCCGGCCGAACGGATCATCGCCCTCTACCCGCGCGAGGGCACGCTGTCGCTGGACTACCCGTTCGCCATGACCACCGGCGAGGCCGCCCGGCTGGAGGCGGCCCGGGCGCTGGAGCGGGCACTGCGCAGCCCGGTCGCCGCCGCCGAGCTGCGCCGGGCCGGGTTCCGCGGCCCCGATGGCCGCAACGTCCCGCACTTCGGCCCGTTCACCGGGGTCAGGCTGGACCCGCCCCGCCGGCTGCCCGCTCCGCCGCCGCAGGCCGTGCGGGATCTGATGCAGACCTGGTCCAAGCTGACCTTGAGCACGCGGATGCTGGTGCTGTTCGACGTCTCCGGCTCCATGCGGCGGCGGGTCGCCCCCGGCCTGAGCCGGCTGCAGGCCACCGCCCGCGTCGCCCAAAGCGGGCTGCCGCTGCTGCCCGACGACAGTGAGCTGGGCATCTGGCTGTTCTCCACCGACCTGGAGGGCGGGCGGGACTGGCGCGAGGTGGTCCCGGTGGGGCCGCTGGGCGAGCGGGTCGGCTCGGTCACCCGCCGCCAGCTGATCTTGTCGGAGCTGGGCCGCATCCGGGCCGAGCGCAAGGGGCGCACCGGGCTGCACGAGTCGGTGCTGGCGGCCGTCCGCCGGATGCGGGAGGGCTACAAACCCGAGATGGTCAACACCGTGCTGGTCTTCACCGACGGCCGCAACCAGGACGCCGACGGCCCCACCCTGGCGCAGACCGTGGCGGCGTTGCGCCGCGAGCACGACCCCAACCGCCCGGTCCAGCTCATCATCCAGGGCTACGGCCCCGACGTGTCGGTCCCCGAGCTGCGCGCCCTCACCGAGGCCACCGGCGGCCTGGTGCAGATCGCCCGCACTCCCGAGGACGCCGGCAGGCTCTTGCTGCAGGCCATGTCCCGCCGCATCTGCTCACCCGAGTGCTGAGCCCGCGCCGCGGCCCGGCGCGTGGGCTCCCAGCCCCGGCGTCCCCCGCCGCCACCGGGGCCGGCGGCCCCCGTCATGCGCTTTGAGCCTGGCGGGGGAGCGAACGCAAGGCCCGGTCCCGGCGCGCCTCCCAGTGACGGGCCATGCGCTCCAGGCGGATGCGCAGCCGGTCCCCGGTCATCGCGATGGCCTGGCCCATGGCGGGCGCCGCGGCGTGCGCGTTCACCGGACGGCCGTTGAGGTCGACCCGGATGGAGGCCATCGAAGGGTTCTTCGCGGCGGGATCGGTGAGCACGCTCAGCGTCACCTGGACCGCCAGCACCGGCTCGGGGGCGTGGGCCAGCACGCGGGTGAAGACCTCGCGCGCCCGCTCCACGTCGTGTCGGGAAACGTGCTTGGAGGTCGAAAAGCGGATCTCCGGCAGCGGTCCGGTACGGTCGGTCAACGCAATCTCCTCGGGTGGGCCGGGCTGACAGGGGCCGGACGGGTCAGATCCCAGAACGCAGATCCGGCCCGGCCGCGGGCGGGAACAGGTCTCCCTCTCCCCGCGCGTCCTGGTCGAGGGCGTGCGCTCGGCCCCGGACCAGGAGCGTCACGGTCTCGGTCAGGGCGGCGACGGCGGCCTCCAGCGCCGCGATGCGCCGCTCCAGGGACTCCGCCGACGGAGGGGAGAGACCGGTGGTGATCTGCCTGCTCATTGCCGACTCCCTGCGCCGTGCCCCCACGGGGCCTGGGCTTCCTTGCGCTTTTCAGACTTCTCTTTTTGCAGCCGCGCCCCTAGGGACCTTGGTCACCGGGGGAGCCGCCGTTGGGCTCCGATGATTCGGCCCCCGCTGAAGGGGGATGTGCCCCGCCGGGGGGAGAGATGGCCGTTCACGGGCATGTGCTCGTCGGTTATGACGGCACCAGGGGGAGCGAGCTGGCGTTGCGCTGGGCCGTGGCGGAGGCCCGGTCCCGCGGGCTGCCGCTGACGGTCTGCCATGCCTGGCACTGGCCCTACCCGGCCGGCCATGTCGACCTCGGGGGCGTCGCCATCGTCCGGCGGACGGGCGAACATCTGCTGCAGCGCGGCGTCGACATCGCCGAGAGCCTGGCCCCCGGCCTGCGGGTGCGCCCGGTCCTGACCGACGGCCCGGCCTCCTCGGCGCTGCTGCGCGAGGCCGGCGACGGGCTGATCGTGATCGGCTCCCGCGAGCGGGACGAGCTGTCCATGGGGTCCGCGGCCCTGCAGGTCCCGGCCCGCGCCCACGGCCCCGCCATGGTCGTCCGGGATCCCGGCGGCGGCACCGAGGGCCGCGTGGTGGTCGGCGTGGACGGCTCCGCCGGCGCCGACGCCGCCTTGGAGTTCGCCTTCGAAGAGGCCGCGCTGCGCGGCTGGACCCTGGAGGCCCTGTACGGCTACTGGGAGCCCGGCGGAATGGCCGACATCGAGATCACCTTGTTCGCCGACCGGGACAGGCTGGAACGGCTGTGCTGCACCAGGCTGCGGCGCGCCGTGGCCCCCTGGGCGGACCGCTACCCCCAGGTCGACGTCCGCAACTCGCTGGTGGAGGAGGAACCCCGCCAGGCCCTCTTGGCGGCGGCCAAGGGAGCCGACCTGCTGGTGGTGGGGGACCGGGGCGTCCGCGGCCTGCACCCGCAGATCCTGGGCGGGACGACCCTGGCCATGCTCCAGCTGGCCCCCTGCACCGTCGCCGTGGTGCACCCCGCTGAAAGGAGGCCGCCCGTCAGCCCTTGACGACTCCCAGCGGCACCAGACGGGCCACCGTCCGGCACAGCCCGGCCCCTTCGGCGGCGGCGACGACCGCATCGACGTCCTTGTAGGCCTCCGGGGTCTCCTCGGCCAGGCCTCGCCAGGAGGCGCCGCGTACCGCGATGCCCGCGCCCTCCAGCCGGTCGCGCAGCTCCCGCCCGCTCACCGCCTTGGCCGCCTGGTGACGGCTGTGCAGCCGGCCCGCGCCGTGGCAGGTGGAGTTGAACGCCGGGTTGGCCGCCACCCCGGCCAGCACGTAGGAGGCGGTTCCCATGCTGCCGGGGATGAGCACGGGCTGCCCGACGTCGGCCAGGTCCTCCGGCAGGTCCGGGTGCCGGGGCGGCAGGGCCAAGGTGGCGCCCTTGCGGTGCACGCACAATCGCCGCGCCGTCCCGTCGACCCGATGCGTTTCGATCTTGGCGAGGTTGTGCGAGACGTCGTAGACCAGCTCCAGATCCGTCCCGCAGACGCCGCGGAAGGCCCGACGGGCGGCTTCGGTGAGCAGCTGGCGGTTGGCGCGCCCGTAGTTGGCGGCGGCGGCCATCGCGGCCAGGTAGGCCCGCCCTTCCGGGGAGCCGGCCGGGGCGCAGGCCAGCTGCCGGTCCGGAACGCTGATGGAATGGCGCCGCATCGCCTTCTCCATCGCCCGCACATGGTCGGTGCAGATCTGGTGCCCCAGCCCGCGGGACCCGCTGTGGATCATCACGCAGATCTGGCCGGGACCGAGCCCGAACGCCTTGGCGGCGATCTCGTCGTGGACTTCCGAGACCGCCTGCACCTCCAGAAAGTGGTTGCCCGACCCCAGGCTGCCCAGCTGCCCCAGCCCGCGTTCCATCGCCCGCGCGCTCACCGCGGCGGCATCGGCCCCGCCCACCGCGCCCCCGTCCTCGCACCGCTCCAGGTCGCGCGGCGTGCCGTGCCCCTGTTCGACCGCGTACCGGGAACCACCGGCCAGCACCCGTTCCAGCTGCGCCCGCCCGGCCAGCGGCCAGACGGCCCGCCGCCCCAGCCCGCGCGGAACGGCCCGCCCCAGCTCGTCCATCAGCTTCTGGAGCACCCGCCCGCTCAGCTCCGCCCGCTCCAGGCCGGCGGCCAGCAGCCGCACCCCGCAGGAGATGTCGAAACCGACGCCCCCCGGCGACACCACGCCTCCGGCGTCGACGTCGGTGGCCGCCACGCCCCCGATCGGGAACCCGTACCCCCAGTGCACGTCCGGCATCGCAAACGAGGCGACCACGATGCCGGGCAGCGTCGCCACGTTGACGACCTGCAGCAGAGACCGGTCGGTGACCGGATCCGGCAGCAGCGCGCGGGAGGCGAACACCACCCCCGGCACGCGCATGTCCCCTTCCCGCTCGATCCGCACCCGGTATGGACTCTCCCGGACGATCCGCATCCCCATCACCAGCCAGAGGCGTCTCCGCAAGCCGTCTCATCGGCTCTCCAAGGCCCGTCACCGGACCGGACACGACCCCCCTACCCGCCCAAGCCCCACCGATGACCCCGAAGACACCCCTTCACCGGCCTCCTGCCCCCTCCCGGCGCTCCAGCGGCACGTGACCCCCGCCCGCCCACGGGCAGAGGTCTCCGCGAAACCGAAACCACCGGCCGCCAGAACCCGGCCAAGGAAACCGGCACGAAAGCACAAGCCCAAAAGGGAGGACGCGTGGCTTCCTCACCCGACCGAACCGGTCAGCCCGCTCCACGCAACCCCGACGGCACACCCGCCGCCGGCCACCGCACCCTGCCGCACACCGCGGACATGCGCATCGAAGCGTGGGCGCCCACCCTGCAGGAATGCCTCACCGAGGCCGCCCGCGCCATGGTGGAGAGCTTCACCGACCTCTCCCACGCCAAGCCCACCGCCGTCCGCGAGTTCCCCCTGGAAAACAACGACCCGGAAAACCTGCTGCTGTCGCTCCTGGAGGAACTCATCTACCGAATGGACGCCCACGCCGAACTACCGCTATCGATCACCCTGCACGGCTCTCAGGCGAGATGCACCATGACCGACACCACCCGCCTCCCCACCCTCGGAGCCGTCCCCAAAGCGGTCTCCCGAGCCGACTTGCACGTCACCAAGACCCCAAACGGCTGGCACTGCACAGCGACCGTGGACGTGTGACCAACGACGGAGACTCAGAGCTCCCAACCTCACACCCCTGTCAAAATCAAAAGCAACGGGAGCCCTGCAGAAACCGGGGGCGTGGGGGCAGAGCCCCCACACCGGGGGTCCGGGGGTCGCCCCCCGGGCCAACACAAACGAGGACCAGCGGGGAAGGCGACCGAAGTCGCCGACCACACTGGTCCCAGGTCCGAGTGGGCGATACTGGAATTGAACCAGTGACCTCTTCCGTGTCAGGGAAGCGCTCTCCCACTGAGCTAATCGCCCTCAGAGGTGGAGACGGGATTTGAACCCGTGTACACGGCTTTGCAGGCCGTTGCCTCGCCTCTCGGCCACTCCACCGTTGGAGGCCGCGGTGCGTGGCCCCTCAGAGCGGACGACGGGATTCGAACCCGCGACCCTCACCTTGGCAAGGTGATGCTCTACCAACTGAGCCACGTCCGCCTGTTGCTCCGGGCGCTGCCCGGTGCGTGCACAGGTAACTGTAGCGGAATCCGCGCCTGAATGCGCACCCGGCGAGGTCGGGGGGTGATCGCGTTTGCCTCGCCATGGGGGAGGTAGGGAAGGAAGATGGCATCTGAAAGACCCCCGGCCAGATCCACCTCGGGCCCGGAGAGTCCCGCCGAACGCGCCGACCGCAACTTCGTGGAGCTCCTTCAGGGGCTGCGGGTCGCCGTCACGGGAGTGCAGGTGCTGTTCGCGTTCCTGCTGACCGTGCCGTTCTCCCCGGGGTTCGCCAAGGTGTCCCAGACGGACCGCTGGCTGTATTACGTGTCGCTGGTGGCGGCGGCCGTCGCCTCGATGTTCTTCATCGCTCCGGGGGTTCAGCATCGGATCCTGTTCCGCCGGGGCATGAAGGAGACGCTCGTCCACCGCTCCAACCTCTACGGTTGGATGGGCGCGCTGGCGCTGGCGGTGGCGATGACGGCCTCCACGCTCCTGGTGCTCGATTACCTGTTCGACGGGGTGCTGCCGACGCTCACCGCCGTGGCGACGGCGCTGCTGGCGCTGTGGCTGTGGTTCGTGGAGCCGCTGTTGCGCAGGCTCAGCGGTTGAAACGGCAGAAGGCGGGCGGCCCGTGCCGGACCGCCCGCCGCCGAAGACGGTTCAGGCGTTCGCCTTGATCCACTTGAGCAGCCGGTTGCGGACCGCGGGTTTGGAGAGCACCGCCATACCGTGGGCGTTGCCCGCCACGGTGAGCCGCGTGCACTTGACCGAGCGGGCGCGCAGGTGCCGGCAGAGCTGGGCGCTGTGCACGGGCGGGACGAAGTCGCGCTTGGAGTGCACCAGGAACATGGGGGCGTCGCCGCTGGAGACGTGCTGGAAGCTGACCATGTCGACCCAGCGCCGCCAGCAGGCGGGGCGGTTGCGGTTCGGGGTGCAGCCGGCCAGCAGGACGGCGGCGTCGCGGAGCTTGCGCTTTTGCGCGCTGGCGTTCGGTTTCTGCCCGTCCAGGTAGGCGCGGTAGGGGTTGGCGACGGGGGAGGTGGCGGCCACCGCCTTGACGAGGCGGGCGCTGGTGGAGTGGGTTCCGGCGATGGAGGCCAGGTGCCCGCCGGCGGAGTTGCCGACCACCACGATGCGGGCGGGGTCGACGGCGAAGCGGGCGGCCCGGGACCTCACCCAGCGCAGGGCCGTGAGGACGTCCCTGCGCTGGGCCGCCCATCTGGCCTGGGTGTTGAGCCGGTAGTTGATGGCGAAGGCCGCATAGCCCTTGTCGGCGAGCTGGCGGGCGAAACCGGCGTAGGACGACTTGTCCCCCTCATACCAGTAGCCGCCGTGGATGAGGACGACGGCCGGCCGCGGGGTCTTGCTCCGGGTGAAGTAGGCGGTGATCTTGTGCCGCCGGTGCGGGCCGTAACTGAAGGTGCGCTCCACCCGTCCGGTGACCGGCGTCCGGGCGGCGATGAGGGCGCCGTCGTCGTCGGTTCTGCTGGAAGGGACGCGTTCGGCGTGCGCGAGTGCCTCCCGGCCGGCGGACGGGGCCTGCGGGGAGGGGACGCTGCGCGCCCCGGTGCGGGAGCGGATCCACTCGAGGATCTGCGTCCGCAGCTCGGGGGAGGCCGACAGCAGGGATCCGCCGCTGGCCGATCCCGGCACGGTCCGTACCGTCACATCGTGCACCCCGGCGGCGGCCAGGGACTGTTTGAGGGACTCGCCGTGCGAGGCCGGGACGGCGTCGCCGCTGGAGTGGATCAGCAGCATGGGCGGGTCGCCGGCGCCGGCGTGGGCGGCGGAGTCCATGTCGCGGAAGCGGTTCAGGCAGTAGCGCTCCCCGCTCAGAGGCGTGCAGCCGGCCAGGATCAGGCTCTGGTCGCGCAGGGCGCGGCGGGCGGCGTCGGTGGCCGATTGCGCCTCGCGGTAGGCGCGCTCGGGGGAGACGACCGCCGACAGCCCGACCACGGCGCGGACCCGGGCCGCCTCGCCGGCGTGGGTTCCGGCCTGGGTGGCCAGATGCCCCCCGGCCTGCGAACCGATCACCGCGATCCGGTCCCGGTCCAGCCGGAAGGTGCCGGCGTGGCTTTTGATCCAGGTGATGGCCTGGTAGAGGTCGTCGCGGGGGGCCGGCCACGGGGCGTCGGTGTTGTAACGGTGGTCGACGGCGAAGACCGCGAAGCCGCGCTGGGCGTACCACTCGGCGGTGGACTTCCAGTCGGTGCGCCGCCCGGAGTTCCAGTAGCCGCCGTGGACGATGACGATTCCCGGCTGGGTGCCCTCCTTGGGGGTGTTCCAGTAGGCGTCCAGGGCCTGCCGCGCATGTGAGCCGTACCGGTAGGTCTCGGTGTGCTCGACCGCCGCGGCCTGGGAGATCGCCAGGGGCACCAGCGTTCCGGCGCCGACCAGGCCGGCGAGGACGAGGAGGGGTCGCAGCAGCGTGCGCTTGCGCATGACGGCAGAAGGCTCCGTTCGTGGCATGGGGTGGTCGACCGGGGACGCCCGGCATTGATCATTTCTACCGTCCCGGCCGGGGCGGCCACCTGGCGAACGGGCAACTCCCTCGGGCTACGATTCGGTAAAGAGCGATCACTCTCGGTGCTCGCCCGGATTCTTTCCCGCCCGGGGCGGCGGGGGCGCAGGCTGCGCCGCCGGCCCTGGAACTCCACCCTGACCTGGGAAGAGGACATGCCGGACAATGGAGGGGTGGGACACGGGGAACGCTGAGGCCGGCGCCGTGCAGACATTCCTGCCGCATGCCGATTTCGCCGCCACCGCCGTGGTGCTGGACGCCCGGCGGCTGGGCAAGCAGCGAGTGGAGACGATCCAGGTGCTGCGGGGCCTGACCGTCCCCGGCTACGGCTGGCGGCGGCATCCGGCGGTGCGGATGTGGGCCGGCTATGAGGAGGCGCTCGTCCGCTACGGGCTGGAGATCTGCCGCAGGTGGTGCGCGCAGGGACGGGCCGACACCTGCGCCGCCACGCTGCGTGCCGAGCTGGCCGCGGCCACCGGCGTCACCGAGGTGCGCAGCCAGCGGGAACTGGCGGAGGCCGGGGAACTGCCGCCCTGGCTGGGCGACCCGGCCTTCCACCGCAGCCACCAGTCGTCCCTGCTGCGCAAGGACCCGGCGTATTACGGGCCGCTCTTTCCCGGGGTGCCCGACGATCTGCCGTACGTATGGCCGGTCTCCGACCGCGCGCGCTGAACAGGCCCCGGCCCTTCCCGCGGCACCGCCGGGCCGAGCGCCATGAAATCCGCTGGTTCGACCGGCTCACGTGGGAGATCCCAACGCTATGGGATGCCCGAGAAAAGGAGCCGGACCGTGAAGACCGAGTTCATCATCGAACCAGGCAGGCAGGACATCGTCATGAAGCGGGTCTTCGACGCACCCCCGGAGGCGGTGTTCGAGGCCTTCACCGACCCGCGGCTCGTGGCGCGCTGGCTGGGGCCGCGCGAATACGAGACGGCCATCGACCGCTGGACCCCCGAGCCGGGCGGCTCGTGGCGGTACGTCCACCGCGCAGAAGACCGGGAGCACGGCTTCCACGGCGTCTTCCACGAAGTGCGGGCCCCTCACCGCATCGTGCAGACCTTCGAGTGGGAGGGCCTGCCCGGCCACGTCTCCCTGGAGACGGCGACCTTCCGGCGGACCGCGGGCGGCGGGACCGAACTGATCACCGTCGCCGTCTACCAGTCCGTGGAGGACCGCGACGGCATGGCCGCCTCCGGCATGCGGGAAGGCGTCGAGGAAAGCTACGACCGCCTCGCCGAGCTCGTCGAGGCCCGCTGAAGCGGACCCGCCCGCCGTCCCGGTGAGCCTTTGCCATGCCCGGGCCTTGAGGCGGGGCGGGGAACCCGATGCCGGGCGTGCTCTCGCTCCCGGCGGTGACATCCCCGTCCCGGTCTGCGGGAACGGCGTGCCGAAAGGCGCGGCGGACGGTCTTTCGCCCCACCGGTTGGGACCTCTGACCCTGCTCTGCCGCTCCGGGGGGCGGCCAGCATGAGGGCAACGGGGGCAGTCCCGGTCCGCGGAAGGTGGGGCGATGATCATCCGGATTCTGGGGGAGCGGCAATACGACGTGCCCGACGGCGAGCTGACACGGCTGAACGCGCTGGACGCCGAGCTGAACGCCGCGGTCCGCGCCGGCGACCGCAAGGGGTGCGCGATCGCGCTGCGGAGGCTGCTGAACGCGGTGCGGGTGCTGGGCACGCCGGTGCCCACCGAGGCGTTCGTCACCTCCGACATGATCCTGCCCGACCGGGCGACCGCGCTGGAGGAGGTCGCCGGGCTGCTGGGCGACCGCGGCCTCATCGCGGGCTGACCGGCCGGTCCCGGGCGGGCGGCGGCCGCGCTCTGGAGGGGGAGCGGCGCGGCGCCCGCGACATGAACCCCGCCGATCGGGGAACCGGGCAGGGGAAGGCGCCGGGCACAAGCCGGGGAGGACGACGGTGCGCACGCGTTTCAGGCCCGACAGGGGACTGACCGTCCGGATGGTGTGGACGGTCTTCCTGCTGGGGCTGGTGTACGTGCTGTTCGTGGCCGCCCTGGTCGCGTGGCTGAAATCGGCGCTGGCGGTGATGCTGATCGCCGGCGGGCTGCTGCTGGCGCAGTACTGGTTCTCCGACAAGATCGCCCTGGCCGCGCTGGGCGCCCGCCAGGTCACCCCGCGCCAGGCGCCCGAGCTGCACGGCCTGATCGACCGGTTGTGCGCCACCGCCGACATGCCCAAGCCCCGTGTGGCCATCGCCGACACCGACCTGCCCAACGCCTTCGCCACCGGCCGCAACCGCAAGAACGCCGTGGTGTGCGTGACCACCGGGCTGATGCGGCGCCTGGACGCCCGGGAGATGGAGGGCGTGCTGGCCCACGAGCTGTCGCACGTGGCGCACCGGGACGTGGCGGTGATGACGGTCGCCTCGTTCCTGGGCGTGCTGGCCGGGCTGATGACGCGCTTTGCCTTCTACTCCGGCCTCTTCGGCGGCGGACGCGGACGCGACCAGCAGGGCTTCCCGGTGGTCGCGGTGGTGCTGCTGGTGTCGGCGGCGGTGTATGCGATCAGCTTCCTGCTGACCCGTGCCCTGTCGCGGTACCGGGAACTGGCCGCCGACCGGGCCGGCGCCATGCTGACCGGGCGTCCCTCCGCGCTGGCCGCGGCGCTGACCCGCATCAGCGGCGACATGTCCCGCATCCCCGACCGGGACCTGCGGGCCGCCTCGGCGTTCAACGCCTTCTTCTTCGCCCCGGCGATCACCTCCCGGGCGGGGCCGGCGGCGCTGCTGATGACCCATCCGCCGCTGGAGCGCCGCATCGCCCAGCTGGCGCGGCTCTCCCGCGAGATCGAGGAGGCGGGCCGCTGATGGGCTTTTGGGACGCGCTGCTGGGCCGCACCAAACCGGTCGAGGCCAATTTGGACGTGCTGTTCGCGGTGCCCTCGGCCCTGGTCGCGCTGCAGGCCTCGCTCGGGCTGGAGCCCACCGGAACCGGCGGGGTCTGCTTCAAGACCGCCGAGGGCGCCCTGGCCGCCCAGGCCCGCGAGGAGGCCATCGCATTGGTCGACGCCGACCATGGGGAGGAGCCCGCCACCTGCCTCCGCGACTCCTACGGCTATGACTGGATCGTCCTGCACCGTTCCCCGGACGACCCGGCCGACCTGGTCACCGACCTGCACGCGGTCAACTCCACCCTGCAGGGCTTCGGCTTCGGCCCCAGCCTGCTGTGCACCGTCATCGGGCTGCACCGGCCCGATGGGAGCCGCCGGGCGGGCCTGGTCTACCTGTTCAAACGCGGCACCTTCTACCCGTTCGCGCAGACCGGCCCGCACACCCGCGACAATGAGCTGGAGCTGCGCATCCGCGCCCGCCTGGAAGGCGAGCTGCCGGTCGAATCCGACCTGACGCGCTGGTTCCCCATCTGGGACGCCCCCGCCCTGTAGACCGCGTCCGCTCCTCAAGGCGGCGCCGGTCAGGCCGCGGCGGCGATCTGGGAGGCCAGCACGCCGACGCCCATGACCACCACGAACCAGCCGAAGCCCTTGCGCAGCGCTCCCGGCGGGACGGCGCGGGCGATTTTGGCCCCGGCCAGGCTGCCGGCCACCGCCAGGGCGGTGACGGCCAGGGCCAGCGGCCAGTCGACGGTGGTCGAATGCAGGTACCCCGCCAGCGCCGCGCCCGACTTCAGCGCGATGACCAGCAGCGAGGTGCCCACCGCCGCGGGCATGGGCAGCCCGCCCAGCAGCGCCAGCGCGGGCACCACCAAGAACCCGCCGCCCGCCCCGACCAGCCCGGTGACCAGCCCGACGGCGGCGCCCTCGGCGAGGATCTTCGGCCAGGGCCGGCGGCCTTCGGCGCGCTCTGGGGCCGGCGACCGGGCCGCGCAGCACAGGCCCAGCATCGCCGCCGCGGTGACCAGCATCATGACCGCGAACCCCGCCAGCAGCACCCTTTCGGGGACGAACTGCGCCAGCCACCCGCCGGCGTAGGCGCCGGCCATGCCCGCCGCGCCGAACAGCAGCCCGGTGGACCAGCGCACGTTCCCGGCGCGGGCGTGCGGGACGAGCGCGACGGCCGAGGTGACGCCGACCACCACCAGCGACATGGCGATGGCCTGCCGGGGGTCGGCCCCGGCCAGGTACACCAGCACGGGCACGGTCAGGATGGACCCGCCGCCGCCCAGGCCGCCCAGGGCCAGCCCGATGGCGACCGCGGCGGCCAGGGTGAGCAGCAGCGCACCGCTCATCGCTCCGCCCCGGCCGGCCGCTCCAGACCCTCGTGGCCGCCGCCGGCCTGGGCGGGACGGTTGTAGGGGAGCTTGGCCAGCAGCATTCCCAGCGCACAGGTGTCGGTGATCGCGGCGACCACCAGCCCGACGCCGACGAGCCCGGCGACGAAGCGGGCCGGCGGCCACAGCAGCGACGCCGCGATGGAGGCGGCCACGATCCCCCCGGCCGTCAGGCGGACCTGCCGCTCCAGGTCCCAGCGGGGGCGGCCGCGCACCACCGGGCCGCCCGCGGCGATCCAGGCGTTCATGCCGCCCTCCAGCACCAGGGCGTCGTGCACCCCGGCCGTCTGGAGCGTGCGCCGGCACCGCTCGGCGCGGGCCCCGGACCGGCAGATGAGGATCATGCGGCCCCCGGCATCCTTGACGATCCGCTCCAGGTGGGCCTCCACCTGGTCCAGGGGCAGGTTGACGGCGCCGGGGATGTGCACGCCGGCGAACTCGCCGGGGGTGCGCACGTCCACCAGCAGCACGTCGGGGTTCGCGGCGATCAGTTCCCGGGCGGCGGTCACGTCGATCACGGACAAGCAGATCACCTTTCTGTCGCTTGGAACGAGGGGGAAGGAACCGGCCGGGCTACCTCCGGCCGGAGCCGGGAAGGGCGGCCAGGGCCGCCAGTTCGGTCACTCCGGCGCCCGACAGCACCACCGGGGCGAACCCGGCCCGGTGCAGCACGGTCGCCGCGATGGTGGAGCGGCGGCCGGAGGCGCAGGCCACCAGCACCGGACGGGCCGGGTCCAGGTCCTCGGGCACGCCTTGCTCCACCAGGTCGGGCAGGAAACGCCAGATCGCGCCGGGCAGCGCGACCTCCTCGCGCTCGGCGGGGGTCCGCACGTCCAGCACCTGCGCGCCGGGCAGGCGGGCCAGCGCGGCAAAGAGCCGCAGCCCGGCGATCTCGAAACGGGCGGTGCGCGAACCGGTCAGGTCGGTGACCACGCCGCGCACCCGGTCGAAGCCGATGCGGGCCAGCTGGGTGACGGCCTCGGCCACGTCCTGGCCGGGCTCGGCGATCAGCACGATCGGCGCGCCGTGGGGCAGCAGCCAGCCCGCCCACAGGCCGAAGTCCTCGCCCAGCTCGATGCCCGTGGAGCCGGGCACGAACCCGGCCGCCATCGCCCGCCGCGGCCGCATGTCGACCACCTGCACCTCAGGCGGCAGGCCGGCCAGGTCGGCGGCCTGCAGCGCGGGAACCTCCAGCGGCGGCATGGGCGGCGCGCCGCGCAGGTTGGCCGGTCCCATGTGCCGGTAAAAGGCCGGGATCGGCAGGGGCCGGGCCAGCATCCGCTCGGTGAACTCCTCGGCGGACGCCAGGGCCAGCAGGGGGTTGGAGTCCACTTCCTCGCCGATGGTGGACACGTACCGGCCGGCCCCGCCGGAGGTGCACAGCGAGCCCTCCCCGTGGGTGGGCAGCAGCAGCACGTTCCGCGGCAGGCCCGCCAGGCGGTGCAGGGAGCGGTACTGCAGGCGGGCCAGCGTCCCGGCGCGTTCGGGGCCCAGCAGGTCGGGGCGCCCGGCGGCGGCCACCAGCAGGCTGCCGCCGGAGCACACCGCCACCGGTTCCCCCTCCACCAGCACCAGGTAGCTGGTGTGCTCGGGGGTGTGGCCGGGGGTGTGCAGCGGGCGCAGCACCAGGCCCCCCTCGGCCTTGAGGTCCTCCATGTGGAAGGCGGGGGTGCAGGGGTAGGCCGGGGCCGCCCCGGCGGGCAGCACCAGCTCGGCGCCGGTGCGGGCGGCGGCCTGCGCCGCGCCCGACAGGTAGTCGTTGTGCAGATGGGTGTCGGCCACAAAGCGCAGCGTCACGTCCCGCTCGGCCGCCGCCTCCAGGAAGCGGTCGATGTCGCGCTGGGGGTCGACCAGCACCCCGATCCCCTCGTGGATCAGCAGGTGGGTGCTGTCTCCCAGGCCGGGGGTGCGGAAGGACAGGACCTCCATCGTCGATCACCTCTCGTATACCCCGGGGGGTATCTAGGGGACATGCCGCCGCCTCGGCCGGAATGTGACCGGGGGGAGGGGCTATACACCCGGGGGTATGTAAAGCTCGCGTAAAAGCCCCGGCTGGGCTCCGGCCGGGGCGGCGGCCGTCAGGCCAGGGCCAAAAAGAGCCTCTCCAGCTCCTCTTCGCTCATCGGGGCCGGTTCGCCGCGCTCGCGGGCCGCCTGGCAGTGGCGCAGCCCGGAGGCCACCAGCTTGAAGCCGGCCCGGTCCAGCGCCTTGGAGACCGCGGCCAGCTGGGTGAGGACCTTCTCGCACTCCTCGCCCTGCTCGATCATCGCCACCACCGCCGCCAGCTGCCCCTGGGCGCGCTTGAGCCGGGTCAGCGCATCACCGACCAGGGCCTCGTTCATCCGCATGTCTGCCAATATACCCCAGGGGGTACCCGGGTCCGGATCCGGCCGCGGCGTCGCCGGTCACCGCCGCCCGGATGCCGCGAGGATGAACCCTGCAGCACGCAAGGGCCGCCCCGGCCCGTCACCGGCGACAGGAGCTTCGGCCATGCCACCTCACCGTCCCGCACCGGCCCCCCGGCGTCCGCGGACCGGGCGGATCGCCGCCGTCCTCACCGCGCTGACGCTCCTCGGCGCCGCCTGCGCGGCCCCCGCCACCCCGCCGCGGGCCGCGCAGAGCACCACCGCGACCGCGCCGCACAGCCGGCCGGCGTCCCCGCAGGTCCGCGACGATCTGCTGGAGGTCTTCCGCCAGGCCTCCGTCACCGGAACGTTCGTGCTGATGGAGGCGGAAAGCGGCCGCACCACCGTGGTCGGCCGCGAACGTGCCGCCCGCCGCTACGTGCCCGCCTCCACCTTCAAGATCCCCCACAGCCTGATCGCCCTGGAGACGGGCGCGGTCGCAGACGCCGAGGAGGTGATCCCCTACGGGGGACGGCCCCAGCCCCGTCCCGAATGGGAACGGGACATGACCTTGCGCGAGGCGATCGCGGCCTCCAACGTGCCGGTGTTCCAAACCCTGGCCCGCCGGATCGGCCTGGCACGGGAACGGCACTGGCTGCGGCGGCTCGGCTACGGCAACCGGCAGACCGGCACGGCGCTCGACCGCTTCTGGCTGGACGGGCCGCTGGCGATCTCGGCGCTCGAACAGACCGGCTTCCTGGCGCGCCTGGCCACCGGGCGGCTGCCGGCCTCCCGCCGCCACCAGCGCCTCGTCCGCGACCTGCTGCGCGTCGAACGCACCGCGGACTACGCGTTGTTCGCCAAGACCGGCTGGGGCACGGCCGGCGACCCCGGCATCGGCTGGTGGGTCGGCTGGGTCGAACGCGACGGCCGGATCTGGACCTTCGCCCTCAACATCGACGTCGGCGACGACCGCGACGCCGCCCTGCGGATCCCGCTGGGACGGAGACTGCTGCACCGCCTGGGCGTGCTGCCGTACCCCGCCTAGGGCTCGTCAGGCCCGCGGGATGGGCACGCGCCCGCTGTCGTCGAACTCGTAGGTCAGCTCCTCGGTCACGTCCACCACCCCGTCGACCTCGGCGACGAAGCGGGTGAGGATCGGGATCAGGCTCTTGGTCTCCACCCGCCCGCTGAGATGGACGACGCCGTCGTGCACCCGCACCTGGACCGTGGAGGGGTCCTGCCACAGCGTCCGGACGATGACCTGCTCCACCACGTCCTCGCGGATCTCCTCGTCCGAGCGCAGGAAGACGCGCAGCACATCCGAGCGGGCCACGATGCCCACCAGGCGGCCGTCGTCGTCGGTCACCGGCAGCTGGTCGACCTTGTGGCGGGCCATGATGCGCGCCGCCTCGGCCGCGGTGGCCTGCGGGGAGACGGTGATGACCGGCGTGGTCATCAGACCCCGGGCGTTCACCGCACCGGCCTTGGCCTGCGCCCGGCGGCGCCGCAGGGCGCCCAGCAGACCGGAGGGCGTGCGCCGGGGGCCGCCGAACTCCTGCTTGTGCAGCAGGTCGCTCTCACTGACGATGCCGATGACGCGCCGGTCGGCGTCGACCACCGGGACCGCGTCGATGCGGTGCTCTTCGATCAGCTCGACGATCTCGACGAACGGGGTCTCGGCACGGACGCTGACGACGTTCTCGGTCATCAGCTCCTGGACTCTGCGACCCTTCATGGCGTCCTCCCTCAGTCCGCTGCCTCGACGGTAAAAACCGGGCAACGGGCAGGATCAGGGGCGAAAGTCCCCGCACCGGGGACCCTCCGTCCCGACTCCGCGGCACCGGGACCTTGGACTCATGTGCCCGCCGTGACCCGGGCATACCGTGGCGGTGCGAGGAGCCGGCGGCGCCGGCCGCCGGCAGGGGGAGGTGCGCGATGAAAGCGCCGGTCATCGTGGGGATCGACGGCTCGGCCCGCAGCCTGCGGGCGCTGGACTGGGCGGTGGAGGAGGCCCGCCTGCTGGGCGCGCCGCTGCGGCTGGTGCACGCCTCGCGCCTGCTGGCATGGGACGGGGCGCTGACCGAGGAGGCCCGCACCGCGCTCAAGGCCGAGCGCACCGGATGGCTCGAGCGGGCCGCCGAGCGCGCCCGGCGGCGCCGGCCCGGCTGCCGGGTCGAGACCGAACTGCCGGCCGAAGACCCCGTCCAGGCCCTGGTGAAGGCCGGGGAGAACGCCTCGCTGATCGTCGTGGGCGCCCGCGGCAGCGGCGGTTTCGAAGGGCTGCTGCTCGGCTCGGTGGGCTTGTTCGTGGCCTCGCGCGCCACCTGCCCGATCATGGTCGTCCCCGAGAGCGCACCCGATCCCGAGCAGGCTCCCGGGCGCATCGTGCTCGGGGTGGACAAGGGCCGCTCCGCCGAGCACGCGATCGGCTGGGCCTTCGCCGAGGCCGACCGGCGCGGCGCCGCCCTGATCGCCCTGCACGCCATCGGCACCGGCTACGGCTCGCCCCGCCAGCGCGTCGGCGAGCAGATGCACCTGGCGGAGGCGCTGGCCGGATGGACCAGCCGGTACCCCGACCTGACCGTCGAGCGCCGGCCGGTGGAGGGCAAGGCCGCGGCCGCCCTGGTGGCCGCCTCGCAAGACGCCGCCCTGGTGGTGGTCGGCGCGCGCCGCAGGCACGGCCTGCCCGGCGGCATGGCGCTGGGCCGGGTCAACCACGCGGTGCTGCACCACTCCCGCTGCCCGGTGGTGGTCGTCCCCGCCTCCTGAACCGCCCGGCAGGGGTCCTCCGTCCGGCCGGGCCGGGACCATCGGCCCTGACCCGCCGCCGCGGGCGGGCGGAGGCTGAGGGCAGCGGCACGGCGCCGGCGAACCCGATCGGGCGGGCGCGGCCTGGCACGGCAGACCGCCGCCTGCCGCGCCCGCCCGGCGCCCGGCCGCGCGTCCGCACCGACCTTGCGGATGAGTCCTTGCGGACCGAAGGAGGACGACCATGACCGTGTCCCTGCCCGCCATCGCCGTCGGCACCGACGGCTCTCCCCAGGCGGAAGCGGCCGTGCGCTGGGCGGCCGACGAGGCGGCGCGCCGCCGGCTGCCGCTGCGGATCGTGCACGTGCTCCAGGAGGTCCCCCGGGATTACCCCCTGCCCGGCCCCCGGCCGCAGGACGTGCCCGACCACCAGGTCGACGCCGGCCGCCAGGTGCTGGCCGAGGCCGAGAAGCTGGCGCGCGACCTCCACCCCGACCTGACGGTCACCACCCGGCTGGAACGCGGCTTGCCCCGGGTGGTGCTGCTGGAGCAGGCCAAGGAGGCGTTCACCATGGTGCTGGGCAACCGCGGGCACGGCGGTTTCGCCTCCCTGCTGCTCGGCTCCACCGGCCTGCGGGTCGCCGGCCACGCCCAGGGGCCGGTGGTCATCGTGCGCGGCACCCCCGACCCCGTCCACGGCGAGATCGTCGCCGGAGTGGACCTGTACGGGCGGGACAACGACGAGCTGCTCGCCTACGCCTTCGACGAGGCGTCCCTGCGCGGCGCCCGGCTGCGGGTGCGGTACGCCTTCCAGCTCGCCGAGCTGCTGCTGGCGGCCGGCGACCGGGACGAGGCGAGCCGGCTGGAGCAGGGCCTGCGCGCTCAGCTGCAGGAGATCGTGGACCGCTGGCAGGAGCGCTACCAGAGCGTCCACGTCGTCCAGGAGGTGGTGCGCGAGCACCCGGTGCAGGCCCTGGTCGACGCCTCCCGCCGCGCCGACCTGCTGGTGGTCGGGGCCCGGGGGCACAGCCCGCTGGGCGGCGTCCTGCTCGGCTCGGTCAGCCACGGCGTCATCCACCACGCCGCCTGCCCGGTCGCCGTGGTCGGCCCCCGCCGCTGATCTCCGGCCGGCGCCCTGGTCACTCAAGGTTCTGGACGCGGGGTCTCGGCGGCTCCGCGCCGTCCCGGGCCACCGTATGGACGCCCCTGCCGGGGAGACGGGGCGTCGAATAGGCGAAGCGGATTCGCCGCCTCCGGCACGCCGGAAACGATCACGGCGTGCCGGAAGACCTCCGGTGAACCCTTTCGCACCGGGCCTCAGCCGCCGGGGCAGGAGCCTCCCCGTCTCGTCCTGTGAATGACGGCGTGGTGAAAAGAGAGCGGCGGAGGCGAAATGCGCAATCCGCCGCCCCGCCCGCAAGGTGCGCATGGGCAATGATCAACGAATGCCGCCCTCGAGGGCCGCAGACGACGGGAAGATCAAAAAACCGGGTGAGCGTCGACCACCCGCCGACGCCATGGACGCCGCGCCCCGAACAGCCGGCACGCCGCGCGCCGATAGTCGGGACACCTCTTTCAGCGGTGGGCTCACCCGGTGGGGAGACCGCCGGCACCGGCCTTCGGCGTGCGGGCCGCCTCGCCGCTGGGAGCCGGTTTTCTCGCGGCGGACCTCCGGACGTATCGACGATGCAAGAAGACCAAAGAGCCGCCGGCTTTCTCAGCCGAGCGGTTCGGGAATGGACGGAGCGCCCGCGCTCATCGGGAACCTGCGGTCCAGCCCCGTGATCCGCAGCAGCCGCGCCACGTTCGGCGGCACCCGCTCCAGCAGGACCCGCCCGCCCTGCCGCTGGGCGTCGTTGGCGATGCGGACCAGGACGCTCAGCCCCTGAGCGTCGCAGAAGGTCACCCCACCGAGGTCGACCCGCACGTCCCCGTCCGCCTCGCTGAGCGCGGCACGCGCCCGCCGGTACAAGGACCCGGCGCTGGCCAGGTCCATCTCCCCCCGGATCGCGATGGTGACCCGGCCATCCGCACCGACGTGTGCCGATGCGTCGGCACCGCTGCTGGCAAGGGCGGCAAGCCACGTTTCCATCAACATGGAACCCATTCTCCTACTTTCACCGGAGGACCCTGAAGGACCAACGTCCCAGGAATCCACAGCAAGTGTCCCTTAGCGGGCATAAGGCGCCCGTGAAGAGAACCCAAAGCGCTTCCCAAGCCCGTTCAGCCCGCGCGGCGCCCTCTCCAATATGCACCACCACGGGCCGCCGCGGCTCCACCGAAAACCCCTGCCGGGTCTTCGGTCCCGGCGTGGCCGTCCCGCCGGGTTCCGGGCGGAAGATCGCCTCGGAAACATCTCCTCAGACGATCTTCATACCCGCCCATCGCAAAAGTGAATCTTCCCGGCCAACGCCCTGTTTTGGCGCCCTGCGTTCACTCTCCGTACAGAACATCCCAAGGTCTCAGAAATCTTCAGAATGAAGACAAGAGTGGCCAAGAAGAAAAGCCGCAGAGCCTCAAGCCCGGCCCTGAAAGGTCAAGAAACCGGAGATGTCCCCACGGGTTGCACCGATTTCAGAGCGCTCCGGGACGGCACGGCGAGCGCCGTCACAGAACCCGGCGGCTTGAGCGATCGACGACGGGCCCGCCCAGGCCCCGAACCTCTCAAGATCTGGAAACCTCACGCCCGTCCCGTATGGGAATGGGCGGAACCGTGCACCTCAGAAACCCGGAGGACGCCCCGCGCGAACGCCGCGGGGCCGGGAGCCGACCTGGGCCGGCGAGCGGGTTCACCCGCTCCGTGGGCGATACTGGAATTGAACCAGTGGCCTCTTCCGTGTCAGGGAAGCGCTCTCCCACTGAGCTAATCGCCCTCAGAGGTGGAGACGGGATTTGAACCCGTGTACACGGCTTTGCAGGCCGTTGCCTCGCCTCTCGGCCACTCCACCGAGGGAGGCCGCGGTGTGTGGCCTCTCAGAGCGGACGACGGGATTCGAACCCGCGACCCTCACCTTGGCAAGGTGATGCTCTACCAACTGAGCCACGTCCGCACGTCCCTTGCGGCCGCCCCGCGGGCCTCCGCTCGGTGACGCAGAAAAGATTAGCGAACTTACGGCCCGATCCCAAACCGGTTTGCGCGGCCCGGCTGCGGCGCCGGCGCGCCGCAGCGGGACACTTGGGGCATGCAGGAGGCTTTCGCCCACGTCGGAGGGCTGCTGGCCACCGGCCTCGCCGACCTGACCGACGATCCGGCGGCGCTGGACTCCCGCGGCTGGTGGGCGGTGGTGGTGACCTACGAAGGCAAGGTCACGTGCATCCGCTTCTCCCGGGTGCGGCCGGCGCCGCTGCCGCGCGCCCCCTGGCGGCCGCCGGGGGAGTGGCGCAGCTCGCTGGACCGGGACGGCTATGTGGCGGGCGTGCAGGCCATCCGGGAGGCCATCGCCGACGGGATCGTCTACCAGGCCAACTTGTGCCGGGTGCTGTCGGCCCCGCTGCCGGCCGGCGCCGACATCGCCGGGCTGGGCGCGCTGCTGGCCCGCGGCAACCCCGCACCGTATGCGATGACGCTGCGGGCGCCCGGCGTCCAGATCGCCTGCGCCTCGCCCGAGCTGTACCTGTCGCGCGACGGGCGGGTGGTGGAGTCCCGGCCGATCAAGGGGACCGGGCGCACCCGCGCCGACCTGCTGCCCAAGGACCGCGCCGAGAACGTGATGATCGTCGACCTGGTCCGCAACGACCTGGGGCGGGTGGCCGAGATCGGTTCGGTCCAGGTGCCGGCGCTGTGCGCCACCGAGGAGCACCCGGGGCTGGTGCACCTGGTGTCCACGGTGCGGGCGCGCCTGCGGCCGGGCGCCGGCTGGCCGGAGCTGATCGCGGCGACCTTCCCGCCCGGCTCGGTCACCGGCGCCCCCAAATCCAGCGCGCTGACCCTGCTGGAGAAACTCGAACCCGTGCCCCGCGGCCCGTACTGTGGTGCCGTCGGCTGGGTGGACGCCGACGCCCGGCGAGGCGCCCTGGCGGTGGGCATCCGCACCTTCTGGGCGGAGGAGGGCCTGCTGAAGTTCGGCACCGGCGCGGGCATAACGTGGGGCTCTGAGCCCGTCCGGGAGTGGCGCGAGACCGAGCTGAAGGCGGCTCGGCTGTTGGAGGTGGCGGCAGGTGAAGGTCTGGGTCAACGGGAAGCTGCACGACCCTGAGGACGCCCGGGTCTCGGTGTGGGACCACGGGATGCTGGTGGGCGACGGGGTCTTCGAGACCGTCAAGGCGGTGCACGGCGAGCCGTTCGCGCTGAGCCGCCACCTGCGGCGGCTGGCCCGCTCGGCGGCCGGGCTGGGCCTGCCGGAGCCGGACGCCGAGGCGTTGCGGGCCGGCGTGGCCGAGGTGCTGGCCGCCGCCCCCGACTGGCCGCTGGCCCGGATCCGCATCACCTACACCAGCGGACCCGGCCCGCTGGGCTCCGACCGCGGCGCCGAGGGGACCACCGCCACCATCATCGCGGCCGAGCAGAAGCCCTTCCCGCCCACCGCCAAGGTCTGCGTGGTGCCGTGGCGGCGCAACGAGCACGGCGCGCTGGCCGGGCTGAAGACCGTCTCCTACGCCGACAACGTGATCGCGCTGGCGTACGCCAAAAAGCGCGGCGGCGGCGAGGCGATCTTCGGGAACCTGGCCGGCGACCTGTGCGAGGGCACCGGCTCCAACGTCTTCGTGGTCCGCGACGGCCGCCTGATCACCCCGCCGCTGTCGTCCGGCTGCCTGGCCGGGGTCACCCGCGAGCTGGTCCTGGAGTGGTGCGGCGGGGAGGAGGAGAACCTGCCGCTGTCGGAATTCACCTCCGTGTCGGAGGCGTTCTTGACCTCCACCACCCGCGACGTGCAGCCGATCGCCGCCATCGACGACGTCGTGCTGCCGGCCGCGCCGGGCCCGGTGACCGCCAAGGTCATGCAGACCTTCGCCGCCCGCGCCGCCGAGCACTCCGACCCCTGACCGGCCCGGTCGCCGCGCCGGCCCGGAAGGTCACCGATTTGGCACGTTCCGGACGATCTCTTCTGTGTTCATTCCGGTATGGCGACACTTGAGGGGTGCGTGACTTCGACATCCTCGTCATCGGGTCCGGGCCCGGTGGGCAGCGCGCGGCGATCGCCGCGGCCAAACTCGGTCGCCGGGTGGCGATCGTCGACCGGCGGGACATGATCGGCGGTGTCTGCATCAACACCGGCACCATTCCCTCCAAAACCCTCCGCGAGGCCGTGCTGTACCTGACCGGCCTCAACCAGCGCGAGCTGTACGGCCAGAGCTACCGGGTCAAAGAGGAGATCACCGTCGCCGATCTGGGCATGCGCACCCGGCATGTGGTCGGCCGCGAGGTGGACGTGATCCGCAGCCAGCTGGCCCGCAACCGCGTCACCGTGGTGACCGGCACCGCCCGTTTCCTGGACCCGCACACCGTCGAGGTCACCGACGGCGGCGGGCAGCGGCGCGAGCTGACCGCCGACAAGATCGTCATCGCCACCGGCACCCGGCCGGCCCGGCCCGCGTCCGTGGAGTTCGACGATGAGACCATCATCGACTCCGACGGCATCCTGCGCCTGAAACGCATCCCCGACAGCATGGTGGTGGTCGGCGCCGGGGTGATCGGCATCGAGTACGCCTCCATGTTCGCCGCGCTGGGCACCAAGGTCACGGTGGTGGAGCGGCGGGAGCGGATGCTGGAGTTCTGCGATCTGGAGATCGTGGAAGCGCTCAAATACCACCTGCGCGACCTGGCGGTGACCTTCCGGTTCGGGGAGAACGTCAAAGCGGTGGAAAAGCGCCCGGGCGGCGCGATCACCATCCTGGAAAGCGGCAAGCGCATCCCGGCCGACACCGTGATGTACTCGGCCGGACGGCACGGCATGACCGACGACCTGGGGCTGGAGGCCGCGGGGCTGACCGCCGACGAGCGCGGCCGGATCGCCGTGGACGACTGTTATCGCACCGCCGTCCCGCACATCTACGCCGTAGGCGATGTGATCGGTTTCCCCTCGCTGGCCGCCACGTCGATGGAGCAGGGGCGGCTGGCCGCTCACCACGCCTGCGGGGAGCCGGCCGGGGGCATTCACGAGCTGCAGCCCATCGGGATTTACACCATTCCCGAGATCAGCTTCGTGGGGCACACCGAGGACGAGCTGACCGCCGCCAAGATCCCTTTCGAGGTCGGTGTGGCGCGCTACCGGGAGCTGGCGCGCGGGCAGATCATCGGCGATTCCTATGGGATGCTCAAGCTGCTGGTGTCGCCGCTGGACCGTTCCCTGCTGGGGGTGCACGTCTTCGGTACCGGGGCCACCGAGCTGGTTCACATCGGGCAGACCGTGATGGGCTGCGGCGGGACGGTGGACTACCTGGTCGACGCGGTGTTCAACTACCCCACGCTGGCGGAGTCCTACAAGGTGGCGGCGCTGGATGCGATGAACAAGATGCGGCAGATCGCGCTGCTGGACGAGTGAGGACGCACGGTCCCGGCGGCGTCCTTCACCCGGTCAAGACGGCCACAGCAGGTTCTCCAGCTCGGCCTCCATGTCGATGAACTCCGCCTCCCGGCCCGCCGGCACCGCCCGGTAGGTGCGGTGCAGGAATTCCGCCAGCGGCGGCAGCGGCACCTCGAACAGGGCGTCGCCGAAGGGGGAGGACAGCGCGATGTGCACGATGCGGTCGCCGCCGGGCTCGGCGGGCCAGACCTGCACGTCGCCGTCCCCGACCCGGCGCACGATTCCGACCGTGAGCAACTCGCGGGCGAAGATCCATTCCACCGGTTCGTCGTTGCCCACGTAAAAGGACATCCGGATGGCGTACGGATCGTCGGTGGCGTACTCCACCTCGGCGAGCAGCGGAACGGTCGTGCGGTCGGGAACGACGAGCCGGAGGCCAAGCTCGGCTGAGATGGTCCTACTGCTGTCCATGGCCAATCCTTCGAACGTCGGTCCCGCGAGCACGCGGGGCAACCACCGGAGCTGAACTCCCTTTCCACGGATGTCCCCGCGATCTATGACGCGTAACTGCCGGAACTTGTGGGAACATTCCACCTCCAGGGGGTTGTGTGATCTATATCACTTCCCCGAAAACCGGGTTTGACCTGGGCAAACGCCCTGCAGATGGGCGATGGGGACGTGCTGGGGACCCTCCATGGCCGCACCGTGGACCCGCACTGTGAACGTGTTTCAGGCCCCGCCGGTTGCCGGGGCGCGCCCGGCGGCCCGATGCGGCCACCGCCAAAGAATCAGATTCGGCTCAGTGGCGAACTTCGGTCCGATCTTCGGCGTCCTACCGGTGAGTCGTCCGGAATCGACCTTGGGGACACTCCAGGGGGCCGAAGCTCCTCGGTACCCGGTGAGTACGCTGATGAGCATTCCGGACGGGGGCAGGACCGATTCGACCCGCGACAGCCGGGGGAGAGTGCATGGGGTTCGAGGTGGCGATGGACCGTGACGAGAAGCGGCGGGGCGCATCGGAACTGATGGATCAGACCGCCGCAGCCGTCGGAGAGGCCGTCGAGGAAGCCGAAGCGGCCGTGGAGGACGCCACCAGGGCCGTCTCCGGCAGGTTCCATCGCTTCCGCGAATACATCCGCCGCAACCGGCTGCTCAACACCACCTGGCGGATCGGCGTCTTCACCGTCGGGGTGACCGTGCTGCTGGGCGGCCTGGTGATGATGATCACGCCCGGGCCGGGCATGCTGGGCATCATCGTCGGCCTGGCCATCTTGGCCACCGAGTTCGCCTGGGCCAAGCGGGCGCTGCGCCGGGCCCGCGCGGCCGCCGAGAAGGCCAAGGAGAAGGCCCTGGACCCCAGGGCCCGGCGGCGCAACACCATCCTGGGCGTGGCCGGCGGCGTGCTGGTGGGCGCCCTGGTCATCGCCTACCTGGTGATCTACGAGTTCACGCTGCCCTGGAACATCGTCGACTACACGCCCTGGACCAAGGACTGACGTCCCCTACCGCGCCCGCATCATCGTGCGGCGCCCGCCCGGCGCGGGGTGCGCCGGCCGAGTGGCAGAACGCCCCCGCGGGACGCGACCTGGAAGCCTGCCGCTCCGGCGACGTCCTGAGCGACCTCAAGAAGGGCCGCCGCCCCCGGCAGCTGACCGCCCCGCCCGGGGCCGCAGGGGACGCCTGCGGCCCCGGGCCCGGGTCAGCCCACGTAGTCGTCGAACTGCACGGTGAACCGGTGCTTGCTGGACGGCAGGGCCGGCACCACCAGCACATCCAGCGCGCCGGAGCCGCCGCGCGGCCGGGAGACCACCGGGATCGGCCGGCCCGCGGCGCTCGCCGGGATGAACACGTCCACGCCGGTCAGGAACGGCTGCTCGAAGAAGGACGGGATCGGGGCGCTCAGATCGGTGACCCCGTCGCGGCCGGCGTCATAGGCGAAGATCCCGATCACCCGCTTGGTGCGCGGCGCGTTGGCCGCGTTCAGCACCTGCCGGCCGTTGATCCACAGCGCGTCGCCGCCCGCCCCCTGGTCGCCCCACCATTCCCGCTGCCGGTTGATCACCAGGCTGACGTGCCGGTCACCGGTCTCCACCCGGCCGGAGACCCCCTCGCCCGGACGGCTCGTCAGCACGCGGACCAGGGCGTCCGAACGCCGGAACGGCTGGAAGTAGGTGTGGTGCACGGTGCCCTCGTCCCAGATCACCGCGAATTCATAGTGGGCGCCGCCGCGTCCCAGGAACGGACCCCACCGCCCGTCCGGGCCGATCCGGTAGGCCGCCAGCGGCCGGCGGGTCTTGCGCGCACCGGTGCGCGGGTCCACCTCGAAGATCTCCATGCGCGCCCCGTCGGCTCCCACATTGCTGGGGAACAGCACCGTGCGTCCCGACAGCCGCACCACCGCCTCCGGGACGATCGCCGTGGTGCGCGGGGCCCGCCCGGTGAAGAACTCAAAGAACGCCGCGAAGGTCTTCGCCGAGGTGACGACCTCGGTGTGGGCCTGGTCGGGGAAGTAGACGTTCTTTGCCCCGCCGATCCGCCGTTCGGGCGAGCCCTCGCCCCATACCGCCAGCGTCGGCACGCCGCCCGGCTGGTCGGGCGAGGTCGCCCCGTCGAGGTTGACATAGTGGGCGACCTTGGCGGCCCGCTCCGGCGAGCTGCGCAGGTAGGCCTGCATCAAGGCGGTCCCCAGCGAGTGCGCCAGCAGATCGACCTTGTCGGCCCCCGACTTCTTCAGCAGCCGGTCGATCCGCCGGTCCAGCCCCGCATAGACCTGCTCGGGGGTGTTGACCTCGAACAGCGAGTCGTACTCGTGGGCCTCGATCAGGTCGGCCCGGTACCCGTTGCCGGTCAGCCGCCGGGCCTGCGTTTCGAACTGGCCGCCCGATCCGCTGAAGCCGTGGACGAAGATCACCGGCCTGTGCCGGTGGGTCGCACCGTGCCCCGGCGGCGCCGCCATCGCGCTCGCCACCACTGCCACCGCCATCACGGCGAGAAGTCTTCGCACCAGCACGCGCGCCTCCCTTGCCCCGCCGGGGCCGGATCTCCCCGGTCGGCAGTCAGCGTCCGTGCCTGATCACCGTGAGTCAACACTTCGGCCTACCGTCTGTGACGGCGCCAATGCGAGGCGCTCGGCGGCGTGCGCCGCGCACAACGCCGGCCGGCTCGTTCAGGGCCGGCGGACGCGGCGGCCGCTGATGCTGGTGGGGGTCAGCCGGAAGTGGGCCTCCCGCTCGCCCTCGGGCCAGGACTCCACCTGCGGGGCCGCCGCGCTCTCCTCCTCGGACATGCGGTGGGCACCGCCGCGGAGCATCACGCTCCACCCCTCCCGCGCGGCCTCGTCGATCCGCACCACGCCGAAGGCGATGCGCAGCCCCGTTCCGTGCGGCATCGCCGTCAGGCTCCGGTTCAGCCGCCCGCCCAGGGAGGTGTGGAAGACCACCGACTCCCCGTCCAGCACGTAGTTGACCGGGATGAGGGCCGGTCCCTCCCCGTCGTCGAAGGCCACCAGCCCGATCCCGCCCGGGGCGATCAGCCGCAGGCACTCTTGGCGGTCCAGCTCCTCCAGCACCCGCTTGGACGTCGCACCGGACCCGGCGGCGTCATCCATGGGCCCACCTCCGCACATCGCGCGCATTCCGACAGCACGATCAAACACCCACGCCCCTGCCCGCCGCACCGCGATCTGCACCACCGAACCTTTTCGCCGCGTCGTCTCCGCAGCGCGGGGACGGGATCCTTGCGGTCAGGGGCGATGCGATGACCTGGGAAGGCACGGGTATCGGCGCCTGGTGCCACGGGAGCACCGCACATCGCTCACGCGCCGGTGCGCGCTCTTTGAAGGGGAGGAAACGCCACGCCCCCGTCCGCCGGCGGGACGGGGGCGTGCGTCTGCCTTGGCAGGCGATGAGGCGGGCGTTCCCGGCTTCTCCGGACGCCCGGTCACGAAGGGCTCACCGGTTGAGAGCGCCCAGGTCGACGGGCAGCTGGGCGCCGGTGATGTACTTGCTCTCGTCGGAGGCCAGGAAGGCGACCATGTTGGCGATGTCCTCGGGCTCGACCATCTGGTAGGGCAGGGCCGGCATGTAGATGGGCGCGAGCATGGGCGACTGGGCCAAAAAGTCCCGCATCGAGTCGTCGGTCATGCCCGTGCGGACCCCGTGCGGGTGGATCGTGTTGACCCTGATGTCGTGCTCGGCCAGCTCGTTGGCCAGCGTCTTGGCCAGCCCCACCACCCCGTGCTTGGCGGCGGCGTAGTGGGCCAGGAAGGGCAGCCCCTTCAGGCCCGCCACCGAGCTGATGATGATGACCGACCCGCCCTGCTTCTGCTCAAGGAGCACCGGCACGGTGGCCTTGACCGTCTTCCACACCCCCGTGAGGTTGATGTCGATCAGGTCCTGCCACTGCTCCTCGTCCAGCTCCCAGGTGCGCCCGTAGTTGACGATCCCGGCGTTGGCCACCACCACATCCAGCCGCCCGAACTGAGCGACCCCTTCCCGGACCACCGCCTCCAGCTCGTCCAGCTTCCGCACGTCCGCCTTGCGGGCCAGCACCCGCCGCCCCTGCTGCTCCACCAGCTTGGCGGTCTCGTCCAGATCGGCCTGCGTGGCCGCCGGGTACTTGACGTACCGGCTGGGGTTGTCGACGAGGTCGATCGCGATGATGTCGGCCCCCTCGGCGGCGAGCCGGACGGCCTCGGCCCGCCCCTGCCCGCGCGCGGCCCCGGTGATGAAGGCGACCTTGCCCGCCAGACGCCCCATGGACTACCTCCCCATCGATACAGACCGGGCAAGCCGACCCGCAAAGCCTTTCAGAGCAGCGCGGACACCTGCAAAAAGGCCGCCCGGTGAACGGCCCGGCCATGATGGCACTCAGTGCCAAAGGTGAGCAAGAACATCCTCTCCGTCTTGCAAGATGTACTTTCGCGAGTTCCGCAAGTCCTGCTCGCTGTGACTATCAGAGCACCGCCGCTATCGGAGAAGCAGCGTTTCAAGGACGCGAGCGCAACTCGTTGAACGCCGTTCGTCCCCGGCAGTTCCGGAAGGTCGGCCGGCGGCTCGAAGCGAGGGGAGCCGGTGGGTCGCGGCTTGGTCTTCTGCACCCGCACCGGCGATCCTCTCGACGCTGCAAACGTCCGGCGAGCGTTCCGGGTGATCACCTGTAAGGCGGGCGTCGGCGAGAACTGGACGCCCCACAAGCTCCGTCACTCGTTCGTGCCGATCGTGAGTGACAGCGGCATGCCCCTGGAGACCATCGCCGACCTCATCGGCCACGCCGGCGCGGCCCATGACCGAGAAGATCCATCACCATCGGCTCAGGGCCCGTCATCACCGAGGGCGCCGAGACCATGAACACGGTCTTCGCCCGAAGCCGGTCCGTGTGACCGTCGTGACGACGGCCCCGGACGACCTCCAAGATCGAAAAAGGCCCCGGAGCTTGACTCCGAGACCTTCGATGAGCTGCGTAAGCGCTGGTGGGCGATACTGGGTTCGAACCAGTGACCTCTTCGGTGTGAACGAAGCGCTCTCCCACTGAGCTAATCGCCCCGGCGGCTTGTCTGCCGTCGCGTGAAAAGAGTAGCGCATCCGGAGGGGTTCTTGCGCATCGGTTACGGGGAGCGGGGGACTTCGGGTGTCGGGAGGGGGCGGGGAGGCCGGTGGCATGATGGGAGCGTCATGGCTATGCCCCCGCCCTGCCGGTTGCTGCGCGCCTCGTCCTTTGCGGCCGTGTGCGTGTCCTTGACGGTGGCCGGGCACGTCGGGGCCTCTCAGGAGGCGGTGCCGTGGGCGGCGGCCGGGATCGGCGGGCTGGGGGTGCTCGGGGTCGCCTGGCTGCTGGCGGGGCATGAGCGGTCGGCGGTGACCATCCTGGCGGGGCTGCTGGGCGGGCAGTTCGGGCTGCACGTGCTGTTCGCGGCGGTGCAGTGCGGGGGTGCCGCGGGGCATGCCGGGCACGGAAGCGGTGTGCCGGAGACGGTGTCGGGCGGCGCCGGGATGACGCTGGCGCACCTGGTCGCGGCGGCGGTCTCGGCCTGGTGGCTGTGGCGGGGGGAGCGCCTGGCCTGGGCGCTGGCGCGGCGGGTCGCCGCGTTCTCGCTGCGGGCCGTGCTCGCCCTGCTGGAGGCGGCTCCGCTTCCGCGGCGGCCCGTGGTGGGCGGGTGGCGGGCGCCGTGCGTGCGGGTGCGGGCGGCGCTGCTGCGGCATTCGGTGGGGCTGCGCAGTCCTCCTCGTTCGGTGTTCGCGCTGCTTTGACCAGGTGAAACCGGACGAAAGAGGTTGTGTGATGTTCATGACGCGTGCTGACGCCCGCCGTCGCGGCGCGGCCGGGGTCGTCGTGGCGGTTCTCTGCGCGCTGGCGGCCGTGCTGGTCGCGGCCGCCCCGGCGCAGGCCCACACCACGCTCAAGGAGGCCTCGCCGGCCAAGGACTCCACGGTGCCGCCGCCCTCGCAGATCGTGCTGACCTTCAACGACGAGGTGATGGTGCCGCGGGTGGTGGTGACCGACGCCGGCGGCGCCACGCACCAGAGCGGGTCGGCCCAGGTCGACGGCGTGAAGGTCATCCAGGCGATCGAAGGGACGCTGGAGCCGGGGACTTACACGGTCAGCTGGCGGGTGGTCGCCCAGGACGGCCACCCGATCACCGGCACCTACGAGTTCACCGTCGAGGGCACGCCGCAGACGCCCACCGCTTCCGCCGAGCCCGCCCAGACGGCCCCGGCGACCCCTGAGGTCTCGGCGAGCCCCGCCGCCTCCCAGAGCGGCGGCGGTTCCAGCGGCTGGCTGTGGGTCGTCCTGGCGGCGCTGGTGATCGCGGCCGTGGCCGGCGGGGTGTCCCTGGTCCGGCGGCGGGCGAGCGGACGCTGACCCGGGCGTCCCGTCGCCGGATCCGCAATGGTCCGCCGTCCCGGAGGCCGGGGCGGCGGACCACCGCCGGGCCTTCAGTAGGGCCGGGCCATCTTCCGCCAGGCCGGGGCGATCTGCACGGACGAGCCCCGCGGATAGGAGATGACGGACGGGTCGCCGTCGGAGGTGTAGCGGTCGCCCCCGGCGGCCAGCTTGTCCAGCCAGCGGCTGGAGGCGAACTCCGCGTCCTCCCCGCGCGGGCCTTGCGAGCGGATCCGCGGGATGTTCAGCGGATCGAAGTCGGCCGCGTACGGGGACGGCGACGGGTTGGACCCCACCAGGAACACGCCCCGGTGCTCATAGCGGATCCCCCCGTGCTCGCCGCGCCGTGCCAGCTCCGGCCGCCTGGGGTGGATGCCGAACGGCAGCGCCAGCGTCTGGACGGTCAGCCCGGGCACCGCCTCGGTGATGGCCTTCTGGTTGGCGGCGATGTCCCGCTGCACCTGCGCGGCGCTCGCCGAGCCCAAATTGAGGTGCGTCAGGGTGTGGTTGCCGATCTCAAAGCCGTTGCGGTGCAGCCAGCCCAGCGTCCGCCGGCCGTCCGCGTCGTTGAACGGGGCGCCGTTGACGAACAGGGTCGCCACCGGGCGGAATCCCGGATGGCGGCGGGAGACCTCCAGCAGGATCCCGATCGCGGTGTCGGGCTTGGGCCTGCCGTCGGGACCCAGCGCGAACTGGCTGATGGTGCTGTCGTCGAAGGTCAGCACCACCGGGTGCCGTCCGGCGGGGATGTCGATCCGCCCACTGGCCAGCTCGGCCGCGGTGATCGGCACATAGCCCTCTTTGGCCAGCCGCTCCAGCTCGGCGCGGAAGTCGGCCGGGGTGCGGTCGTAGACCGTGGTGGGCTTGGGCACGATCTGGTGGTACATCAGCACCGGCACCAGGCCGAGCTCGTTGGCGCGCACCGTGGCCGGGTCGATCTGCGGGCGGGCGGCGCCGGCGGCGGCCTGGCCGCGCGCCGCGGCCTCCTTGGCGGTGGTCTGCGGCCCGCCCGAGCAGGCCGCGCCCGCCAGCGCGACGGCCGCGACGACGGCCGTGATCTTCTTCAGCCCCATGGTCATGTGCTCTTTCCGATCGCTCCCGGCGTCAGCGCCTCGGGGTGGTAGCGCACCGCCGGATCCCACAGCAGGAACGACTTGCTGCCGGTCTTGGCCGCCGCCTCGATCTGCGCCTTGACCTCGGCCACTCCGTAGGGGTGCCCCAGCGAGAAGTCCTGCAGCCAGGGGACGATCTGCGCCGAGGTGCCGCGCAGCACCTTGTGGAAGGTCAGCATCGAGGCGTACACGGTCTTGTAGGGCTCGGCGTTGGGGTTCTTGAGCCCGAACTCGCCCGCCCCCCAGTGCGAGGGGTAGAGCATGGGCGCCACGTAGTCGACGTGCTTGCCGATCTTGGCGATGTCCTGCCCGATCTCGTGCGGCCGGGTGGCGGCGATGCCGTAGACCGACGCCCCCAGGAACGCCCCGTGCGGCCGCACCAGCCGCCGGGTCTCGGCGATGAAGGAGGCCACGCTGTCCTCCACCGACCCTCGCAGGCCGGGGAAGCGCATCGACTTCAGCGGCCCGTCCGGGCGGCGCACGTAGTCGTAGAGGATCTCGTCGAAGCCCAGCCTGGCCGCCTCCACGGCCAGGTCGATGTTGTACTTGCGGACCTCGGGGTGGGCGAGGTTGGTGAACGACTGCGCCCCGTACTGGGAGCCGTAGGCGCCTCCGTCGGGGGTGCGGACCAGGCGGTCGCGCTTGCCGGCCCGCCAGGACGCCTTGCCCAGCTGCGGGTCGCGGAAGGCGACGATGCGGCCGATCACCCGCACGTTCATGGCGTGCAGCTGGTCGAGGGCCTGGCGCGCGTCGTAGATGCCGCGGGCGGCCTTGACCTCCCGGGCCAGCGGCACCTGGGAGTCGTAGCCGATGATGCCGTCTTCGTCCTTGATGTCGAGCTGGACGGCGTTGATCCGCTTCTCGCGGATCATCTTCAAGATCCGCTCGCGCAGCGGCTTGGAGGCCCAGGCCAGGGCGGTGACGTGCACCGCGCGGGTCTCCGGGTGCGGCACGACCACCGGGACGTGGTGGTCGGTGCGGTTGCCGGCGGCGTCGTAGGCGGTGATGCGCACCATGTCCGGCGGGAACGGGTAGTCCAGCGTGAACTTGCCCTTGCGCACCTTGACCGGGCGTCCGTCGCTGAGCACCCGGACCGCGCCCTTGACCTCCCCGCTCAGCGAGAACGGCCGCCGCAGCCCCGCGGCCACCAGGTGAGGGGCCTGCCCGTTGGCGCCGCTGCGCAGGCCGTGGACCGTGACCGACGGCGGTGTGGCGTCGACGGTGAAGCGGCGGGTGTCGCCTCCGTCGGTCAGCGGCAGGCTGCCGGGGGCCGACACCGACAGTTCGTGCTCGCCCTCGGCCAGCGCCCCGAGCTCGGCCACCAGCCTGCCGCCCTGCCGGCGCAGCGCCAGGGGCCGGCCGTCCAGGCGGGCGCGCACCTTGCCGGGTTCGCCGGCCTCGATGACGAGGGTCTGCCGCGCGGCGTCGGCCCGGTTGAGCACCGCGCCGTCCCGGACGGTCGTGATGCGCAGCTGCGGCCCGGCGACCTTCTTGATCGCCAGGCCCCCCGCGACCAGGACGGCCGTCACCGCCGCCGTGGAGCCCGCGGCCAGCAGCCATGGCCGCGGACTTGTGATGGTCTTCATCGCCTGGAACCCCCGATACTCAAAGCAGTCAATCGATCACTATATGTGTTGGGCATTAGTGGCGGAGTGACCCGACATCGAAACCTCCGGAACGACTCTCGGTGGTTTTTGCAAAGCCGCGATCAGAGGCGGTGAACCCTGTTCTGCGGACGGCGTGGATTTCCTGTTCGCGCGGCCGGGAGCCCCGCGTCTTCGGGGCTCTTGTTTGTTGGCGGTGCCTCTCCGGAGGGCTGGTCCGTAAAGCCAAGGACGTCCCAATGGAAGGAAAGTGAAAAACCCTGCAGGGGTGGCGGGATGGGTGCGGGCAAAGCCCGCGGAGGGCGATTTTCCCCGGCCTGCTTCGGCGGCCTTCCTTACCTGCTCATCGGATTCCCATATCTCGATGAACCTTTTCCCACCCGCCGTTTTCGCAGGATGTGTGCGGGGGCATCGCAGCCAGGAGAGCAGCGATGCTACCCGGGACGGCACGGGAGTGCACGCCGCCGGGGCTCCCGGACGAGGCTCTCATGACCACCGGTTGGCGGAAATTCGATGATGCTGGCTTGAAGCCGGGAGTTCGACTATGGAAGAAACGCTGAACACTGGCGATTCCGCATGGGTGCTCGTCAGTTTCGCCATGGTGCTGCTCATGACGCCGGGGCTCGCCCTGTTCTACGGCGGAATGGTCCGGGCGAAGAATCTGGTCAGCGTCCTGTACATGAGCTTCGTCTCCATCGCCGTGGTGACCGTCATCTGGTTCGTCTACGGCTTCGGCTTGGCCTTCGGCGAAGACGTGGGCGGGCTCGGCCTGATCGGCTGGGGCCAGTGGGAGTTCTTCCGGACCACCCCGTCGGTGATGCGCGAGGTCATCCCGGTCTATGTGTTCTCCCTCTTTCGGCTCGTCTTCGCGATCATCACGCTCGCGCTGATCAGCGGCTCGGTCGCCAACCGGGTCCGGCTCGGCCCCTGGATGATCTTCGGGGTGATCTGGGTGACCCTGGTCTACCTGCCGGTCGCCCACTGGGTGTTCTCCAAGGGCGGCTGGCTCAACCGCTGGGGGGTGCTGGACTTCGCCGGCGGCCTGGTCGTCGAGCTCAACTCCGGGATCGCCGGCCTGGCCCTGGCGCTGGCGCTCGGTCCAGGCCTGAGCTTCCGCCGGGAGGAACCCCCGCGGCCGAAGAACATCCCGCTGGTCATGACGGGCATGGGGCTGCTGTGGTTCGGCTGGTTCGGCTTCAACGGCGGATCGGCGCTCACCGACGGCGCCCTGGCCGCCAACGCGGTGGTCAACACGATGATGTGCGGGTGCGTGGCGATGCTGGTGTGGATGCTGCTGGAGCGGGCGCGCTTCGGTCACTTCTCCCGCCTGGGCGGCACCACCGGCGCCCTCGCCGGCCTGGTGGCCATCACCCCGGCCTGCGGGTACGTCAACCTGTTCGGCGCCACGGCCATCGGCATCGTCGCCGCCGTCGTCTGCACCTACGCCGTGGAGATCAAGACCACCGTCGGATACGACGACACCCTGGATGTGGCGGGCATCCACGGCGTCGGCGGCATCGTCGGCGTGACGCTGCTGGGTCTGCTGGCCACCGGCAAGTACGGCAGCGCCACCGCCGGCCTGGTCTTCGGCGGCTCCATCGCCCTGCTGGGCAAGCAGCTCGTCGCCATCCTCGCCGTCGGCGCCTACAGCTTCGTGCTCACCTACCTCATCGGCAAGGTCGTGGACAAGCTGTTCAACCTCCGCCCCGGCCCCCGCGAGGAGGCCCTCGGCCTGGACACCGAGCTGCGCATCGGCTGAGCCCCGCCGATGGGCGCCGCGACCGGTGCGAGCGGCCGGGTCGAGGGGCCCTGGCCGCACCTGCTCGTCGCACTGACCTTCATCACCGGGATGATCGACGCGGTGAGCTTCCTGGAGCTGGGGCGGGTCTTCGTGGCCGCCATGACCGGGAACGTCCTCATCCTCGGCCTCGGCCTGGCCGGTTACGGGGAGATGCTGCCCCCGGGACTGGCGCTGATCTCTTTTGCGGCGGGGGCGGCCTGCGGCGGGCGCCTGCTGCGGGCCCGGTTCGAGCAGCGCCGCCACCGGCTGCTGCCGGCCGGCACCGCGGTGCAGACCGTGCTGATCGCCATGGCCGCGGTGCTGTCCTCCCGGCACGGGTTCTCCGAATCCTGGGTGCGCTGGCCGAACATCGCGCTGCTCGCCTTCGCCCTGGGCTGGGAGTATGCGATCGTGCGCGTCCTGAAGGTGCCCCACCTGAACACCACGGTCGTCACCACCACGCTGACCTCACTGGTCGCCGAGCCCGCCGCGCCCCCCGCGCAACGCCACCGGCTCCTTTCGATCGCCGCCCTGCTGTCCGGCGCCCTGACCGCCGGCGCCCTGCGGCCGGTGCTCTCCCCGGCGGGCCTGCTGTGGCTGGCCGTGCTCATCCTCCTCGGATGCACGGTGGTCGGTCACCTCGCCGCCGAGCGCATCGAGGCGCGGCACCGGCGCTGAACCTTCTCGTCCCGCCGTTCTCGTGCGGGCGCCTCGCAGGCCGGACGGCGCCGTGCGGCCCGCCGCAGGGGTTTCCGGCCCTTGAGCCCATGTGGTGAGCGGACAGGCCTGCTCCCCAGGGGCGGCCTTAAAGGGGAAGGGCCTGGCGCAGGCGGTGCACCTGGACGGCGACATCCTCCAGGACGTTCGCATCGCCCACGGGCGGCGGTTCCCCGGTCGGCGGCGGCCGTTCCCTGCGGACCGCCACCGCCATCTGCCGAAGCTCCTCCGCGAGCGCCGCCACCTCCCGGGGCGGCGGGGGCGCGGCGCCCTCCCGGACCTCGACGGCGGCGGCGGTGACGGCGTCCACCAGCTGCTGCAGCGCCATCAGCACCGGCCACCAGGCCGCGCCCCGGCGGCCGGCCGGCGGCGGCTCGGCCAGCGTCTGCCGCAGCGCGTTCTGCACGGCGCTGAGATCGCGCTGCAGCGCCCGCCGGTGACGGGCCCATGCCGCATGGGAGCCGGTGAACGCCTCCTCCAGGTAGCCGGCGGCCGACTCCAATCCCGCGGCCAGCCGCTCCCCGAGCCGGGCCCGCCAGCTCTCCGGCCAGCAGGCGTAACCGAACACCAGCACGATCAGGCAGCCCAGCAGGGTGTCCGACAGCCGGGCCAGCACCAGCTCATCGGACGGCTGCGGGGAGACCATGTCGAACAAAAAGAGCATCAAGGGCGTGACCGCCACCGTGCGCGCCGCATAGGACTTGACCTTCAGGACGGGGATCAGCCCGCCGAAGAACGCCGCGAGCGGGACCGCGGCCCACCCCCGCGGCACCAGCACCAGCACCAGCAGGGTGGGGACGGCCGCGGCGACCGTGCCGAGCGCCCGCAGCAGCGCACGGGTGAACACCGACCCGAAGTCCGGCTTCAAGATCACCGCCACGGTCAGCGGCAGCCACACCGAATGCACCGTGGGCACCCACAGCACGCGCAGCACGGCGCCGGACTCCACGATCGCCGAGGCGATCGCCATGCACAGGGCCAGCCGCGCCCCGTACCGCCAGGCCGCCCCGGAGGCGCAGGCCGTGCGGACGGCGGCCAGCGCCCGCACCGGCAGGGGCTCGGGCAGGCCCAGCCAGTCGGGATCCTCCGGGTGCGGCTGCGACAGCCGCGCCCGGGCGTACTCGATGGACCGGGCGAGCACCGGATCGCCCGGCACCGGCGCGATGCGGGCGTCCCGGTGGCCGGCCCGCACGGCCTCGGCGATCCGCCGCACCGCCTCGGCCGCCCCCGCCGGCGCGGGCCGGGTTGACCGGGCGAGCACGGTGACCGCCTCCAGCAGGGGAGTGGCCGCGTTGAGCATGGCGACCAGCCACCGCGTCTGGGCGTCCCAGCCGCCCTCGCCGCGGATCTGGTGACGCATCAGCGCGTCCTGGGCGGCGTCCACGGCCGCGTTCAGCGCCGCCTGGGCGTCGCCGGCGCGGGGCAGGGCCTGGAGGAGATCGGCGGCCTTGTCGTACACCTCGGCGACGGCCCGGTGCCCGGGGTCGGCGCCGGTGCCCTGCAGACGCCAGCTCAGCAGCGCCAGCAGCAGGTAGAACGCCCCGCCCGCCAGCTGGCACAGCGGGGGCAGCCACAGCGCCCCGCTCGCCGGCAGCCCGGTGCCGATCACGTTCAAAAACAGCAGGCTCAGCCCGGCCCCCGAGGCCACCCTGCCGATCGAGCTGATCAGCCCGGACACCAGCGCGACCAGCGCGGTCACCGCCACCGCCCACCAGCCGTGCCCATGGGAGAGCTGCCCGATGACCAGCCCCGCCGCACCGGCCAGCTGCGGGACGAGCAGACCCAGCACCCGCGACCGGTACGGGCCGGTCTCCGGCTGCATCACCCCCAGCACCATGCCGGACGCGGCGAACACCCCGGCCTGCAGCTCGCCCCAGGCCAGCGCCGCCGCGGTCACCGCGCCGAAGGCGACCGCCGCCCGCAGGGCCTGGGACCAGGAGGGACGTTCCCCCGACAGGGACAGGGACCGGCGCAGCCACTTGCCCGGGTCGATCCCCGTGTCGCTCGCGGCCATGCCCGGGACGTTTCCGCCCGCCGGCCGGAAATGCCGCCGGCTCCTCACGCGGGCGCCCTCCGCACCGCCCGGCGGCCCTCACACCGCCCGGAACAGGGCGTACAGGAGCGCGAAGACGGCCAGCCCGAGCCCCAGCGAGACGAGCACGTTCAACGCCGCCTTGCCGTAGGCGCCGTCCTGGAACAGGTGGACGGTCTCCAGCTCGAAGGTGCTGAACGTCGTCAGCGCCCCGCACACGCCCGTGCCGATCAGGGCCTCCCACTCGGTGCCCGCGCCCGTTCCGTGCAGCGCCCCCAGCGCTCCCGCGCCCAGCAGGTTGACCGTCAGGGTCCCCCACGGGAACGCCTTGCCGAAACGCTGCTTGACCTCGGCGTCCAGCAGGTAGCGCAGCACGGCGCCGAACGCCCCGCCGATGAGCACCAGCAGCGCGATCACGGCCGTTCACCGCCTTCGGGACGGGGCGTGCGGCGCGGCAGCAGCCCGCCCAGCCACAGCCCCGCCACGATCGCGATCCACCCGCCCGCCACGCTGGCCACCGCGTAAACGACGCTCACATCCCAGTCCCCGGCGCGGCCCAGGCCGTCGATCCCGTCGATGAGGTGGGAGAACGTGGTGAACCCGCCCAGGTAACCGGTCACCAGCAACGGGCGGGCGAAGGGATGCGGCCGGCTGTGCAGCAGGTAGGTCGTCAGCACCCCCATGACCAGGCAGCCCAGCAGGTTCACCAGCAGCGTGCCCCAGGGGAAGCCGTGCTGCGCCCCGGGCATCGCATCGGTGATCAGATGACGTGCCAGGGCGCCCAGCGCTCCTCCGATGGCGATGTCGGCGAGCACACCGGGCCGCACCCCCGGGTGGCGGGGCGGCCCCTCTTTACGCCGGTCTAAGAGAAAGGCCTCGGCCCTTTCCCGGTGATTCAGCCGTTGCCGTGGTTCTCCCGCACCCCCATGTTCTTCACCTCTCGTGCCCGCCCGGCGCCCCGGGCAGCAGTTCGCGTGCCGCCTCCCATGCCTGCCGGAAGGCGGCCTGGACTTCGGGAGACCGCTCCCCGAGGATGCGCGCCCAGGCGCCGCACCCGCCCGGCAGCACGCCGGCCCCCGCCCGCAGCCCGCAGCCTGCGAGCACCCGGTGCATCGCGTCGGCCACGGCGTGCGCGGGCCCGGCCCCGGTGACGACGTACAGGGACGCCAGGACTCCGAAGCCGTCCATCACCGCAGGCCCCGTGGCGGCCCGTTCCCCCGGCACCAGGCGGAGCGGATCGGCGAACAGCAGCCGCCCGGCGGCATCGCGCACCTCCACATCGCTGCAGTAGGCGGTGTAGGCGTGCCGTTCCCCCCGGGCCAGCCGCCCGGCCAGCAGCGTCTCGCCCAGCACCACGGTGGCGTCCGGGTGGGCGGTGACGCCGATCCGCTGGTAGTAGCGCGCCCCGCCGAACGGGATCGTCATATCCGGCAGATACTCCAGGTAACCGCCGGGCCCCACGGTGAACTCCGTGAGCTGGGTGGCGTAATCGCGTTCCATCCGGTAGATCCGGGTGGCGCTCTGGGTGGTCAGGCGCACGGACGCCCCCGCCCCGCAGGAGACGTCGATGCGGTAGCGGTCCCCCTGCAGCACCCCGCCCCCGGACGACATGAGCATCACGTGCGGCAGGCCCGGAGCGCGCGGGTCCAGGTAGAGCGGGCGGGTGATGTGCAGCGGGGCCTTCTGGTAGTGGCCGGTCAGCTCCGTCCGCTCTGCGATCCGCTCGAACTCCAGCTCCAGCAGCCCGACCTTGCCGGGACTGCCGACCGGCAGCACGTCCACGGCGGCGGCGTGCCGCCGCACCGGCTCGGGCACCCACTGCGGCGAGCAGCGCTCGAGGGAGACCCGCTCGCCGGCCGCCGCTACGCCGGTGAGGCGCATGCCGCCCTCGCCCGCGACTCGATGAAGTCGGCGACCTGATCGACCCCGGTGCCGGTCAGGCAGTCGGTCAGCGCGACCGGGCGGCCGCCGCGCACCGCCCGCGCGTCGCGCTCCATGACCCGCAGGTCGGTGCGGACGTACGGGGCGATGTCGATCTTGTTGATGATCAGCAGGTCGCAGTCGGTGATGCCGGGGCCGCGCTTGCGCGGCATCTTCTCGCCCTCGGAGGTGTCCAGGACGAACAGGTACACATCGGCCAGCGCCGGGCTGAAGGTGAGCGTCAGGTTGTCCCCGCCGCTTTCGAACAGCAGCATGTCCAGCTCGGGGAAGCGCTCCAGCAGCTCGGCCGCGGCCGCCAGGTTCATGGTCGGGTCGTCCCGGACCGCGGTGTGCGGGCAGGCCCCCGTCTCCACCCCCACGACCCGTTCCGGGGCCAGCGTCCCGGCCAGCGTGCGGCGGATGTGCTCGGCGTCCTCCTGGGTGTAGATGTCGTTGGTGATCACACCGGGGCGGTGGCCCCGCTGTTGCAGCAGCGGGACCAGCGCCTCGATCAGCGCGGTCTTGCCGGAGCCGACCGGGCCGCCGATCCCCACTTTGAAGATCTTCTCCAGGTGCATCGGGTGTCCTTGTGCGCGGTGGTCAGGTGGCGAACAGCCGGGCCGCCGCCCGTTCGTGGGCGGCGGCGGCGATGTCGGCGGCGGGCGCCGAGGCGTGCAGGTCGCGGGGGTCTTCGGCGGCGAGCGCCGTGTGCGCGGCCCGGATGAGGTCGGGGCGGACCTGGTGCAGCAGCCGCTGGGCGCGGCGGAAGTCGCTGCAGCCCAGCCGCACCGCCGCCGTCGTCCAGCCGACGGCGAACGCGTGCAGCTCGGCGGCGACCGCGTGCGCCACCGGCACCCCCAGCCCCGCGTGGAGCACCCCGGCCACGACGGCGTGATTGCCCGGCGTGGCCTTGTCCTCCACCAGCTCCGCCAGGCGGACGGCCGGCGGCGTCGGGAAGGCGAAGACCGCCGTGTCGAGCACCTGCTGGCCGGTCCGCACCGAGGCGGCGCGCTGCTCGCGGCTGAGCTTGATCGCCTCCAGCCGCCGGTCGACCCCCGCCAGGCGCTCCCAGTCCCGCGCGGCCGCGGCGCGGTGCGCCAGCGCCAGC
This sequence comes from Thermomonospora sp. CIF 1, assembly GCF_001896795.1. NCBI lineage: Bacteria > Bacillati > Actinomycetota > Actinomycetes > Streptosporangiales > Thermomonosporaceae > Thermomonospora > Thermomonospora sp. CIF 1. Next base: position 121,027 of record NZ_MOYN02000016.1, read on the forward strand.
GCCGCCGCGTCCCCCGGCCCCACCGCGTTGCGCAGCAGGTCGGTCAGCAGCTCCCGCAGGTTCTCCGGCCCGGCCAGGCCGAGCTGGACGTACCCCTCCAGCCCGTGGGAGAGGGTGTACCTGCCGCTGGGGAAGGCCGAGTCGGTGAGCTGAAGCTGGGCCAGCAGCGCGCCCAGGTCGGCGCGGCCGTTCATGCCAGGAAGAACAATCGGTTCAGCGGCAGCCTCGTGGCCGGTTCGATGTGCGCCGGCTCCCCGTCCACGGTCACCCGGTAGGTCTCCGGATCGACCTTGATCTCCGCGAGCGTCGAGTTGTGCAGCATGTGCCGCTTGTCGACGGTCCGGCACTGGCTCACCGGCCGGATCAGCCGCTTGAGGCCCAGCCGCTCGGGCACGCCCGCCTCGATCGCGGCGATGGACATGAACGTCACGCAGGTGGTGCTGAGCGCCTCGCCGTAGGCCCCGTAGGTGGGACGGAACCGCACCGGCTGCGGCGTGGGCAGGGAGGCGTTCGGGTCGCCCATCTGCGCCCAGTTGATCATGCCGCCCTTGATCACCATGAGCGGCTTGGCCGCGAAGGAGTGGATCGGCCACAGCACGATGTCGGCGAGCTTGCCGTCCTCCAGCGACCCGATGGTGTCGGCCATCCCGCTGGCCCGGGCCGGGTTGATGGTGAGCTTGGCCAGGTAGCGCAGCACCCGGAAGTTGTCGTTGCGGGAGGAGTCCTCCGGCAGCGGGCCGCGCTTGTCCTTGTTGTGGTGGGCCATCTGGAAGGCGCGGGTGAAGGACTCGCCCACCCGGCCCATCGCCTGGGAGTCCGACCCGATGATGCTGATGATGCCCAGGTCGTGCAGCACCGTCTCGGCCGAGATGGTCTCGGCGCGCACCCGGCTGTCGGCGAACGCCACGTCCTCGGGCACGTCGTAGCTGAGGTGGTGGCAGACCATGGTCATGTCCAGCAGCTCGTCCACCGAGTTGCCGGTGTACGGCAGGGTCGGGTTGGTGGAGGCCGGCAGCACGTTGGGCTCCCCGGTCACCCGCAGGATGTCGGGGGCGTGACCGCCGCCGGCGCCCTCGGAGTGGTAGGTGTGGATGGCCCGGCCGTTGATGGCGGCGATGGTGTCCTCGACGTAACCGGCCTCGTTGAGCGTGTCGGTGTGGATGTTGACCTGGATGTCGAACTCGTCGGCCACCGACAGCGCGCAGTCGATGACGGCCGGGGTGGTGCCCCAGTCCTCGTGCACCTTCAGCCCGCAGGCCCCGGCGCGGATCTGCTCCTCCAGCGGCACCGGCAGGCTGCTGTTGCCCTTGCCGAGCACCCCGATGTTGATCGGGACGCTCTCATAGGCCTGCAGGATGCGGGCGATGTTCCACGGCCCCGGAGTGGTGGTGCAGCCGCGGCTGCCGTCGGCCGGGCCGGTGCCGCCGCCCAGCAGCGTGGTGATCCCGTTGCTGAGCGCGTGCTGGGCCTGCTGCGGGGACAGGAAGTGCACGTGGGTGTCGATCGCCCCGGGGGTGGCGATGAGGTTCTCCCCGGAGACCACCTCGGTGCTGGCGCTGACGATCAGGCGCCGGTCCACCCCGTCCTGGGTGTGCGGGTTGCCGGACTTGCCGATCCCGGCGATCCGGCCGTCCTTGACGCCGATGTCGCCCTTGACGATGCCCAGCACCGGGTCCATCACCACCACGTTGGTGATCACCAGGTCCAACGCGACCGAGCTGCCGGAGGCCGGGTCGGCCGACATGCCGTCCCGGGCGGTCTTGCCGCCCCCGTACTGGGTCTCGTCCCCGTAATGCCCCGCGATGTGGTCTTTTTCCACCTCGACGATGAGGTTGGTGTCGCCCAGGCGGAACCTGTCGCCCACCGTCGGGCCGTACATCGTCGCGTACTGCTTGCGGCTCATGGTGGCCATGGCGGCTCAGCCCTTCTTCTTCGATTTCGCCGAACCCGGCTTCTTGGACGGCTTTTCCTGCTCCTGCGAAGACTCCTCCGGCGCATCGAGGTAGCCGCGTTCCCGCATCCGCCGCAGGGCCCGCCGGCGGGCGTCCCGGGAGCGCACGCTGCCGTTGAGCAGGCCGCCGAACCCCACCAGGCGCAGCCCGCCGCCGTATTCGACCAAGGTGACCTGCTTGGTGTCGCCGGCCTCGAACCGCACGGCGGTGCCGGCGGGGATGTCCAGGCGCTTGCCGAACGCCTTCTCCCGGTCGAATTTCAGCGCCCGGTTGGCCTCGAAGAAGTGGAAGTGGGAGCCGACCTGGACGGCCCGGTCGCCGGTGTTGTGCACCTCGATGGTCACCTTGGGCCGGCCGGCGTTCAGCTCGATGTCCCCTTCGCCGTACAGGTAAACGTCGTCATCGGACATGGGATGCCGCCCCTTTCAGGTTCGTCGCCGCGGGAACGGGCGGATCCCGGCGGCGATCTGCGTGGTCGTGGTGATGCCCGTGGCCGGTGGCCGCCGTCCCGTCGTCGCCGTGCCGCTCCCACCGCAGTTCCGCCTCGGCCGCGCGGGCGCGGATCAGTGCGGCCAGTGCGGCGGGGCCCAGCAGCGGCCCCGCGGTCCGGACGCCGGGCCGCTGCGGCGCCGGGACGAACGAGGCCGGCACCAGCACGACGCCGTCGGCCCCCAGCCGCAGGCAGCGGTCCACGCCCTCGTCCACGTCCGGCTCGCCGCCGAGCAGCGCCACCTCCACCCGGCGGACGGGTGCGTGCTGCCACACCAGCCGCGCCACCTTGAACAGCTCCGCGTCCGGCTCCGGGCCCGCGGCGGGCGCCACCAGCAGCGCCGCCCGGTCCGGCGGTGCGCCGCGCAGCGCCCGGGCCAGCACGCCCCTGATCCAGCCGACCAGGTGCCGGACGGTGCCCAGCGGCTCGGCCAGCAGCACCTCTCCCGGCGGGCGGTCGCGGGATGCCCACCGCAGGGTCTGCGCGGCCAGGCGCGGCAGATCCGGGTCCCGGCCGAGCGTCATCGGCACCGCCACCACCGGCCCGCCCGCCCGCACGGCCGCGTGCAGGTCGCGCCCGGCGCCGCACACCCGCAGCTCGCCGGAGCCTTCCGCGAGGGGAAGGCAGCGGCCCTGCCGGCTTTCGTGGCCGCCGACCAGCACGACCCTGCGGCCCGTCATCACTTGCCGCCCACCGGGTCGTGGCAGGAGACCAGCTTGGTGCCGTCGTCGAAGACCGCCTCGACCTGGATCAGCTTCAGCATGCCGCGCACGCCCGGCAGCACATCGTCGGGGCCGAGGACCTGTTTGCCCAGCTCCATGCACTCGGCGACGCTTTTGCCGTCCCGGGCGGCCTCGATGATCTCCTGGCTGATCAGCGCCACCGCCTCCGGGTAGTTCAGCTTCAGCCCCCGCTCCCGGCGCTTGGCCGCCATCTGCGCCACGACGAAGATGACGAGCTTTTCCATCTCCCTGGGCGTGAGATTCATCGAAGGTCCTTTCTGGGTCGTGCCGCCGGAACGCTCATCCGGCGCGCCGGAGCTTGCCGAACATCGGGACGGCCGCCAGGAACACCCAGCTGACGAGCACGAACGGCCAGGTGAGGGTGTGTCCGCCGACCACGTCGAACACGTTGGCGACACCGGCGGTCAGCCCCGCGGCCGTCACCGCGCCGACCGCGGCGTACCCGGCGCTGACGGGGCTTATCGCCAGGAAGGTGCCGAACAGCGCCAGCCCGGTCAGCACGGAGTTGTAGCCGTACAGGCCGGCTCCCAGGTCCGCCGCCTGCGCGCCCAGCACCCAGCCGGTGAGCAGCCCGATCAGGCTGGAGACCAGCGCCACCAGCCCGGTGACCCAGCCGGCGATGAACAGCCCGGCCAGGAAGATCAGCCCCACGTACCACTTGTTCTGAAAGAACACCTGGCCGATGCCGTTGAGCGTGCCCTGCCAGAAGTAGGTCCAGGTCATCGCGGTGCCGGGGGCGGCGGCCGAGGGCGGGGGCGTGCTGGCGTGCCCGGCCCACACCCGGCTGAAGGCCGGGCCCCCGATCACCGCCACGCTGGTGACCATGCAGAAGGGCGCGGTGAAAGTGGGCAGGTTGTAGGGGGTCAGCAGCACGTTCAGCGCCGAGGTGAGCACGCTGGCGGCGATCGCGCCGCCGATGACGAGCGCCACCGTCATCCACCGCACGTCCAGGTAGAGCACCAAGGCGACGCCCACCAGCGTGCCGTTGAAGCCCTCCAGCCCCGGCCGGATCCGCTCCGGCCAGGAGACGCCGAGCACGGCGGCGGTGAGGGTGGCGACCACCGTTCCCAGCAGCGCGAAGAGGCCGAACTGCCAGCCGCCTGCGAACAGCGCGATGAGGAACACCAGGCCGGTCCAGTGGTTCGGCTGGAAATCGACCTGGGCGATCCCCCTGGGAATGGTGAGCAGCCGTTCAAGACCTTGCCGTCCCCTGGCGCGTTCCGGGTGCGCCGACGGGGCCGATGACGCCGACACTGCGGGCAAAAAAGTCAACCCATTTAGTTAGCGTGCGTGCGGTGATAAATGGAAATTTCGCCGCGCGGGATGGTTCCCGTCGCCTTAGGAGATAAAGACCAGAGAACGTCACCTTCTGGTCAAATGTTTCGTTTCCCGGATTGGGGTTCGCATGACGTCGGGGGCGCGATGCCGGCCGGAGTGCGGCCGGCATCGCGCAAGGCCCTCCCCGCGTCCGCTCAGGACTTGCGGATGATGTCGCGCACCCGGTCGGTGATGGACGCCAGCGTGCCTTTGATCATGTTGGCGGTGGCGCTCTCCACCCCGGGGTGCGGATGGGTGGGCGCGGTGGCCTCGGCCGCCTTGACCGCCGCGGCCAGGGCCCGGCGCTGGGCGTCGCTGAACTTGTCGCGCAGGCGGGGGAACTCATAGCGCTCCTCGGCGCGGGCGTGGGTGAGCACCGCCAGGCGCAGCTTGTCGAGCTTGGGCAGGAAACGCGGATCGTCGGTGTCCATGCCGTCCAGCTCGGCCAGCAGCTCCTTGGCCCCGCGCTCCTCCCGCAGGCGGTCGTCGGCGATCCCCCCGCCGCCGTCGATGCCGCGCCGGGTGAGCGGGTGCACGACCTCCTCCTCGGCGGTCTCGTGCACCGCCAAGAGCCGCACCAGCCTGCCGAACGCCTCCCGGCGCCGCTCGCCGGAATGCCGCATGACCTCATCGAACAGGTCGCGGATCTCACCGTGCTGCTGAATCAGCAGGTCGGTCACGTCCGTCTTGGTCATGGTCCCTGTGGCGGCCATATGCGCTCCTCGGCTGTGAATGGTCGATTCCTGCCGCCCGTACCCGACGCCAAGGCCCGCCATTCCCGGCCGAATGGGAGAAATACGTCAAGGGAAATTTGTGGATTCATCGCGTGAGCCGCGCCGATCACCGGGTACGGCGAATGTCCCGACGACACAGTGAGGTATCGCGATGACGTTCAATCCGTTGGAACAGCGGGGCATCCCGCTCGACCGGCAGATCCGCAACTGGAGCGAGCTCAATATCGAGCCGATCGACCCGGATCGAGCCGACCCCTACACCCGGTGCCGGATCATCACCATGAACGGCATCGAGACCGAGGCGATCTTCTTCAGCCACAACTTCGCGCGGGTCTGCCCCCAGCTGGAGGCCAAGCAGCAGCTGGCCGAGATCCGCTATGTCGAGGCCCAGCAGCAGAGGGTCGTCAACTGGCTGCTGCCCGGCCAGTCGTCGGTGCTGGAGACGGTCCTGGGGTATGAGCAGGTGGCCACCGACCTGACCAGCTGGGTGGCGCGGATGGAGCCCGACCCCTACCTCAGGCAGGCCTACGAGTTCGGCGTGCTGGAGGACTTCGACCACCTGTACCGGTACGCCAACCTCTACGAGATGCTCGAGCACCGCAAGGCCGAGAAGATCGTCGACAACCTCACCGAGGTCATGCCGGGCCGGCCCACGTTCATGCAGCACCGCGACCCGGTCGACAACGTGCGCGACCCCTATGACCGCAACCGGGTCGACCCGATCTCCAGGCTGCACGCGCTGACCATCATGTCCGCCGAGCAGCAGACCATGAACTTCTACATGAACGTCGGCCCGATGTACATGGAGCCCATCGCCCGCCAGCTCTACCAGGAGATCGGGCTCATCGAGGAGGCCCACGTCACCCACTACGAGTCCCTGCTCGACCCGGGGGAGACCTGGTGGGAGCGGCTGGTCCTCCACGAGTACAACGAGTGCTACCTGTACCACTCGTTCATGGAGACCGAAAGCGACCGGAAGGTGAAGGCCGTCTGGGAGCTGCACCTGAACATGGAGCTGGAGCACCTGCGGCTGGCCTGCGACATGATGCGCAAGCACGACGGCCGGGAGCCGGAGTCGATCCTGCCCCGCAGCCTGCCGTCGCCGGTCACCTTCGAGCCCAACAAGGAGTTCCTGCGCAACCTGCTGGCCACGCAGGTCGATCTGACCACGCTGGGCACCGGGTACGTCCGGGACGCGCACGAACGGTTCCAGCGGATGCAAGAGCGCGTCCACGACGCGCAGAAGGCGCCGAGCGAGGTCGTCATCGACCGGCACCGCGAGATGTTCGGCCGCGAGTACCGGCTGCAGACCGACGGCGAGCACCCGGTGGAGAGCCTGCGGGAGGCGCGCGTCAAGAGCTGAAAACGGCCTGAGCGGCATTCCGGCGGGCGGGCGCCGCACTTCACGGGCGCCCGCCCGTTCTCCACGCACCGGCCGGGCACGTCGTTTTCCCGGGTGGGGGCGGGTAGATCGCAGTCTGTGACCGCAGGCCGCCCAAGACCGCCCACAACCCCATGGTGAAAAGGCTCATTCCACCGGTGTCGAGGTTCCCGCCCGTGCGGCGCCTCCGCGCCGCCGCCTCCCGTGAGAACCTGCGGCGGGCCGCCCGCGGCGCCGCACCCGCCGTCGCCTACACCGCCCGGCTGGTGGTGACGGCGGTGGCGGCGTTCCTGCTGGCGCAGCGGCTGCTGCCGGTGCCGGCTCCGATGCTGGCCCCGCTGACCTCGATGCTGGTCGTCCAGGTGTCGCTGTACCGGACGCTGCGCAGCGCGGGCCGGCGGATCGTCAGCGTCACCGCGGGGGTGCTGGTGGCCGTCGCCGTGACCGACCTGGTCGGCTTCACCTGGTGGAGCCTGGGCCTGACCATCGCCGTGGCGCTGACGGTGGGCCAGCTGCTGCGCCTGGGCGACAACCTGCTGGAGGCGCCGATCAGCGCGATGCTGATCCTGCAGGTCGGCAGCGACACCGCCGCCCTCACCCGGGTGGAGGAGACGCTGATCGGCGCGGCCGTGGGGCTGCTGTCGGTGCTGGTGGCCTCCCCGGTCCGGGTGCGGCCCGCCCAGGAGGCGATCGAGGAGGTGGGCCGCTCGATGCAGCAGCTGCTGGAACGGATGGCGGACGGGCTGGAAGCCGAACCCGACCGGCGGACCACCGAACAGTGGCTGGGGTGGGCCCGCAGGATGGCCCAGCAGATCCGGCAGATCGACCAGGCCCTGGCCGAGGCGCAGGAGAGCGTCCGCCTCAACCCGCGCAGCCGGGTGGGCGTGACGCCCGGGCCGAGCCCCGCGCTGCACGCGGCCCTGCACCACCTGGAGCATTCCGCGCTCAGCATCCGCGGAGTGGCCCGCTCCATGGCCGACCGCACCGAGCTGCGCCTGAAAGACCGCACGGGCCTGGGCGCCTACATGTGGGAGGCCGACATGCGGGAGCGGCTGGCGGCCACCTTGCGCGCGCTGGCCGCCGCCACCCGCATCTACACCCGGGCGGTCACCACGGTCTCCGCCGACGAGGCGGTGCGGCTCACCGCCGAGCTGGAGGGGCGGCTGTCGCAGGCGCGGCGCCACCGCAACGAACTGGGCAGGGTGCTGCGCCGCGACCCGGGCCACTGGCCGTTGCACGGGGAGCTGCTGGTCCACCTGGACCGGCTGATCGACGAGCTGCGGGCCGCCGGACGAGGCCCGGTCACCCACCGGCCCGGCCGGCGGCGGCGCCCGATCACCCGGGGTGTGCGGCGGGTGACCGGACGGATTCCCGTCATACCGCGCAAAGTGGCCCAGTGGCGGTGGTCCGAACCCGCCGAACGCTCAGGCAAGTGAACCGGCGCTGTGCCATCGGCGGCCGCGGGCGTCCGGACGCTCAGGGGCTCAGGGAGTACGGCACCGCGTGCCCGGGGGAGACGGCGGGCCGAGGAGAAGCGGCCGGCGTGCCGCCGCGGGTGAGCTCCGCGTGCAGCGAGTCCCAGAAGGCCAGCTCCTCGTCCTCCTTGAGATGCTCGATCTTGCCCCAGAACTCCCGGTCCTCGGCCGCCGCGGCCACCGCGGCGCTGATCGCCGGCATCGCCGTGGTGGCGGCCTCCGACTCCCGCAGCGTCTCCTCCAGCTGCGCCGGGGAGACGCCCGCCGGCAGCGCCACCGGGCGGCGGTGGTGCTTGCCGCGCTTGCGCACCCGCACCGGCGGCACGGTGGGGACCTTGGCCGCGGCCGCGGCGGCCGACTTGCCCGCCGCCAGCGCCACGGTGCCCACCACTGCGAACGCCATCAGCCCGCCCAGCACCACATCGTGGCCGCCGGACAGGAACGCCTGCTCCTCCGGGGCGCCCTCGCGGGTGTGGGCCACGCTCTGCTCACCGGCCCGGGCCTCGGTCAGCTCCGAAGGGGACGGCGCCGGGGCGGCGTGCTTGGGCGTGTACTTGCCCTCCGAGGCGACCTTGACCTTGGAGGGGTAGCCGTAGCCGACGATGATGCTCTCGTCGCGGACCTTCTCCCGCAGGTGGATCCCGTCGACGTTGGCCTCGATCGTGTGGATCTTCTTGCCATCGACCTTCTTGACGATGCCGACGTGGTCGATGGCGTCGATGTCCTTGGAGCCCTTCCAGTCGAAGAACACGATCGCCCCCGGCACCGGCTCGGTGCCCCAGGCGCCGTGCTTTTTGAACCACTTGGCGTGGTCGACGGTGGCGGCGAACTGCCCGACCTGCTCGGCCACCCCGGCCTTGTCGGCCGCCCAGGCCAGGAACATGTCGCACCAGGGCGCCGTCTTGAAGTAGGGATTGTGGTCGGCGTCGACGTTCTTCGCCCACCACGCGCCGTACTTGGTGTAGCCGCCGGCCTTCTCGGTATAACCGAGCTCCTTCTCGGCGACCTCGAGCAGTTTCTTGCCTATCGGGTCCATGTCTCTCCAGTGGCCGCCTACCGGGTGCGGGGTGACAGGCGCCCCACCGCACACGGCGGACTCACTCGGGGACGTTCTCGTTCGGGGGGCGTCCCCGGGACTTCCGCGACGGGTCCCCGGTTGTTCCCGGCGCCGGCTGCGCCGTGAACATTCGGCGGTCGGTTCGACCTCCGGGGTGGAGGTAGGTCACGAACCGGTCTCGGGGGAATGTACTTGAGGTAAAGCACCGGGGGCAAGTCCCGTCCAAGAAACGGTGAGTCCCGCCTGAAGGGAGGGTAAACGCAAGGAAAGTCACCTGTCCGGAGGATCTGATGTATCCGGATAGTGAGCATTTCCGATCGGCGTGCGGACGGAAGGGGGCGCCGGGGCCGCTACCGTGGGGAGGTTCGGCGAGCCGAGGGCGAGCCGGGAAGGGGAGGACCATGGCCCAACGACGCACCGCTCGCCGGGACGCACCCGCCGTGCACCGCAGTGCCGACGGCCGCGCCGAGCTGCACCCCGACCCCGAACGCGAGCACGGCTGGCTGCTGACCGTCGAAGGGGTGCCCCAGTCCTACGTCGACCTGGCCGACCCGACCTACCTGGACTTCGAATACATGCGCATGATGGGCGACGTGGTCGACTGCCTCGGCGACGGCCGCGCCCCCCTCGACGTCGTCCACATCGGCGGCGGCGCCTGCACCCTGGCCCGCTACGTGGCGGCCACCCGCCCCGGCTCCCGCCAGCTGGTCCTGGAACCGGACGCCGCCCTGATCAACCTGGTCCGCGAGCACCTGCCACTGCGCTCGGTCCGAGGACTGCGCGTGCGGATAACCGACGGCCGCGCCGGCCTGGCCGCCCTCCCCGACGCCTGCGACGACCTGGTGATCCTGGACGCCTTCGCCGACACCGCCATCCCCCGAGAGCTGATCTGCCTGGAGTTCTGCCACGACGTACGCCGGGTCCTGCGCCCCGCGGGCGTCTACCTCCTCAACATGGCCGACGGCAACCGCCTGGAGTTCGCCCGCCGGGTAACGGCCACCGTCCGCCGGATCTTCCCGCACACCGTCCTGCTCGCCGAACCAGGCGTCATGCGCGGCCGCCGCTTCGGCAACCTGGTCCTGGCCGCCTCCGCCGCCGCCCCTGGTCCGCGCCCGCTGCCTGGACACCGAGGCCCTGTCCGGCTTCTGCGCCGGCGCCGCCCCCCTGCGACAGAACGAGGACATCTCGATCCCCGTACCGCCCAAAACCCTCTTCGGACGCCCCTAGCGGTCAGAACACCGAGTTTCGTCGGCCACCTGATCAAGGCCTGCATCGGAACCGGCAACCCCTGCATGGCCTGGCGTCCGAGGGTTCGACGGTTCTCAACATCTCGCAGCAGATCATGACCCCATGTGCCCTTGTTGCGCCCTGCTGCTAGCGGGTCAGGAGACTTGCTAAGTTCTTCCGCCCCAAAGGCACCAACACCCGCTGATGCCGTTGGCCTGCTGGTGACAGCCGTTCGGGCACGTTGGCGTTCGCTAGCGTTGCCATCAGAGCCGCCGTCACCACCATCGGCGGGGACGGCCCGGAAGGCTCGTCCACGCGGATGGTCAGCAGGTGGGACAGACGGCATCGCGCGGACGGGCGCTCCGGGGCGCAGGGGGTCTGGGGGACGGCGCAGTCTCCCAGAGGGGAGCTCGCTCAACCCGACGGCACGGTGCCCGCCGCCGGGCTACCGTGCTCGTGATGGTGCTCGCTCCCGTCGCGTTGGTTTGCGCGTTCTACCTGGGCGGATGCACAACCGGCGGTCCGCTGCAAAAACGGCTCGTATCCGGTGGGCTTCCGCTCCTCTGGCCTGCGGCTTTACCCTGGGGTCCTCATCACCCCTCAGAGGGATCGCAAC
>NZ_MOYN02000017.1:0-87003 GCF_001896795.1 Thermomonospora sp. CIF 1
CGGCTGTGGGAAGACAACGAACTCCAACACGTTCGTGGGTTGGGGCCGCGGCGGATCGGGGAGATCACCACGGCACTGATCGCGGCAGGGTTCGTTCTGACTCCTCACAGCCACGGCTGACCGTCCAGCACCGAGGGCGTGTTCTGGTGTGGTGTCGGAGTGGGCTGGTTGCTCGGGGGTGGAGTCGGGGCAGTCCAAAACGCTCGTGCTGTCGAGTGATCAGGCGGTCCTAATGACCGGATGCGACACCTTCATCCCCACATAAGTTCAAGTCGCCAGTGTCCTGCTGGCCGAAGAGAGGCCGTCCGCGCCCGGCCGAGTTTTTCGGGCATGCCGACCCTGGCTTCACCCTGCGCACTTCATGCACCTGATGCCCTCCGGCCGCGACCGCATGCATCAGGCGATCGACAGGCCTGGAAGGCGATCAGGACACCGAGCGCCCCGGATGTGCCCTCCATACAGGGCACATGAGCTGCGGCCCTGACCCGGGCGGTTCCCTTAGAACACCGAAATGTGGACGTGGTCGAAGTGGTTCTGGGTGAGGCTGCCGCGGTCGGCCATCTTGCGCCAGCCGCCGCCGCGTACGTTCCAGATGTGCTGCTTCCAGATCACGTAGTGGATGCCCAGGCGTGTGGCGTTGCTGATCGCGTAGGCGGCCACCTGGTCGCCGTGCCGTAGCGCCTGGGCGCTGGGCATTCGGCCGGCCGTGCTCTCCATGAAGTCGCAGGCCTTCCCCAGGGCGTGGTCCTGGGCGTCGGCGCCGGTCCGGTAGCAGCCGATCACCGGGAACGGGCCGAAGCGGTTGTTGATCTCCAGGACCACCGCTCGCATTCGCGGGGTCATCCGGTTGCCGGCGATCGGGGTGGCCCGGCCGCGCACTCCGTCGGGGCGTCCGGTCACCTGGGGGGCCTGCCGGGCCGGGGTGCGCTGCTGTGCGGCGGTCAGGACGGCGACCTTGGTGCCGCGGGGCATCACCTTCCGCAGCTTCTTGCTCAGGGTGCGCGGGTCGGTTTTGCGGGTGCTGACGATGAGCGCGTTGCCGTCGGGCAGGCCCAGTTCCCTGGCCCGCTGCCGGGAGACGACGGCGTGCACGTCGCTGATGCCCAGGCTGGCGTACGCCCCGACCCGGACCTGGCCGGGGGATTCGCTGCGGCCCGCCGGCACGGTGCCGCCCAGTGTCAGCCCTTGGGAGCGGCCCAGCTCGAAAGAGACCACCAGGTCACCGCCGGCCACCGCCTGCCACAGCTGGTCGGAGGCCGCCGACGCCGGCGGGGTGAAGGCCCGGAAGGTCGACGGATCGACCCCCAGCAGCCCGACCCGCCGTCCGGCCACCAGCGTCTGGGCGGCGTCCACCACCTCCACCGCGGCCACCCCCTTGACCCGCCGGGCGCGCTCCACCGCCTTGGCCGGCAGCGGGCCGCTGTGGGCCAGCAGCAGGTGGGGGGTGTGCCGTTTGCCCAGCGGCGCCACCACCGGGACGGCCGGGCGCACCGCGTCGCCGGAGATGGACACCAGCCGGTCGTCGTCGAGCGCGTGCTCGGCCGGCCCGCCCAGGTCACCGAAGGCCAGTACGCATACATCGGCGGTCAGCACGCCCGCCACCAGTGTTGCCAGGAGGGCGAGCGGCCAGCGGCGGGACCGGTGTGCAGCCGGATGTCTGTTGCGCCTGATGGTGTTTCTCCTACAGGAGTCGCCGGACGAGGCGAGGATGCCACCACCGGCACTGATCGGCAACAACGGGGACTTACACCGAGTGTCGCCCGGCGGCGAGCGTCCCGGCGCGGAAGAATTCGATGTGTCCTGGCCCACATTCGGTGTTTTAGGGTGGCGTCATGGCGGCATTGCACCACCCCGATCGCGAGCAGATCCGGCTCGTGGACGTTTTGCACGCCTTGGGCCACCCCATACGGCTCGACATCGTGCGAGCCCTGGCCTCCGGTGAGGAGACCCCCTGCGGGGCCATCGACGTGCGGGCTCCCAAGTCCACTCTCACCACGCACTGGCGGGTGCTGCGGGAAAGCGGCGTGATCCGGCAGCGCCCCGAGGGCCGCCGCCTCTATCTGACGTTGCGCCGCGACGATCTGAACGAGCGTTTCCCGGGACTGCTCGACCTGGTCTTCGCCGAGGACGCCGAGCCGGTGCACTGAGCGGCCGCCTCCGCTCGCGGCCGCGCCGGCCCGGGGCGGCCGCGAGCAGAGGGATAGGGCGTCAATCCCACCAGAACGACCAGGAGGTCTTGCCGCGGATCTCCTCGGCGTAGCCGGCCAGCGTGCCCGGCCCCTGGAACATCGTGTCGGGGCAGAACGCCCAGTGCTCGGCGGCGACCTGCAGGGCGTGCCGGGAGGTCAGCGGCGGCGCGGCCACGCTCAGGTCCAGGGTGTTGAAGCCCATGCCCACCACCCGGACCCCGAACCGGTCCTCCCAGCCGCGGACCACGGCCGCCAGCGGCGCCGTCCACTCGTTGTGGTTGAGCGCCCCCTGCCAGCCCATCGCGGCCAGTGTGTCGGCGCCGCGGTCCACGGCCGCCAGCCCCAGCGACATGCCGCGCCGGGCCAGTTTGTCGGCGTACTGGTCGGCGAGTTCGTCGGGGTCGTGGACGAGCGTGCCGGGCGGCGCCAGGCCGGGGCAGTTCTTGCCGTAGGGCTCCAGCTCGGAGTAGTCGCCGTCGGTCTGGCTGGCGCACCAGTCCGCCCATACCTCGGCCATGAACGCCGCCGGGTCGTAGTTGTCGATCTCCGACACCGGCTCGGGCGCCACCTGGCCGGCCGTCCAGGGCTGGGTGGAGTCGTCCAGCAGCACCGGCCACAGCCCCGAGCGGGGGTGCTCGTCGCGCAGCGCGCTCCACAACCCCGGCGGGACGGGGCCGTCGCTCACCCAGAAGGCCGGGCGGCGCACCGGGTGGCGCTGCGGATAGCCGGGGTCCGGCCACACCACGGTCCCCGGGGGCAGCTCCACCGACAGGGAGCGTCCCACGCCCCCGTCGCTGAACAGGTGCCGCAGAGCAGGGGGGTGCAGCTCTGCCGGCCGGGTGAGCCGACGCTCGTGATCATCCATCTCGGGCCGTTTCGGTGCAGATCGTGCCAACAGGGATCTTGGCACTTCGCAGATGTTAGTGCGGTCGGCGGCCGTCGCGGTGCCGGGCGGGGATTCGCCTCCCAGCCGTGATCTGCCCGCGACGATGAGGCGGGCCGCCGAGGCGGTGCCCGGCGGCCCGGTCGCGTCGGGTGCGCGCTATGGCGGGCCGCAGCGGCTCAGTGCGGCCGGGACCGGCCCGGCGGCGCTGCAGGGGGTTGTTTGGCGCGTTCCAACGCCGTCGCCGGCCGCTTTGAGGGCCACGCTGGTCAGCGAGACGGCCAGGGCCACGTCCGAATCGGTGGCCAGGCGGACCTGCACCCAGTCCTCGCCGGGGCGCACGGTCACCCGTCCCGATTCCCGCAGCGCCTTACCGAGCCGTTCGATGACCGGCCGGGTCAGCAGCAATTCGGCCGTGTCGGCCGAGTGCAGATGGAGAACCTGGCATGTGCCCGCGTCGAGACCGACACCGGCTCCGCAATCGGCCGGGGCCACGCGCACCGCGGGCCAGGTGCGAAATCGGCTCAACAGCCGCTCGGCGAAGGCGGCCCCGCCGCTCTCCATGGCTGCCACGCCTCGATGTTCGCCGCCAGGGCGGGCGGCGGGGAACTGCTTGAGTCGGAATCGTTATACCTGCCGCCTGATTCCGGACATCGCATGAATACCCGAATGTTGGCGATCTGTTTGCGGATGTCACTTTTGGGGTTTTGGGTCATGTGGGGGTGCGCTTGCCGGAGGCTGATCAGAGCAAGCGGCCGGGTCTTGAGAGGAGAGTGTGAAAACAGTCGTCCGGTGTTGACTCCGTCCACGGCTGGGCAGCCTGGTGACCGGCGTCAAGCGGTCCGGGGTGCTGCCTGCGGTTCGGTGAACCTTTTTCAGCACGAGGTTTCCGCGGGCGGGGACGAGGGCTCATAGTCAGGTCCGCTGCCGTGACCTGCGATGCCATGACCCCGGATACCGTCCGGGGTCCGGTGCCCGAGACCGCGTGTTGAAGAGGATTCAGCCGGCGGGGGCGGTGTCCAGCTCGAACCAGGCGGTGAGGCCGGCGGGGGTGCGTACGTGGTCCCACCGGGAGGCCAGCCGGTCCACCAGGAGCAGGCCCCGGCCTCCCTCGTCCTCCAGGCCGGACTCGCGCAGGCGGGGCCGCGTCCCGGAACCGGCGTCGGTCACCTCGACCCGCACGCCCCACTCGGTCTCCAGCACCGCCACCGTGATGGCGCCCGAGCCGTGCACGATGCCGTTGGTGACGAACTCGCTGGTGAGCAGGACCGCGGTCGCACAGTCGGGGTGATCTCGCAAGACGTCCTGGACGAATCTGCGCGCCCGCGCCACGTCCTCGGTGTTGCCTTCGAAGGTGAGGATCCCGCGGACGGTGCCTGCGGGTCCCGTTCTGCCTGCCGGCATCGTGACCTCCCCGTGCGGCTCGGGGCAGGCACCATGGCGTGGCCGTGTCCGCTGCTCGACTTGACCCACCATGGTGACGCACCCGCCTTCCCGCCGACCGGACGCTCCCTGCGCACCCGGTGCCGCCTCGGCGGCCCTCGGGCATCTGACCGGCCCGTTCATCCGACCACGAAGCCCGGTGGCAAAGCTTGAGACGCACCGAAAAGCAGGTGAGCGCTTGTTGTCAGCGGTTTGACAATGGCAGTAGGAGCAGTCGGTGGGGCCGGCCACCCAGGGTGAAGTATTGGGCAGATGTGTCATCCGAGTAAAATTCGTAAAATTTTCTTCTCGGTTTGACCGGTGGTGGGGCGGCATGATCCGGTAAGGCGGCCCGGCGGCGCCGGGGAGGCCGGCCCGCCGCCACCGGCGGGCCCGCGGCGGAATCGGACCGACGCTGACATGAGATTCCATAGAACGCCTTCGGAAAGTTATTCCGCCACTATCGCGGTCACGAGGTTGCCGATTCCCGGGAATTCCAAAAGGGCTTGGCGGCACGGCCGGCCCGCCGCGCCCGTGGCCGCGATCCGCTCACCCCGGTGCGGACGGACGGGCCACCGCCCCGGACCGCCGCCATGTCCTTCCTCGCCGCGGTGACAAGAACGCCCGGGGCCGCCACCGCCCGGGCAAAGAGACGGGCGGCCATTGCGGAGCGCCTGGCGGATCTTGCGGGAAGTGGTGCTATGCCCGGACACGCGACCGACTTGCGGGGCGACCGGACGCTGTGATCTGGTATTTACTCAGAAGTAACGATCATGCTCTTTATCGTCGTCGCCGGTATCGGCCACGATGCCTGCCGGGGCGGGGCCGCCCGCCGGGAAGGGCGCCGGGAGAGGGGGAACGCCCATGACCGCAGGGGACCCGACGGTCCGGGTCGGCCTCACCGGCGTGACCGCGTTCCTGCCCGAGCGGACGCTCACCAGCCGCGAGGTGGAAGACCGCATCGCCCGCCACAGCGACGGCTACCGGCCGCTGGCGGGGATCGTCACCCGCATGACCGGGATCCGCTCCCGCCACCTGGCCGCCGACGACCAGCAGGCCTCCGACCTGGCGGCGGCGGCCGCCCGGTCGCTGCTGGAGCGGCGCGGCCTGACCCCGGGCGATGTGGACCTGCTGATCTTCGGCTCGGCCAGCCAGGACCTGGTCGAACCGGCCACCGCGCACATCGTGTCGGCCAAACTGGGCACCACCTGCCCGGTGTTCGACGTGACCAACGCCTGCAACAGCTTCCTCAACGCCCTCCAGGTCGCCGAGGCCCTCATCCGGACCGGGCAGCACGCCCGGGCGCTGGTGTGCACCGGTGAGATCCCCTCCCGGGCGATCCGCTGGAAGGTGCGCGACTTCAAACAGTTCGTCGAGTCGTTCCCCGGCTACACCCTCTCCGACGGCGGCGCCGCGGCGCTGCTGGAGCCGGTCCCGCGCGGCGGGATCTTCCACCGCGCCTTCGAGGCCGACTCCACCGCCTGGAACGTCGGCACGCTGCCCGGCGGGGGCACCATGCACCCCCGCGACCCCGAGTACACCTACTTCCACGCCGACGGACGCCGCCTCAAGGACGCCTTCTTGGCGCTGGGCTCGGGGCTTTTTGACAAGGCCCTCGCCGACACCGGCCTGAGCTGGGACGACTTCGCCGTGATCTGCGTGCACCAGGTGGCCATGCCCTACCTGGAGCTATTGCGCGAGCAGACCGGCATCCCCGCCGACCGCCTGGTGGTGACGCTGCCCGAGCACGGCAACCTGGCCTCGGTGACGCTGCCCCTGCAACTGGCCACCGCGCTCGAGGAGGGCCGCTGCGGCCCCGGCGACCGGGTGGCCCTGCTCGGCCTGGCCGGCGGCGTCAGCCTCGGCGTGATCTTCCTGGAGCTGTGAGGCCGATGAGCGCGAACCCGCCACGGCGCAGCGGAGCCGGGAAGGAGTCGCTGTGGGTCGTCGTGCCCGCCTACAACGAGGGGGCGGGCATCACCGCGACGCTGCGGGCGCTGTCGGCCCAGTGCCTGCCCCCCGCCGGGGTGGTCGTGGTCGACAACGCCAGCACCGACGACACCGCCGAAGTGGTGCGGGCCTACGCCGCCGCGCACCCGGAGCTGAACCTGGAGCTGCTGCACGAATCCCAAAAGGGCACCGGCGCGGCCGCCGACACCGGCATGCGGCACGCCATCGCCCGCGGCGCCACCCACCTGGCCCGCACCGACGCCGACTGCCTGCCGCCGCCGCACTGGACGGCCGCGATCATGCGGGCCTTCGACGAAGGGCTGGAACTGGTGGCCGGCCGGCTGCGCCCGCGCACCGACGAGTTCCCGCTGAACTGGAAGGAACGCTGGCTGCTGCCGGTGCTGCAGCCGCTGGCCGCCGCCTTCGGCCGGATCCGCCCCGGTAACCAGGGCCCGGACTATCTGGGGCCGTACGTGATGAGCCCGGCCTGCACGCTGGGCATCACCGCCGAGCTGTATGAGCGGTGCGGCGGCTTCCCCCGCGCCCCCATCGAGGAGGTGCACGACGACCGCGAACTGGTCAACCGCGTCCGCAAGGTGACCACCGCCTACGGGCGGCGCCGGGACGTGTGGGTGTACTGGTCGATGCGCCGCGCCCGCGCCTACGGGCTGCGCGGCACCCTGGCCTGGTACGCCCGTCCCGGCCGCCGGGACAAGGAGATGGCCAAGGAGGTGGACGTCCGCCTGCCCCGGCCCCGGCCGCGCCGCCCTCCGGCCGGCCCGCCGCGCAGGCCCCGCCGCGTCGACGAGGCCGACCTGGTGGGACGGGTGCTGGCGCAGGCCGAACGCACCCCCGGGGCGGTGGCGCTGGTGCACGGCCCCGGCGACCGCCAGATGACCTACGGGGAGCTGCGGCATCGGGTCCTGGCGGTGACGCACGGCCTGCGGCGGGCCGGACTGCGGCCCGGCGACCGGGTGCTGCTGGGCGTGCGGCACTCGGCCGCAACCGTGATCATCGCGCTGTCGGTGGTGGCCGCCGGCGGCACCCTGGTGATCGTCGATCCGGGGGCGGGCCCGCAGATGTTCGCCGCCCGGCTGCGGAGCGCCCGGCCCCGCTGGGTCATCGCCGAATCCGCCCTCTACAGCCTCAACCGCCTGCGCGTCCTGCGCGGCCCGGCCCGCCGGGCGGGACTGCTGCTGCCCGGCGTCACCGACCCCGCCCTGCGCCACGTCCGCGTCGGCCCGTGGCTGCCGGGCGTGCCCGCCGGGGCGCTGGACTTCGCCGAGCTGATGCGCGGCCCCGCCCCCGAGACGGCCGGCGAGCGCGACCCGCACGCCCCGGCGGTGGTGGTGTTCACCTCCGGGACCACCGACGCCCCGCGCGGCGTGGTGCACTCGGCGGCCTCGCTGGCGGCCGGGCTGCGGCTGTGCCGCGACCGCTTCCCCCTCGGGCCCGGCGACGTGGTGCACGACGCGGGGTTCATGCTGGGGCTGCCCGCGCTCATCGCCGGTGCCCGCTGGTCGATCCCCGCTGCCCGCGACCCGGTGGACGGCTTTTTGGCCGAGGTGGCGCGGCGCGGCGTCACCCACGCCTTCTGCGTCCCGGTGCACCTGGCGCAGATGCTGGAGGAGTCCGGCGACCGGCTGCCCGGCTGCCTGCGGTACCTGCTGCTGGGCTCGGCGCCCGTCCCCCCGGCGGTGCTGCGGCGCGCGGTGGCGGCGGCCGGCGGGCGCACCGAGGTGCTGTCGGTCTACGCGCTGACCGAGATGCTGCCGGTGGCCATCGCCGACGCCGCCGAGAAGTTCGCCCACTGGGACTCCGGCAGTGGGGGGGACCTGCTGGGCGCGCCCCTGCCCGGGGTGGAGGCCAAGATCGCCGCCGATGACGAACTGCTGCTGCGCGGCCCCAACACCTGCCTGGGCTACCTGGGCGAGCCGCCGCTGGAGTGGCTGGAGACCGGCGACCTGGCCCGCCTGGACGACCGGGGCCGCCTGATCCTGATCGGCCGCAAGAAGGACATGCTGATCCGCGGCTCGGCCAACATCTACCCGGGGTTGTATGAGCCGGCCATCGCCGCGCTGCCAGGTGTCGCCGAGGCCGCCATGGTGGGGCTGGCCGACCCGGTGACCGGCGATGAGGAGGTCGTGCTCGCGGTGGTGCCGGACGGCGACGTGCCGCCCGCCGCGCTGCGCTCCCGGCTGCGCCGCGCCCTGCCGGAGGTGATCGACGCCGCGGCGCTGCCGGACCGGATCGAGGTGCTGCCCGGCCTTCCCCGCGCCGGGCGCTCCCACAAGCTGGACCGCGACGCCCTGCGCGCCCTCGTCGGGGAGGGCCGGGGGACGACGGGACCCGTCCGGGGACGCTGAAGGAGCTTCGGCGACCCGCCGTTCCCCGGGCGGGCTTTTCAGTCCTCGAAACGGATGCGCTCGCCGGAACGCAGGCGGTCCAGCCCCAGCCAGATGAACTCCACCGCCATGGTCTCGGCCTTGTCCCGCGGGGTGTCGCGGTGCTCCAGCCACCACGACACCATCGACAGCATCGCCCCGTACATCAGCGGCACCAGCAGCCGGGCGCGGCGCTCGTTGACGGCCAGCTGGGCGGGGGTCAGCGTCGGGTCGGCGCGGCGGCGGCGCAGCAGCAGCCCGGCGAACTCCTCGCCCAGCCGCTCGCGCATGTCCCGCAGGTCATCGCCCACCTCCGGCTTGTCCAGATGCCGGATGACCAGCGCCCAGGCCGCCGGGTCCTCGGTGGCGTAGTCGAACAACGCCCGCACCATCGCCCGGATGTTGTCCACCGAGGACCGCCCGGGCCGCACCGCCGAGCGCAGCCGCCCGGTCAGCTCCGTCACGATGGCGGCGGCGACCTCGGCGAACAGCTCTTCCTTGGAGGCGAAGTGCTGGTAGAGCAGGGCCTTGGACACCCCCGCCGCCGAGGCCACGTGCTCCATCTGGGTCAGGTGGTAGCCGCGCCGCCCGAACTCGCCGAGCGCCGCCGCGAGCAGCTGCTCGCGGCGGCGGGCGTACGGCATCCGCTGCCGCAGGCCGGTCCCCCCCGTGGTATCGGTCATTTGCTCACGTACTTACCCAGCTCGGCGCGGGCGACGGAACGGATGTGCACATCGTCGGGCCCGTCGGCGATCCGCAGGGTGCGCAGCGAGGCGTACATGCGGGCCAGCGGGGTGTCGTCGCTGACGCCGGCGCCGCCGTGCACCTGGATGGCGCGGTCCACCACCTGCAGCGCCACCCGGGGCACCACCACCTTGATCGCGGCGACCTCGCTGCGGGCGGCCTTGACCCCGTACTTGTCGATCATCCAGGCGGTCTTGAGGGTCAGCAGCCGGGCCTGCTCGATGGCCATCCGGGACTCGGCGATCTGCTGCTGCACCACGCCCTGCTCGGCCAGCGTCTTGCCGAAGGCCACCCGGGAGACGGCCCGCTGGCACATCAGCTCCAGGGCGCGCTCGGCGGCGCCGAGGGCGCGCATGCAGTGGTGGATGCGGCCGGGACCCAGCCGGGCCTGGGCGATCATGAAGCCGTCGCCCTCGTTGCCGATCAGGTTCTCGACCGGGACCCGCACGTCGGTGAAGGTGATCTCGCAGTGCCCGTGCTGGTCGTAGTAGCCGAACACCGGCAGCGGCCGGATCACCTCCACCCCGGGGGTGTCCATCGGCACCAGCACCATCGACTGCTGCCGATAGGGATGCCCCTGCGGGTCGGTCTTGCCCATGACGATCATTATCTTGCAGCGCGGGTCGGCCACGCCGGTGATCCACCATTTGCGGCCGTTGATGACGTAGTGGTCGCCGTCCCGCTCGATCCGGGTGGAGATGTTCCGGGCATCGGAGGAGGCCACGTCCGGCTCGGTCATCGCGAACGCGCTGCGGATCTGGCCCTCCATCAGCGGGCGCAGCCAGCGCTCCTTCTGCTCGGGGGTGCCGAACATGTGCAGCACCTCCATGTTGCCGGTGTCGGGCGCGGCGCAGTTGGTGGCCTCGGGGGCCAGGTGCGGGGAGCGCCCGGTGACCTCCGCCAGTGAGGCGTAGTCGGTGACCGTCAGCCCGTGCGCCGGCTCCTGGCAGTCGGGCAGGAACAGGTTCCACAATCCGCGCTTGCGCGCCTCGGCCTTGAGTTCCTCGACCACCGGGGGAACGACGTTCTCCTTCCCCGCGGCGATCAGCTCGGCCCGCTGGGTCTCATAGACCGGTTCGGCCGGGTAGACGTGGGAATCCATGAACTCCTGCAGCCGGGCCAGGTACTCCTCGGCCCGGGGGCTCAAACCGAAATCCATGCGGCTATAGTAACTGACTAGTCAGTCACCTTGAGGGTCGAGGTCGCTTGGAGGTTCGGATGGACGCCGCGAGCCGCTCGGGCAGCAACGGCGGGAACTACTCCGGGAACTACTCCGGGAAAGTCGCCTGGATCACCGGAGGGGCCAGCGGCATCGGCGCCGCCGTCGCCCGCCGCCTGGTCGAAGAGGGCGCCCAGGTGCTGATCTCCGACGTCAACGTCGAGGCCGGCAACGCGCTGGCCGAGGGGCTGGGCTGCAAGTTCGTGCGCTGCGACGTGCGCGAACCCGCCGACAACAACGCCGCCGTGGCCACCGCCGTGGAGACCTTCGGCGGGCTGGACATCGCCTTCCTCAACGCCGGGGTGGCCTCCCGCTGCGGCCTGGGCGGCGACTTCGACCTGGAGGCCTACCGCCGGGCCATGGCCGTCAACCTCGACGGCGTGGTCTACGGCATCGTGGCGGCGCTGCCGGCGCTGCGGGCCCGCGGCGGCGGGGACATCGTCGCCACCGCCAGCATGGCCGCGCTGACCGCCACCCCCTTCGACCCCGTCTACGGCGCCAACAAGGCCGCGGTGGTCGGGCTGGTGCGCGGGCTGGGCCCCAACCACGAGCCCGAGGGCATCCGGATCAACGCGCTGTGCCCGTCGTTCGCCGACACCCCCATCATCGAGGGAATGAAGGACGAGCTGGACAAGCTCGGTCTGCCGGTCCTGGACGTGGCCGATGTGGTGACGGCGTTCATGAGGCTCCTGGAGGCGCGCGGCGCCGGCCAGGCCTGGTACGTGGTGCCGGGCCGTCCTTCTGAGCCGTTCCAGTTCCGCCGCGTGCCCGGCCCTCGCTGACCGGTGGGACGGAACACGAGGGAACCCGAGGAGGAACATGCGCGCCATCCAGATCACCGAGTTCGGCGGCCCCGAGGTGCTGCGCCTCGTGGAGCTGCCCGACCCCGTGCCCGGCCCCGGAGAGGTGCTCATCGAGGTCTCCCGCGCCGGGGTCAACTACGCCGACACCCACCAGGCCGAAAACAGCTACCTCAGCCCCGCCGCGCTGCCCATGGTGCCCGGCGGCGAGGTGGTGGGACGCACCCCCGACGGGCGCCGCGTCGTCGCCATGGCCAGTTCCGGCGGGTACGCCGAGAAGGCCGTCGCCCCCGAGCACATGGTCTGGGACGTGCCCGAAGAGGTCGACGACGTCACCGCGCTCGGCCTGCTTGTGCAGGGCGTCTCCGCGTGGGTGCTGCTGCGCCGCAGCGTCCGCATGGAAGCGGGGGAGAGCGTGGTCGTGCACGCCGCCGCCGGCGGCGTCGGCTCCCTGGCCGTGCAGCTGGCCAAGATCTGGGGCGCCGGGCGCGTCATCGCCACCGCCTCCTCGCCCGCCAAGCGGGAGCTGGCCCTGCGGCTGGGCGCCGACGCGGCCGTGGACCCGGCGGCCGAGGACCTGACCGCCGCCCTCATCGAGGCCAACGAAGGCAGGCGCGTCGATGCGGTGCTGGAGATGACCGGCGGCCCGGTCACCGACCAGAGCCTGCGGGCCCTGGCCCCGTTCGGGCGGCTGGCCTTCTACGGCATGGCCTCGCGCAAACCGCCCTCGCCCGTCCGGCCCGAGGCGCTGATGGCGCACTCGACC
This sequence comes from Thermomonospora sp. CIF 1, assembly GCF_001896795.1. NCBI lineage: Bacteria > Bacillati > Actinomycetota > Actinomycetes > Streptosporangiales > Thermomonosporaceae > Thermomonospora > Thermomonospora sp. CIF 1. Next base: position 12,358 of record NZ_MOYN02000017.1, read on the forward strand.
ACCGTCGCGGGCATGTGGCTGGCGCACGTCTTCCGCCAGTCCGGCGATCTGGCGCGCACCGCCCTGGAGGAGCTGTATGCGCTGGCCGCCGCGGGCCGGCTGCAGGTGATCGCCGGCGGCGAGTACCCGCTGAGCCAGGCCCGCAAGGCCCACGAGGACCTGCGGGCCCGCCGCACCACCGGCAAGCTCGTACTGGACCCCTCTCGCTAGCGCTCCGGCGATGACCAGGCGGCCGGCGTTCCCGAGTTGAGCACCTTTATGTGAGGAGGACCACTTCCAGCGCGTACCCTGGCGGCGGACGATCCGGGCATCGGGGACCTCCCCGGGCCCGGTCGTCTGTGAGTTGTCGTTGCGGGGATAGGGAGCTTTCCCCCCGATTCTGGGACGATCGCCCTATGACGTGTGGGGTCTACGTCGCGGCCGGTGACGCCGCCAGCCTGAAGGCCACGCTCGCCCTCGGCCTGACCGAACTGCTGTGCCGGCAGGTCGGCACGGTCGGCGTCTTCCGCCCGGTGGTCCGTGCGGGCGACCGCGACGACCTGGTGGAGACGCTGCGGGCCCGGTTCAAGCTGGGCTGCCGGTACGCCGACTGCGTCGGGGTCACCTACGAGGAGCTGGCCGCCGACCCCGACGCCGCCGTCGCCGAGATAGCCGCCCGCTACCGGCGGCTGGCCGAGCGGTGCGAGGGCGTGGTCGTCGTCGGCACCGACCACACCGACGTCGGCGTTTCCGCCCGCCAGGGATTCGACGCGGCCATGGCCGCCCGGCTGGGCCTGCCGGTGCTGCTGGTGGTCAACGGGCTGGAGCGCACCCCCCAGCAGGCCGCCGAGGCCGCCGCCCTGGCGGTCAAGGAGGCCGAGGGGGAGCGGGCCGCGGTGCTGGCCGTGGCGATCACCCGGGTCGACCCCAAGCGGCGGGAGGAGGTGCTGCGCGCCGCCCGCCGCCCCGACGGCCCGCCCGTCTACGCGCTGCCCGAGGTGCCCCGCCTGGCGGCGCCCACGGTCAGCGGGCTGATGGAGGCCTGCGAGGGCTACCTGATCCTGGGGGAGGAGCACCAGCTCGGCCGGGAGGTCTCCGGCCTGATGGTGGGGGCGATGTCGCTGCCCAACATCCTCAACCGGCTCACCGAGGGCGTGGCCGTGCTCATCGCCTCCGACCGGGCCGCCGCATTGCTGCCGGGCCTGATGGCCGCGCACGCCGCCCCCACCTTCCCCGCGCTGTCGGGGATCATCATGACCGGCGGCATGGAGCTGCCGGAGTCGGTGGCCCGGCTGCTGGACGGCATGTCGGTGCGGCTGCCGGTGATCATCACCGAGGGCGACACCTTCGAGACCGCCACCCGGCTGTCGGCCGCCACCGGCCGCCGCTTCACCCCCGATGCGCACGGCAAGATCGAAACGGCGCTGGGGCTGTTCGCCGAGCACGTCGACGGCGCCGCGCTGGCCGAGCGGCTGGGGGTGCGCCGCAGCCGGTGCACCACCCCCTTGATGTTCGAGTACTCCCTGCTGGAGCGGGCCCGCGCCGACCGGCGCCGCATCGTGCTGCCCGAGGGCTCCGACTCGCGCGTGCTGCACGCCGCCGACATCCTGCTGCGCCGCGGCGTGGCCGACCTGACGCTGCTGGGCGATGAGGAGGCCATCCGCACCGAGGCGGCCGAGCTGGGGCTGGACGTGTCGGCCGCCAAGGTCGTCAGCCCCTTCGACCGCAGGCTGCGCGAGCGGTTCGCCGCCGAGTACGCCCGGCTGCGGGCGCACCGCGGCGTCACCCACCGGCTGGCCCGCGACCTGGTCACCGACGTGCAGTACTTCGGGGCGCTCATGGTGCACCTGGGGCTGGCCGACGGCATGGTCTCCGGCGCCGTGCACACCCCCGCGCACACCGTCCGCCCGGCGCTGGAGATCGTCAAGACCGCCCCCGACGCCAAGATCGTCTCCAGCGTGCATTTCGTGTGCCTGCCGGACCGGGTGCTGCTGTACGGGGACTGCCTGGTGGTGCCCGAGCCGGACGCCGCGCGGCTGACCGGCATCGCGCTGTCGGCCGCCGCCACCGCCCGCCGCTTCGGCATCGAGCCGCGCCTGGCGCTGCTGTCCCACCCGGCCGGCACCCGCGGCGGCGGCGAGCAGGCCCGCGCCGCCACCTCCCTGGTCCGCTCCCGCCTGCCGGAGCTGCAGGTCGACGGCCCGCTCACCCATGAGGAGGCGATCGGCGAGGGGAGCACCGTCTACATCGTGCCGGACCTGGACATCGGCGACGCCCTGGTCCAGGAGCACCGCGCCGCCGGGGCCACGGTGATCGGGCCGGTGCTGCAGGGTCTGCGCCGGCCGGTCAACACCCTGCCGCCGCGCGCCACCGTCCAGGACATCGTCAACGCGGTGGCCATCACCGCCATCCAGGCGCAGTCGCCGCCCGACGATCCGGCCGAAGTGTTCTCCTAGCGCTCGCCCTCCGGATCCCCCCGCAGCGCGCCGATCCGCCCCCGCGCCGCCCGGAAAACGTCCGCGACCTGGCATAACACGCCCCGAAAAGGGGAGTGGCGGGGCATGGGCACCGAAGGCGAACCGGCCGCGCAGGAACCGCCGTCACACGCCACCGCCACGGCCACCATGATCGCGGGAGCGGCGGCGGTGGGCGGGTTCCTGTTCGGCTACGACACTTCGGTGATCAACGGGACGGTCGAGGCGCTGCGCGCCGAGTTCGGGCTGGGCTCGTTCGTCGTCGGGCTGGTGGTGGCCTCGGCGCTGCTGGGCTGCGCGGCCGGCGCCTGGTTCGCCGGGGAGCTGGCCGACCGGATCGGCCGGGTGCGGGTGATGCTGCTGGCCGCCCTGCTGTTCGTGCTCAGCGCGCTGGGCTCGGCGCTGGCCTTCTCCGCCGTCGACCTGACGCTGTGGCGCCTGGTGGGCGGGCTGGCCATCGGCGCCGCCTCGGTGATCGCCCCCGCCTACATCGCCGAGATCGCCCCCGCCCGCCTGCGGGGGCGGCTGGGCTCGCTGCAGCAGCTGGCGATCGTCACCGGGATCTTCACGGCGCTGCTGGCCGACTACTTCATCGCCCGCGTCTCCGCCGGCGGCGCCTCCGGGGAGTTCCCGCTGGGCGGCACCGCCTGGCGGTGGATGTTCGCCAGCGCCGTGGTGCCGGCGGTGATCTACGGGGCGATCGCGATGAGCATCCCCGAGTCCCCGCGCTTCCTGGTCAAACGGCACCAGGAGGCACGGGCCCGCCGGGTGCTGGCCCGGGTGCTGGGGGCCGGGACCGACGTGGACGCCAAGGTCCGCGACATCGCCCGCACGCTGCGCGAGGACCGCCCCGTCCGGGTGCGCGACCTGCGCGGCCCGCGGCTGGGCCTGCTGCCGATCGTGTGGGTGGGCATCCTGCTGTCGGTGTTCCAGCAGTTTGTGGGGATTAACGTCATTTTCTACTACTCATCCTCTTTGTGGCAGGCTGTCGGTTTCAGTGAGAGCGACGCCATGCTCACCTCGGTGATCACCTCGATCACCAACATCGTCACCACCCTGGTGGCCATCGCCCTGATCGACCGGATCGGCCGCCGCCGGCTGCTGCTGGCCGGCGCCGCCGGGATGACGCTCACCCTGGCGACGCTGACCGTGGCGTTCGCCACCGCGCCGCTGGTGGACGGCGAGCCGGTGCTGGGACCGACGGCCGGCCCCATCGCGCTGATCGCCGCCAACCTGTATGTGTTCTCCTTCGGCGCCACCTGGGGCCCGGTGGTGTGGGTGCTGCTGGGGGAGATGTTCAACAACTTCATCCGGGCCGCCGCGCTGGCGGTGGCCGCCGCCGCCCAGTGGATCGCCAACTGGCTGATCACCATGACCTTCCCGGCCATGGCCGCCCTCGGCCTGGGCTTCGCCTACGGCTTCTACACCCTGTCGGCGGGCGTGGCCTTCCTGTTCGTCTACAAGGCCGTCCGCGAGACCAAGGGACGCGAGCTGGAGGACATGGACCAGCTGTACGGGGTTCCCGAAGATCGCACCGCCCGGCACGCGTGACCCGCTACCATGACCCTATGGCGCGCATGCATCGGCCGACGACGACGCCGGGCACCTCCCGGCGGCACCCGCGCATGCGCTGACCAGCGAGCCATCTGCAGGCCCCGGGAGCGATCCCGGGGCCTTGCGTTTCCCCTGGGCCGCTCCCGCCAGCCGAAAGGAAATCGATCATGAAGCCGGTCGACCCCGGTAACGGCGGCGGCTCGATAGCATCTAACGCCGGCAACCCGAACCCGTCCGACCAAGGAGTACCCGTGTCCACCGTGTCGAAGCTGCGCATCACCCTCGACGGCGACGAGCGGATGGTGGCGGCCGGCACCACCGCGGGCCAGGCGCTGGAAGCCGACGGCAAGACCGTCATCGCCGCCCGCGTCAACGGCGAGCTGCGCGACCTGGATTATGAGGTCCGTGACGGGGACGAGGTCGAGCCGGTGGCGATCGACACCGAAGACGGGCGCGCCATCTTGCGGCACTCCACCGCGCACGTGATGGCCCAGGCGGTCCAGGAGCTGTTCCCCGAGGCCAAACTGGGCATCGGCCCGCCGGTGGAGAACGGCTTCTACTACGACTTCGACGTCGCCAGGCCGTTCACCCCCGAAGACCTCAAGCGCATCGAGAAGCGGATGCGCGAGATCATCAAGCAGGGCCAGCGGTTCTCCCGCCGCCCGGTCTCCGACGAGCAGGCCCGCGCCGAGCTGGCCGACGAGCCCTACAAGCTGGAGCTGATCGACCTCAAGGGCGGCGCCTCGGCCGACGACGGCTCCAGCGTGGAGGTCGGCGCCGGGCAGCTGACCATCTACGACAACCTGGACGCCAAGACCGGCGAGGTGTGCTGGAAGGACCTGTGCCGCGGCCCGCACCTGCCGACCACCCGGCACATCCCGGCCTTCAAGCTGATGCGCTCCGGCGGCGCCTACTGGCGCGGCAGCGAGAAGAACCCGCAGCTGCAGCGCATCTACGGCACCGCCTGGGAGTCGCGCGAGCGCCAGGATGCGTACCTGAAGATGCTGGAGGAGGCCGAAAAGCGCGACCACCGCAAGCTCGGGGTCGAGCTGGACCTGTTCTCCTTCCCCAGCGCGATCGGCGGCGGCCTGGCCGTCTGGCACCCCAAGGGCGGCATCGTCCGCAAGGTGATGGAGGACTACTCCCGCAAGCGGCACCTGGAGGCCGGCTACGAGTTCGTCGTCACCCCGCACCTGAGCAAGTCCACCCTGTTCGAGACCTCCGGGCACCTGGACTGGTACGCCGAGGGCATGTACCCGCCCATGGAGCTGGACGGGGCGACCTACTACCCCAAGCCGATGAACTGCCCCATGCACATCATGATCTTCAAGGCGCGGGGCAGGTCGTACCGGGAGCTGCCGCTGCGGATGTTCGAGCTGGGCACCGTCTACCGGTACGAAAAGTCCGGGGTGCTGCACGGGTTGACCCGGGCCCGCGGCTTCACCCAGGACGACGCGCACATCTTCGTCGCCCCCGACCAGCTCGCCGAGGAGCTGGCCAGCCTGCTGAAGTTCGTGGTGGGGCTGCTGCGCGACTACGGGCTGACCGAGTTCGAGGCCGAGCTGGCCACCCGCCCGGAAAAGTACGTCGGTGAGATCGCCGACTGGGAGAAGGCCCAGGCCGCGCTGGAGCACGCCCTCCAGGAGGCCGGCCTGCCCTACGTCATCGCCGAGGGCGAGGGCGCCTTCTACGCCCCCAAGATCGACGTGCACATCCGGGACGCCATCGGCCGCCGCTGGCAGCTGTCCACCCTGCAGGTGGACCTGCAGCTGCCGCAGCGCTTCGACCTGGAGTTCCAGGCCGCCGACGGCACCCGGCAGCGGCCCTACATGATCCACCGGGCGCTGTTCGGCTCGGTGGAGCGGTTCTTCGCCATCCTGCTGGAGCATTACGCCGGGGCGCTGCCGCCGTGGCTGGCTCCGGTGCAGGTGGTCGGCATCCCCATCGGGGCCTCCCACGTGCCGCACCTGGAGAAGGTGGTGGCCCAGCTGCGCGCCCGCGGGATCCGGGCCGAGGTGGACGCCTCCGACGACCGGATGCAAAAGAAGATCCGCAACGCCCAGAAGGCCAAGATCCCCTACATGCTGCTGGCCGGCGACGACGACGTCTCCAAGGACGCGGTCTCCTTCCGCTACCGCAGCGGCGAGCAGAAGAACGGCGTGCCGATCCCGGAGGCGGTCGAAGAGATCGTCCGGGCCGTCGAAGAGCGCATCCAGATCTGACGGCCCGGGCTGTGCGGCCACGCCCACCGGGCGCGGCCGCACAGCCCGGCGGGCCGCCATCGACCGTCACGACCAGGGACAGCAGCGATGAAGACCAGGAGACCGGCCGCCCGGCACGGCGCCGGGTGGCTGCGCTTCCTCGGCTACGGCGGCTCGGTGCTGCTGGTGCTGGCCGCCGTCGCGGTGCTGTTGCTGCCGCTGCTCGGCCAGGGCGGCGACGCCGGGGCCGCAGCGGGCGCCCGCTCCGCCGGCCCCTCGCAGAACGCCGCTCCGCAGCCCCTCGGGTCGCCGGGCTTCACCACCGGGCCGTCCGCCGCCGACCCGCAGCGGCCCCCCGCCCGGAGCACCACTCCCCAGGGGGACCCCCTCGGCCAGGGAGATCCGCTGAACCCGGGCGGTGACGGCGGCGGCGGAGGAGGCGGAGGCGGCCAGGGCGACCCCCTGGCCCCGCGCGGCGGCACCACCCCCGACTACTGCCCGCGAGGGCTCGGCGCGGTGCGCTACGGCATGACCGGCCTGGAGGTGACCGTTCAGTTCAGCGGCGCCGCGTTCGTCCAGGTGGTGGTCCACCTGGTGGGGCTGCGCAGCCTGGAGCAGACCACCCAGGTCCAGGCGCGCCGGCCGCACACCTTCGTCTTCGAGACGGTCACGCCCGACCAGGTCGAGCGGGTCCAGGTCAAGTCGGTGGGCGCGACCATCCCGCAAAGCTGCGACCTGCGCCTGAACTAGGCCCGGCCGCGTTGCGCCCCGGCGGGCGGGCGCACGTCGTCGATCACCACGTTGACCGCGGAGACCCGGGCGCCCAGCATCAGGCCGACCACCCGCGCCACGTTGGCCTTGACCGCCTTGGCGACGTCCATGATCACGCAGCCGTACTCGACCACCACGGTCAGGTCCAGCGACATCTCGCCCTCACCCCGGTGCACCCGCACCGCCTGGGCGCGTTCGCTCAGCGCGGCCACGCCGTCCACCTCCCCGGCGGCCAGCGCGGCGATCTTCTCGACCACCTCGTCCTCGATCGTGATCCGGCCCTTGACCACGGCGGCGGCCTGAGGACGCGCCTCGGCGGCCTGCTCGCTCCCGGCCGTCTTCTCTCGCCGGGCCTCCTCGGGCCGCTGGGGTTCCTGGGGGGAGCGCTGGTGGCGTCCGGGCGGCAGCAGCGTCGGCGCCACCGTGCCGGCCCCCGCCGTGCCCGACAGCGGGACGCCCGCGGGCGGTGTGGCATGCCGCCCCGGCGGCGCCGGGAAGAACGGCGGGCGGCCGCCTTCGGCGGGCGATGCGCCCTCCGCCGTTCCGTTGCCCGAGGCGCGGCTGTTGTCCAGGTCGGTCATGAAAATCCCCCACAGGTCGGAATGCTGCGTCCATCGTGTCGGATATGACCGCGATGACGCCGGAAAAGCGGTGATTCCGCCGGTAGGGGAGCCGCCGGTGCCGCATGGCCCGGCTTCAGGCAGGTGGGAGGCGCTCTCTATGCTGCTGAACAGGCGAGCAGAAGGAGAGCGCCGTCTTGAGCGTAGAGCCGAGGGAGCCCCGGGTGCCGAAGGCGCGCTTCGACGCGCCCGAATCCGCTGGTCAGGGGGTGTGCGAGGTGGAGGAGGAGCAGGCGGGCGTGGGGGTTCCCGACAACTTCCAGCGGCTGTGGACCCCGCATCGGATGGCCTATATCAAGGGGGAGGGCAAGCCCACCGGAACCGGCCCCGATGACGGCTGCCCTTTTTGCGAGATCCCCAAGATGGACGACGCAGAAGGGCTCATCGTGGCCCGGGGCGAGGTGGTGTTCGCCGTTCTCAACCTCTACCCCTACAACTCCGGGCACCTCATGGTCGTCCCGTACCGGCACATCGCCGACTACACCGAGCTGGAGACCGCCGAGACCGCGGAGCTGGCCGACTTCACCAAGCGGGCGCTGCTGGCGCTGCGCAAGGCCAGCGGGGCCCAGGGCTTCAACGTCGGGCTCAACCTCGGCCTGGTGGCCGGCGCCGGCATCGCCGCGCACCTGCACCAGCACATCGTGCCGCGCTGGGGCGGCGACACCAACTTCATGCCGGTGATCGGCCGCACCAAGGTGCTGCCGCAGCTGCTGCGCGAGACCCGGCAGCTGCTGGTCGAGGCCTGGCCGCACGAGTGAGCCGGGACTTCGGCGCCGTGGGGGCGAAGGCTCAGCCGGGCCCGCGGCGCCGGGCGGCCCGCTTCCCGCCGGGCCGCCCGGCCGGGCGCTACCTGGCGACGGCGGCCAGCTTGTCGGCGGTCACCTTGTCGGCCAGGTGCGACGGCAGCGGCTCATACCGCAGGAAGGAGCGGCGGAAGGTGCCGGTGCCCTGCGTCATCGACCGCAGGTCGATGGCGTAGCGGATGATCTCCAGCTGCGGGATCTCCGCCTTGACCAGCGTCCGGCCGCCCGGCACCGACTCGCTGCCCAGCACCCGGCCGCGCCGCGCCGACAGGTCCGACATCACCGCGCCCACATACTCGTCGGGGATCAGCACCTCCACCTCGTCCACCGGCTCCAGCAGCAGGATCGGGGCCCTGCTCGCGGCGTCCTTGAGGGCCAGCGCCCCGGCGGTCTGGAAGGCCACGTCGGAGGAGTCCACCGAGTGGGCCTTGCCGTCATACAACGTCACCCGGATGTCCACCACCGGGTAGCCGGCCAGCACGCCCCGGCTCATCTGGGCCTTGACGCCCTTTTCCACCGACGGGATGAACTGCCGCGGGATCACCCCGCCGACGATCTTGTCGACGAACTCAAAACCCGCTCCCGAGCCCAGCGGCTCGACCTCGATGTGGCAGATGCCGTACTGGCCGTGCCCGCCGCTCTGCTTGACGTGCCGGCCCATGCCCTTGGCCTTGCCGCCGAAGGTCTCCCGCAGCGGCACCCGCAGCTCCACGGTCTCCACCGCGACCCCGTACCGGGAGGCCAGCCGGTCCAGCAAGACGTCGGCGTGCGCCTCGCCCATGCACCACAGCACCAGCTGGCGGGTCTCGGCGTTGTTCTCCAGCCGCAGCGTGGGGTCCTCGGCGACCAGCCGGCCGAGGGCCTGGCTGAGCTTGTCCTCATCGGCCTTGGACTTGGCCTGGATCGCCACCGGCAGCAGCGGGTCGGGCATCTGCCAGGGCGTCATCAGCATCGGGGCGTCCTTGGCGGAGATGGTGTCGCCGGTCTCGGCCTGCGACAGCTTGGCGATCGTGCAGATGTCCCCGGCGATGCACGCCCCGATCGGGCGCTGGGTCTTGCCCAGCGGGGACGACAGGGCGCCGATGCGCTCGTCCACATCGTGGTCGGCGTGACCGCGGTCGGCCAGGCCGTGCCCGGAGACGTGCACCACGGTGTCCGGGCGCAGCGTGCCGGAGAACACCCGCACCAGCGAGATCCGCCCCACGTACGGGTCGGAGGTGGTCTTGACCACCTCGGCCACCAGCGGGCCGTCCGGGTCGCACTCCAGCCCCTCGACCGGTTTGCCGTCCACCGTGGTCACCGGCGGCAGGCCGTGCTCCAGGGGGGACGGGAACGCCCGGGTGATGACCTCCAGCAGCTCGGTCATGCCGATGACCGGCCCGGGACGGTCGCCGTGCGGCACCGAGGTGGCCAGCACCGGGTGGAAGCTGCCGCGGGCGACCGCCTTCTCCAGGTCCGTGATCAGCGTCTCGGGGTCGATCTCCTCGCCGGCGAGGTAGCGGTCCATCAGACCCTCGTCCTCGCTTTCGGTGATGATCCCCTCGATCAGGCTCGCCCGCTGCTCTTCGATGCGGTCGGCGTAGGCGGGGTCCACCTCGCACTCCACCCGCCTGCCCGAGGCGTAGTCGAAACAGGTCCGCGACAGCAGCCCATACAGCCGGTCGCCGACCGGGAAGTAACAGGGCATCACCCCGTCGCCGAAGGCCTCCTGGCAGGCCGCGACCACCTCGTCGTAGTCGCCCCGCTGCTGGTCGATCTTGGTGATCACCACCGCCCGGGGCATGCCGACGGCGCCGCACTCCTCCCACAGCATCCGGGTCAGGCCGTCGACGCCGTCCACCGCCGACACCACGAACAGCGCCGCGTCGGCGGCCCGCAGCCCGGCCCGCAGATCCCCCACGAAGTCGGGGTAGCCGGGGGTGTCCAGCAGGTTGACCTTGATGCCCTCGTGCACCAGCGGCGTCAGCGTGAGATTGACCGAGCGGCGCTGGCGTATCTCGACCTCGTCGTGGTCGCTGACCGTCGAGCCGTCCTCGATGCGACCGGGCCGCTGGATCGTACCGGTCGCAGCGAGCAGCGCCTCGACGAGCGTGGTCTTGCCGGCCCCGGAATGGCCGACCAGCACCACGTTACGGATCTCACCGGGCCGGGCGGCCTCCGGGGCCCTGCCCGCGGCTCCGGGGTGACCGGTCTTTTCCGCCATGGCATCCTCCCTCACGCGGCGAGCCTTCCCCGGAAGGCCCGCGTGGATACCGGCCCGGTCCGGCCGGATCGGGCCGCTGCCGAGTGCGGCGCCTGGGGGTGACCGGCGTCACACCCGTTGCACCACAATTTCCCGACTCGGCGCCGAAGACAAGGGGCATGACCGGATGCAGCACTCTTGTATGAGCTAATGAGAATTGCCGGAGAGGAGAGCCGGCCGGGAAGATCGTCGTCCCACCCGTCCGACAAGCCTCCCGGTAGATCAGCCACTACGATGGGCGACCCCGGCGTCATGACCGGGAAGCCCCCTTGACAGACGGCAGGTGAATCGGACGGCGATGCTCAACAAACTGCGGCCCGCGCTGGGGCGGGTGCTGACCCCGATCGGCCAGGCCGTGGCGCGCACCGGAGCCTCACCCAACGTGATCACCGTTATCGGCACGGTCGGCACGGTGGCCGGCGCGCTCGGTCTGTTCCCCCGCGGCGAGTTCTTCTGGGGGACAGTGGTGATCACCGCGTTCGTGCTGTTCGACATGCTGGACGGGGCGGTCGCCCGGGTCACCGGCAAGATCAGCAAGTGGGGTGCCTTCCTGGACTCCACCTGCGACCGGGTCGCCGATGCGGCCATCTTCTCCGGGCTGATGATCGGCCTGATCGACCGCGGTGAGCGTTCGCTGGCCTTCGTGGCGCTGTACTGCCTGGTGGCCGGAGTGGTGGTCTCTTACGCCAAGGCCCGCGCCGAAGGGCTGGGCTACACCTGCAACGTCGGGATCGCCGAGCGCTCCGAACGGCTGATCATCGTGCTGGTGGCGGCCGGGCTGGACGGGCTGGGCGTCCCCTATGCGCTGGCCGTCGCCCTGTGGGTGCTGGCCGTGCTGGCCACGTTCACCGTCGGCCAGCGCCTGGCCGCCGTCCGCCGCCAGGCCCTGGCCCCGTCTTCAGGGGCCTCTCCCGAGGCCGGCTCTCGCGTCCCGGAGCCGCATCCATGACCCTTTCCGCCACCGCGCGCCTGCGGGAGGAGGCCACCGACGCCGCCTACGCACTGGGCTGGCGGGTGGTGCGCAAGATGCCCGAGCGAAGCGCGCGGCTGCTGTTCGCCGCGCTGGCCGACCAGACCTGGCAGCGGCACGGCAAGGGAGTGCGGCAACTGGAGAAGAACCTGTGCCGGGTGCTGGGCAAGGACGCCGTCGACGACGAGGTCCGCATCCTCAGCAAGCGGGCGCTGCGCTCCTACATGCGGTACTGGCTGGAGGTCTTCCGGCTGCCGGAGATCAGCCGCGAGCGCATCCTGGGCGACATGCGCGTCAGCGGCCACGAGAAGCTGTTCGCCACCCTCGACTCCGGCCGCGGCGCCGTGCTGGCCCTGCCGCACATGGGCAACTACGAGCAGGCAGGCGCCTGGGTCGGGCTCCAGGGCTACCCGATCACCACCGTCGCCGAACGGCTGCGGCCGCAGTCGCTGTTCGACCGGTTCGTCGCCTTCCGGCAGAGCCTGGGCTTTGAGGTGCTGCCGCTGGGCGGCGGCAACGGCGCCACCGTGTTCGGCACCCTGGCCCGCCGGCTGCGCGCCGGACGGCTGGTCTGCCTGGTCGCCGACCGCGACCTGACCTCCGGCGGGGTGGAGGTGGACTTCTTCGGCAAACCCGCCCGCATGCCCGGCGGCCCGGCCGCCCTGGCGCTGCAGACCGGGACCCCGCTTTATCCCGTCACGCTCTGGTACGACGGTCCCCGCTGGGCCGCGAAGGTCCATGAGGAGATCCCCGTGCCGGACGCCGGCTCCCGCAAGGACAAGGTCCGCGCGATGACCCAGAGCCTCGCCCTGGTCTTCCAAGAAGGCATCGCCCAGCACCCCGAGGACTGGCACATGCTCCAGAAGATCTGGGTGGAGGACCTGGCGTGAAGATCGGCATCGTCTGCCCCTACACCTGGAACGTCCCCGGCGGGGTGCAGCAGCACATCCGGGACCTGGCCGAGGCCCTCATCGCCGCCGGCCACCAGGTCTCCGTGCTCGCCCCCGCCGACGACGACGCCCCCCTGCCCCACTACGTGGTGGGCGCCGGACGCGCGGTGCCGGTCCCCTACAACGGGTCGGTGGCCCGCCTGGCGTTCGGGTTCCTGTCGGCCAGCCGGGTGCGGCGCTGGATCCGCGAGGGCGGCTTCGATGTGCTGCACGTCCACGAACCGGCCGCCCCCTCGCTGGGCATCCTGGCCTGCTGGGCCGCCGACGGCCCCATCGTGGGCACCTTCCACGCCTCCTATGAAAAGTCCCGGGTGGTCTCGGTGACCGCGCCGATCCTGCAGAGCGCCCTGGAGAAGATCACCGGGCGGATCGCGGTGTCGGAGGCCGCCCGCAAGACGCTGGTGGAGCACCTGGGGGGCGATGCGGTGCTGATCCCCAACGGGGTGGCCACCGAACGCTACGCCATGGCCGACCCGCTGCCGGGCTGGCCCGGCCGCGGCGACGGCGCCCAGCCCCGCCCCGGCGGCGGCACCCTCGGCTTCCTGGGCCGCATCGACGAGCCCCGCAAGGGGCTGCAGGTGCTGCTGAAGGCCTTCGCCATCTTGGGCCGGCAGCGTCCCAAGCTCCGGCTGCTGGTGGCCGGCCCCGGCGACGCCGACGACATGATCGCCAAGGAGGTCCCCGCCGACCTGCGCGACCGGGTGGTGCTGCTGGGCATGGTCAGCGAAGAGGACAAGATCCGCGCCTACCACTCGGTGGACGTGTTCGTCGCCCCCAACCTGGGCGGGGAGAGCTTCGGCATCGTGCTGGCCGAGGCCATGTCCGCCGGCGCCCCCATCATCGCCAGCGACATCGAGGCCTTCCGCCGGGTGCTGCTGGACGGCAAGGCCGGCGTGCTGTTCCCGGTCGGCGACCATGAGGCGCTGGCCGCGGCCGCCGCCGAGCTGCTGGACGACCCGGCGCGCCGCAAGCAGCTGTCGGCCGAGGCCCGCGCCGCCGTGCGCGCCTACGACTGGTCCACCGTGGCCCGCGAAGTGGTACGCGTCTATGAGACCGTCGCGGTGGACGGCATGAGCGTCGTCGAGTCCGGAGTCACCGCCTGATGCCGCCTTCCTGGCTGCTGGACGTCCTGCTGGGCGTGGCGTTCCTGGTCCTGGTCGGCATGTACGTCTCCTGGCGGGCCACCAGGCTGGACCGGCTGCATGTGCGGGTGGAGACCGCCCGCGCGGCACTGGACGCCGCGCTGGTGCGCCGCTCGGCCGTGGCCTTGGAGCTGGCCGCCTCCCGGCTGCTGGACCCGGCCACCAGCCTGGTGCTGGCCACCGCCGCCCACCGGGCGCGCACCGCCGACGCCGAAGGCCGCGAGTTCGCCGAAAGCGACCTGTCGCGCGCCCTGCGGGCGGTGGTCGGCCAGCCCGACTTCCGCGCCACCTTGCTGGCCGCCCAGGGCGGCTCCGGGGAGGAGGGCACGGCGCTGCTGGACGAGCTGGACGCCGCCGCCCAGAAGGTCATCTACGCCCGGCGCTTTTACAACGACGCCGTCGCCGCCGCCCGGCTGGCCCGCCGCAAACTGCTGGTCCGGCTGATCCCGCTGGCCGGCCGGGCGCCGTTGCCGGACTTCTTCGAAATCGACGACGCCGCCCCGCGGATCTGAGCACGCTTCCGGCGCGCCCGGCCCGTGGCCGGTGCCGTCGAGGACGGGGCTCGGCTGCGGGGGGCGGCACTTGGCCGGATCCGGGCCTCCCCAAAGCCCGGCGGAGGGCTCTTTGGGGCGCGGAAAGGGCTCACCGGTCGGTTACGCTCGGCACATCGCGCCGCGAACACCGGAGAAAGGGCCGAACGTGCGATTGGTGATGAGCCGGGCCACCGCCGTGCTCGGGATCTGTGCCCTGGGGGCGGCCCTGGCCGCCTGCTCGGGCGGCGACCCCAAGCCGTCCCCCTCCTCGGCGGCCCCCGCCACCACCGCGCCGGCTCCCCCTTACCACCCCTTCACCGGGGGGACCAGCGGGCTGCGCAACCCCGTTCTGGCCGTCAAGATCGAAAACACCCGGCCGGCGCTGCCGCAGTCGGGCGTCCGCGAAGCCGACATCGTCTACGTCGAGCAGATCGAGGGCGGGGAGACCCGCCTGATGGCCGTCTACTCCTCCAAGCTCCCCAAGCGAGTGGGCCCGGTGCGCAGCGCCCGCATCTCCGACCTGCAGATCCTGCGCCAGTACGGGAAACCGGCCTTCGCCTTCTCCGGGGCGCACCCGGAGTTCAAGCCCCAGCTGCGCCGCGCCCCCCTCTATGAGGTCTCCCACGAGACCAGCGAGCCGGCCTACTACCGCTCCCGTGACCGGCGCATCCCCTACAACCTCTATGCCGACCCCGAAAAGCTGCTGAAAGCGGCGCCCAAGGCCGACCTGCCCCGCGACATCGGCTTCCGTTTCGGCCCCGCTCCGGCCGGCGGCAAGCCCACCAAGAGCCACACCGCCCGCTGGCCCGCCGCCCGCATGGGCTTCACCTGGTCGGACAAGGAGAAACGGTGGCTGGTGACCCACGACGGGCGCCCCGACACCGCCGCCGAGGGCGGTGTGCTGGGCGGGCAGACCGTCGTCATCCAGTACGTCAAGACGACCCGCTCCCGCTTCCGGGACGTCCTGGGCGCCTACACCCCCGTCGTGCACACCGTCGGCAGCGGACGGGCCCTGGTGCTGCGCGACGGCATGTCCTATGAGGCCCGCTGGTCGCGGCCCGGCCCCGCACAGGGCACCACCTTCACCACCGCCGGCGGCGAGCCGATGACCTTCGCGCCGGGCCAGGTCTGGATCGTCCTGGTCAACGACGGCAAGCCCGTGATTCCCTGACCGGTGCCGGCCTTCGGGAGGCTCTGTTTCCCGCGACGTGATGCGGATCTCCCGGCGCCGCCCGGTCGCGGCGGGTCAAGCAGGTCGCCGCCAGGCAATACCATGGATAACGTCACAGTCGTCCGTTTCGTGAGGTAAGCCGGTGTCCGCTTCCACTCCCGCCCCCGCTCAGCCCACCCCCGAGACCGGTACCGCCCGGGTCAAGCGGGGCATGGCCGAGATGCTCAAGGGCGGTGTGATCATGGACGTGGTCACACCCGAGCAGGCCAAGATCGCCGAGGATGCCGGTGCGGTCGCCGTGATGGCCTTGGAGAGGGTGCCCGCCGACATCCGCGCCGAAGGCGGCGTGTCCCGGATGAGCGACCCGGAGATGATCGAGGGCATCATCAACGCCGTGTCCATCCCCGTCATGGCCAAGGCCCGCATCGGGCACTTCGTCGAGGCCCAGGTACTGCAGGCGCTCGGGGTGGACTACATCGACGAATCCGAGGTCCTCACCCCCGCCGACTACGAAAACCACATCGACAAGTGGGCCTTCACGGTGCCGTTCGTGTGCGGCGCCACCAACTTGGGCGAGGCGCTGCGCCGCATCAACGAGGGCGCGGCCATGATCCGCTCCAAGGGCGAGGCCGGCACCGGTGACGTCTCCAACGCCGTCACCCACATGCGCCGCATCCGCTCGGAGATCCGGCGGCTGTCGGCGCTGCCCGAAGATGAGCTGTACGTGGCGGCCAAGGAGCTGCAGGCCCCCTACGAGCTGGTCAAGGAGGTCGCCGAGACCGGCAAGCTGCCGGTGGTGCTGTTCACCGCCGGCGGCATCGCCACCCCGGCCGATGCGGCCATGATGATGCAGCTGGGCGCCGACGGCGTGTTCGTCGGCTCGGGCATCTTCAAGTCCGGCGACCCGGTCCGCCGCGCCGAGGCGATCGTCAAGGCCACCACCTTCTACGACGACCCCGATGTGATCGCCAAGGTCTCGCGCGGCCTCGGTGAGGCCATGGTCGGCATCAACGTCGACACGCTGAGCGAGCGCGAGCGGCTGGCCAACCGCGGCTGGTAACCCCGGCCGCACGGCGAGGGCCGATCGGCCCTCGCCGCTCGCCTGCGGGCGGGTTAGGCTGGGCGCGGCTATCGCAAACGCCGATCGTCGGCGGCCCGGGCGACCTCCAGGAGGGGAGACAATGGCCTGGTCGGTTGCGCTCGCCTGTGCCAGCGCCGGACCACCGGCCGAGGTGTTCCGGCCGGGGCTGAGCCTGGACCCGGACGCCGCGGCACGGGTGGCCCGTGGCCTCTACCCGGCGGCCAGGCTCGTGGAGACCGGCGAGACCGTCCTGGACTTCGCGCTGTGGCCGTATGAGGACGAGCTGTTCGTCGGCGCCTACGAGCGGGCGCTGCTGGTGTGCGACCGGCGCCTGTTCGGCATGGACGAGGACGCCCGCCGCATCGCCGACACCGTCGGCACCGCGCTGCCCGGCGGCCAGGGCGGGGTGCTGGTGCTGCACAGCGTGATCTCCGGCTGCTGGTTCCGCCGCTACGAGCACGGCCGGGTGGTCCGCGAGGTGTACGTGACCGCCGAGGACGGCGTGGTGATCGACCAGGGCGAGCGCCTGCCGGCCGAGCGGCCCTACTGGAAGGCCATCGACGCAGGCGCCCAGGACGTGCCGCTGCCGTTCGACCAGGAGTCCTTCGGCCTGGAGCTGGCCCAGACCTACATGCTGGGCCGGGGCATCGCCGACCGCGGCGAGGACGGCTTTTTGCCGTTGGAGCTCCCGCTGCGCCGCTTCAAGATCGGCTGAGGCGGGTCCCGCCGTGCACGCCGCGCGGCGCTGAGCGTTTACTCTCATAGCAGTCCACATGTCCCCAGAAGGGCAGCCCGTGACCGATCCTGTGACCAGTTCCGTGACCGATTCCGTGACCGGCCCGGTGCCGACGATCGGCGTCCTCGCCCTGCAGGGGGATGTGCGTGAGCACGCCCGCGCGCTGCGCTCGGCGGGCGCCCGGGCGGTGCCCGTGCGCCGGCCGCAGGAGCTGGAGCAGGTGGACGGGCTGGTGATCCCGGGCGGGGAGTCGACCACCATGTGGAAGCTGGCCCGGGCCTTCGACCTGCTGGACCCGCTGCGCAAGCGCGTGGAGGCGGGCATGCCGGCCTACGGCTCCTGCGCCGGCATGATCATGCTCGCCGACCGCATCCGGGACGGGGTCGCGGGCCAGGAGACCGTCGGCGGCATCGACATGACGGTCCGCCGCAACGCCTTCGGCCGCCAGGTGGACTCCTTCGAGACCGACGTCACGCTGCCGGTCCTGCAGCCGCCCGGCCCGTTCCGGGCGGTCTTCATCCGCGCTCCCTGGGTGGAGTCGGTCGGTGACTCAGTTGAGATCCTCGGGCGCATCGAGGGGGGTGAGCGGACCGGTAGGATCGTCGCCGTCCGTCAGGGGCGCCTGGTGGCGACCGCGTTCCATCCCGAGCTCACCGGGGACTTTCGCGTGCACCGGTACTTCGCCGAGCTGGTGCGTCAGGCGATGGAAGAGGGGTAGACAATGGCCGGCCATTCCAAATGGGCGACGACCAAGCACAAGAAGGCCGTACTGGACGCCAAGCGCGGCAAGCTGTTCGCCAAGCTCATCAAGAACATCGAGGTGGCGGCGCGCACCGGCGGCGGCGACCCGGACGCCAACCCCACGCTCTATGACGCCATCTACAAGGCCAAGAAGAACTCCGTCCCCAACGACAACATCGAGCGCGCCCGCCGGCGGGGCGCCGGCGAGGAGGCCGGCGGCGCCGACTGGCAGACGGTCATGTACGAGGGCTACGCCCCCGGCGGGGTGGCCCTGCTGATCGAGTGCCTGACCGACAACCGCAACCGGGCCGCCTCGGAGGTCCGCACCGCCGTCACCCGCAACGGCGGCTCCATGGCCGAGCCCGGTTCGGTGTCCTACCTGTTCAACCGCAAGGGCATCATCATCGTCCCCAAGAAGGACGTCACCGAGGACGATGTGATGATGGCCGTGCTGGACGCCGGCGCCGAGGAGGTCAACGACCTCGGCGAGAGCTTCGAGGTCGTCAGCGAGCCCGGCGACCTGGTCGCGGTGCGCACCGCGCTGCAGGAGGCCGGCATCGACTACGAGTCCGCCGAGGCCAAGTGGGTGCCCAGCGTCTCGGTCCCGCTGGATGAGGAGACCGCCAAGAAGGTCTTCCGCCTGATCGAGGCGCTGGAGGACAGCGACGACGTCCAGGAGGTCTTCGCCAACTTCGACGTCTCCGACGAGGTGCTGCAGGCCGTCGGCTGAGGCCGCGCGGCGGCACCGGCCGGCGCCCCGGCGGACGGCCGGGGCCAGCACCGCCCCGCGCGACACGCCCACGGCGGGATGAGCGCAACGTCGGTGTCCGCCGGTAACGTGGCATCGTCGAACAGACGATCGAAGAGCCGACCGAAAGGCGTGATGGCGTGCGTGTGCTGGGCGTCGATCCCGGGCTCACCCGGTGCGGTGTCGGGGTCGTGGACGGCGCCCCGGGCAAACCGCTGCACCTGGTCCACGTCGAGGTGATCCGCACCAGCCCCGACGCCGACATCGCCGAACGGCTGCTGGGCATCGAACGCGGCATCGAGGCACTGCTGGATGAGCACGCCCCCGACGCGGTGGCCGTGGAACGGGTGTTCGCCCAGCACAACGTGAGCACCGTGATGGGCACCGCCCAGGCCGGGGCGATCGCCATCGTGGCCGCCGCCCGCCGCGGCCTGCCGGTCGCGCTGCACACCCCCAGCGAGGCCAAGGCCGCCGTCACCGGCAACGGAAGCGCCGGCAAGGCCCAGGTCACCATGATGGTCACCAGGCTGCTGCGGCTGCCGGCGGCGCCGAGGCCCGCCGACGCCGCCGACGCCCTGGCCCTGGCGATCTGCCATGTGTGGCGGGGCGGCGCCCAGGCCCGGCTGGAGGCGGCCCGCCGGGCGGCGGGATGGACGGGAGGCAGACGATGATCGCCTTTGTCAGCGGGAAGGTGGCCGCCGCCGGGCCCGACCACGCCGTCGTGGACGTGGGCGGGGTGGGGCTGACCCTGCAGTGCACCCCCGCCACGCTGGCCGGCCTGCGGGTCGGCGAGCAGGTCACCGTCCCCACCTCCCTGGTGGTGCGGGAGGACTCCCTGACGCTGTTCGGCTTCGCCGACGACGACGAGCGCGCCGTCTTCGAGCTGCTGCAGACCGCCAGCGGCGTCGGCCCCCGCCTGGCGCTGGCGATGCTGGCGGTGCACAGCCCCAACGCGCTGCGCCGGGCGGTGGCCGCCGGGGACGTGGCCGCTCTCACCAAGGTCCCCGGCATCGGCAAGAAAGGCGCCCAGCGCATCGTGCTGGAACTGAAAGACCGGCTCGGCGCTCCCAGCGGGGAGGAGGAGGCCGCCGCGCCCGCCCCCGCCCGCGCCGAACCCTGGCGCACCCAGGTCCAGACCGGGCTGATCAACCTCGGCTGGTCGGCCAGGGAGGCCGAGGCCGCCGTGGAGGCCGTCGCCGCCGAGCTCGACGGCGGCCCCCTCCCCCCGGTGTCCGCCCTGCTGAAGTCCGCGCTGCGTAAGCTCAGCAAGCCATGAGCGATCACGACCGCCTGGTCTCGCCCCGCGCCGGAGCCGACGGCGAGGAACGCGCCATCGAGGCCGCGCTGCGCCCCAAGCGCCTGGACGACTTCGTCGGCCAGCAGCGCGTCCGCGAGCAGCTGTCGCTGGTGCTGCACAGCGCGCTGCGGCGCGGCCGCACCCCCGACCATGTGCTGCTGTCGGGCGGCCCCGGGCTGGGCAAGACCACCCTCGCCATGATCATCGCAGAGGAGCTGGGCAAGCCGCTGCGCATCACCAGCGGCCCGGCGATCGAACGGGCCGGGGACCTGGCGGCGGTGCTGTCCACCCTCTCCGAGGGGGAGGTGCTGTTCCTGGACGAGATCCACCGGATGGCCCGCCCCGCCGAAGAGATGCTCTACATGGCGATGGAGGACTTCCGGGTGGACGTGGTGGTCGGCAAGGGCCCCGGCGCCACCGCCATCCCCTTGGACATCGCCCCCTTCACGCTGGTGGGCGCCACCACCCGGGCCGGCATGCTGCCCGGCCCGCTGCGCGACCGGTTCGGCTTCGTGGCGCACATGGACTTCTACGAGCCGGCCGAACTGGAGATCATCATCCGCCGCTCGGCCCGGCTGCTGGGCGTGCGGATCGAAGACGACGGCGCCGCCGAGATCGCCGCGCGCTCCCGCGGCACCCCCCGCATCGCCAACCGGCTGCTGCGCCGCGTCCGCGACTACGCCGAGGTCCGCGCCGACGGCGTGATCACCCGGGAGCTGGCGCGGGCCGCGCTGACCCTGTACGAGGTGGACGAGCGCGGCCTGGACCGGCTGGACCGGGCGGTGCTGGGAGCGCTGCTGCGCAAGTTCGGCGGCGGCCCGGTGGGGCTGTCCACGCTGGCGGTGTCGGTGGGGGAGGAGCCGGAGACCGTGGAGGTGGTGGCCGAGCCGTTCCTGGTGCGCCAGGGCCTGCTGGCCCGCACCCCCCGCGGCCGCATCGCCACCCCGGCGGCCTGGCGGCACCTGGGACTCACCCCGCCGCCGTCGGCGCCGCTGGCCGACACCCTGTTCGAGGTGGAGGAGGCGGACTCCGAATAACCGTTCGGGAACTTCCTTCCCGTCCGGCTCGTCCTGTCGTTGCCGGGTGTTCGCGTAGTCTCTACACTCCGGGACTTGTTCGCCGTCCCCAGCCGGCGGTCCTGCGCGTTGACACCAGTCCGGTGAGAGGCTGGGGCAACCCACATTGGAAGGATGCCCTTCAATGGGCGACAGCATGTTGTTGGCACAGACTTCTAGCGGGAGCGGGGCTTTCAACCTGATCCTGCTGCTGGCGATTCCGATCGTCTTTTACCTGCTGCTGATCCGGCCGCAGAACAAGCGCCGCCGTGAGCAGATGCAGATGCTGAACTCGCTGCGGCCCGGCGTGCGCGTCATGACCACCAGCGGGATGTTCGCCGATGTGGTCGCCGTCGACGACGACGGGGTGGTGCTGGAGATCGCCCCCGGCGTCGAGGCCCGGTTCGTCAAGCAGGCCGTGATGAACGTCGTCTCCGACGATGCCGCGGACGGCGATGCGGACGACGAGGCGGATGAGACCGGCGAGGACGCCGGGTCCGGTGTCGAGCTCAGCAAGGACGGCGACAAGAAGCCCGGCGGCACCGACTGAGGCGGACGAGCCCTCTGCCTGACCGAGCTGGAAGCGGAAGAGAACCCCCACATTGGCAGCGCCGCGTACCCCCTCGCGGCCCGGCCGGACGCTCCTTGCGCTCTTTGCCGTCCTGGCCGGGCTGACCGGGGTGATGTTCCTGCACGGACAGACCACCCCCAGGCTCGCCCTCGATCTGGCGGGCGGCACCAGCGTCACGCTCACCGCCGAGACCGAAGGCGGCGGCAGCCCGCCGGATGCGCAGATGCAGCAGGCCGTCAAGATCATCCGTAATCGGGTCAACGGCCTGGGCGTCTCCGAGGCCGAGGTCAGCCGGCAGGGCGCCGACCACATCGTGGTGCAAGTGCCGGGCACCGGCGACCAGCGGAGAGTGGTCGACCTCATCGGCACCACCGCCCAGCTGCAGTTCCGCCAGGTCCTGGTGTCCGCCGGCCCCGGCCCGCTGACGGGGGCCGGTCCGTCCCCCTCGCCCAGCGGCAAGGAGGACAAGGCCGGCCAGAGCCCGGGCCCGTCGCCCTCCGCGACGCCCGCGCCCCAGGCCACCGCCCGGCCGCGGGCGCTGTCCCGGGCGCTGACCGACCCTTCCGCTCAGCCGTCCCCCTCGGCCACCCCCACACCGTCGGCGTCCCTCCCCACCGACCTGCAAGAGCAGCTCGACCAGTTGATCCGCCGGCAGGACGGGCAGCTCGACTACGCGGGCATCGGGGACAAGGCCGTCATCACCCAGTTCGAGCGGCTGGACTGCACCGCCCAGGACAAGAAGGCGCCCGGCGCCGACGACCCGGCCAAGCAGTGGGTGGCCGCCTGCGGGGAGGACGGCTCGGCCAAGTACATCCTCGGCCCGGTACGCGTGGAGGGCCGGCAGATCGACGAGGCCGAGGCCGTACCGCCCAACATGCAGGAGGGCCGGTCCACCTGGTCGGTCCAGCTGAAGTTCAAGTCCCAGGGCGCCCGGCAGTTCGCCGAGCTGACCGAGGAGGCCTACCGCGCCTCGGTGAGCAGCCCGCGCCGGCAGATCGCCATCGTCCTGGACGGGCGGGTGGTCTCGGCCCCCCAGATCAACGAGCCCATCACCGGCGGCACCGCCAGCATCGACGGCCCGGCCGAGACCTTCACCCAGACCTACGCCATCGACCTGGCCAACAAGCTCAAGTACGGGGCGCTGCCGCTGAAGTTCGAACGGGGCCAGGCCGAGACGGTCTCCTCCACGCTGGGCTCCGACCAGCTGGAGAAGGGCATGCAGGCCGGTGCGCTCGGCCTGGCGCTGGTGGTGGCCTACTCGCTGCTGTACTACCGGGGCCTGGGGCTGGTGTCGGTGGCCAGCCTGGCGGTCGCGGCGGCCATCACCTACCTGGCGGTGGTGCTGCTGGGATATGAGGGCACCCTGGGCTTCCGCCTGTCGCTGGCGCACGTCATCGGGCTGATCGTCTCCATCGGCATCGCCGCCGACTCCTTCATCGTCTACTTCGAGCGGCTGCGCGACGAGCTGCGCGAAGGACGCCCGCTGCGCTCTGCGGTGGAGAGCGCCTGGGTGCGGGCCCGGCGCACCATCCTGGTCGCCGACGCGGTGATGTTCATCGGCGCCGCCGTGCTGTATGTGCTGGCGGTCGGCGGTGTGAAGGGCTTTGCGTTCGCGATCGGGCTGACCACGCTGATCGACGTCGTGGTGGTGTTCTTCTTCACCAAGCCGATGGTGACCTTGCTGGCCCGCCGCCGCTTCTTCGCCCGGGGCCACCGCTGGTCGGGTCTGGACCCCGACCGGCTGCGCAAGAGCCGGCCCGCTCCCTCCCTGGCCGAGGAGTCCTGATGCCTGCCATCCGCGCCGTGCTGTCACGGATCTACAAGGGCGAGGTCAGCGCGGACATCGTCGGCCGCCCCAAACTGTGGTACTCGCTGTCGGCGCTGCTGCTGGCGTTCTCCATCGCCGGGCTCCTCGTACGGGGCCTGACCTTCGGCGTGGAGTTCACCGGCGGCTCGGTGTTCACCTTCAAAGCGCCGCAGGCGTCCATCGAGCAGGTGCGCGCCACGGTCGCCGAGGCCGGGGCCCACCAGGTGATCGTGCAGGAGACCGCCACCAGCGGCTGGCGGGTGACCACCGAGTCGCTGAACACCGCCGAGGCCGCCAAGGTGCAGCAGGCCCTGGCCGAGGAGTTCGGCCTGCCCGCCGACCGGGTCAGCTCCCAGATCGTCGGCTCCACCTGGGGCGATGAGATCACCGAGAAGGCCTGGCAGGCGGTACTGATCTTCCTGCTGCTGATCCTGGGCTACCTGTCGGTGGCCTTCGAGTGGCGGATGGCGCTGGCCGCCGTCGTGGCGCTGGTGCACGACCTGGTGATCACCGCGGGCGTCTACGCCTGGTCCGGCTTCGAGGTCACCCCGGCCACGCTGCTGGGCTTTTTGACCATCTTGGGCTACTCGCTCTATGACGCGGTCGTGGTCTTCGACATGATCAAGGAGGTCACCCGCGACCTGGGCGCCCCCGGCAAGCTGAAGACCTACACCCAGGCCGCCGACGAGGCCCTCAGCCGCACCCTGGTGCGCTCGCTGAACACCTCCCTGGTGGCGATCCTGCCGGTGGCCTCGATCCTGTTCGTCGGCACGTTCCTGCTGGGCGCCGGCGCGCTGAAGGACCTGTCGCTGTCGCTGTTCGTGGGCATCGTGGTCGGGACCTACTCCTCGCTGTGCGTGGCGACCCCGCTGCTGGTCCAGCTCAAAGAACGCGAGCCGCGCTACCGGCAGCTGCGGCAGCGGCTGCAGGCCCGGGAGAGCAGCGCCAAGCGGCAGGCCGACAAGAAGACCAAGGCCCCCGTCACCGCCGCGGTGGGAGGCGGCGGCACGGGCGGCGAGACGGACCCGGCGGCCGCCGGCGACCCGGCCGCGGCGCCGCAGGAGCCGGTCCGTAAGGTCAAGGTGGTGCAGACCGGACCGCGCCGCCAGCCCAGACGCGGCACCCGCAGGCAGCGGCGCAGGGGAAGATGAGGCGATGATCGATCTCAGCAAGCTGATCACCGAGCGGATCCGGGACATCCCGGGCTATCCCAAGCCCGGCGT
The DNA here is from genome assembly GCF_001896795.1 of Thermomonospora sp. CIF 1. NCBI lineage: Bacteria > Bacillati > Actinomycetota > Actinomycetes > Streptosporangiales > Thermomonosporaceae > Thermomonospora > Thermomonospora sp. CIF 1. The sequence continues at coordinate 37,027 of NZ_MOYN02000017.1, forward strand.
GGTGTTCAAGGACATCACCCCGCTGCTGGCCGACCATGTGACGTTCGCCGGGGTCGTGGACGCGATCGTCGCCCACCACGGCCGCGGCAACGTCGACAAGATCGTCGGCATCGAGGCGCGCGGCTTCATCCTGGCCGCCCCGGTGGCCTACCACTTCGGTGCGGGCTTCGTCCCCGTCCGCAAGAAGGGAAAGCTGCCCGCGCGCACCCACGAGCAGACCTATGATCTGGAGTACGGCACCGAGACGATCGAGATGCACACCGACGCGCTGCGTCCCGGCGAGCGCGTGCTGATCGTCGATGACGTGCTCGCCACCGGGGGCACCGCGCAGGCCGCGGCCGAGCTGGTGCGGCGCGGCGGCGGCGAGGTCGTCGGGCTGTCGGTGCTCATCGAACTGTCCTTCCTGCGGGGAAGGGAGCGGCTGGGGAATCTGGACGTCCACTCCCTGGTTACGGTCTAGTGCCGGAAAACCGGCGGTTAGACTGACCGCAAAGGGGAAAGTGGCGGTTCCGTCCCCGGGACCGGCGGCGGCACCGGACAGGCCGCCGGGAAGGTCCGAGCGGGCAGCCCGGGCAGGGCGCGATCCGCGTTGACGAGGAGGCTGAGTGCCAGGTGAGGTGGTCTCGACCGACGCGGTAGCCAAGGCCCCGCACGGCGGCGGACCGGCGGAGCCCACCGCGAAGTCCGATCCTGCGCGCCCGCAGGAGGCCCCGGACCGCTCCGGGCGCCCACCGGCCGCGCCCTCCTCAGCCGCGGCGCCCCAGCAGGTTGCACCGTCCGCCGCCCCACCGTCGGCCGCCCGCGTCCGGCGCCGCCTCGCCAGGCTGGGCGCGCAACGGGGGACCACCATGAACCCGGTGCTCGAACCACTGATCAGGACCGTTCGCAACACCCATCCCAAGGCCGACATCCGGCTCATCGAACGGGCCTACGAGGTGGCCGCCTACTACCACCGCGACCAAAAGCGCAAAAGCGGTGACCCCTACATCACCCACCCGCTGGCGGTCACCACCATCCTCGCCGAGCTCGGCATGAACACCGAGACGCTGTGCGCGGCGCTGCTCCACGACACCATCGAGGACACCGAGTACACCCTCGAGGAGCTGCGCGAGGAGTTCGGCGAGGAGATCGCCTCGCTGGTCGACGGGGTCACCAAGCTGGACAAGGTCAAATACGGCGACGCCGCCGAGGCCGAGACCGTCCGCAAGATGGTCGTGGCCATGGCCCGCGACATCCGGGTGCTGGTGATCAAGCTCGCCGACCGGCTGCACAACATGCGCACCCTGCGCTACATGCCCCGGCACAAACAGGAGAAGAAGGCCCGCGAGACGCTGGAGGTCTTCGCTCCGCTGGCGCACCGGCTGGGCATGAACACCCTCAAATGGGAACTGGAGGACCTGGCGTTCGCCACCCTCTACCCCAAGCGGTTCGATGAGATCGCCCGCCTGGTGTCCGAACGCGCCCCCCGCCGGGACGTCTACCTGACCGAGGTGATCGACAAGGTCTCCGCCGACCTGCGCGAGGCCAAGATCAAGGCCACGGTCACCGGACGGCCCAAGCACTACTACTCGATCTACCAGAAGATGATCGCCCGCAATGTGGGCTTCGATGAGATCTACGACCTGGTGGGCATCCGGGTGCTGGTGGACACCGTCCGGGACTGCTATGCCACCTTGGGCACCATTCACGCGCGATGGAACCCGGTCCCCGGCCGGTTCAAGGACTACATCGCGATGCCCAAGTTCAACATGTACCAGTCGCTGCACACCACCGTGATCGGCCCCGAGGGCAAGCCGGTGGAGCTGCAGATCCGCACCTGGGGCATGCACCGGCGGGCCGAGTACGGGGTGGCCGCGCACTGGAAGTACAAGGAGGAGACGGTCGGCGGGCGCAAGGCCGCCGACATGCAGTGGCTCAAGCAGCTGCTGGACTGGCAGAAGGAGACCGCCGACCCGGCCGAGTTCCTGGAGGGACTGCGCTTCGACCTGTCGGTGTCGGAGGTGTTCGTCTTCACCCCCAAGGGCGATGTGATCGCCCTGCCGCAGGGCGCCACCCCCGTGGACTTCGCCTACGCCATCCACACCGAGGTCGGCCACCGCTGCATCGGCGCCCGGGTCAACGGGCGGCTGGTGCCGCTGGAGTCCACCCTCGACAACGGCGACCTGGTGGAGGTGTTCACCTCCAAGTCCCCGGACGCCGGTCCCAGCCGCGACTGGCTGAACTTCGTCAAGAGCGCCCGCGCCCGCAACAAGATCAAGCACTGGTTCACCAAGGAGCGCCGCGACACCGCCATCGAAGCGGGCAAGGAGTCCATCGCCCGCGCCATGCGCAAGCAGAACATGCCGCTGCAGCGCATGATGTCCGGCGAGGCGCTGCTGGCGCTGGCCCGCGACATGCGCTACCCGGACGTGTCGGCGCTGTACGCCGCGGTGGGGGAGGGGCACGTCTCCGCCCAGGCGGTGGTGCAACGGCTGGTGGAGGCCCTCGGCGGCGTGGAGAGCGCCGAGGAGGACATGGCCGAGGTCGCCGTGCCGACCCGCCGCAGGCGCCGCAGCCGCCCGGCCGGCGACCCGGGCGTGGTGGTGGCCGGCGGCGACCCGGACGTGTGGGTGCGGCTGTCGCGCTGCTGCACCCCGGTGCCCGGCGATGAGATCGTCGGGTTCGTCACCCGCGGCCACGGGGTGTCGGTGCACCGCACCGACTGCGGCAACGTCGCCAATCTGCGCAACCAGCCCGACCGGCTGATCGACGTCAAGTGGTCGCCGAGCGAGGACTCGGTGTTCCTGGTCTCCATCCAGATGGAGGCGCTGGACAGGCCCCGCCTGCTGTCGGACGTCACCCGCGTGCTGTCGGATCAGCACGTCAACATCCTGTCGGCCTCGGTCACCACCACCCGCGACCGGGTGGCGGTCAGCCGCTTCACCTTCGAGATGGGCGACCCCAAGCACCTGGGGCACGTGCTCAAGGCCGTCCGGTCCGTCGACGGTGTCTATGACGTCTACCGGGTGACCAGCGGCGGCGGCCGGTGAGGACGGCCGCCCCGTGGGCCTGCTGGCTGCTCACCCGCCTGGCCGGCCTGCTGATCATCCTCGACCGCCTGCCCTATCCCCGGCGCACGGAGATCCTCGGCGACCCCGCCATCTACGCCGAGTGGAGCCGGATCCTGGCCGCGGGCGCGTTCCCCGAAGACGATGTGCGCTGGCAGTACCCGCCGCTGGCCGCCCCCGTGATGCTGCTGCCGCGGTGGCTGAGCACGTGGCTGGCCACCTCCTACACCACCGCGTTCGCGCTGGTCGCGCTGGGCGCCGACCTGCTGATCATGTGGCTGCTGACCCGCCGGCGCAGCGGCGGGTCACCGGCCGGGGCCTGGGTGTGGGTGGCCGGGCCGGTGCTGCTGGGCCCGATGAGCTATGTGCGCTATGACCTGATCGTCACGGTCACGGCCGTGGCGGCGCTGCTGATGACCGCCCGCCACCGGATCTTCGGGGCGCTGGCCGCCGTCGGCGCCATGCTGAAGGCCTGGCCGGTGCTGCTGCTTGCGGCGCTGCCCCGCACCCGCGGCGGAGTGCAGGCCGCAGCGGTCTTCGCGGCCGTCTGCGCCGCGGTGCCGGCGGTCTTCGCCCTGCTCCAGGGAAGGGCGCCCTGGAGTTTCCTGGACGCCCAGGCCTCCCGGGGCCTGGAGTGCGAGGCCCTGGCGGCCACCCCGTTCATGCTCGCCCGCCTGGCCTCCTGGGACGGTGCGATCGTCTACCAGTACGGGTCCATGGAGCTGGTCGGTCCCGGCATCGAGCGCACCGCCGCGCTGCTGCCGCCGGTGACGGCCGTGGCGCTGCTCATCGTCGCCGCCCTGGCCTGGCGCGGCACCCGCCGCGCCTGGAACGCCGCCTGGGCGTGCGATGTGGCCTTCGCCGCCGTCCTGGCGGCCGTGGCCACCAGCCGGGTGCTGTCCCCCCAGTACATGTTGTGGCTGCTGGGGCTGGGCGCCGTCTGCCTGGCCCACGGCGGTACCCGGCAGCGGCCCGCCGTCTGGCTGATCCTGGCGGCCACCGCTCTCAGCCAGTACCTCTACCCGATCGCCTGGCCCGACCTGATGGCCGCCCGGCCCGTGGAGACCTGGACGCTGGCCGTCCGCAACCTCCTGGTCCTGGCCGCCACGGTCATCGCCGTCGCCCGCCTGCGCACCGGCCCCGTCACCGAGCCGGCCCCGAGCGCACCGGCTGCTTCCCCCGAGCACGCGGAAACGACGGCCCGCTGAAACCGCCTTGGGGCGGTTTTCCCCGCAGGTGGCCTGTGAACTGGCCGGCTTGATCGACTCGTCCGGCCCGGCGACGGGATCTGCTCTCCCGCAGGAGGTTCATTGAACCCGTTTCCGCACTCAGGAGAGAAGTAGCGCGGCCCTTAGGGACGAGCGGCGACCGCCCGGCCGATTGCGGACATGGGCCGCAAACGAACGGGCCCGGCGTCCTCCCCACGCCGGGCCCGCCCGAGTGCGGTCGTGCTCAGCGCGTGAACTCGGCCAGGGTGCGCTCGGCCTCCTCCAGCCAGGCGCGGCGGGCGGTCAGCGCCTCCTCGGCGTCCTTGGCCTCCTTGTCGCGTCCGGCCTCGCGGGCCTGGGCCAGCTGCTTTTCCAGCTGCTCGATGGAGGAGCGCAACTGGGCGACGGTGGCCTCGGCGCGGGCGCGGGCCTCGGGGTTGGTGCGCTGCCACTCGGCCTCCTCGGCCGCGCGGACCGCCTCCTCGACCTTGCGCAGCCGGTTCTCCAGCCGGTCCCGCATGTCCCGCGGCACCGGACCGGCCGCATCCCAGCGCTCCTGGATGGAACGCAGCGCCTGACGGGCCTGGCGGACGTCGCGCACCGGCAGCAGCCGCTCGGCCTCCACCAGCAGCTGCTCCTTGATCTCGGCGTTGCCGCGCAGCTCGTGGTCGCGCTCGGCGTAGGCGGCGGCCCGGGCGGCGAAGAAGGTGTCCTGGGCGGCCTTGAAACGCGCCCACAGCTCCTCTTCGGCCTCCCGGCCGGCCCGCCCGACCGCCTTCCAGCGGCGCATCAGCTCGCGGTAGGCCGCGGCCGTCTCGCTCCAGTCGGTGGAGTCGACCATCGCCTCGGCCTCGGCGACCAGCCGCTCCTTTTCCTTGCGGGCCTGCTCGCGCTGGTCCTCCAGGGAGGCGAAGTACGCCTTGCGGCGCTTGGTGAAGGCGTTGCGGGCCGCCGACAGCCGCTTCCACAGCGCCGCCTCGGTCGGCCGGTCGATGCGGTCGGCGGCCTTCCACTCCTCCACCAGCTGGCGCAGCCGCTCCCCGCCGTTCTTCCAGTGGGTCTCCTCGGCGGCGATCCGCTCGGCCTCGGCGACGATGCGCTCCTTGATGGCGCGGGCCTCGTTGCGGGCGTGCTCGCGCGCCGCCCGCAGCTCCTCGCGCCGCTTGGCCACCAGCTCGCTGAGCATGTCCAAGCGGCGCGCCAGCGCGTCCAGGTCGCCGACGGCGTGGGCGTTGGTGACCGACTCGCGCAGCCGGGCGATGGACTGCTCGGCCTGGGCCGGCGACAGGTCGGTGGTGCGGACCCGCTGCTCCAGCAGCTCGACCTCGGTGACCAGCGCCTCGTACTTGCGCCGGAAGTAGGCCAGGGCCTCCTCCGGGGCACCGGCCTGCCACGACCCGACGACCCGCTCGCCGTCGGCCGTCTTCACATAGACCGTGCCGTCCTCGTCAACACGACCGTAGGGATCGGTGGCGCTGGACACCATCTGCCTCCCATCATGGTCCGGTCTTTCTTACCTTATGACCGGACCTTCCAAACCATAGCCGTATGGGGTGCTATTCCGCTGCCACTCCGGCCTTGGCCACCTTCTCGACGACCTCCATCCCCGAGGTGATCTTCCCGAAGATCGTATAGCTGGGGGGCAGTTCGGAGTCGTCGTAGACGATGAAGAACTGGCTGCCGTTGGTGTCGGGGCCGCTGTTGGCCATGGCGAGCACGCCCTTGGTGTACTTGGCACCCTTGGTGTTCTCGTCGGCGAAACTGTAGCCGGGGCCGCCCAGGCCGGTGCCGGTCGGGTCGCCGCACTGCAGCACCTTCAGGGAGTCGCTGGTGGTCAGCCGGTGGCACTTGGTCTTGTCGAAGAACTTCTTGCCGGCCAGGAAGGCGAAGGAGTTGGTGGCGCACGGCGCCTTGTCGGCGTCCAGCTCCAGCCCGATGTCCCCCAGGTTGGTCTTGATGGTCGCCTTCACCTTGCCCGAGTAGGCGGCCACGGCCGGCGGCTTGCCCAGGTTCTTGGGCGGGTCCTCGTCGGTTTCGGAGTCGGGGTACTTGCACCGGGCGCTGCCGCCGCCCGCCGCGGTCTCGACGGCGACCTTCTGCAGCGTGATCTCCTGCTTGGGGGTGCCGTCCTCCGGGGGCGGCGTGCTCGGCGCGGCGTCGGCGTTGGCCGCGGCGTCATCGTCCCCGCCGGCCAGCTTGACGATCCCGGCGGTGCCGCCGGCGATCACCGCGACGGCCGCGATCGCACCGATGATCTGCAGCCGGCGTGCCCGCCTGGCCTCGGCCGCCCGACGCGCCTGCTGGCGTTCATAGCGCTGCCTGGCCAGTTGCTTTTTGCGGTCCTTCCCCGCCACGCGTGCCCTCCTCGCGGTGCCCCGCTGTAGATCAAGGAGTAGGTCGGAAAGTAGATCGGAAACGTGCTGCGCATGGTACCGGCATACGGGAGCACCGGTCGTCCGGTGCATGTGCACCGCTCTGCCCGCCATGCCGACACGACGGCCGGGTATCGCGTTCGCGATGGCGGCGGCCTCGCCGGTACGCTCGAAGCGCCGCTTTGAGTTCCCCTAGCGGATCAAACCCGAGTCTGCAGGAGAGGACGACCGTGCTCGTCGCCGGGTTCCCCGCTGGATCGTTCGCCGCGAACTGCTACCTCGTGGCGCCGGCCGCCGGGGAGGAATGCGTGATCATCGACCCTGGCCAGGACGCCGAGGCCGGGATCGAGGAGGTCATCCGCGAGCACCGGCTCAAGCCGGTGGCGGTGATCGCCACCCACGGCCACCTGGACCACATCTGGTCGGTGGCCCCGGTGTGCGGCGCCAAGGACATACCGGCCTACATCCATCCCGCCGACCGCGATCTGCTCACCGACCCGGCCAAGGGCCTGTCGCTGGGGCCCGGGCAGCAGCTGTTCGGGGGACTGAAGCTCAGCGAGCCCGACGATGTGCGCGAACTGTCCGATGGGATGGTGCTGGAGCTGGCCGGGCTGCGTTTCACCGTCAACCACGCGCCGGGGCACACGCCCGGGTCGGTGACGTTCCGCACCCCGGAAACCGGGGACATGCCCGAGGTGCTGTTCACCGGGGACCTGCTGTTCGCCGGCTCCATCGGGCGCACCGACCTGCCGGGCGGCTCCTATGAGCAGATCCTGCAGAGCCTGGCGCGGGTGTGCCTGCCGCTGGCCGACGAGACCATCGTGCTGCCCGGCCACGGCCCGCAGACCACCATCGGCCGCGAACGCGCCACCAACCCGTTCCTGGCGGACCTGGCGCCCGCGGACGGGCCCAGCAAGGGATTTTGAGTACCGATCATGAGTTCGAGCTTCCAGGCCCCCAAGGGGGTCAGTGAATACGTGCCGCCGCAGGCCGAGGCGCTGCTGGCGGTCCGGCAGGCGTTCGCCGAGCAGGCGCGCCTGGCCGGCTACGGCTATGTGGAGCTGGCCGTCTTCGAGGACACCCAGCTGTTCAAGCGCGGCGTGGGCGAGTCCACCGACGTGGTCACCAAGGAGATGTACACCTTCGAAGACCGCGGCGGCCGGTCCATCACGCTGCGCCCGGAGTTCACCGCCGGGGTGCTGCGCGCCGTCCTGGAATACGGCCTGCACAAGCAGGGCCTGCCGGTCAAGGTGTGGACCACCGGCCCGGCCTTCCGCGCCGAGCGCCCGCAAAAGGGCCGCTACCGGCAGTTCTACCAGCTCGACCTGGAGGCCATCGGCAGCCAGGACCCCCAGATCGACGCCGAGACCATCGCCATCGCCTGGAACTGGTACCAGGGCCTGGGGCTGCGGCAGGTGCGGCTGCTGTTGAACTCCCTGGGCTGCCGCGAGTGCCGGCCCGCCTACCGCACCCGGCTGCAGGAGTTCCTGCGCGGGCTGGACCTGGACGAGGCCACCCGCGCCCGCGTGGAGATCAACCCGCTGCGGGTGCTGGACGACAAGCGCCCGGAGGTCAAGGCCCAGCTCACCGACGCGCCGCTGATGGCCGACCACCTGTGCGCGGCCTGCAAGGCCCACCACGACAAGGTCCGCTCGCTGCTGGCCGACGTGGGCATCGCCTGGACCGACGAGCCCCGCCTGGTGCGCGGCCTGGACTACTACACCCGCACCACCTATGAGTTCGAGCACCCGCTGCTGGGCGCCCAGTCCGGCATCGGCGGGGGCGGACGCTACGACGGGCTGTCGGAGGACATCGGCGGCCCGCCGCTGCCGGGCATCGGCTTCGGCCTGGGGTTGGACCGCACCCTGCTGGCGCTGGAGGCCGAGGGTGTGCAGCTGCCGGTGCCGTCCCGCTGCCAGGTGTTCGGGGTGCCGCTGGGGGAGACCGCCGAGCACAAGGTCTTCACGCTGGTGGCCGAGCTGCGCCGCGCCGGGATCGCCGCCGACATGGCCCCCGCCGGCAAGAGCCTGAAAAGCGCGATGAAGAGCGCCGACCGTTCCGGAGCCGCCTACGCCGTGATCATCGGCGAGCGAGATATCACCGCCGGGTCCGCCCAAGTCAAGGACCTGGCCACCGGCGAGCAGATCGCCGTCCCGCTCACCGACCTCACGGCAACGTTGCTGGAGAGAATCGGGCGGTGACCCCGGATACGCGGCATCAGTCCGGCTGCGCCGCTTCGCCACAGGCGGCGCAGCCGGGCCGTCGTGCGGCGGGGACGAATTGGAAGGCCCCCTGGAACGCGCTGCAGGTGAGGTAGCCGTTCACGATCGGTCGCCCTGCCCCTGTGATGATTTTGATCACCTCGGCTGCACCCAGGCATCCGGCTATGCCCGTGGCGACCCCCAGGACGGGGACGCTCCCACCGTGACCTCGGGGAAGATCGGGGAAAGCGCACTGAAAACATGCGGTCCGGCCGGGCGGCAATGTCAGGACATAACCGTAGTTGTACTGGGCGCTGGCGTGGACCATGGGGGTTCGTGACCGCAGACAGTGATCGTTGACGAGCAGCCGGGCCGCGAGGGAGTCGCCGCCTTCCACGATCACATCGAAGCCACCGGTCAGCTCTGCGATGTTCCCCTCATCGACACGGGAATCCACCGCCTCGATGTCGATCTCGTCGTTGAGTCGTCGCAGCCGGTCGGCGGCGGCAAGCGCTTTGTTCCTGCCGATGTCGGCGCGAGTGTAGAGAATCTGCCGGTTGAGATTGCTCAACTCGACGCGGTCGAAGTCGATGATGCGAATCCGGCCCACTCCGGCTGCCACCAGGTAGTAGAGCAGGGAAGACTTGACGCCGCCCGCACCGATCGACACGACGTGCGCTTCGGCGAGCTTCTTCTGCCCCTCCGGGCCGATCTGGGGCATCAGCTCCTGACGGTTGTACCGGGTGTCAGCGAAATCCACCGGGCTCCCTCCGTCGGTACGCGGCGGCACGCGATCTCCGGTGCGTGCCGCCGCGGTCGTTCCGGGCAGGCGGTTCAACCGTCGCAAGGCAAGGAGGCCAGTACCGTCACCGTGGGTTCCCTGCCGATCGGTGTCCGGTGGGCGACGGGAACGCCGTGGACCATGACTTTGGTGGTCTGCCGGGGACTGCCGTCTTCGTGCAGGAGCGCTTCGTCGAGTCCGGGGGCGAGCGTCGCCACCTGGCGTACCACATAGTCGGCGGTCGCGTCCGGGGGAGCGTCGAGGGTGATGGTGTCGGTTGCCAGGACGGCTTCCGGGTAGCCGAGGAGGTGGACACAGAGCGTCATAGATCCTCGCCTTCGCTCGGTGGCTATGATGGCTGACGCTACGGCGGGGTGCTCGTCCCGGCCAAGGTGCCGCACGGTGTCATCACCGTTACCGGATGGCAAGAGCTCTGGTAAGCCACTACCGTGTTGGCGTTCCGATCACCTTCGACTGCGGAGAAGAGTTCGCCACGATGCCCAGGACGCTGGTACGCGATCTGCGTGACCACCTTGACCAGACCGTCACGGTGTGCGGTTGGGTCAACGCACTGCGGTTGCAGCGCAAAATGCAGTTCGTGATCCTCCGCGATCCCACGGGCATGGTGCAGATCACTCACAAACGGGGCGGCGAGGGGGATGAGCTTGAGCAGGCCATCGAGGCGCTGACCACTGAGTCCGCCGTGGTCATCACCGGCAGGGTCGTGGACAACCCCATCGTCAAGCTCGGCGGACTGGAGATCGTGCCGGAGCGGGTCGAGGTCGTCGGCAAGGCGGAGGCATCGCTCCCCATTGACGAGAAGTCGGGGATGGAGCACAGGCTGGACTGGCGCTTCCTCGACATCCGTCTCCGGCCGAGCTCACGTCTGCTGTTCGACGTGCAGACGACCTTCGAGGCGGGCCTGCGGGAGTATGCCTACGCCGAGGGCTTCACCGAGATGCACACGCCCAAGCTCATGGGCACGGCCTCGGAGTCGGGCGCCGAGGTCTTCAAGCTCGGCTACTTCGGCGGCGACGCCTATCTGGCGCAGTCACCCCAGTTCTACAAGCAGATGGCGGTCGCGGCGGGCATCGAGCGCGTCTTCGAGATCGGCCCGGTCTTCCGTGCCGAGCCCTCCTTCACCTCCCGCCACGCCACCGAGTTCACCGGCGTGGACGTCGAGATGGCGTGGATAGACGACGTCGAGGATGTGATGGCCTTCGAGGAGCGCATGCTGGCGCACGCCATCGCGAAGGTCGCCGACGTCCACGGAGAGGCGATCCGAGAACATTACGGGGTCGACCTTAAGGTCCCCACTGTGCCTTTCCCGCGCCTTACGATGGCCGAGGCTCAGGAGATCCTCCGTGCCAGGGGGTGGGACCCCGCAGGCGAGAAAGAGGATCTTGACCCCGAGGGCGAGCGGGCGATCTCGGCTCATATCGCCGAGCAGACCGGCCATGAGTTCGTGTTCATCACGCATTACCCGGCCAGCATCCGGCCTTTCTACCACATGCGTCCCAAGGATCGGCCGGATCTCACCCTCAGCTTCGACCTGCTCTGGAAGGGCCTGGAGGTCACCACCGGCGCGCAGCGTGAGCATCGCTACGACGTGCTGTGCAAGCAGGCGGCCGAAAAAGGCCTGGACACCGCGCCGATGCAGGACTACATGAACATCTTCCGATTCGGTACCCCTCCGCACGGCGGGCTCGGGATGGGGCTCGGCCGGCTGCTGGTGGCCATGCTGAACCTTGACTCGATCCGCGAAGCGACGTTCTTGTTCCGCGGTCCCAACCGCCTCACTCCGTGACACTCATGCAGCGGAGCCCTGAGACAGGAGCGGTTCGAAGGGAGTGACTCAGGTCTCAGGGCTCCGGCGTTTCATGAGGTGGACGGCTGCCCGACTGCGGCGATGAGCATGCTGAGCGTCGCCGTGAGTCGGCCGATCACAGCGGCCATCTCGACCTCGCTCATGTCGCACACGGTCTCCATGTCGAGGTCGTCCACGGTCTTCTTGGCCGCCTCGATCACCGCCTGGGCCTGATCGGCCATGGCGGCGCTACTCTCCTGCGTGATCGTCATCGTTCCTCACTATCTGCGTGGGGCGATCGCCACGGCGGCGCGGCGCGATCGGTTTGATTCCGCAGCCACGTACCGTGACATAGGGCACACTGTCAGCATGTACTCCAGCAATCCCGCGCGCAAGTGCGTTCGCAAAACCAATGGATATTGGGGGCATAGCCATGCCTGACAGTCCCACCGCCCGTAAGCGCCAGCTCGGCATCCAGCTCCGCAAGCTGCGTGAGGCGGCGGGGCTGCGCAACGCCGAGCTGGCCGAGCTCATGGGCTGGTCCACGACCAAGATGAGTCGCCTTGAGACCGGCCAGACGACCATCACTGCCGCAGAGGTCGAACAGTTGTGCGATCACCTCGGCGTTGAGGATGTGGACCTGAGGGAGACCTTGAAGGAAACCGCTCGCAAGTCCAGGCAACGTGGCTGGTGGCAGCCCTTCACCAAGGTGTTGCCGAAGGGCTTCACCGTCTACATCGACCTGGAGTCGGCCGCTTCGGTGATCCACGTCTTCTCCCCGAGCTTCGTGCCAGGTCTGCTGCAGACCCCGGATTACGCCCGTGCCATGTTCCGTACCGCCCCGATCGGCTATGTCGAGTCAGAGATCGATCGGCTGGTGTCGGTGCGCATGGCGCGCCAGGAGATCCTCAAACGGGAGGCCGACCCTCCGAAGCTCTGGGCGATCTTGGATGAGAGGGCGCTCGTTCGGCCCATCGGCGGTGAGGAGACCATGAACGCTCAACTCCGCCATCTGGTGGAGTGCGCGGCGATGCCCAACGTCACGATTCAGCTTGTACCGACCGAGGTCGGCGCCTACCCGAGCATGGGCAACGGCTTCTCGATGCTGGAGTTCGCGAGCACAGACCAACCCGTCGTGCATGTCGACATCAGCGTGGGCGGCAGTATGTACTTGGAAGAGCCGGCTCAGATCCGGATGACCAGGCTGACGCTGGACCGCCTCAAAGCAGTGGCCCTGTCCCCCGAGGCGTCCGTGACGGCCATCCGCCGACTGGTGAAGGACTCATGAGCATTCGAGGCGAACGCGGCACGCTTACCAGCGCTCGATGGCGCAAGAGCACACGCAGCAACGAGATGGGCGGTGAGTGCGTGGAGGTTGCCGCCGTATGGCGCAAGAGCCGCCACGGCAGCGACATGGGCGGTGCCGGTGTGGAGAACGCCGGCGCGGGACCGGCGGTCGCGGTGCGCGATTCCAAGAACCCCGAGGGAGCCAAGCTGTTCGTCTCCCCCGACGGCTGGGCGGGGCTTCTCGGCGACATCAGAAGGGGCGCGTACGACAGGCCGCGCCGGGTGAGTGCTCACCAAGAACGACCGGTGCCTCTGCAAACCGGGGGATGATCCGCGTTGAGGGCCTGCGCGGCATGAAGGCCCGAGTCATGAGCCTGCCCCCTTCGACACACCCTCGCCCCGGCGAGCGCGTGGCCTGAACACCCATACCACCCGCTTCGATGGGCATACACCTTTGCGACGGAAACTCCTTCCGACGCAAGGTCGTCAAGCTGATCAGGACGCTCACGAGATGATCCGTACGCACGGCGCCGGCGTGCTGCGCAAGGAGCACGCCGGGGAACGCGTGGTGCTCGCCGGCTGGGTGGCCCGCCGCCGCGACCACGGCGGGGTCACCTTCATCGACCTGCGCGACGCCTCCGGCGTCGTCCAGGTGGTCTTCCGCGAAGAAGACACCGCGCACGACCTGCGCGCCGAGTACTGCGTCAAGATCACCGGCGAGGTGCGGGTGCGGCCGGCCGGCAACGAGAACCCCGACCTGCCCACCGGGGAGATCGAGGTGGCCGCCACCGACATCGAGGTGCTGTCGGAGGCCGCGCCGCTGCCGTTCCCCATCGAAGGGGACGTCAACGTCAACGAAGAGGTCCGGCTCAAGTACCGCTACCTCGACATCCGCCGCGAGCGCGTCGCCCGCGCCCTGCGCATCCGCTCCCAGGCCGCCTACCTGGTGAACGAGGTGATGCGCGAGCACGGGTTCGTCAACGTCGAGACCCCGACGCTGACCCGCTCCACCCCCGAGGGCGCCCGCGACTTCCTGGTGCCGGTGCGGCTGCAGCCGGGCCACTGGTACGCGCTGCCGCAGTCCCCGCAGCTGTTCAAGCAGCTGCTGATGGTCTCCGGGCTGGAGCGCTACTACCAGATCGCCCGCTGCTACCGGGATGAGGACTTCCGCGCCGACCGCCAGCCGGAGTTCACCCAGATCGACATCGAGATGTCCTTCGTCGAGGCCGAGGACGTCATGGCCATCGGCGAGGAGCTGGTGGCGCGGCTGTGGAAGGAGATCGTCGGCTACGAGGTGCCCCGGCCGATCCCGCGCCTGGCCTACGCCGACGCGATGGCCCGCTACGGCTCCGACAAGCCCGACCTGCGGTTCGGCAACGAGCTGGTCGACATGACCGCCTACTTCTCCGCCACCCCCTTCCGGGTCTTCCAGGCCCCCTACGTGGGCGCGGTGGTGATGCCCGGCGGCGCCTCCCAGACCCGCAAGGAGCTGGACGCCTGGCAGGAGTGGGCCCGCTCGCGCGGTGCCCGCGGCCTGGCGTACGTGCTCGTCCAGCCCGACGGGACGCTGACCGGGCCGGTCGCCAAGAACATCTCCGACGCCGAGCGGGCCGGGCTGGCGAAGGCGGCCGGCGCGAAGCCGGGCGATGCGATCTTCTTCGCCGCCGGCCAGCCGCACGCCTCCCGGGAGCTGCTGGGCGCCGCCCGGCTGGAGATCGGCCGCCGCTGCGGCCTGATCGACGAGTCGGCCTGGTCGTTCGTGTGGATCGTGGACCCGCCGATCTTCGAGCCCGAATGCGACGACTCCGGCGCCCAGACCGGCTGGACGTCGGTGCACCACCCGTTCACCGCGCCCAAGCCCGAGTACGCCGCCACCTTCCACGAGCAGCCGGAGACCGCGCTGGCCGACGCCTACGACCTGGTCTGCAACGGCATGGAGATCGGCGGCGGCTCCATCCGTATCCACCGCGCCGAGATGCAGCAGCGGGTCTTCGACGTGCTGGGGTTGAACAAGGAGGAGGCCGAGGCCAAGTTCGGCTTCCTGCTGGAGGCGTTCAAGTACGGCCCGCCTCCGCACGGCGGCATCGCCTTCGGCTGGGACCGCACCGTCATGCTGCTGGCCGGCGGCGAGTCCATCCGCGATGTGATCGCCTTCCCCAAGGCCGCCTCCGGCTACGACCCGCTGACCGGGGCGCCCACCGGCATCACCGAGCAGCAGCGCAAGGAGGCCGGGGTCGACGTGCGGCCCGAGCAGGCCGCGACGTCCTGATCATGCGACGGCGGCCTCGCCCTGGGAAAGGGCGAGGCCGCCGTGTTGCGGGCGCGCCGCGGCTCAGGCCGCCCCGCGCTCGCGGAGCATGGAGGTCATCAGCTCGATCTCCGCGCTCTGCCCTTCGACCATCGTGCGGGCCAGCCGCTCCACCTCCTCACGGTCGGTGCGGGCCAGCACCGCCTCGGCCATCTCCACCCCGCCGCGGTGGTGGGCGATCATCAGCTTCAAAAACAGCACCTCGGCGTCCTTGCCCTCGGCGCTCTCCAGCTCTTTCAGCTGCTGGTCGGTGGCCATCCCCGGCATCGCGGCGCCGGAGCCGCCGCCGTGCCCGCCGTGCCCGGACATCCACCGCATCGGCCCCTTGGGGTCGACCTTGGGCGCCTTCCAGGCGTCCAGCCAGGCCGTCATCATCCCGATCTGCGCGGACTGGGTGGTGATGATGTCGTAGGCCAGCGTCCGGATCTTCTCATCGTCGCTGGCGTCGCGGATCATGAACGACATCTGCACCGCCTGGGCGTGGTGGGTGCTCATGTCCCGCGCGAACCCCGCCTCGGGGCTGTCGGGGCCGGGGACGGACGGCCGCAGCGCCGCCGCCGCGACCACCGCCACCGCGATCAGGACCACCAGCCCCGCCAGCACCAGCGACAGGGTCCGGCCGCGCGGCGCGGCGGGGGCGGCGTTCTCCACGCCCTCTTCGTGCTCGGCCGTCTCGGCCCGCGCGGCCCCGCTCACGGCGTGTCCTTCCCGCCGATGCACGCCGCGCCCGGCTCCGGGGTCTGCGGGCCCTTGACGTAGGCCCGCAGGAACGCGTCGATGCGGTCGTCGTCGGCGTCGTCGGTCTTGAGCTGCTTGCCCCAGGCGGTCAGCACGATCGGGGAGTCCTGGTCCGGCACCGGGCTCAGCATCGTGTAGTCGGTGTTGCTCACCCGGTCCTTGAGCTTGCCGAGCGCCTTGGAGTCCAGCCCGGGCCGGTAGGTGATCCACACGGCGCCGTGCTCCAGCGAGTGCACCGCGTGCTCGTTCTGCAGCGGCTGGTCGTAGACCCGGCCGTCGCAGTTCTGCCAGACGGCGTTGTGCTTGCCGCCCATGGGCGGGTTGGTGTCGTATTCGATCTTGGTCGTCACGTGGCCGCGCTCCAGGCCGTCCCGTTCGATCAGCCCCGCGATGGGCTCGACGGGCTTGAACGCCTGCCAGGCGGCGAAGGCGACGGCCGCGGTGACGATGACGCCGATGACGGTGAAGAAGGCGATCGCACCCCAGGGCGGGCCGGACTGGACGAGAGGGTTGTTCCTCTTTTGGCGGTTCCTGGCGCTTTTGGACACGAAAATTCCCTTCAAAGACGGCTGATCGGGCTCGGAACACCACGCGGCCGTCACGGCCGCACCTGGGGTCGGCCTACAGCCGCAACACCTGGAGAACCGCCAGGGAACGCGGGCGCGGCGGCGCCCACACCGGAGGGCTCAGCGTCCATCCGAACCGGCGCGGGTGCGTGCCCAGCGGCCTGGGCATGGCCGCCAGGCCCAGCACCATCAGGGTCAGCAGCACCGCCAGCGACAGGCAGGAGTCGAAGTCGGCCGGGCCCGGCTGCAGCGGCGGGGTCTGCGCCTGCTCCTGGGCGTCCGGCGCGTGGACGCCCACGGTGGCCGGGCCGGAGTCCCCGGCCCACAGGGCGTGCAGGACGCACGGCGTCGGCGGGGGTGCGTGCCCGCCCAGCCCGTAGCTGAACGCCACCCCGGTGAGCGCGAAGAGGACCACGAGCAGGCCCGCCACGCCGTGCGGGACCCGCTGGCCTCTCATGCCTGTCGCCCTCACGCCGGTCTTCCACCTCCGGGGCTGCCCAACGTCCAGAGCAAACAGGACGTTCCCGGAACCTTTGGATAGCACAGGCGCAGCCGGGAGAGCTTCGTCAAACGGGAAAATTCATGACTTCGCCCAACGGGCTCTCCCCGTCGCAGGGCACCGGCCACTGCGCCCAAGACCCGGCGATGACCGAAAAAGGGGGCACCGGCCGCTAGCCTCGAACACATGTCCAGGGTCGACCCGGCACAGCCGGACAGCCTTTTCGACGCGCCGGGCGAGCGGCCCGCCGATCCCGCCCCGGCCCTGCCCGCCGAGCGGCAGCCGCTGGCCGTCCGGATGCGGCCGCGGGGCCTGGATGAGGTGATCGGCCAGGAGCATCTGCTCGGCCCCGGCACGCCCATCCGGCAGCTGGTGGACCGGGACGCGCCGATGTCGCTGGTGCTGTGGGGGCCGCCCGGCACCGGCAAGACCACGCTGGCCTACGTCGTCGCCGGCGTCACCCGGCGGCGTTTCGTGGAGATCTCGGCGGTCAGCGACGGGGTCAAAAAAGTCCGCGCCGAGATCGAGACGGCCCGCCGCGAACTGGGCATGACCGGCCGGCAGACCGTCCTGTTCGTCGACGAGGTGCACCGCTTCAACAAGGCCCAGCAGGACGCCCTGCTGCCGGCGGTGGAGAACCGCTGGGTGTCCTTCATCGGCGCCACCACCGAGAACCCCTTCTTCTCGGTGATCAGCCCGCTGCTGTCCCGCTCCCTGCTGCTGACGCTGCAGCCGCTGAGCGAACAAGACCTGCGCCGGGTGATCGAGCGGGCGCTGACCGACGAACGGGGGCTGGGCGGCGCCGTGGCGCTCACCGACGAGGCCGCAGACCACCTGGTCCGCCTGGCCGGCGGGGACGCCCGCCGCGCCCTGACCTACCTGGAGGCCGCCGCGCTGGTCGCCGGGGCCGGCCGGGCCGATGCGGCGAAGGCCACCATCGATGTGGCGGTGCTGGAGAAGGCGGTGGACCGGGCCGCCGTCCGCTACGACCGGGACGGCGACCAGCACTACGACGTCATCAGCGCGTTCATCAAAAGCATCCGCGGCAGCGACGTGGACGCCGCCCTGCACTACCTGGCCCGGATGCTGGAGGCGGGGGAAGACCCCCGCTTCATCGCCCGGCGGCTGATCGTCCACGCCAGCGAGGACGTCGGCATGGCCGACCCCACCGCGCTGCAGACCGCCGTCGCCGCCGCCCACGCCGTGGAATTCGTGGGACTGCCCGAGGCCCGCATCAACTTGGCCCAGGCGGTGATCCACCTGGCGCTGGCCCCCAAGTCCAACGCCGTCATCACCGCCATCGACCAGGCGATCGGCGACGTCCGCAAGGGACTGGCCGGGCCGGTGCCGCCGCACCTGCGCGACGCCCACTACAAGGGCGCCGCGCGCATCGGCCACGGCGAGGGCTACAAGTACGCCCACGACTTCCCCGGCGGCGTGGTGCGCCAGCAGTACGCCCCCGACACCGTCCGCGACCGGCGCTACTACCGGCCGACCCGGCACGGCGCCGAGGCCAGGTTCTCAGAGGTCCTGGAACGCATCCGCGCGGTGCTGCGCGGCCCCCGCGACGGCAGGTGACGGCCGTTCCTTGCGGAAAACGTCGCGGAAACGTCACCCGCGGGCACGCCGCAACACCCCCGGGTGGGCCATGAACGCCGCCCGGACCGGCTAACCTGCCGGTAGGAACGTGACGCGGCTTTCGCGCAGGGCGCGCGGCACGCCGCGCGGCGGGGAAACCCGGTACGGCCACCGTCCGGGAGCGCGGTAGGGTCTGCAACACCGCACCTGGCCGGGAGACGGACGGCGACGCGAACGGAAAATCCGGATGCTTACTGCAGAACAGCTGGCAGGCCTGATCGTGGCCCTGTTCTGGGCCATCTTGGTCTCCTTCCTGGCCTATGCGCTGCTGCGGTTGGCCCGGCTGCTGAGGGAGACCAGCGAGCTGGTGTCGGACCTGACCGATCGGGCCGCTCCGCTGCTGGAGGACATGACCGTGGCGGTGCGCCGCGCCAACGAGCAGCTCGGCCGCACCGACGTCATCACCCGGCAGGCCGCCGGGATCACCCAGAACGTCTCGGCGGTCACCACGGTGGTCTCCTCGGTGTTCGGCGGTCCGGTGATCAAAGCCGCCGCCTTCTCCTACGGGGTGCGCAAGGCCCTGGGGTACACCAGGGACACCACCCGGCGCTCCTCCCGGGCCGAACTGCCGGCCCGCCGCGCCGCCGAAGGCAGGGGGCGCCGGTGAGACGCATGTTCTGGCTCGCCGTCGGCGCCGGCACCGGAGTGTGGGTCACCCGCAAGGTCACCCGGATGACCCGGCAGCTGACTCCGCAGAGCCTGGCCGGCCGGGCCGCGGGCCGGGCGCTGGACGCCCGCGAGCGGGTATGGCTGTTCCTGCAGGACGTGCGGGATGAGGCCCGTGCCCGCGAGGAGCAGCTGCGCGAGGCCATCGAGGCCGACCTGCACCCGCCGCAGGCCCCCCGGCCGCGCCGGATCCTCAACGCCCGATACATCATCATCGACGAAGACAAGGATGGCCACTGAGATGGAGTCGGCAGAGGTCGCACGCCGTTTCCTCGCGTTCTTCGAGGAGCGGGGGCACACGGTCGTGCCCTCGGCCAGCCTGGTCGCCGAGGACCCCACCCTGCTGCTGGTCCCCGCCGGGATGGTCCCGTTCAAGCCGTACTTCCTGGGCCAGCGCACCCCGCCCGCGCCGCGCATGACCAGCGCCCAAAAGTGCGTGCGCACCCCCGACATCGACGAGGTCGGCAAGACCACCCGGCACGCCACGTTCTTCCAGATGCTGGGGAACTTCTCCATCGGGGACTACTTCAAGGAAGGCGCCATCCCCTACGCCTGGGAGCTGCTGACCCGCCCCGTCTCCGACGGCGGCTTCGGCTTCCCCGAGGACAAGCTGTGGGTGACCGTCTACCTCGATGACGACGAGGCCGCCGACATCTGGCACCGCAAGGTCGGCATCCCCGTGGAGCGGATCCAGCGCCGCGGCCTGGCCGACAACTACTGGCACATGGGCGTGCCCGGCCCCGGCGGCCCCTGCTCGGAGATCTACTACGACCGCGGCCCCGCCTACGGACGCGAGGGCGGCCCCATCGCCGACGAGGACCGCTACCTGGAGGTGTGGAACCTCGTCTTCATGCAGGAGCAGCTGTCGGCGGTGCGCAGCAAGACCGACTTCGACGTCGCCGGGCCGCTGCCGGCCAAGAACATCGACACCGGCATGGGCCTGGAGCGCATGGCCGCCATCCTGCAGGGCGTCGACAACATCTACGAGACCGACACGCTGCGCCGCATCCTGGACAAGGCCGCCGAGCTGACCGGCACCCGCTACGGCCGCGACCGCCGCGCCGACGTCTCGCTGCGGGTGGTCGCCGACCACGTGCGCGCCGGGACGATGCTGGTCGCCGACGGCGTCATCCCCGCCAACGAGGGCCGCGGCTATGTGCTGCGCCGCCTGCTGCGCCGCGCCATCCGCAACCTGCGGCTGCTGGGCGGCCAGGACGCCGGGCTGATGCACGAGCTGACCGCGGTGGCCATCGCCGCGATGGGCGAGCAGTACACCGAGCTGATCAGCACCGCCGCCAACATCCACGCGGTGATCGACGCCGAGGAGGAGCGCTTCCTGCAGACGCTGCGCACCGGCACGGCGATCTTCGACGCCGCGGTGGCGGAGACCAAGCGCGCCGGCAAGCAGGTGCTCAGCGGCTCCCAGGCGTTCACCCTGCACGACACCTACGGCTTCCCCATCGACCTGACCCTGGAGATGGCCGCCGAGCAGGGCCTGTCGGTGGACGAGGAGGGCTTCCGCCGGCTGCTGGAGGAGCAGCGGCAGCGGGCCAAGGCCGACGCGGCCGCCAAGAAGACCGGCAACCTGGACGTCTCGGTGCTCGGCGAGCTGCTGGACCGGGCCGGCGGCAAGGTCGACTTCCTCGGCTACCACGACGTCACCGGCGAGGCCCGCGTGGTGGGGCTGCTGGTGAACGGCGCCTCGGTCCCGGCGGCCGGCGCCGGCACCGAGGTGGAGGTGGTGCTGGACCGCACCCCCTTCTACGCCGAGGGCGGCGGCCAGCTGGCCGACCAGGGCCGCATCCGCACCGGCGGCGGCGCCGAGATCGAGGTCCACGACGTGCAGTCCCCGCTGCCCGGGCTGATCGTGCACCGCGGCAAGGTCCGCGCCGGGGAGGCCCAGGCCGGCGACACCGCCTTCGCCGAGATCGACGTGGAGCGGCGCCGGGCCATCTCCCGCTCCCACACCGCCACCCACATGGTGCACGCCGGGTTCCGCCGGGCGCTGGGGGAGTCGGCCGCCCAGGCCGGTTCGGAGAACTCCCCGGGCCGCTTCCGCTTCGACTTCACCTCCGCCGGGCCGGTGCCGCCCAGCGTGCTGCGCGATGTGGAGGACGAGGTCAACGCGGTGCTGGTGGACGACCTGGACGTGCGGGCCTTCACCACCTCCATCGAGCAGGCCCGCGCCATGGGCGCGCTGGCGCTGTTCGGGGAGAAGTACGGCGATGAGGTCCGGGTCGTGGAGGTCGGCGACTACTCCCGGGAGCTGTGCGGCGGCACCCACGTGGCCCGTTCCGGCCAGCTCGGGCTGATCAAGGTGCTCGGGGAGTCCTCCATCGGCGCCGGGGTCCGCCGCATCGAGGCGCTGGTCGGCATCGACGCCTTCCGCTTCCTGGCCCGCGAGAGCGTCCTGGTCTCCCAGCTGTCGGAACAGCTCAAGGTCCGCAAGGAGGAGCTGCCGGAGCGGATCTCCACCGTGATCGGCCGGCTGCGCGAGGCCGAAAAGGAACTGGAGCGGCTGCGCTCGGCGCAGGTGCTGGCGGTGGCCGGCTCGCTGGCCGACTCGGCCAAGGACATCGACGGCATCGCCTATGTGGCGCACCGCGCCCCCGACGGCACCACCGCCGACGACCTGCGCAAGCTGGCGCTGGATGTGCGGGGACGGCTGGCGTCCCGGCCCGCCGTGGTGCTGATCACCGGCGTGCCCAAGGACCGCCCGGTGGTGGTCGTGGCGGTCACCGAGGGCGCCCGCGAGCGGGGCCTGAAGGCCGGCGCTCTGGTCGGCGTGGCGGCCAAGGCCCTCGGCGGCGGCGGAGGCGGCAAGGACGACCTGGCCCAGGGCGGCGGCGCCGACCCGACGGCCATCGACAAGGCGCTGGCGGCCGTCGAGCACGCCGTCGTTTCCGCGTGATCCCGAACCCCGTTCGGGACTTTGCCCGTATTGTTCGTCATGTGTACGGACCTTGTTGCGGCCGGACGCCCGGCGGGCCCGAGGCGGTGATGCCGGCGTGAGGCCGGGCGTGCGGCTCGGCATCGATGTCGGCAGCGTCCGCATCGGGGTGGCGCGCAGCGACCCCGCCGGGATCTTGGCCACTCCGCTGGAGACCGTCCGGCGGGGCAAGGGCGACCTGGACCGGATCGCCGAGCTGGTGGCCGAGCATGAGGCCGTTGAGGTGATCGTCGGCCTGCCCACCTCGCTGTCGGGCCGCTCGGGTCCTGCCGCCGCCCAGGCCCGGCGCTTCGCCGAGGCGCTGGCCGGGCGGCTGTCGCAGCTGCTGCCGGACGGGGGCGTCCGGCTCTACGATGAGCGGCTCACCACCGTCACCGCCGAAGCGGAGCTGCGGCGGTCGGGGGTGCGCGGTAAAGCCCGGCGTCAGGTGGTCGATCAGGCCGCCGCCGCCGTCCTGCTGCAGGCGGCCCTGGACGGGGAACGCCTGACGGGACGGCCGCCCGGCGAGATCGTCCGGGGAAGCTCATGAACGACCTTGATCTCTTCGAAGACCCCGCATCGGGGGGCCGGCGCGGCCCGCGCGGCGGCCGCTACGTCGGTCACGACGACCGTTACGAGGGCCGCTACGACGACCGCTATGAGGATCATGGCGGGTACTACGACGGGTACCACGACGGCTATCGCGACGACCGTTATCAAGGCCACTACGGCGAACGCTACGACGGGCATTACGACGAGCGTTACGACGGCCACTACGACGACCGCTACGAGGGCTACGAGGGCCATTACGACGAGCAGTACGAGCGGCAGGCGCAGACCGCGGCCCGCAAGCGGCAGCGCCGACGCAAGATCAACAGTCGCGCCGCCGTGATGTTCTCGCTGGCCTTCCTGGTGGCGGTGTTCGGCGGGGGCGGGCTGCTGGGGTTGCTGGCCCTGGAGAAACGCCTGGCCGTCCCCGACTACACCGGGCAGGGCACCGGCCGGGTCACCGTCCAGATCAAGGAGGGCGACACCGGCCAGGTCATCGCCGAGCGGCTGGTGGCCGCCGGCGTGATCAAAAGCAGCAAGGCCTACCGCAAGGTGGCCGACAAGGACCCGCGGGCGGCGAGCATCCAGCCGGGCTTTTACGCCATGCGCAAGAAGATGTCGGCCGCCGCCGCGCTGGCCCTGCTGCTGGACCCCAAGTCCCGCGCCGGCACCCAGATCACCATTCCCGAAGGGCTGCGCGTCACCAAGGTCATCGAGCTTCTGTCGGACAAGACCGGCATCCCCAAGCGGGACTTCCACGCCGTGGTCAAGAACCCCAGAGGGCTGCCGCTGCCGCCCTATGCCGGCGGCAAGGTGGAGGGCTACCTGTGGCCCGGCCGCTACGACCTGGACCCCAACGGCAACGCCGAGTCCATCCTGAAGATGATGGTCGAGCGCTTCAACAAGGCCGCCGACGACCTGGACCTGGAGGCCAGGGCCAAGGAGGCGCGGATGAAGCCCGGCACGGTGATCACGATGGCCAGCATCATCCAGGCCGAGAGCGGCAAGTCCTCCGACATGCCCAAGATCTCCGAGGTGATCTTCAACCGGATCAAGAAGGGGATGCTGCTCCAGATGGACAGCACCACCAAGTACGCCAACGGCACCTTCGGGATCGAGGCCACCGGCGAGGAACGGGCCTCCAACAGCCCGTACAACACCTACCGGCACCGGGGGATGCCTCCCGGCGCGATCTGCAACCCCGGCGCCGAGGCCATCGAGGCGGTCTTCGCCCCCTCCAACGACGGCTGGCTCTACTTCGTCACCACCGACCCGGAGAAGGGCATCACCGAGTTCTCCCGCACCCAGGAGGAGCACGACCGCCTGGTGGCCAAGTACAACCGCAACAAGCAGAACGGAGGCGGCTGAGTGCCACGCGCAGCGGTCCTCGGCTCGCCCATCGCCCACTCGCTGTCGCCGGTGCTGCACCGCGCCGCTTACGCGGCGATGGGACTGACCGACTGGACGTACGAGGCGATCGAGTGCGACGAGGCAGGCCTGGCGCCCCTGCTGGACCGCCTCGGCCCCGAGTGGGCGGGCCTGTCGCTGACGATGCCGCTGAAGCGGACCGCCCTGAAACTGGTGGACGAGGCCTCGCAGCTGGCGGAGACGGTCGGCGGGGTCAACACGATCGTCTGGCGGGACGGGCGCAGGTTCGGCGACAACACCGACGTGTACGGCATCGTGACCGCGCTGACCGAGGCCGGCGTACGCGCGCCCCGCTCGGCGGTGGTGCTGGGCGGCGGGGCCACCGCCGCCTCCACCCTGGCCGCGCTGAGCGAACTCGGCCTGCGCTCGGCGACGCTGGCCGTGCGCCGGGTGAGCCGCGCCGCCGAGACCCGCCAGGTGGGGCTGCGGCTGGGACTGCAGGTCGAGGTGGTCACCCTCGACCGGCTCGCCGAGGTCCTGCCGGCCGATCTGGTGGCCTCCACCCTGCCGGGCCGGGCCGCCGACCCCTATGCCGAGCTGGTCGCCGGCTGCGGCGCGGCGGTGTTCGACGCGGTGTACGCCCCCTGGCCCACCGAGCTGGCCAAGGCCGTACAGCGGGCCGGCGGCACGGTCGTCGGCGGGTTCCCGATGCTGCTGCACCAGGCCGTCCGCCAGGTGCAGATGATGACCGGCCGCCGGGACGTCCCGGTCGAGGCGATGCGGGCGGCCGGAGAGGCCGAACTGGCCGCCCGCGCCGGTTAGCGCCGGCCCGCACGGGGCCTCCTCGGCGAGACGCCGATGAGGTAGAGTGGGAATAAACCTGATAGTGTTATGCGCTGACCGACCCGGAGGCGACCAGCATCCGGGTGCTCAAGCGGAGGCCACTCCCACCTGTCCGGCCAGGCGGCCGGAGGGTCATCGGTCCGGCGGACGGTTCCGCGTCGCAGCGGCGGCGTGGGCGGTCCCCGAGCTTTGGCGGCGTAAGCCGCCGAGGCGACCGATGGTGGCCCCGCATGTGAGTCGTGCGGGGCTTTTCGTTATGAGGGCCCTCGGGTGCGACCGGTCGGCTCAGGACACAGACCAACACGACGCCCCAAGGAGGTCCCATCAGCGCCGAACCGCGTATCAACGAGCGCATTCGTGTGCCCGAGGTCCGGCTCGTCGGTCCGAACGGCGAACAGGTGGGCATCGTGCCCATCGTCAAGGCACTTGAGCTTGCCCGTGAGGCCGATCTGGACTTGGTGGAGGTCGCGCCGACCGCGCGTCCCCCGGTGGCCAAGTTGATGGACTACGGCAAGTTCAAGTACGAGTCCGCGATGAAGGCCCGCGAGGCGCGGCGTAATCAGGCGCATACGGTCATCAAGGAGATCAAGCTCCGGCCCAAGATCGATCCGCACGACTACGAGACCAAGAAGGGTCACGTGGTGCGGTTCCTCAAGGGCGGGGACAAGGTCAAGGTCACGATCATGTTCCGGGGGCGTGAGCAGTCTCGCCCCGAGCTGGGCTTCAGGCTGCTGCAGCGGCTCGCCGACGACGTCGCCGACCTCGGCTTCGTGGAGTCGCGGCCCAAGCAGGACGGCCGTAACATGATCATGGTGATCGGCCCGCACAAGAAGAAGGCGGAGGCCAGGGCCGAACGCAATGCGGCGCGCGCCCGCGCGCGAGCCGAAGGCTGAGCGCCCCGGCCGTTGAGGCCGGGGCGGCCGCCGCCCACGTATGCGACCTGATCTGCAAGGTCGCGCGGTGGGACCGCGCGTCCGGGTTGTGCTGTGCCCGGAGCGCCATCCTGGCCGGTGAACCGGCAGGGTGTGATCGACACGTACATCGGTGCGTCGGACGGGCGCGCCGTCATGGGATCCGTGACGGGCGCCCGATTCGTGCATGCCCCCGCGTTTGCGCGGGACGAGGAATGAGGGAGACGACGGCGACCATGCCGAAGACCAAGACCCACAGCGGTGCGAAGAAGCGCTTCAAGCTGACCGGCTCCGGCAAGGTGACGCGCCGCCGCGCCAACCGCAACCACCTGCTGGAGCACAAGCCCTCCAAGCGCACCCGTCGGTTGGCCGGCCGGGTCGTGGTCGCGGACGCCGACACCAAGATGATCAAGAAGCTGCTTCGCAAGTAGCCACCCCTCGGACCTTCTGAGGACCTTCGACAACCTCGGCGGGGGCCTGCCGGCCTCCGGCCTCGCGTAAAGGAGAACATCACGTGGCACGTGTGAAGCGGGCTGTCAACGCCGCCAAGAAGCGCCGGGTCGTCCTGGAGCGGGCCCGCGGTTACCGGGGACAGCGTTCCCGCCTGTACCGCAAGGCCAAGGAGCAGATGCTCCACTCGATGACCTACGCCTACCGGGACCGCAAGGACCGCAAGGGCCAGTTCCGCCGGCTGTGGATCCAGCGGATCAACGCCGCCGCCCGCGCCAACGGCATGACCTACAACCGGTTCATCCAGGGCCTGAAGGCCGCCGAGCTGGAGGTCGACCGGCGCATGCTGGCCGAGCTGGCGGTCAATGACCCCGAGGTCTTCAAGACCCTGGTCGAGCTGGCCAAGCAGGCGCTGCCGGCACAGGACGCCAAGGCCGCCTGACGATCGTTCGGCGACGGGTCATCTGGACGGAAAGTGCGCATGCCATGGCGGGCCGCGAGCTGACCTCCATCCGCTCGCCCCGGGTGAAGTCGGCCCGGCGGCTCGCCAAGCGCACCTTCCGGCACCGCGAACGCCGGTTCCTGGCCGAGGGCCCGCAGGCGGTGCGGGAGGCGCTGGGACTGCCCGGCGTGCTGACGGAGCTGTTCACCACGGCCGAGGCCGAGTCCCGGCACGCCGAGTTGGTGACGGCCGCCGAGCGGGCCGGGGTGCCGGTGCTGCGGGTCAGCGGCGAGGTCATGGCCGAGCTGGCGCAGACCGTCACCCCGCAGGGCCTGCTGGGGGTGTGCACCTTCGTCGACGTGTCACTGGCCGATGCGCTCTCGCCACCGCCCACGCTGGTGACCGTGCTGGCGCATGTGCGCGATCCGGGCAACGCCGGAACGGTGCTGCGCACCGCGGACGCGGCCGGCTGTGACGCGGTGGTGTTCACCGACGCGTCGGTGGACCCCTATAACGGCAAGTGCGTGCGGGCCTCGGCGGGCAGCCTGTTCCACGTGCCGGTGGTGGCCGGCACCCGTTTCGAGACGCTGATCGGCGCGCTGCGCGAGTGCGGGCTGACGGTGCTGGCCGCCGACGGGGCGGGGGAGCACACCCTGGATGCGGCGCTCGACGGCGGGCTGCTGGACCGCCCCACCGCCTGGGTGTTCGGCAACGAGGCATGGGGCCTGCCCGAGGAGATCCTGCGCGCGGTCGATCATGTCGTCCGGGTCCCCATTTACGGCCGGGCCGAGAGCCTGAATCTGGCGACCGCGGCCGCGGTGTGCCTGTACGCTTCCGCCCGCGCCCAGCGCGCCGGGCGGGCCGTGCCCGGCGCCGCCCCGGCGGACGGGGTCTCTTCCGCCCGCCCCTCCTGATCGCCGGGCGCCGACAACGTCCAAGCGGCCTGAATGGTTGTCCGCATTCGGCAAAAACCCTGGCCGCTTCCGGACTCCCCGTAACGATCTTCAAAGCTGTCCGGGCTGCCAGGATGGTTGTGAGAATTTCACGACCTGGCAGTGGCTCACTTGGCGGGGTCGTCTTTGCACCAGGGAGCGGATGCCTCGGCGGCTGGGGAACGGCGAGGGAATCTGCGCATCTCCTCCGGTGTCGTTACCGAAGGAGCGGTGCCGACGCCGCGACAAGGGGGGCGACGATGCTCTACTACGACAGGAAGGCGCCTCAGGTGCCGCGTTCACGACGATCGCACTATCACGGGCCGCGCTCGGCGGCGGCCATGGCGCGCTGCGGAAAGACCGCCGGCGCCTGCCCACCCCCCGAGGAAGCAGGTCGGGGCGCCGAGCTGACCGTGACGGTCACCGGTGTGCACGACGGGACGCTGGTGGCCGCGGTCACCGGCGAGATCGATCTGCGCACCGTCCGGGCCCTGCGCGCCCGGCTGAGCGAGCTGGGCCGCCAGGCCACCGCCGGCGGCGGCGGACGGCTGGTCCTGGACTTTTCCGGAGTCGGCTTCTGCGACGCCGGCGGGCTGGGCGCCCTGGTCGGCGTCCGCAACGAACTGCGCGCTCGCGGCGGCGAGCTCAGCCTGGCCCGGGTGCGGCCGCAGCAGTGGCGGCTGTTCCAGATCACCGGCCTGGACAAGGTCTTCACCGGCTACCGCACCGTGGCCGAGGCGGTCGCGGCCGGACGCACCTCCTCGCTGAGCTGATCCCGGTATCGCCGAAAACGGGCATGTCCGCCGAAAACGAAGAAAAGCCTTGCCGGTAAGGGGTTTTGCGGGTCCCGCTGCCCCATGCTGTGGCTATAGGCTCTACTACCGACAGGCCGCGTTTCACGGGTGCTCTGGAGGCGCTGGTGGGTGTCGAGAACTCCCCGCACGAGTCGCGACTCCCCATGCCCGGTTCCCGTCGCGACTTGGGCCTGCCCCGCGGGCAGGATCGGGACGCGGCCTGGGTGCCGGCCGACGAACTGCCCGACGGGCTGCTGGTGGCCGACGAGAACGCGCGGGTGGTGGTGTTCAACCGCGCCGCCACCCGGCTGACCGGGATCAAGGCCGAGGACGCGCTGGGCCGTGACTTCCGCGACGTGCTGCCGCTGCACGACGCCGAGGGCCGCGACTGGTGGAAGTGCCTGGACCCCTACGGCGGCCTGGCCACCCGCACCCGCCACCCCGAGTACCCGCTGTTCATGACCGGCGGCACCGAGCTGCTGGTGACGGCGTCGTACCGGCGCTCCCGCGGGGGAGCGGTGGAACGTTTCATCGTCAGCTTCCGCGACGCCGCCCGCCGGGCCCGGCAGGAGCGGGATCGGGCCGACCTGGTCTCCACCGTCGCCCACGAGCTGCGCTCCCCGCTCACCAGCGTCAAGGGCTTCACCGCCACCCTGCTGGCCAAGTGGCACCGCTTCACCGACGACCAGAAGCGGGTGATGCTGGAGACGGTCAACGCCGACGCCGACCGGGTGACCCGGCTGATCAGCGAACTGCTGGATGTGTCGCGGATCGAGGCCGGCCGCCTGGAGATGCGCCGCCAGGTGGTCGACCTGGTCGAAGAGGCCCGCAAGGTGATCGCCGGGCGGGTGGCCGCCGGCGACCCGGCCGACCGGTTCTGCCTGATCGCCGACGACGATCTGCCGGAGATGTGGCTGGACCCGGACAAGATCGACCAGATCCTGGGCAACCTGCTGGAGAACGCGGTCCGGCACGGCGCTGGTACTGTGACTATCGTGATCGAGCGGGTGGACGCGCCGGACGGCCTCGGGGCCGCCGTCTCGGTACGCGACGAGGGCGAGGGCATCCCGCCCGAGGCGGCCCAGCGCGTGTTCCGCCAGTTCTGGCGCGGCCCCGGCGGCAACCGGCGCGGCGGCACCGGGCTCGGCCTGTTCATCGTCAAGGGCCTGGTGGAGGCGCACGGCGGCACCATCGCGGTGCGGCGCGCCCCCGGCGGCGGCGCGGAGTTCCGATTTACCCTGCCCGCCGGCGCCCCCGACTACGCCTGACGGGATCGCGCCGCGCGGGCTCGACCGGCGTTCCGGCCTGACGATCCAGGCACCACTACACTCGCGGGCGATCACGCCCTGGCTGGAGTTGTCACCACCATGTCTGCACCCAATAAGTCGTTCGACCCTGTCGAGGTCAGCGCGCTGCAACCGGAGGAGGTCGAGCGCGCCCGCGACGCGGCGCTGGCCGCCATCGCCGCCGCCGGCGACCTCGAGGAGCTCAAGAAGGTCCGCCTGGAGCACGCCGGGGACCGCTCCCCGCTGGCACTGGCCAACCGGGAGATCGGCGCGCTGCCCCCGCACGCCCGCGCCGAGGCCGGCAAGCGGGTGGGCGCGGCCCGCAAGGCGGTCGCCGAGGCCCTCAAGCGCCGCCAGGCGGAGCTGGAGGAAGAACGCGACCAGCGCGTCCTCATCGAGGAGACCGTCGATGTCACGCTGCCGTGGGACCGCGCCCCCCGCGGCGCCCGCCACCCGGTGACCACCATCGCCGAGCGGATGGCCGACGTGTTCGTCTCGATGGGCTTTGAGATCGCCGAAGGGCCCGAGGTCGAGGCCGAGTGGTACAACTTCGACGCCCTGAACATCCAGCCCGACCACCCGGCCCGCACCATGCAGGACACCTTCTTCGTCGAAAGCGAAGACAGCGGGCTGGTGCTGCGCACCCACACCTCCCCGGTGCAGGTGCGGGCGCTGCTGTCGCGCCCGCTGCCGGTGTACGTGGTGGTGCCCGGCCGCACCTTCCGCACCGACGAGCTGGACGCCACCCACACCCCGGTGTTCCACCAGCTGGAGGGCCTGGCGGTGGATGAGGGACTGACCATGGCCGACCTGCGCGGCGCCATCGCCGCGTTCGTGGAGGGCATGTTCGGCGAGGGCCTGAAGGTGCGGCTGCGCCCGTCCTACTTCCCCTTCACCGAGCCGTCCGGCGAAGTGGACATGCAGTGCTTCGTGTGCCACGGCGCCTCGGCGGAGCCGGGCGCGCCGCCGTGCCGCACCTGCAGCTCCGAGGGGTGGATCGAGCTGGGCGGCTGCGGCATGGTCAACCCGCGGGTGCTGGTGGCCGCCGGCGTCGACCCCGAGCGCTACAGCGGCTGGGCGTTCGGGCTGGGCGTGGAGCGCACGCTGATGTTCCGGCACGGCGTGGCGGACATGCACGACATGGTCGAGGGTGATGTGCGCTTCACCCTCCCGTTCGGGATGGAGATCTGATGCGGGTCCCGCTGTCTTGGCTGCGTGAGCACGTCGAGCTGCCCGCCGGCGTCACCGGCCGCGACCTGGCCGCCAAGCTGATCGCCGCCGGGCTGGAGGTGGAGACCGTCGAGGCCGCCGGCCACGACGTCACCGGTCCGCTGGTGGTCGGCCAGGTCCTGGCCATCGAGGAGCTGACCGGCTTCAAAAAGCCGATCCGCTACTGCCAGGTGGAGGTCGGCGAGGACAAGCCGCGCAACATCATCTGCGGCGCCCGCAACTTCACCGAGGGCGACAAGGTCGTCGTCGCGCTGCCCGGCTGCCGGCTGCCCGGCGGCTTTGAGATCGGCGCCCGCAAGACCTACGGCAAGATCTCCGAAGGCATGATCTGCTCGGTCGCCGAGCTGGGCATCGGGGACGACCACAGCGGCATCCTGGTGCTGCCGGGCGATGAGCGGGTCGGCGCCGACGCCATCGAGCTGCTGGGCATCCGCGACGAGGTCCTCGACATCGCCGTCACCCCCGACCGCGGCTATGCGCTGTCGATCCGCGGGGTGGCGCGCGAGGCCGCCATCGCCTACGGCGTGCCGTTCCGCGACCCGGCCGCCGTCCGGCTGCCCGACACCGACGACCAGCCGGGCTACCCGGCGAGCATCGACGACCCCACCGCCTGCGACCGGTTCGTGCTGCGCCAGATCCGCGGCCTGAACCCGGCGGCGGCCACTCCGCTGTGGATGCAGGTGCGGCTGTACCGCGCCGGCATGCGCCCGGTGTCGCTGGCCGTGGACGTCACCAACTACCTGATGCTGGAGCTGGGCCAGCCGCTGCACGCCTTCGACCGCGGCAAGCTGACCGGCGAGATCGTGGTGCGGCGGGCCCGGCCGGGGGAGAAGCTGGAGACCCTCGACCACGTCACCCGCGCCCTGGACCCGGAGGACATCCTCATCACCGACGCCTCCGGCCCGATCTCGCTGGCCGGGACGATGGGCGGCCTGGCCACCGAGATCGACGAGAACTCCACCGACATCGTCATCGAGGCCGCCCACTTCGACGCCATCGGCGTCGCCCGCATGGTGCGCCGCCACAAGCTCAGCAGCGAGGCCTCCTACCGGTTCGAACGCGGCGTCGACCGCGAGCTGCCGCTGTATGCCTCCTACCGGGCCGCGCAGCTGCTGGCCGAGCTGGGCGGCGCCGAGATCGTCCCGGGCGTCACCCACGCCCAGGTGCCGGTCGAGCAGACCACCATCACCATCCCCGCCGACCACCCGGGCAAGGTCGCCGGGGTGACCTACAGCCGCGACACCGTGGTGCGGCGGCTCACCGAGATCGGCTGCACGGTCACCGGGGACCAGACGCTGACCGTGGCGCCCCCTTCCTGGCGTCCCGATCTGACCGACCCCAACGACCTGGCCGAAGAGGTCATCCGCCTGGAGGGGTATGAGGAGATCCCGGCCCGCCCGCCCCGGCCGATCGCCGGGCAGGGCCTGACCCCCGAGCAGCGCCGCCGCCGCCGGGTCGGCCGGGCGCTGGCCGCCGCCGGGTACGTGGAGACCTTGTGCTTCCCGTTCATCGGCGCCAAGGACTTCGACGACCTGCAGCTTTCCGCCGACGACGAGCGGCGCCGGGCACTGCGGGTGGCCAACCCGCTGACCGAGGAGGAGCCGCTGCTGCGCACCACGCTGCTGCCGGGCCTGCTGAAGGCCCTGGCCCGCAACGTCGGACGCGGCCAAAGCGATGTGGGCCTGTTCGAGATGGGCCTGGTGTACCGGCCCCGCCCGGACGCCCCGCCCAAGGCGCCCCGCCTGGCGGTCGACCGCGGCCCCACCCCCGAGGAGATCGCCTCCCTGGAGGCGGCGCTGCCCGACCAGCCGCTGCGGGTGGCCGTGGTGGTGGCCGGTGACCGCGAGCAGGCCGGCTGGTGGGGGCAGGGACGCCCGGCGAGCTGGGCCGACGCCATCGAGGCCGCGCGCACCGTGGCCCGCGAAAGCGGCGTGGAGCTGACCGCGCGGGCCGACCGGCACGCCCCCTGGCACCCGGGCCGCTGCGCCGCCCTGCATGCCGGCGACGTCCTGGTCGGGCACGCCGGTGAGCTGCACCCGCGGGTCATCGCCGCCTACGGGCTGCCGGCGCGCACCGCCGCGATGGAGCTGGAACTGTCGCGCCTGGCCGTGCCCGGGCCGGTGCGGGCGCCGCAGGTGTCCACCTACCCGCCGGCCACCCAGGACGTCGCGCTGATCGTGGACGCCTCCCGCCCGGCCGCCGAGGTCGAGGCCGCCCTCCGCGAGGGGGCCGGGGAGCTGCTGGAGTCGATCCGGCTGTTCGACGTCTACACCGGCGAGCAGATCGGCGAGGGCCGCAAGTCGCTGGCCTTCACGCTGCGTTTCCGCGCCCCCGACCGCACCCTCACCGCCGAGGAGGTGGGCCGGGCCCGCGACGCGGCGGTGGCGCTGGCGGCCGAACGCACCGGCGCCGTGTTGCGCGGCGCCTGACCCGCCGCCTCTGGTGAGCCGTCCCGGCGCCCCGCGGCCGAATCCCGGTTGCGGGGCGCCGCCGTTTTCTCCTACCGTGAACGGGTCCTGTTCCCGACGGGCGGGGGTTTCGGTGGAGCACTGAGGTCACAGACACCGCGCAGACGACCGGCCGTGGCGCGATGCCCGCCGGCTCGCAGCGCGTGACCTCAGTGGACCCTGCCTCAGGACGAATCCCTTCTGCTCGGCGCGTTACGCGCTGTCCGCGGTGTCTCCCGATGTGAACGTTCCGGCACGCAAAGGAGAACCGCCTCATGTCCCCCGCCGTGGTCCTTTCCGGCGTCACCTTCGCCTGGCCCGACGGCACCCCCGTCCTGACCGGCCTGGACGGGGCGTTCAACGCCTGCCGCACCGGACTGGTCGGCCTCAACGGCTCCGGCAAGTCCACGCTGCTGCGGCTGATCGCCGGGGAGCTGCGCCCGCAGTCCGGCACCATCACGGTCGCCGGGAGCATCGGATACCTGCCGCAGCGTCTTCCGCTGCAGACCGCCCGCACCGTCTCCGACCTGCTGGGCATCACCGCCGCCCGCACCGCCCTGCACGCCATCGAACGCGGCGAGGCCACCGAGGCCAACTTCGCCGCCGTCGGCGACGACTGGGATGTGGAGGAACGCTCCCGCGCCGAGCTGGACCGGCTCGGCCTGGGGCACGTGGAGCTGGACCGCACCGTGGCCACCCTGTCCGGCGGAGAGGCCATGCTGGTCGGGCTGGCCGCGCTGCTGCTGCGCCGCCCGCAGGTGCTGCTGCTGGACGAACCCACCAACAACCTCGACCTGGACGCCCGGCGGCGGCTGCAGGAGGCCGTCGACTCCTGGCCCGGCGTGCTGATCGTCGTCAGCCACGACCGGGCGCTGCTGGAGCGGGTCGATGAGATCGCCGAGCTGCGCGAGGGCCGGCTGCGGACCTTCGGCGGCAACTTCTCGGCCTACCAGGAGATGCTGGCGATCGAGCAGGAGGCCGCCGAACGGGCCGTGCGGACCGCCGAGTCCGAGGTGCGCCGGCAGCGCCGCGACCTGATGGAAGCCCAGGTCAAGCTGGCCCGCCGGGCGCGCTACGGCAAGAAGATGTATGAAAGCAAGCGCGAACCCAAGATCGTGATGGGCGCCCGCAAACGGGCCGCCCAGGAGTCGGCGGCCAAGCACCGCATCCTGCACGAAGAACGCCTGCAGCAGGCCCGCGAACGCCTGGCCGAGGCCGAGGAGGCGGTGCGCGACGACGCCGAGATCCGCATCGAGCTGCCCCGCACCCGGGTGCCGGCCGGCCGCACCGTGCTCACCGTCACCGGGCTGACCCCGCCCGCCGGACCCGCCACGCCGGACGCCGGCGATGAAGACGGCCGGGACGGGGCGAAACCCCTGCGGGAGCTGATCGTGCGCGGCCCGGAGCGGATCGCCCTCACCGGCCCCAACGGGTCGGGCAAGACCACCTTGCTGCGCGCGGTGACGGGGGAGCGCCCGTTGCCCGGGGTCGAGGTGAAGGTC
Source organism: Thermomonospora sp. CIF 1 (assembly GCF_001896795.1). Classification (NCBI taxonomy): domain Bacteria; kingdom Bacillati; phylum Actinomycetota; class Actinomycetes; order Streptosporangiales; family Thermomonosporaceae; genus Thermomonospora; species Thermomonospora sp. CIF 1. The sequence goes on from NZ_MOYN02000017.1 coordinate 71,828, forward strand.
GGCGTCGAGGGCCTGCGGTACCTGCCGCAGCGGCTGGATGTGCTGGATGACTCCCGCAGCGTGCTCGACAACGTCCGCGCCTTCGCCCCGGGCGCCTCGCCCAACGAGATCCGCGCCGGGCTGGCCCGCTTCCTGTTCCGCGGGGCGCGCGCCGACCGGCTCGCCGGGCAGCTGTCGGGCGGTGAGCGGTTCCGCGCCGTGCTGGCCGCGCTGCTGCTGGCCGACCCACCTCCGCAACTGCTGCTGCTGGACGAGCCCACCAACAATCTGGACCTGGCCAGCGTCCGGCAGCTCGTCCAGGCCCTGGAGGCCTATCAAGGGGCGCTCATCGTGGTCAGCCACGACCTGCCGTTCCTGGACGAGCTGGGCATCACCCGATGGCTGCGCATGGACCCGGTCTGCGGGCTGTTGGAGGAACCGGAAGGCCCGCGGCGATGACAAGCCGAAAAATGGCATGAGATGCCGATTTCGCGCTGCTAAGTTGGTCGCCGTCCGAAAGGAACAGGGGGACCAGAGCATGGCGAAGCTCAATCAGATCATCGCCGTTGAGAAGGGCGTCAAGAGCAAATCCGTCCAAGAGCTCGCCCAGGCGAACCAGACGCTGCAGAAACTGCCGGCGCTGTCCGGTATCTCGCGCACCTACCAGCCCAAGGACGAAGACGGCGAGCAGTTTCCGCCCGAGTCCACCCGGGTGCAGGTGAAGGCCGAGGAAGTGCTGCGTCAGGTCGCCGCCGCGCTGACCCGCCTGTTCGACGTCACCGCCACCAAGGACTGGACCAACTGCATCGCCAAGGCCGACGTCGTGGTGGAGGGCCGCACCCTGCTGCGCGACGTTCCCGTCACCTACCTGCTGTTTTTGGAAAAACAGCTCAAGGAGCTGCAGGGCTTCGTCCGCAGGCTGCCGGTGCTGGACGCCGCCGAGTCCTGGACCTACGACGCCTCCACCGACGTGTGGCGCACCGAGCCGGTCCGCACCGTCAAGACCAAGAAGGTGCCGCGCAACCACGTCAAGGCCGAGGCCACCGAGCACCACCCCGCCCAGGTCGAGGTCTACTACGAGGACGTCCCGGTGGGCTACTGGACCACCGTGAAGTTCTCCGGCGCGCTGCCGGCCAAGCGGGTCAACGAGCTGCTGGACCGCATCGAGAAACTGCAGGAGGCCGTCAAGTTCGCCCGCGAGGAGGCCAACGGCACCGAGGTCGTCGACCAGCACGTCGGCCAGGCCGTCTTCGACTACCTGTTCCAGTGACCCCTTTTTCGATCCCGCCGGGATCGAGAGAAATCCGGTAGGAGGGGATAGCATTGAAGACGCCCTCCGCCATCGCGCGGAGGGAGCGCATGGAGCGCAAGCTGAAACTGAAGCTCAGCGTGATGAAAGGCGCATCAGGTACGGCCCCCGGGTTCCACCCTCGGTGTCCGTACGGCCCGCACCGGGCGGGAATCCTCCCGGACGAGGGCGGCGCCGCCAGATTCAGGCTATCGCTCCAGATTCAGCATTCGCCGCCCGGCGCCGGCGGCGCCGACGCGGGGGAAACCGTCGTCCATGCCGGTTCGACTCCGGTCCGCGCCTCTCGCGGCGCGGTGGCCTAATGGTAAGGCGGACGGTCTCAGTTGAACCTCGCGTCACCGAAGAGACCGGTGCGTGCAATTGGGCGGCCCAGCGGGGCCCGGGGATAGGGTAGAACCCCGGGCCCCACCCATTTCCCGGGCTTTTTTCTGGACTTTTGCGGCCGCGCCCGCCGCACGGGGGTATGCCGGAACCGGAGCGAACGCAAGGGGCGGGGACGGCATGCCGGAACTGGACGCCGAACAGGCGCGGCGGAGACTGGCCGGGGCGCCGGTGGTACGGCTGGCCACGGCGGACGAGCGGGGACGCCCGCACCTGGTGGTCGCCACGTTCGCGCTGGAACGGGCCGCGGACGGCGACCTGATCCACATGGCGGTCGACCACAAGCCCAAACGCACCCGCAACCTCAAGCGGCTGCGCAACATCGCCGTCAACCCGTGGGTGAGCGTGCTGGCCGACCACTACGAGGACGACTGGAGCCGGCTGTGGTGGGTGCGCGCCGACGGCCGGGCCCGTGTCAGCGACGACCCCCGGGAGCTGCACGCGGCCGCTCATCTGTTGGCGCAGCGGTACCCCCAGTACCGCCACCGCCCCCCGCAAGGGCCGGCGATCGTGGTCACGGTGCACCACTGGGTTGGATGGATATACAGCGCCGAGGACGACATATCGTCCACATCGTGAGAAGATGTCCACCCTGCCTTGGATAGTCATCCACCTTCATGCATAATCTTTCCGAGCGATCGGAGAGGAACCCCATGGGAATCAAGGCGGCGGTGGCCGGCGCCAGCGGGTATGCGGGCGGCGAGCTGCTGCGCATCCTGGCCGGTCACCCCGAGTTCGAGATCGGCGCCCTGACGGCCGGCTCCAACGCCGGGGCGCGGCTGGACTCGCTGCAGCCCCACCTGTGGCCGCTGGGGGAGCGAGTGCTGGCCGAGACCACCCCCCAGACCCTGGCCGGGCACGATGTGGTCTTCCTGGCGCTGCCGCACGGCCAATCCGGCCCGCTGGCCGAACAACTCGGCGAGGACGTGCTGGTGGTCGACTGCGGCGCCGACTTCCGCCTGCAAAGCGCCGCCGACTGGGAGCACTTCTACGGCACCCCCCACGCCGGCACCTGGCCGTACGGGCTGCCGGAGCTGCCGGGGCAGCGCGAGCGGCTGCGCGGCGCCCGCCGCATCGCGGTGCCCGGCTGCTACCCAACGGTCTCCACGCTGGCGCTGTGGCCGGCCTTCGCCGCCGACTTGGTGGAACCGGACGTGGTGGTGGTGGCCGCCTCCGGCACCTCCGGCGCCGGCAAGAGCCCCAAACCCCACCTGCTGGGCAGCGAGGTCATGGGCTCGATGTCGGCCTATGGCGTCGGCGGTGTGCACCGCCACACCCCCGAGATCGTCCAGAACCTCAGCGCGGTGGCCGGCCGCCCGGTCACCGTCTCCTTCACCCCCACCCTGGCGCCGATGAGCCGCGGCATCCTGGCCACCTGCACCGCCAAGGTCAAGCCCGGGGTGGACGCGGGCGCCGTCCGCCGCGCCTACGCCGACGCCTACGCCGACGAGCCGTTCGTCCGGCTGCTGCCGGAGGGCCAGTGGCCCGCCACCGCCATGACCCTGGGCGCCAACACCGCCCTCATCCAGGTCGCCGTCGACGAGCGCGCCGGGCGCCTGGTGGCCGTCGGCGCCATCGACAACCTCGTCAAAGGCACCGCCGGGGGCGCCGTGCAAAGCGCCAACCTCGCCCTCGGCCTGCCCGAACAGCTCGGACTCACCACGATCGGAGTGTCCCCGTGAGCGTTACCGCTCCCCTCGGATTCCGCGCCGCCGGCGTCGCCGCCGGCATCAAAGGCGGCGAGGCGCGCGATCTGGCCCTGGTCGTCAACGACGGGCCGTCCCGCGCCGCGGCCGGGGTCTTCACCCGCAACCGGGTCAAGGCCGCCCCCGTCCTGTGGTCCCAGCAGGTGCTGCGCGGCGGCCGGGTGCGCGCGGTGGTGCTCAACTCCGGCGGCGCCAACGCCTGCACCGGCGCCCCCGGCTTCCAGGACACCCACGCCACCGCCGAGAAGGTCGGCCAGGTGCTGCAGGACTCCGCCGGCGAGATCGCGGTCTGCTCCACCGGCCTGATCGGCGAGCGACTGCCCATGGACAAGCTGCTGCCGGCGATCGACGTGGCCGCCGGGCAGCTGTCCCGCGACGGCGGGCTGGCCGCCGCCGACGCCATCCGCACCACCGACAAGGTCGCCAAGATCGCCTTCCGGCGCGCCGACGGCTACACCATCGGCGGCATGGCCAAGGGCGCCGGCATGCTGGCCCCCTCGCTGGCCACCATGCTGTGCGTGCTGACCACCGACGCCGACCTGGACTCCGCCGCGCTGGATCGGGCGCTGCGCGCGGCCACCGCGGTCACCTTCGACCGCCTCGACACCGACGGGTGCATCTCCACCAACGACACCGTGCTGCTGCTGGCCTCCGGCGCCAGCGGCACCACCCCCGATGAGGCGGAGTTCACCGCGCTGCTCACCGAGGTCTGCGCCGACCTGACCCGCCAGCTGCTCAACGACGCCGAAGGCGCCTCCAAGACCATCGCCATCGAGGTCGTCGGCGCCGCCAGCGACTTCGACGCCGTCACCGTCGGCCGCGCCATCGCCCGCAACAACCTCCTCAAGTGCGCCATCCACGGCGAGGACCCCAACTGGGGCCGGGTGCTGGCGGCGGTCGGCTCCACCGAGGCCGTCTTCGAACCCGACAAGATCAACGTGGCCATCAACGGGGTGTGGGTGTGCCGGGGCGGCGCGGTCGGCGACGACCGCGGCAAGGTCGACCTGAGCCCCCGCGAGGTGACCATCACCGTGGACCTGTCGGCGGGCCCGGCCTCGGCGACCGTCTGGACGACCGACCTGACCGCCGAGTACGTCCACGAGAACTCGGCGTACTCCACGTGAGAGGCAGGCGATGAGCGCGCAGCGGAGCCGGGTGCTGGCCAAGGCCGCCACGCTGATCGAGGCGCTGCCGTGGCTGGAGCGCTTCCACGGCAAGACCGTCGTCATCAAATACGGCGGGCACGCCATGACGGATGAGGCACTGCGGCACTCCTTCGCCGAGGACGTGGTGTTCCTGCGGTACGCCGGGATCAAACCGGTGATCGTGCACGGCGGCGGCCCGCAGATCAACGCCGCCCTGGAAAAGCACGGCATCGAATCCCGCTTCACCGCCGGGCTGCGCGTCACCACCCCCGAGGCCATGGAGGTCGTCCGGATGGTCCTGGTCGGCCAGGTCGGACGGGACGTGGTCGGCCTGATCAACCGGCACGGCCCGTTCGCGGTCGGCATGAGCGGCGAGGACGCCAACCTGCTGACCGCCGAACGCAAACGCGCCGTCGTCGACGGCCAAGAGGTCGATCTCGGCCAGGTCGGCGAGATCGTGGAAGTGCAGACCGGCGCGGTGCGCAGCCTGCTGGACGACGGCCGCATCCCGGTGATCTCCAGCGTGGCCCGCGGCGACGACGGCCAGATCTACAACGTCAACGCCGACACCGCCGCCTCGGCGCTGGCGGTCGCGCTGGACGCGGTCAAGCTGATCGTGCTCACCGACGTGGAGGGCCTGTACGCCGACTGGCCCAACAGCGACGAGGTCATCGACCGGCTCACCACCGACGAGCTGGCCGAGCTGCTGCCGACCCTGTCGGCGGGCATGGTCCCCAAGATGGAGGCCTGCCTGCAGGCGGTGCGCGGCGGCGTCCCCCAGGCCCACGTCCTGGACGGCCGGGTGCCGCACGCGCTGCTGCTGGAAGTGTTCACCGACGAGGGCATCGGCACCATGGTGGTGCCGGGCCGGGGAGGGGCCGCGTGAGCTCCCAGAAGCTGCTGGAGCGCTACCGGGCGGCGTTCATGCCCAACTACGGGCTGCCGCCGGTGGCGCTGGTGTCCGGGCAGGGCTGCCTGGTCCGCGACGCCGACGGCAAGGAGTACCTGGACTTCATCGCAGGGATCGCCGTCAGTTCCCTCGGCCACGGCCACCCCGCCCTCATCGAGGCGGTCACCGCCCAGGTCGGTGCCATCGCCCACACCTCCAACCTGTTCGTCAACGAACCGGAGGTGCAGCTGGCCGAACGGCTGCGCCGGCTGCTCGGCGAGCACGGCGCCAAGGCCCGGGTGTTTCTGTCCAACAGCGGCACCGAGGCCAACGAGTGCGCCCTCAAACTGGCCATCAAGTACGCCAAGGCGCATGAGCGCACCTACTTCGTGGCCGCCGAGAACGGCTTCCACGGCCGCACGATGGGCGCCCTGTCGCTGACCGGCAAGCACGCCATCCGCGAGCCGTTCGGCCCCTACGCCATCGACGTGCGCTTCGTCCCCTACGGCGACGCCGACGCCCTGCGCCAGGCCGTCACCCCGCAGTGCGCCGCGGTGTTCCTGGAGCCCACCCTCGGCGAGGGCGGCGTCGTCCCCCCGCCCGACGGCTACCTGAGCGCCGCCCGCGACATCTGCGACCAGAGCGGCGCCCTGCTCGTCATCGACGAGATCCAGTCGGCCATCGGCCGCACCGGCACCTGGTTCGCCCACCAGCACGAAGGGGTGCGGCCCGACATCCTCACCCTGGCCAAGGGCCTGGGCGGGGGACTGCCGATCGGCGCCTGCATCGGCTTCGGCCCCTATGGTGAACTGTTCGCCAAGGGCGACCACGGCAGCACTTTCGGGGGCAATCCGGTCTCGGCCGCCGCCGCGCTGGCGGTACTGCGTACCATCGAGGCCGAGGGGCTGCTCGACCACGTCACCAAGGTCGGCGCCCTGCTGAAGGAGGGCCTGTCCGCCATCGCCCACCCCCTGCTCGAGAGCGTGCGGGGCCGCGGCCTGTGGCTGGGCCTGGTCTTGACCGAACCGCTGGCAGTACAGGTGGAGGCGGCGGCCCGGGACGCCGGCTTCCTGGTCAACGCCGTCCAGCCGAATGTGATCAGGCTCGCCCCGCCGCTGATCGTCACCGCCGAGCAGGTCCAGGCACTGATCGACGCCCTGCCCTCCGTCCTCGACGCCGCCACCCCCAAGGAGAGCTGACAGATGGTGCGCCATTTCCTGCGGGACGACGACCTGACCCCCGCCGAGCAGGCCGAAGTCCTCGACCTGGCCGCCGCCATGAAGCGCGACCGCTTCGCCCACCGCCCCCTGGAGGGGCCGCGGACGGTGGCGGTGCTGTTCGACAAGCACTCCACCCGCACCCGCATCTCTTTCGCCGTCGGCATCGCCGAACTCGGCGGCCACGCCCTGGTGATGGACGCCGGCACCAGCCAGCTCGGCCGGGGCGAGACCATCGCCGACACCGCCCGGGTGCTGGAACGCCAGGTCGCCGCGATCGTCTGGCGCACCAGCGGCCAGGAGCGGGTGGAGGAGATGGCCGCCTTCTCCTCGGTCCCGGTCGTCAACGCCCTCACCGACCAGTTCCACCCCTGCCAGATCCTGGCCGACCTGCAGACCATCCGGGAGGCCAAGGGCGGCTTGGCCGGGGTGACCCTGGCCTACCTGGGCGACGGCGCCAACAACATGGCCCACTCCTACCTGCTGGGCGGCGCCACCGCCGGCATGCACGTGCGCATCGCCGCCCCCGCCGGCTACGCCCCCGACCCGGCCGTCGTGGCGCGCGCCGAGGAGATCGCCGCCGGCACCGGCGGCTCGGTGCAGGTCACCACCGACCCCAAGGCCGCCGCCGACGGCGCCGACGTGCTGGCCACCGACACCTGGGTCTCCATGGGCCAGGACGCAAAAGACCTGGCCGTCTTCGAGCCCTACCGGGTCGACGAGGAGAAGGTCGCGCTGGCCGGCCCGCAGGTGTCGGTGCTGCACTGCCTGCCCGCCTACCGCGGCAAGGAGATCAGCGCCGAGGTCCTGGACGGCCCGCACAGCCTGGTGTGGGACGAGGCCGAAAACCGGCTGCACGCCCAAAAGGCCCTGCTGACCTGGCTGCTGCGGCAGACCGCGACGGAGGAGGGCGGAGGGTGAACGGCGAGCGGACCGTCCGCAGACCCACCGCCTCCGGCGAGCGGGGAACGGGCGCCGCCACCCCGATGACCAAGGCGGCGCGCCAGGCCCGCGTCGTCGAGCTGCTCGGCAAGCACCCCGTCCACTCCCAGGCGGAACTGGCCCGCCTGCTGGCCGCCGAGGGCGTGGAGGTCACCCAGGCGACACTCTCGCGGGACCTGGTGGAGATCGGCGCGGTGCGGCTGCGCGCCGAGGACGGCAGCCTGATCTACGCCGTCCCCGGCGAGGGCGGCGAGCGCATCCCGCGCGCCCGCACCGGCTCGGCCGAGACCTTCCACGGCCGGCTCGCCCGGCTGGCCCAGGAACTGCTGGTGTCCGCCGAGGCGTCGGCCAACCTGGTCATCGTGCGCACCCCGCCGGGCGCCGCCCAGTACCTGGCCTCGGCCATCGACCACGCCGAATGGCCCGAGGTGCTGGGCACCGTCGCCGGCGACGACTCCATCCTGGTCATCTCCCGCGATCCCCAGGGCGGGCAGGCGCTGGCCGACGCCCTGCTCCGGCTGACCGAACGACGAGGCTAGGGGCCCTGCGGCCCCCGCCTCCGACACATCCCTTTCTCTTCCAGCACTGCCCGAACAGGAGATCACCCATGACCGAGCGGGTCGTACTCGCATATTCCGGAGGCCTGGACACCTCCGTGGCCATCCCCTACCTCGCCGAGCAGACCGGCGGGGAGGTCATCGCCGTCGCCGTCGACGTCGGCCAGGGCGGCGAGGACCTGGAGGTCATCCGCAAGCGGGCACTGGCCTGCGGCGCCGTCGAGGCCGTGGTGGTGGACGCCCGCGAGGAGTTCGCCTCCGACTTCTGCGTCCCGGCCCTGCAGGCCAACGCCCTCTACATGGACCGCTACCCGCTGGTGTCGGCGCTGTCGCGGCCGCTGATCGTCAAGCACCTGGCCGCCGCCGCCAAGGAGTTCGGCGGCACCGCCGTCGCCCACGGCTGCACCGGCAAGGGCAACGACCAGGTCCGCTTCGAGGCCGGCCTGGCGGCGCTGAACCCGGACCTGAAGGTCATCGCCCCGGCCCGCGACTTCGCCTGGACCCGCGACAAGGCCATCGAGTACGCCGAGTCCAAGGGCCTGCCGATCGACGTGTCGGCCAAGTCCCCCTACTCCATCGACCAGAACCTGTGGGGCCGGGCCGTGGAGACCGGCTTCCTGGAGGACATCTGGAACGCGCCCATCGAGGACCTCTACGACTACACCTCCGACCCGTCCGCCCAGCGCGACCCGGACGAGGTGGTCATCACCTTCCGCGCCGGCGTGCCCGTGGCCCTCGACGGCCGGGAGCTGACCCCGCTGCAGATCATCGAGGAGCTCAACCAGCGCGCCGGCGCCCAGGGCGTGGGCCGCATCGACATGGTCGAAGACCGCCTGGTCGGCATCAAGAGCCGCGAGGTCTACGAGGCCCCCGCCGCCATCGCGCTGATCACCGCGCACATGGAGCTGGAGAACGTCACCGTCGAACGCGACCTGGCCCGCTTCAAGCGCAGCGTCGACCAGCGCTGGGGCGAACTGGTCTACGACGGGCTGTGGTACTCCCCGCTCAAGCGTTCCCTGGACGCCTTCATCGCCGAGTCCCAAAAGCACGTCTCCGGCGAGATCCGCATGACGCTGCACGGCGGCCGCGCCGTGGTCACCGGCCGGCGCAGCGACGCCTCCCTGTACGACCACGACCTGGCCACCTACGACACCGGCGACACCTTCGACCAGAGCCTGGCCAAGGGCTTCGTGGAACTGTGGAGCCTGCCCAGCAAGATCGCCGCCGTCCGCGACCGTCGCGTCCAGGGCTGAAGCCGGCCGCACCGGCCCGCCCGCGGTGGCGGCGGGCGGGCCGACGGGCAACGGGCCCCGACGGCGAACGCGCCGCACAGGCCCGATGTGGTGAACCTCACCAAGGCCTCGGCCGACGCGTTCGAAAGACGAGCACACAGGCCCCTCCAGGCCCCGCCAAAAGGCCCGCATCACCGCACACCCGGACGGTCATGCCCATCGACCGGCCGGGGAACGCGGACGCGCGCCGCATCACAGCGGGCGGGCACAGCCGGGTCGGCGACCGAGGGCGCTTCGGCCGTTCCCGCCCGGTAGGCTCTGCATGTCCAGACACTGAAAAGACCACACGCGAGCGGGCCGCGCGGCCTGAGCCGAAGATCTTGCCCCACCCCGTCCGGCGCCTCGCCCACCAGGGCGTCACGGGGGCCGGGAACGAGGTCCGCCGACGACTTGACCGGCCGGAGGGGCGGTCGAGGGACATACGGAGAAGACCGCGCGGAGGGCCCGCGAGCCGTCGCGGCCCCGCTGCGACGAACCAGAACGGGAGTAGCGTGAGCAAGGCACCGACGAGGTTGTGGGGCGGCCGGTTCGAAGGCGGTCCGTCGGAGGCGCTGGCCCGGCTGTCGGTGAGCGTCCAGTTCGACTGGCGGCTGGCCCCGTACGACCTGATGGGCTCGCGCGCCCACGCCCGCGTGCTGCACCGGGCCGGCCTGCTCACCGACGAGGAGCTGACCCGCATGCTGGGCGCCCTGGACGACCTGGAGCAGGCCTGCCGCTCCGGGGAGTTCCGGCCCACCGTCGCCGACGAGGACGTCCACACCGCCCTGGAACGCGGCCTGCTGGAACGCCTCGGCTCCCTGGGCGGCAAGCTGCGCGCCGGCCGCAGCCGCAACGACCAGGTCGCCACCGACCTGCGGCTGTACCTGCGCGACCACGTCCGCCAGATCGTCAGCCGCCTGGTGGAACTGGAGACCGCGCTCATCGCCCAGGCCGAGCACAACCTGGACGTGGCCGCCCCCGGCATGACCCACCTGCAGCACGCCCAGCCGGTGCTGTTCTCCCACCAGCTGCTGGCGCACGTCCACCCGCTGGCCCGCGACATCGACCGGCTGCGCGACTGGGACAAGCGCGCCGCGATCTGCCCGCTGGGCGCCGGCGCCCTGGCCGGCTCCTCGCTGCCGCTGGACCCCAAGGCGGTCGCCGAGGAACTGGGCTTCGACGCCCCCGCGGCCAACTCCATGGACGCCGTCAGCGACCGCGACTTCGCCGCCGAGTTCCTTTTCGCCGCCGCCATGATCGGCGTCCACCTGTCCCGGCTCGGCGAAGAGATCGTGCTGTGGGCCTCCCAGGAGTTCCGCTGGATCGAGATGGACGACGCCTACGCCACCGGCTCGTCCATCATGCCCCAGAAGAAGAACCCCGACGTGGCCGAGCTGGCCCGCGGCAAGGCCGGCCGCCTCATCGGCCACCTGGTCGGGCTGCTGACCACCCTCAAGGGCTTGCCGCTGACCTACAACCGCGACCTGCAGGAGGACAAGGAAGGCGTCTTCGACGCCGTGGAGACCCTGCTGCTGGTGCTGCCGGCCATGTCCGGGCTGATCGCCACCATGCGGGTCAACACCGAACGGCTGGAGGACACCGCCCCCGAGGGCTTCGCCCTGGCCACCGACCTGGCCGAGCTGCTGGTGCGGCGCGGCGTGCCGTTCCGCGAGGCCCACGAGGTCGTCGGCCACCTGGTGGTGTGGTGCCAGGTCCACGACAAGGACTTCGGCGACCTCACCGACGAGGAGCTGGCCAAGGTCTCCCCGCACCTGACCCCCGACGTCCGGGAGGTGCTGAACGTGCAGGGCGCCCTGGCCTCCCGCAAGGCCCACGGCGGCACCAGCCCCGAGCGGGTCCGCGAGCAGCTGGCCGAACTGCGCGCCCTGGTCAACGAGCACGCCGCCTGGGCCTCCGGATCGGACTTTTAGCCGAGGACGGACGGGGACCATGCCGACCCTCCTCGGGCCGACATGAGCGACCTCCTCGACCGTGACTTCTTCGACCGCCCCGTCGAGGAGGTCGCTCCCAGCCTGCTCGGCCAGATCGTCGTCCACCGCACCGGCGACGGCGAGGTCGCGATACGCCTCACCGAGGTCGAGGCGTACGCCGGGCCGATGGATCCGGCGTCCCACTCCTACCGGGGGCGCACTCCCCGCAACGCGGTGATGTGGGGACCGCCCGGGCATGTGTACGTGTACTTCACCTACGGCATGCACTTTTGCATGAACCTGGTGTGCGGCCCGGACGGCACGGCCTCGGCGGTGCTGCTGCGCGCCGGCGAGGTCATCGACGGCCGTGACCTGGCCGCCGCCCGCCGTCCCCGCTCCTCCTTCCGCGACCTGGCCCGCGGCCCGGCCCGGCTCTGCCAGGCCCTCGGCGTCGCCCGCGAGCACAACGGCCTGGACGCCTGCGACGCCGACTCCCCGCTGCGCGTCCTGGCCGGCGACCCGGTGGACCCCTCGCGGGTGCGGACGGGGCCGCGTGTCGGAGTGAGCGCCGCCAAGGAGACTCCCTGGCGTTTTTGGATCGACGGCGAACCGAGCGTGTCGCAGTACCGCATGCACGTCCCCCGCCGCCGCAGGACCACCGGCACGGGCTGAACCTTTCAGCGCGCCGTTCCCGCAGGCCGGGATGTGTGGCGACCGGGGACGACCCGGCACCGCGCCCCCGTGGGCCCGCCGTTTCCACCACCCGAAACCGCGGATGCTGGAAAGGGGTTCGCCGAACCCCTCCGCCGTCTCAACCGGGAATCCCGGTACCCCGGACAAAAGCAAGGGCATCGGATGCAGGCAGGGGAGTCGGCCCTGAAAGCGGGAGCATCACCAAAGAGCTCATCGGTGTGCTCGTCCTGAGATGTCTGCCCGCACTGGGCGGCACCTGCACCATGCCCAGGTACCCGGTCCCAAGCTCCAACGGACGGCGACCGTCCGGTACCGGGACCGTCTGCTCTGCACCGGCCGGGACCCGCACCCGTCCCGCGGGACACCTGGTAGAACTGGACTTCACCGGCCGGCCCCGCGGCTGCGGCAGGCGAGCCGGGAACAGACCGGGGCTCGTGCCCGCTTCCACCTCAGGGCACGAACCGCACGTCCCGGTCCGTCACGTCACCGGCGGCCGGTGAATACCGTTACCGTGGGCGGCGCCCCATCGGGCACCCTGAGGGGCGAACCCGAAAACCCGGAAAACATGGCGGAAGACGAGGGAGACCGTGACCGACGTCCTTGAGGACCTGGCGTGGCGCGACCTGATCGCGCAGTCCACCGACCTGGACGAACTGCGGGCGCTGCTCGCCGCGGGGCCGGTCACCCTCTATTGCGGGTTCGACCCCACCGCCCCCAGCCTGCATCTGGGCAACCTCATCCAGATCCTGACCCTGCGCCGCTTCCAGCTGGCCGGGCACCGCCCCATCGGCCTGGTCGGCGGCGCCACCGGGCTGATCGGCGACCCCAGCGGCAAGAGCGCCGAGCGCACCCTCAACTCCGAGGAAGTGGTCGCCGCCTGGGTCGAGCGCATCCGCGCCCAGGTCGCCAAGTTCCTGGACTTCGAGGGCCCCAACGCCGCGCTCATGGTCAGCAACCTGGAGTGGACCGGGCCCATGACGGCCATCGAGTTCCTGCGCGACATCGGCAAGCACTTCCCGGTCAACCGGATGCTGGCCCGTGAGACGGTCAAGACCCGCCTGGAGACCACGGGCATGAGCTACACCGAGTTCAGCTACGTGCTGCTGCAGGCGATGGACTTCCTGGAGCTGTACCGGCGCTACGGCTGCCGGTTGCAGACCGGCGGCAGCGACCAGTGGGGCAACCTCACCGCGGGCGTCGACCTGATCCGCCGGGTGGAGGGCGGCACCGCCCACGCGCTGACCACCCCGCTGCTGACCAAGGCCGACGGCACGAAGTTCGGCAAGACCGCAGGCGGCGAGACCTACTGGCTGGACCCGGAGCTGACCTCCCCGTACGCCTTCTACCAGTTCTGGATCAACGCCGATGACCGGGACGTGGAGAAGTACCTGAAGGTCTTCAGCTTCCGCCCTCGCGAGGAGATCCAGCAGCTGGTCAAGGAGTCGGCCGAACGCCCCGCCGCGCGCATCGCCCAGCGGGCGCTGGCCGAGGAGGTCACCACCCTGGTCCACGGCGCCGACGAGTGCGCCAAGGTCGTCGCGGCCTCCCGCGCCCTGTTCGGCCAGGGCGCCCTGGAGGAGCTGGACGAGCGGACCCTCGGCGCGGCGCTGGCCGAGGTCCCCCGCATGGAGATCCCGCCCGGCGACCTGCCGCCCGTGGTGGACCTGCTGGCCGGCAGCGGCCTGTGCAAGAGCAAGTCGGAGGCCCGCCGCACCATCGCCCAGGGCGGCGCCTACCTGAACAACACCAAGGTCACCTCGGAGGAGGCCGTCCCCACCACCGAGGACCTGCTGCACGGCAGGTTCCTGGTGCTGCGGCGGGGCAAGCGCAACGTCGGCGGCGTCGAGGTCGTGCGCCGGGCCTGACCCGCCCGCACCGGTTCACCCGGAGACGGCCTGGAGCGTGCCCGAGCGCCCGGTCTCGCAGCGGCCGGGCGCTCGTCGCTTCCGCGATGGACCCTCAGCCAGGCCGGCAGGACATCCGGTCTCACCGCCCTGCTCGGTGAACAGGGAAATCTTCCGGTAGCGCAAGCGGCGGTCACCTGGGCTCCTCGCCGGCCCGCAGCGGTCACCGCGCCTGATCGGCCTCGTGGTCGTCTGACGTGTGACAGAGGCGGACGGCCTGTGCGTGATCGGTCCGTTGAACATCCGCGCTCCGTCCTCACGGACTCCCCAGCTTCGACCGGTCCCGTTGCCGGGCGCCTTCGCGGCGAAACCGTTCACAACGATCGTCCGGTGACGCGCATGAGCAAGGGGAACGAAGATCCCGCTCCCTGCCTTCCGTGAGAGACGGACGAAGGCGCCTACCGACTCAGACCTGCCAGGGTTTCACCGCCCTCTCGCAACGGCACGGCCTTGTGATGCATGGGGCTCACCTTCTGTAGCTGGGGCCACTCTGGTGAGGCGCAGTGGATCCTCGTGGGAACCAAGGCTTCCGTCGCCTGTCCTGTCCCACGGGCTCCTCGGCTGGGCTGAAGGGGCCGGTGCAGGTGCTGTTCGACGGCGGGCGGGACGCTTTGCAGCCTCCCCGGTGGGGGCGAGCAGGAGAGCAGGGGACTGAACGTCTCCCTCGGGACCGGTAGGGCGTTCCTCGCCCAGACCTCGGGTGAAACCGAGATCTACCTGGGCGAACTCGCTGGTGACGCCGGACAGGAGGACTCCGATGAGCCTCTGGTCGGGCCGTCGGCCGGTCACGGGAGCGGTGAGGCGTGCGTCACAGAACCAGCCTCAAGGCTCCGCCGGTCCGGCTCACCTGGGCGGGAACAAGCTGATTGAGCTGGGACGTTGTCTCTTGACGGCCTCGATTTGACGTCCTTGCGCGGTCAACCTAATGTTCTACCTGCCCCACGGGGGAGCGGGACGCCCGAGCAGGCGGCCGGCCCGGGGGAAACCACCACAGAACCAGATGGTTGCGGTACTTCGCGCCCTGATGGCGGTGGTGGGCCTGATCGGACCGAGTTGGACAAACCGGGACGAACAGGTACAGTAGAAGGGTTGCCCCGCGGGGGCCTGCCTGGTTGGGTGGGTGCTCCGAGGTGGGTGTCCGTTTCTTGAGAACTCAACAGTGTGTCAAAAGCCAGTGCCTTGTGTCAGCCTCTGCCTGGTGTGGGTGGGGGTTGTGGTTCCTCGTCAGAGGATGATGTTGTTGGGATCGTTG